>JAEXRL010000012.1 GCA_023440825.1 Pseudomonadota bacterium | reverse complement strand
GTGCAAGTCTCTGCACCCATATGGCCTGCCATTTTCTTACCTTTGAAAACGCGACCAGGGTCCTGTGCCTGACCAATAGAGCCAGGTACACGGTGAGAGATTGAGTTACCGTGACTTGCACGCTGACCAGCAAAGTTATGGCGCTTAATGGTTCCGGCAAAGCCTTTACCAATAGAGGTGCCTGTAACGTCTACTTTTTGTCCGGCTTCGAAAACGCTTTCCACAGTAATAACTGAACCTGCGGTGAGGTCAGCAATCGCTGCGGGATCGAGGCGGAATTCCTTCAGGATGCTACCAGCTTCAACGCCGGCTTTAGCATAATGCCCTGCCTGGGGCTTGGTCACGCGCGATGCACGGCGTGTGCCGTAAGCAAGCTGTACCGCGGCATAACCGTCAACAGCGGGCGTTTTGACTTGTGTGATGCGATTGTTCGACACGTCCAGCACAGTTACGGGGATGGATTCTCCATCTTCCGTAAATACACGGGTCATGCCAACTTTTCGCCCAACAAGCCCCAGCCGCCACGCGGCAGGCGTAGGTGTCGAGTTCGACATCATTTTCTCCATATCCCAACTACGATTGGTCGGGGCTAATTAGAGAGCATCAAATACCACATTCAATGCTCAACTACAAACTAACCAAACTTTTTGGCTAAGCTAGTTAATATAACACGCCAAACTAGGCTGAAGCAAACAAAATTCCATAAAATCAAGAGGGAAACACCTGATTTACCACAGTTTTTTATGTTTACTAAGCCGCTCTCTGTGCTCGCCACCCGCTATGCAGGGCGCTGCACAAAACGCGCCACATAATCATTGACCGGATGATCTTGTATTTCTTGTGCCGTGCCGCTTTGCTCTACCCTGCCTTCTCGCAAAATCACAATATGCTGCCCCAGCCTCAAGGCCTCATCTATATCATGTGTCACAAACACAATCGTCTTACGAAGCTGCTGTTGCAACTGCATCAGTTCAGTTTGCATTTCCGTTCGAATCAAAGGGTCCAGCGCAGAAAAAGCCTCGTCCATCAGCAAAATATCGGTGTTACCAACCAATGCGCGAGCCAAGCCCACACGTTGCTGCATGCCGCCCGATAACTCATCGGGATAGTTACGCACGTAATCGGCCAAGCCCACTCGCTCTAGCCAGTGCAGCGCCTGCTCACGCGCCTGCTTGCGATCATCGCCCCGCACTTCCAGGCCAAACGCCACGTTATCCAGCACGGTCAAATGGGGCAGCAAGCCGAACGCCTGAAAGACCATACTAATTTTATGCCTGCGCAATTGACGCAATGCGTCCATATCTAGCCGCAAGACATCTTGGCCATCAATTAAAATCCGACCAGCACTGGGATCAATGAGACGGTTAATATGGCGCACCAAGGTAGACTTGCCCGAGCCAGACAAACCCATTACACATGATATTTGCTGGGCAGGAAACGCCGCATCCACACCCGCTAAACCCACAATAGTGCCGGTTTGCTGCTGCACGCTTTTTTTATCCTGCCCCTGACGCAATAAATCCACTGCGCGTTGTGCCCGCCCTCCGAACACTTTATAGACATCCTGCAGTTCAATCAGGGCGGGAGCTAAGTCGGCATTTAAAATATGGTTTGTCATCACGATCTCCTTAGGCGCCTGCGTTTAGCACGGCCATAATACTGTGTGATTCTGTCCATAACGATTGCCAGCACCACTATCGCCAAACCTGCCTGCAGGCCTTTACCCATATCCTGAGTTTGTATACCTGCCAGCACATCTTCGCCCAAGCCCTGTGCACCGATCATGGACGCTACCACCACCATGGAAAGCGCCATCATGGTGGTTTGATTAATACCCGCCATAATGCTGGGCCGCGCCAGCGGCAAGGTGACTCGCCACAGTTTCTGGGCGGGCGTCACTCCATAACTTTGGGCCGCTTCTAGTACATGCGGATCCACCTGTCTAAGACCTAAGCTAGTTAGCCGAATCAAAGGTGGCATGGCATACACAATTGTTGCCATTACCGCTGGCACTTTACCTAGGCCAAACAACATGAGCACCGGGATCAGATACACAAAGCCAGGCATGGTTTGCATAACATCCAGCACAGGCTCCATAAAACGTCTGGCCCATCGGCTAGAGGCCGCCAAGATGCCCAAGGGAATACCTAACAAGACAGACAATAAACTGGCCACCAGAACCAGGGTGAAGGTCTGCATTAACTTGTCCCATAAGCCTAAAGCGCCAATCAAGTAAAACCCAGCTACGGCCAGTACGGCTGCATACCACAGACGACTGGCATGCCAGCTAAGTGCTGCAATGCATAGCAACATCAACCAGGCCGGCGTTAACTGTAATAAACGCTCAATAGGCAAGATCAAACCATTGAGCATCACGGCACTAAACTGGCTGAGCGCTGGGCTATAGCGTTGAACCGCCTGCTTTAATTGATGATTCGTCCAATCACTAAATGACCAGTCCGGAAAAATACCTGTCTGCACCGCATTCGTCGTTTCTTGCATGGATTGCTGCATACGAAGCGCGGCGTTAGCACTTAACCAGCCTTGCCATTGCTCTGGATACTTCTGCAAAAATTCGTCTACCAAACTGGCCGCATCGCGCCCCTGCTCACTCATGGACAGAATAATTGCATTCATCTGTTCTGGATGTAATTGGACGCGATCAAAAAACTGAATTAAATCCGGATGCTGCTCAGCAAAAGGGCTGGATACCGCAAGTGAAATTGTCGCTAGGATAAAGTCACTAGCGCAGGCTTGCGCACTTTTATCCAACAAGCTATCCCAGCACCTGGCATTAAACTCACCAGCATCCAGTTTAAAAAAATCGTATTTCGCCATTAGCCCAGCGGGCTGCCAATAATAAAACAGCACCGGCTTACGATTTTCGTAAGCAGAACTAATCGCCGCATCCAGAGCGGCGGCGGTACCTGAACGAAAGTTATCGTACTGCTTGCCTAAGCCATACAAATCAAACATACGGCTATTAAACGTTTCACAGACCCAGCCCGTAGGGCAGTTATAAAACCGTCCCTTATTCGGTGTGTCCAGACTGGCAAATAAATGGCTGTACTCTCCCAGTTGCTCAATGGATCGCAGATCAGGAGCCAGGGCCTGAACATCACGTTCGGCATCGCCGGAGATCAGATACTGGGGCACGTACCAGCCTTGTTCGGCACCGCCCTCTAAAGTCTCGCCCACGATCTTCACCTGTCCGGCGGCAATCGCTTTGTCGATGATTTCAGTTCGACCAGACCATATTTCTGGAATAATCTGTATATGATCCTGCGCTAAGGCCGATTCCAGTGCAGCGGAGCTGCCTGGCACCCTTTCCGTCTCGCATCCATAGGCCTGCCGCAGTACGCGCTCGTATAGGGCTGTGCTGAACTGGGCACTTTCCCACGATAAGTCGGCTATTTTTATAGATTTACCTGGCGCGCAGGTACTGGCCTGTGCGGTCTGTAGCAGGCTAGCTAACAGTATGCTCAAGATACCGAACAAGTAATAAGGTACGGGTCTGATCACAGTGGAGAACATGTTGAAATGCCCCTCCAGAAATTCAATGCAGACTAAAAAGCGTAACCCGCTTGCGCCCATTCGTCCAATCGAGCGTGTAAAAAAAATCGCCATGTTGTAATGAACATGGCGATTTTCTTCAAACTTTTAATGCAAACAGCATTACTGCAGAGCGATTTCTACGTCTACACCTGCTGGCAAATCCAGACGCATCAGCGCATCAACTGTTTTATCAGTTGGGTCAACAATGTCCATCAGACGCTGGTGAGTACGCATTTCGAACTGATCACGTGAAGTTTTGTTCACGTGTGGGGAACGAAGAATGTCGTAACGACGGATGCGAGTTGGCAGCGGTACAGGACCACGTACAACAGCACCGGTACGTTTTGCCGTTTCCACGATTTCTGCAGCGGATTGATCGATCAATTTGTAATCGTACGCTTTCAGACGAATGCGGATTTTCTGGTTTTTCATGAGTATTCCTAAAGAACGAAAACGGCGAGGGGAAATACCCCCTCGCACAGGCTAAAGCGTATTACTTGTAGATTTTTGCAACAACGCCGGCGCCCACGGTACGGCCACCTTCGCGAATCGCGAAACGCAGACCTTCTTCCATCGCGATAGGAGCGATCAAAGATACTTTCATGGACACGTTATCACCAGGAAGAACCATTTCTTTGTCTTCTGGCAACTCAATCGTACCGGTTACGTCTGTAGTACGGAAGTAAAACTGAGGACGGTAGCCTTTAAAGAATGGTGTGTGACGACCACCCTCTTCTTTGGACAGAATGTACACCTCAGCGTCAAAGTCGGTGTGGGGCTTGATCGAACCTGGCTTGGCCAATACTTGACCACGCTCAACGTCTTCACGCTTAGTACCACGCAACAACAGACCTACGTTATCGCCAGCCTCACCCTGATCGAGCAGCTTGCGGAACATCTCAACGCCGGTACAAATCGTTTTAACGGTATCTTTGATACCCACGATTTCGATCTCTTCACCGACCTTAACAATACCGCGCTCAATACGGCCTGTTACGACAGTACCACGACCAGAAATAGAGAACACGTCCTCAACAGGCATCAAGAATGCACCGTCAACCGCACGCTCTGGTGTAGGAATGTATGAATCCAGTGCCTCAGCCAAAGCCAATACAGCTTGGCTACCCAAGGGACCTTCGTCGCCTTCCAGCGCCAACTTAGCAGAACCCTTGATGATCGGTGTGTCGTCGCCTGGGAAGTCGTAGTTGGACAACAACTCACGCACTTCCATTTCAACCAACTCAACCAGCTCTTCGTCATCAACCATGTCAGCCTTGTTCAGGAACACGATGATGTAAGGTACGCCAACCTGACGGCTCAGCAAAATGTGCTCGCGTGTCTGAGGCATGGGGCCGTCAGCAGCAGAACATACCAGAATCGCGCCGTCCATCTGCGCAGCACCGGTAATCATGTTTTTAACGTAGTCAGCGTGACCGGGGCAGTCAACGTGTGCGTAGTGACGGTTAGGGGTCTCGTACTCAACGTGTGACGTGCTGATGGTAATACCACGCGCTTTCTCTTCAGGAGCAGCGTCAATCTGCGAGTAATCGCGCGCTTCACCACCGTATGCTTTTGCCAATACTGTACAAATAGCTGCAGTCAATGTTGTTTTACCGTGGTCAACGTGACCAATCGTACCCACGTTAACGTGTGGTTTGGTCCGTTCGAACTTACCTTTTGCCATGATTTATCCCAATCTATGTTTTCAAGAAAACAAAAATAGTATGTTAATTACTGGCCTGCCGAAGCAGGCCTGAATGCTTAGCTTATTTACCGCGAGCGCTGATCACTTCGTCAGCTACGTTCTTTGGAGCTTCAGCATATTGCTTAAATTCCATCGAATAGGTAGCACGACCCTGTGTCTGGGAGCGCAGACTGGTAGAGTAGCCGAACATCTCCGCTAAAGGTACTTCAGCTTTGATAATTTTGCCACCACCAGGAATATCATCCATACCCTGAACCATACCGCGACGTGAAGACAAATCGCCCATCACGTTACCTGCGTACTCTTCAGGTGTTTCCACTTCAACTGCCATAGTTGGCTCCAGCAAGACGGGGGATGCTTTACGCATACCATCTTTGAAAGCCATCGATGCAGCCATACGGAACGCGTTTTCGTTAGAGTCAACATCGTGGTAAGAACCAAAGAACAATGTAACTTTAACGTCAACGACTGGGTAGCCAGCCACCACACCCGCAGGCAAGGTTTCCTGAATACCCTTATCAACAGCGGGGATGTACTCACGCGGTACAACACCACCTTTAATCGCATCCACGAACTCGTAGCCGCCACCAGCCTCAAGAGGCTCGAGCTTGAGAACCACGTGACCGTATTGACCGCGACCACCGGACTGCTTAACAAACTTGCCTTCGATTTCTTCGCAAGTTTTGCGGATTGTCTCGCGGTATGCCACCTGTGGTTTACCCACGTTGGCTTCTACGCCGAATTCACGACGCATACGATCAACCAGAACTTCCAAGTGCAACTCGCCCATACCAGAGATAATGGTCTGGCCGGACTCTTCATCGCTGCTAACACGGAAGGACGGATCTTCCTGAGCCAAGCGAGACAGGGCAACACCCATTTTCTCTTGGTCAGACTTGGTTTTGGGTTCTACGGCCTGAGAAATAACTGGCTCGGGGAACTCCATGCGCTCCAGAATGATGTGTTTAGCTGGATCACACAGTGTTTCACCGGTAGTTACGTCTTTCAAACCCACCACAGCAGCGATATCACCCGCTACCAGCTCTTTGAGCTCAGTACGGTTGTTCGCGTGCATCTGCAAGATACGACCAACACGCTCTCTCTTGCCTTTGATCGGGTTGAAAACCATGTCACCAGAACGCAATACACCTGAGTAAACACGCACAAATGTCAACTGACCTACGAAGGGGTCGGTCATCAGTTTGAACGCCAGAGCCGACATGGGCTCATCGTCTTCAGCTTTACGTACGATCGGGTTACCGTCATCGTCTGTACCATCAACAGGAGGAATATCTACTGGGGATGGCAAGTAGTCGATAACAGCGTCCAGCATGCGTTGTACACCTTTGTTTTTAAAGGCAGTACCACATAGCATTGGCTGGATTTCACAAGCGATGGTGCGTAAACGCAGACCCAGGTTAATGTCGTCTTCTGACAGATCGCCATCTTCCAAGTATTTGTTCATCAGGTCTTCGTTGGCTTCAGCAGCCGACTCAACCATTTTTTCGCGCCACTCTTCAGCTTGGTCTTGCAACTCGGCTGGAATGTCTTTGTACTCGAACTTTACGCCTTGGCTAGCTTCATCCCAGACGATTGCTTTCATTTTCACCAGGTCAACCACGCCTTCGAACTGATCCTCGGCACCGATTGGGATAACAATCGCTACAGGATTCGCTTTCAAGCGCAATTTCAACTGTTCGTAAACTTTAAAAAAGTTTGCGCCAGTACGGTCCATTTTGTTAATGAAAGCTAAACGAGGTACGTTGTACTTGTTTGCTTGACGCCACACGGTCTCGGACTGCGGCTGTACACCACCCACTGCACAATACACCATGCAGGCACCGTCCAGCACACGCATGGAACGCTCAACCTCAATGGTGAAATCCACGTGTCCGGGGGTATCAATAACGTTGATACGGTGCTCAGGGTAGTTGCCCGCCATGCCGCGCCAAAAAGCGGTCGTGGCGGCTGAGGTAATAGTGATCCCGCGCTCTTGCTCTTGCTCCATCCAGTCCATCGTGGCGGAACCCTCGTGGGTTTCACCCAGCTTGTGGTTTACGCCTGTGTAAAACAGGATGCGCTCGGAAGTGGTGGTCTTACCGGCGTCAATGTGAGCAGAAATACCGATGTTACGGTAGCGCTGGATAGGGGTTTTGCGGGCCATGATTGTATGTCCTCAGATTACCAACGGAAGTGGCTAAATGCTTTGTTAGCTTCGGCCATCTTGTGCGTGTCTTCACGCTTCTTCATTGCACCGCCACGGCCTTCAGCCGCATCAGCCAATTCGCCAGCCAGACGCAGCACCATGGATTTCTCACCGCGTTTTTTAGCTGCTTCACGCAACCAGCGCATGGCCAGAGCCAGACGACGCACGGGACGAACCTCAACAGGTACTTGGTAGTTTGCACCACCAACACGACGGCCTTTTACTTCAACAACAGGTTTAATATTGTTAATGGCAGCATTAAACACTTCGAGCGGATCTTTGCCGGTTTTTTGTGCCACTTGTTCAAGCGCACCATAAACAATACGTTCGGCAACAGCTTTTTTGCCGGACAGCATGACCACGTTCATGAATTTAGCCAGCTCAACGCTGCCAAATTTTGGGTCAGGTAGGATTTCACGTTTGGGTACTTCGCGACGGCGAGGCATGGTATTTTCCTTGTGACTATTCAGTTGAATCGCTTGCGCGATCTTGACCAATCATCAGACTGATCACTTACATGCTATGACCTAAGGTCATAGTTGCACGAACACATCAGCCTAGGCTGATAGGCAGATGCAATTTACTTAGGACGCTTAGCGCCGTATTTGGAGCGAGACTGCTTACGGTCCTTAACACCCTGAAGATCCAGAGCACCGCGGACGATGTGGTAACGCACACCAGGCAAGTCTTTTACACGACCGCCGCGCACTAGCACGACAGAGTGTTCTTGCAAGTTGTGGCCTTCACCACCAATGTATGAAATAACTTCGAAACCGTTAGTTAGACGCACTTTGGCGACTTTACGCAAAGCGGAGTTAGGTTTCTTAGGGGTCGTGGTGTAGACACGTGTGCAGACACCGCGACGCTGCGGGCAGTTCTCGAGCGCTGGGCTCTTACTGCTCGCACGACTGACTTCGCGCGGCTTGCGCACGAGTTGAGCAATGGTTGGCATGACCTATACGTATCCTATAAAGTACGTTTGTTCGCTTAAACAATGCTGCCAAGAGTAGACGGTTGGTCAACACGAAGGCAGCTTGCACAATGCCGCCCTTAAACAAAACAAAGAGCGGCCCTGCACAAATGGCTAAAGGTTATGGGAGTGCCTTCCCGACTTCAATTTAGTAAAGCCAAGAATAATCGCGCCATAACCAATCAGTTACTATCATGGGTGTTACAAAGAGAACCGGCAAGGATCCTTTAAGTAAGCCCTAAAATTTAACACCACAACACCTTATAAGTCAATGCATTACCCGCCATTTAAGGCATAATACGTTGTGCGGGCGCAGCGAAAGACACACTTAGTCACCAAGTAGCTGCATCTCGTTATACTCGAAACTCACCCCTATAGAAAACGCCGGACATTGAATCTATGTACATCGCCTCCTTGGAAGATGACCGGGCACAAGCCGAACTCATCACCCAAACTCTTCATGATGCCAATTTCCAGTGCCAGAATTTCTATACAGGCAAAACCTTGCTGACTACTCTGGCCAAACCACACTCTTTTGACCTGCTGCTTCTAGACTGGGAAGTGCCTGATGTCAGCGGACTTGACGTATTGCGTTGGGTGCGTTCCAACCTCGGACACCAGATACCGGTCTTATTTTTAACAAGTCGCACTGCTGAAGAAGACCTCGTGGCAGGCTTACAAGCAGGGGCCGACGACTACATGACTAAGCCTATACGCAAGGGCGAACTCATAGCGCGCATTCAAGCCTTATTGCGTCGTACCACCCCCGCCACTGGCCAGAACGAAGATTTTCAGTTTGGCTGTTATCAGGTTTATCCAGAGCAAGGCCGTATCGACCTGAATCAGGAAACCATTACCTTAGCCCCTAAAGAATTTGAATTGGCTCTTTTGCTATTCCGCAACCCCGGCCGGCTGTTCTCTCGCGATGTGCTCAGCTCCGCTGTCTGGAATCGGGAAATACCCGCCACCTCAAGAACCTTAGACACTCACCTTTCAAATATCCGCCGCAAGCTTCAGCTTCGCCCAGAAAATGGTGTACGTCTCAGCGCCTCATACGCCCTGGGCTACAGACTGGAGCTACTCTCGGATAGCACTGACGAATGATCAACTCTCGCTGTTTTCTTCTGCTGCTAAGCAGTGTTCTTTTACCGGGCGTGGTGCTCGCTCAACCAGCCGGTGCCCGTGGTGATAACTTCATTTACAGGGTACTAGCTGGCGACACACTTTCTAATATTGCAACGACTTACACCGGTAAGGTACAAAACTGGGTCACACTGCAAACACTTAATCAGGTGGCCGACACACTCGCTTTGCCTATTGGTAAAGAGCTTGCCATCCCCTTTAGCCTGATACCAAGTCATGCCAGCACACTTGCCATTATCCATCGCTCAGGGCAAGTCCAGGTGAACGGGCAAACCTTGGCCACTGAAGCGCTCACCCTGAACGAAGGTGACCGCATCCAGACAGGTGAGCAGTCCTCCCTCAGTGTGAAGTTACACGATAATAGTGTTTTATTAATTCCTGCCAATTCTTCACTGACTGTACAGCGGGCTCGCGTTTTCGAAGGTGCGCCGCTTAGCGATACGATTGTGACGCTTGAGGACGGAGACCTAGAGTCTGTGGTGGCCCCCGAATCACCGGGTGTCGGACGCTTTGAGGTACGTACCCCAGTTAGTATCACAGGTGTACGCGGCACCTCATTACGTGTGCGACACAAGGCTCAGGTAAGCGTTAGTGAGGTACTAGAAGGACGCGCCGAACTACGTACGAGTACTAACACGCAATACGATCAGATCCCTGCATCCTATGGTGCCAGTGCATCAGCGGACAAGCCAGGTGTCACCATCAGCCAGTTACCCCAGGCTCCACATATTACTGAACCAGTACGTCAAGGCGCTCAGTGGACGGTGCAAGCCAGCGCCCAGCCCGAGGTATCCAGTTATTTAGTCCAAGTGGCTCGTGACGCCCAAGGCACCGAACTGCTGTCTCGCCACACCCAAAGCGGGCCGGCCTTAACTTTTAGCGCCAAACGGCCTGGCAATCACTATGTATTGATTCGTTCAATCAGCGAGCAGGGTCTGATGAGCGCTGATACAGTAGCCCAATTCGAAGGCGCTTCCACCTTGCGCACTGGTGATGGCGGATTCATCACTACTGCATTTGGCGACCCAGTGCTGGTACGTGACTTTTAATCACGACCTCATTGTCTATGGCACGCAGTGAATCCCCTTCCAACCGCCAATCACTGAACTACCACTTACAGCAGGAATGGCGACTCGTTACCGCATTCCTGTTTGTATTAACTCTTTTACTCAGTTTTTATCGCTCTGAAACAGGGCTGCGCCGACTCGACAATACATTTTACGATTTCACGCTCACCCTAACTGTGCCTGCTCCTGCACCTCAGGACATCGTACTCATTGCCATAGACGATGGCAGCATTGCCAAACTGGGCTACTGGCCCTGGCGACGAACCACGCACGCCGAGTTGTTACATCACTTACGCGAAGCACGCGTCGTGGGCATGGATATGGTGTTTCAGGAAGCCAATCCAGCATACCCTGACGATGACGAAATACTGGCCACAGCGATTGCCACACACGGAAGGGTAATTCTGCCTGAGGTGTATCACCCCAGCACCGGCCAGTTAGCACGCCCCTTAGCCCAGCTTGAACAAGCCGCCGCTCAACTTGGCTACATCAACATCTATCCTGATGCGGACGGTGTTGTGCGTAAAGTGAAGCTCTGGCACCCACTGCCCAATGCAGACGTACTGCAACATTTTTCTCCTGCCATGCTTGAGGTGGCTGCAGACCAGGACGCCGTCAGCACGGCACGCACCAAGCTGAACACTTCTGCCCGCCATATCCCTTTTCTGGGGCGGCCTGGGCACTTCAATACCTTGTCATACTACAGCGTATTACAGGGCCACTATCCGCCTGAATTTTTTAAAGATAAATACGTACTCATTGGAGCCTGGAGCAGTGGCTTAGGCGATACGTTTTCAACGCCCATGTCCAAAGCCGAGCAATCGACCATGTCCGGCATGGAGATTTTGGCCAACATAGTAGTGGCCACACAAACTGACCGCTGGATAGACATTCCCCCTGATTGGGTCAATGCACTGCTATCGTTCGTTCCCGTGTTCATCCTGTGCCTGCTTTTTTTACGCCTGTCCCCTAGGCTCGCTTTTGTTTCCCTCAGTTTTGCACTCTTAGGCATTTTTATGCTGAACTGGGTCGCCATGCACTGGCTCGGATTCTGGATACCCCCAACAGCCAGTTTGCTCGTTACTTTACTCGCCTACCCATTGTGGCACTGGCGTAGTCAGGAGGCCGCACTACGACAAGTGTCGCTGGATCTAGAAAAACTGCAACTCGATTACCCGGAAATCAAAGCCTCATTACAAGGCTCAAGCGTCGAGCGCCGTGCACGCAGCCTGCCGCAGCGTCTGTCTTTATTGCATAAATCGATAGATTTACTGCGCCAAGCGCAGACTAAACGGGAAGAAACACTGCGCTTCATCTCACATGATATGCGCGCACCGCAAAACTCTTTGCTAGCCTTAAGCGCTCTCCAAAAAGACCCGGCACATAAGCTAGATTCGGATGCGCTGCTTGAGCATGTGGAAACTTATGCAACACAAACGCTGGAGCTGGTCGATAACTTCATGAATCTAGCGCGTGCTGAAGCCATGGATATGGCGCTAGAGCCAGTAAACCTGGCAGATTTACTGGCAGATAGCCTGGATCAGTGCTGGGCGCTCGCTCAACGCAAGCAAGTGCAACTGCATTACGCCACTACCAGTGAGGCCTGGGTACTGGGTAATGCCCCCATGCTGCGTCGAGTGCTAAGCAATCTGATTGAAAATGCAATTAAATACGGGCCGGCAGGCAATAGCGTATCAGCCAACTTTATAGCCCAGGGCGAGCTAATCTTGCTTTACTTAAGCGATCAAGGATGGGGTATTGCGGCCGAACACCTACCCTCCTTATTTGAACCCTACCACCGAGCGCACTCCGATCAAGAGCATGCTCCAACAGGCAGTGGCTTGGGCTTGGCTTTTGTGAAAACTGTCATCCACCGACATGGTGGCGATATACAGGTCCAAAGCGTATTAGGACAAGGCAGTACATTTATTATTAGTCTAAAAGCGGCCTTAGCGCCACAGTAAATACATGCAACAGTTCTGGCGTGATTCCCGACTGCCTTTTGTTGAAAGCCGGCGTGCCATCAATAGCCAAGCCTGCTACCGACCGCATCACCACCCTTTTTACTCTATCGGAGCTATTGACGCGGGAAATAGTATTTTTAACGCTGCTTGCGGTTTTCATCAAACCTTGCAAGCGGGTGATGTCATTCTGATTCCCGCTCACCTCACTCACGCCTGCAATCCACGTTTTAGTCCGTCTTGGAGCTATCAAATGCTGCATATCCAAACGGCCTGGCTCCATACTAGCTTGCAGTCGCTAGGGCAGCCCGTTCCCTTTTCTAGCCACTCAGTACGGCTGTACAGACAAGCACAGAGTTATAAGTGTTTTTCCGACTGTAATGCCCTGCTGTTTTCCACAGCCCCTGTGGGGCAGAAAAAACAGGCTCTAATGGCACTGCTGCATCATCTAACTAGCGCACCTAGCTCTGAGCAAATACTTATCCCGGCCACAGATCCTCAGCACCAGCAATTACTTACATCCGCATTGCGTTACGTCGACCAATACGGAGCACAAAAGCTAAACCTAAGACATTGGGCTGCGGCGATAGGCTTAAGTCCCTTTCAACTAATACGTCTGTTTCGAACCTGCACTGGTTTAACTCCTCAGCGTTGGTTGCAAAATCACCGCATCAACACAGCACGTTTAGCCCTTTCAAAAAAGCAGCCTATTAGCCAAGTGGCTTACGAACTGGATTTTGCAGACCAAAGTCATTTTCAACGCGTCTTCAAGCAATACACCGCCGTGACTCCCAAGCAGTATCAAGCATGAGACAAACATTCAACACTGCTATCAGGGGCTTTGTCTTAGATCAAATTAAGGGCAGATAAACTCTGTAGACAGACTCAGAAATGAATACCATGACTGAAGTCTGTACTATTTATTTTTATAGGCATGGTCACCCTGCTAGTATGCCTACGCCAGCGCTGATCAGCCATTCTTTGGGAGTTCACTCTATGTTAAGCAAAGTAAGCCTAGCTGCTATATTAAGCCTGTGCAGTTTACCGGTATTTGCCAATTGCCAAGTCACTGTAGAAGGCAATGACGCCATGCAATTCAATACCAAAGAAATAGTCATAGACAAAGCATGCACTGAATTTACGATTGAGCTCAAGCACACGGGTAAATTGCCTAAAGCCAGCATGGGGCATAACGTAGTCATCAGCAAAAAATCGGATGAAACCGCTGTTGCCACAGATGGTATGGCAGCAGGCCTAGACAAGGACTATGTCAAACCCGGCGATGAGCGTGTCATTGCTCATACTGCCGTAATAGGTGGTGGTGAAACCGCTACGCTCACCTTTGATGTCAGCCAGCTCAAAGAAGGTGAAGACTATGCGTTTTATTGCTCTTTCCCTGGTCACTGGACCATGATGACAGGAAAAATTGCCGTAGCTAACTAAGCACTGCGCAATTTCATCCAATACTTATAATCTGAGGAAGGCGACACTAGGTTTTTTCGTAAACCTAGATGTCGTCATGAGCATTTTTTTATTTGTCGCCAGCAGTCATTTCTTAGCATTACTTAGCCCAGGCCCCGACTTTTTATTGCTCACCAAAACTAGCCTACGCCATGGCAAGCACTATGCTCATGCGACGGTGTTAGGCATAAGCGGGGTAAATGGGCTCTACATCAGCTTGGCCTTGTCGGGCACCCATTTACTACAGCACAGCCCTTACTTAGCAGTGGCGATGCAATGGGCCAGCAGCGCTTTTTTACTCTATCTTGGACTACAGTTCTGGCGTTCGAGCCTGACTGCTACAAGCTACAGTAGCGATCCTTACAAAGCCAGTACAGCACACGCTACTTGGCTAAGCTGCTTTATGCAAGGCTTCGTATCGGCCTTACTAAATCCAAAAAACGTCCTGTTTTATCTCAGCTTGGCTAACTTGCTACCCAGTGCTGAAAATGATCAAGGCTTACGTGTGGCCATGGGTTTATGGATGTGTATGGTGGTCTACTTGTGGAACACCCTGCTCATACGCTTACTGAGCCATAGCAAGTGGCAACGCCGCCTGTATCAGCTTGCCCCTTATATAGAGCGTAGCTGTGCCATGATCTTCATCACTTTGGGCTTGCTGGCTGCTTATCGAGTACTACACCCTTTACTGCTTAACGATATGCTTTGACATAAAAAAACGCCACAGTCATGACTGTGGCGTTTCTTACTGCTTGAACAGAGCTTACTCGGCGCTGTCCTCGCTAGGTGCTACGGTAGAAGCCTCTGGGCTGCTCGCTGGCTCCTCGTCAGCCGAATTGCCAAAAGGGTTTTCAAGCTCACGTGCTGCTTTGCGTTCTGCTGCCTCAAAAACCTCTTTTTGCTTGCGGGCAATATGGTAGGCCATACCGGTACCCGCAGGAATCAGACGTCCCACGATAACGTTCTCTTTCAGACCTCGCAGATCATCGGTTTTACCCATGATCGCCGCTTCAGTCAGAACTCGTGTTGTTTCTTGGAAAGAAGCCGCCGAGATGAACGAATCTGTAGACAAGGAAGCCTTGGTAATACCCAGCAATACGTTTTCGTAAGTGGCGGGAATACCATTGTCTGCCAGAACACGATCGTTCTCGTTCAACAACTCAGAGCGCTCAACTTGCTCACCGGTAATAAAGCCTGTATCACCAGCATCAACAATATTCACGCGACGCAACATCTGACGCACAATCACTTCAATGTGCTTGTCGTTGATCTTCACACCCTGCAAGCGATAAACGTCTTGAACTTCGTTAACGATGTAGTTCGCCAGCTTTTCGATGCCCTTGAGACGCAAAATATCGTGCGGATCGGGAGGACCATCAACAATCATTTCACCTTTGTTGACTACCTGCCCGTCGTGAGCCAGTACCTGCTTCTCTTTGGGGATCAAGAACTCATGGCTCACACCATCCAGGTCGGTAATGACCAGACGCTGTTTACCTTTGGTGTCTTTACCAAACGACACAGTACCCGTAACTTCCGCTAGCAAGCCAGCATCTTTGGGTGAGCGTGCCTCGAACAACTCAGCCACACGTGGCAGACCACCGGTAATATCACGTGTTTTCTGGGATTCCTGAGGAATACGAGCCAGAATTTCACCCACAGACACTTGCTGTCCGTCACGAACCGTGATCAGCGCGCCCACTGGGAAGGAGATATTGACCATGTGGTCAGTACCCGCAATTTTAATCTCTTGCCCAACTTCGTTAAGCAATTTGATTTGCGGACGGTTGATCGTCTTGCCAGTGCTACGGGTCTTGGGCGTGATCACAACCAAGGTGGACAAGCCTGTTACTTCGTCAACCTGACGAGCAACGGTTACGCCCTCTTCGATGTTCTCAAAGCGCACTGTACCCGTGTATTCCGACACGATAGGACGGGTCAAAGGATCCCAGTTAGCCAAACGCTGACCGGCCTTGATCACCTCTCCATCACCGACAGAAATCGTGGCACCGTAAGGCACTTTATGGCGCTCACGCTCGCGGCGGTTATCGTCAAAAATAACGATTTCACCCGAACGTGAAATAGCAATACGTTCACCTTTGGCGTTGGTCACATAACGTAAACCAATTTCAAAGCCTACAGTACCCGCTGACTTCGTCTCTACGGAGCTAGCCATGGCGGCACGCGATGCTGCACCACCAATGTGGAACGTACGCATGGTCAGCTGAGTACCTGGCTCACCAATAGACTGAGCAGCAATAACACCCACTGCCTCACCACGGCTAACCAATGTACCGCGACCCAAGTCACGACCATAACAATGTGCACACAAACCGTGACGTGTTTCACATGTCAGTGGTGTACGGATCTTGACCTCATCCACTCCAACGGAGTCGATCAGCTCAACAATATCTTCATCTAGCAAGGTACCTGCGCTGACAACGGTTTCCTGATTATCAGGATTCACGATATCAACGGCAGCCACGCGACCTAGAATCAAATCACGCAAGGGCTCAATCACTTCACCACCATCCAAGATGGCTTTCATGGTGTAGCCTTGTGAGGTACCGCAGTCTTTCTCAATAATCACGAGATCTTGAGTAACGTCTACCAGACGACGCGTCAAGTAACCGGAGTTCGCTGTTTTCAGCGCGGTATCCGCAAGACCTTTACGCGCACCGTGTGTAGAAATAAAGTACTGAAGTACGTTCAATCCTTCACGGAAGTTAGCGGTAATAGGCGTTTCAATAATGGAGCCATCAGGCTTAGCCATCAAACCACGCATACCGGCCAACTGACGAATCTGTGCTGCAGAGCCTCGAGCACCGGAGTCAGCCATCATATAGATGGAGTTAAAAGACTCCTGACGTACTTCCTCGCCAAAGCGGTTCGTCACTGGCTCGGTAGCCAGTTGTTCCATCATGGCTTTACCCACGCGATCCCCGGCCTTACCCCAGATATCCACGACGTTGTTATAACGTTCCTGGGCGGTCACCAGACCTGAGGAGTACTGCTTGTCGATCTCTTTGACTTCGTTACTGGCTTGAGTAAGGATGTCTTGCTTAACCGCAGGCACCAGCATGTCGTTCATGGCGATAGAAATACCACCGCGTGTTGCCAGACTGAAACCAGCCTGCATGAGTTTGTCAGCCAAAATTACTGTGGCACGCAAACCGCAACGACGGAATGACTGGTTAATCAAACGCGAAATTTCTTTCTTTTTAAGCGTACGGTTGAGCGCGGAAAACGGCAAGCCCTTAGGCAAGATTTCCGACAGCATGGCACGACCCGCGGTCGTTTCATAACGCTGTACGACTGGTTTCCACTCTTTGTCCTCGCCTTGCTCGTATTCGGTGATACGCACTGTTAAGCGAGTTTGTAGGGAAATCTCATTGCTATCGTAAGCACGACGAACTTCAGCCACATCCGCGAAGAACATGCCTTCGCCTTTGTCGTTAATGGCTTCGCGAGACGCGTAGTACAGACCCAGAACAATATCCTGAGACGGTACGATAGAAGGCTCACCGTTGGCGGGGAACAGTACGTTGTTCGACGCCAGCATTAAGGTGCGAGCCTCTAGCTGTGCTTCCAGAGACAGCGGCACGTGTACCGCCATTTGGTCACCGTCAAAGTCAGCGTTAAACGCTGCACACACCAAGGGGTGCAACTGAATCGCTTTACCTTCAATCAGGACTGGCTCAAAGGCCTGAATACCAAGACGGTGCAAAGTCGGCGCACGGTTCAGCAAGATCGGGTGTTCACGAATAACCTCTTCGAGAATATCCCAAACCACCGGCTCTTGGCTTTCCACCAGCTTTTTAGCCGCCTTAATCGTGGTAGCTAAACCCATCAGTTCCAAACGGTTGAAAATGAAAGGCTTGAAAAGCTCCAAAGCCATCAGTTTTGGCAAACCGCACTCGTGCAGTTTCAACTGAGGCCCCACCACAATCACGGAACGACCCGAGTAATCGACACGCTTACCCAGCAGGTTTTGACGGAAACGACCGCTCTTACCTTTGATCATATCGGCCAGTGACTTCAACTGACGCTTATTCGCGCCTGTCATGGCCTTACCGCGACGACCGTTATCCAGCAAGGAGTCAACAGACTCTTGCAGCATACGTTTTTCGTTGCGCAAAATGATGTCTGGTGCCTTGAGTTCTAACAGGCGTTTCAATCGGTTATTACGGTTAATAACGCGACGGTATAAATCGTTTAGGTCGGAGGTCGCAAAACGACCGCCATCCAATGGAACCAGTGGACGCAAATCAGGAGGAAGTACAGGCAGTACTTCCATGATCATCCAGTCCGGTTTAATACCAGACTTCTGGAACCCTTCCAAAACTTTCAAACGCTTGGAGATCTTTTTGATCTTGGCATCGGAACCAGTCGCTTTTAGCTCGGCGCGCAAACGCTCTACTTCGCGATCAAGGTCAATGTTACGCAACAGTTCGCGCACCGCTTCCGCGCCCATCAGGGCGTGGAAGTCGTCACCGTACTCTTCGGTTTTTGCCAAGAAATCGTCATCAGACATAATCTGACCGCGTTTCAACGGGGTCATGCCTGGCTCGATAACGCACCACGCCTCAAAGTACAGTACACGCTCGATGTCGCGCAGCGTCATGTCGAGCACCATACCCAGACGGGATGGCAGACTCTTCAAGAACCAGATATGCGCAACCGGACAAGCCAGCTCGATGTGAGCCATGCGCTCACGACGTACTTTGGAAACGGTGACCTCTACGCCACACTTTTCACAAATAACACCGCGATGCTTAAGGCGCTTATATTTACCGCACAGACACTCGTAGTCTTTGACTGGACCAAAAATTTTGGCGCAGAACAGACCATCGCGCTCAGGCTTAAAGGTGCGATAGTTAATAGTTTCTGGCTTACGGACCTCGCCGTAAGACCAGGAACGGATCTTCTCAGGAGAAGCAATACCAATTTTAATGGCATCAAACTGCTCTTCCTGATTGACCTGCTTAAATAAGTCGAGTAGCGCTTTCATTATTTACGCTCCAAATCCATGTCTAGTGACAAGGAACGAATTTCCTTGACCAGCACGTTAAAGGATTCTGGCATGCCAGCATCAATGACGTGATCACCCTTGACAATGTTTTCGTAAACCTTGGTACGACCCGCAATATCATCAGACTTAACGGTAAGCATTTCTTGCAGCGTATAAGACGCTCCGTAAGCCTCAAGCGCCCACACCTCCATCTCACCGAAACGCTGACCACCAAACTGGGCTTTACCACCCAGAGGCTGCTGCGTAACCAGAGAGTATGGTCCAGTGGAACGAGCGTGCATTTTGTCGTCAACCAAGTGGTGCAGTTTGAGATAGTGCATATAGCCTACCGTCACCATGCGCTCAAACGCCTCACCTGTGCGTCCGTCAAACAGACGAACCTGTGTACGGTGAGGAGCTAGCTGCAAGTTCTCTGCAACCTCGTCTGGGTAAGCCAGACGCAGCATACGATCGATTTCAACCTCGGTGGCGCCATCGAAAACGGGCGTTGCCATGGGCAAGCCATTTTTCAGATTTTGAGCCAGCGCTACGATTTCCTCGTCGCTCAACTCTGCCAAGCGTGTGGGTTTACCGTTAGAGTTATAGGCTTTCTCGAGGAATGCACGTAGCTCAGCGATTTGTACGCTTTGCTCTTCTTCCAACATTTCTGCGACGCGTTGACCTATACCCTTAGCAGCCCAGCCCAAATGCACTTCCAGCACCTGTCCAACGTTCATTCGAGAAGGAACGCCCAGCGGGTTCAAGACGATATCAACAGGTGTGCCATCGGCCATGTGCGGCATATCCTCGACGGGAACAATGCGTGACACCACACCTTTGTTACCGTGACGACCAGCCATCTTGTCACCAGGCTGCAAGCGACGCTTCACAGCTAGGTAAACCTTGACCATTTTCAGCACGCCTGGAGGCAGCTCATCACCTTGTGTTAATTTCTTGCGCTTTTCTTCAAACGCTAAATCAAACTGATGACGCTTTTGCTCCAGAGACTCTTTCGTGTGCTCTAGGACTAAAGCATGCTCTTCGTCCGCCAAGCGAATATCGAACCACTGCCAGCGATCCAGATCCAGCAAGTACTCTTTGCTCAGCTCTGAACCTTTAGGTAGCTTACGCGGCCCGCCATTGACGGTTTTACCCACCAAGAACTTCAAGGCACGATCAAAGGCATCGTCTTCAACAATACGCAATTGGTCGTTTAGATCTTGGCGATAGCGACGTAACTCGTCGTCGATAATTGACTCAGCACGCTTATCACGATCGATACCCTCACGGGTAAAGACCTGAACGTCGATAACTGTACCCACCATGCCTGACGGTACACGCAAGGAGGTGTCTTTAACGTCAGAGGCTTTTTCACCAAAAATGGCGCGCAACAGTTTTTCTTCTGGTGTGAGCTGGGTTTCGCCTTTAGGCGTTACCTTACCTACGAGCACGTCATCAGCACGTACTTCGGCACCGATATACACAATACCGGAATCATCCAGACGGTTCAGTTGTACTTCAGACAGGTTGCTGATATCACGAGTGATATCCTCAGGTCCCAATTTGGTATCACGCGCAACAACTGTTAGTTCCTCGATGTGAATCGAAGTATAACGGTCATCAGATACCACTTTTTCAGAAATCAGGATCGAGTCTTCAAAGTTATAACCATTCCAGGGCATAAACGCGATCAGCATGTTTTGACCCAGCGCCAGCTCACCAAGATCGGTCGAGGCACCATCAGCCAACACATCACCTTTAGCCACCAGGTCACCACGTTTTACGATGGGACGTTGGTTAATATTGGTGTTCTGGTTAGAACGGGTGTATTTGGTCAGGTTGTAAATATCTACACCGACCTCACCGGCTACGTTCTCATCATCGTTGACACGAATCACGACGCGCTGAGCATCAACGTCAACAATAACGCCACCACGACGTGCTTGCACGGTGGTACCGGAGTCAACCGCTACGGTACGTTCAATGCCTGTACCCACCAAAGGCTTCTCTGGACGCAAGCAGGGAACGGCCTGACGTTGCATGTTCGCACCCATCAGGGCACGGTTAGCATCATCATGCTCAAGGAACGGGATTAAAGATGCAGCAACCGAAACGATCTGCGAAGGCGCAACGTCCATGTAATGTACGTTAGCCGACGAAGTCATCAATGTTTCGCCCGCTTCACGACACGCCACCAGGTCATCAGCAAAAGAACCATCCTCATTGAGCTCGGCGTTAGCCTGAGCAATGATGTAGTTACTTTCTTCAATGGCCGACAGGTACTCGATCTGCTCACTGACCTTACCGTCAACGATCTTCAGGTAAGGAGTTTCCAAGAATCCATACTCGTTCAATCGAGCATACAGAGCCATGGAGTTAATCAGACCAATGTTTGGACCTTCAGGCGTTTCAATCGGGCACACGCGACCATAGTGGGTAGGATGCACGTCACGCACTTCAAAACCAGCACGCTCACGTGTTAAACCACCAGGCCCCAAAGCCGAGACACGACGCTTGTGTGTAATCTCTGACAGCGGATTAGTCTGGTCCATAAACTGCGACAACTGACTAGAGCCAAAGAACTCTTTCACTGCAGCAGAAATAGGCTTGGAGTTAATCAGATCGTGCGGCATCAGGTTTTCTGTTTCAGCCTGACCCAAACGCTCTTTGACTGCACGCTCGACACGCACCAAACCGGCGCGGAACTGGTTCTCAGCCAACTCACCCACACAACGCACACGGCGGTTACCCAGGTGATCGATATCATCAATCTGACCAATACCGTTGCGCAGATTCACCAGTACCTTAATGGTATCCAGAATATCTTCATCGGTAAGGGTCATGGGACCTTCGATGCTGTCGCCACGGCCTAAACGACTATTCACCTTCATACGACCCACACGTGACAGGTCGTAGGTCTCTTCGTTGTAGAACAGACGCTGGAACAACGCCTCAACGGCTTCTTCGGTGGGTGGCTCACCTGGACGCATCATGCGATAGATAGCGATACGGGCGGCATTCGAGTCCACCGTTTCATCCATGCGCAGGGTCAAGGAAATATAGGCACCACGATCCAATTCGTTGATGTACAAGGTTTCCAGATCGCGTACATTGGCAGCACGCAACTCGGCCAAGATGGATTCCGTGATTTCATCGTTGGCATTCGCAATCACTTCCCCGGTTTCCGGGTTAATGACGTTTTTAGCCAATACACGGCCCAGCAAGAAATCTTCTGGAATAGAGATGTAATCGATTTTAGCTGCGCTAAGATCACGTATGTGCTTAGCGTTAATGCGCTTGTCTTTTTCGACTAGCACTTTGCCGTCACGATCTGTGATGTCAAAGCTGGCTACTTCGCCACGCCAGTGTTCTGGCACGAACTGCAGCTTTCCACCTTCATTTTGCAGATCAATGTGATCAAACTCAAAGAAGTTGGCCAAGATCTGCTCTGGTGTCATTCCGATCGCTTTGAGCAGAATCGACACGGGCATCTTGCGTCGGCGGTCAATACGGAAGAACAGAATATCTTTGGGATCGAATTCAAAATCGAGCCACGAGCCACGGTAAGGAATAACACGTGCTGAGAACAGCAACTTACCAGAGCTATGTGTCTTACCACGATCATGTTCAAAGAACACACCAGGTGAACGGTGCAACTGAGAAACAATAACGCGTTCTGTACCGTTAATGACAAAAGAACCGTTTTCAGTCATCAAAGGCATTTCACCCATGTAGACTTCCTGTTCTTTTACCTCTTTAACTGTAGGTTTACTAACTTCGCGATCCATCAGTACCAGACGGACTTTGGCACGCAAAGGCGAGGCGTAAGTCAAGCCACGGAGTTGGCACTCCTTGACGTCGAACACCGGCTCGCCGAGCACGTAGCTGACAAACTCTAGCCTCGCAAACTGGTTATGGCTTACTATTGGAAAAATAGAATTAAAAGCTTCCTGCAATCCTTCTGCTTTGCGTTGTGAAGGTGGCGTGTCCTTCTGCAAAAAAGTTTTAAAAGAATGCAGTTGTGTCGCCAACAGATAAGGCACCTGCTGTACGTCTTCACGTTTGGCGAAGCTCTTGCGTATGCGCTTTTTTTCGGTGTACGAATAAGGCATGAGCACTCCGACTCAAGGTTACACGGGCCGTCAACCACGACCCCGGTTTACAACTTTAGAACGTTTCTAGAAAACCCGACTTAAGCAATTGCATAAATGCTCGGTTTTCTGGAAACGCAAAAGCCCGGGAAGGCTATATAGTCGCTTTCCCGGGCAAATATCGATACTCTTATTTGAGCTCGACTTTAGCGCCAGCCTCTTCAAGCTTCTTCTGAGCTTCTTCAGCGTCAGCTTTGGACAGACCTTCTTTAACTGGCTTCGGTGCGCCGTCAACCAGATCTTTAGCTTCTTTCAAGCCCAGACCGGTGATTTCGCGTACAGCTTTAATGACGCTTACTTTGTTTGCGCCAACTTCAGCCAGTACTACGGAGAATTCGCTCTGCTCTTCAGCAGCAGCAGCGCCAGCGCCAGCAGCAGGTGCTGCAACAGCAACAGCAGCCGCAGCAGCGGATACGCCGAACTTCTCTTCCATTTCTTTGATCAGCTCGGACAATTCGAGCACGGACATTGCGCTGATAGCGTCTAAAATTTCAGCTTTAGTAGTCATTTATAAGAACTCCAGATTTAAATAATGTGCCAGGTTAGGTGTCGTTCGATACCACAAAATTCCGCAAGAAACTTACGCAGTTTCTTTTTGATCGCGCACAGCCGCCAGGCCACGCACAAACTTGGTGGGAACTTCGTTAAGCGTACGCACAAACGTAGCGATAGGTGCTTGCATAGTACCCAGCAATTTCGCCAGCAACTCGTCGCGGGAAGGCATGGTGGCCAGAGCCTTAACACCTTCAGCGTCGAGCAAGCTGTTAGGCAGCGCACCGCCCTTAATTACCAGCTTGTCGTTGGTTTTAGCGAAATCAGCCAGTACCTTCGCCGCTGTTACAGGATCATTACTGATGGCATACATCAGAGGACCTGTAAGCTGACTGGACAGATCGTCGAATGACGAATCAGCCAGCGCACGACGAACCAACGTGTTTTTCAGAACACGTAGATACACGCCAGACTCTCGCGCCTGTTTGCGCAATACGGTAGCAGAAGCGACGTCCAGACCACGGTATTCAGCAACAACGATAGATTGAGCTTGCGCTACTTGAGCGGAAACCTCTTCTATGACTGCTGCTTTCTCTTCACGATTGAGACTCACGGTGTGAACACTCCTTCAAACGATGCGGGGAAGGTTTCCCTACATCAACCGAATGCGGCGCACCTGGACGAGTTCTTAAAAGAATTCTTCCATGGGCGCCGTCTACGCTGGACTTGGTGTAACACCAAAATTAAGACAGCTAAGCTGCTCCAGCGGTCTTTGACAGCAGTAATCCACTTATGAAAAGCAGATTACGCCCAAAGTTCCTTGTCCTGTTCGCGATTAAGCGCTCAGGGAAGCGATATCTACACGTGCACCGCCACCCATGGTGGAGGACACAGCAACTTTACGTAGATACACGCCTTTAGCCGATGCAGGACGTGCTTTATTCAGAGCATCGACCAATGCCAACAAGTTTTCTTGTAGCTTGGCAACGTCAAAAGAAGCACGACCAATAGTTGAATGAATAATACCTGCCTTATCAGTACGGTATTGAACCTGACCAGCCTTAGCGTTTTTAACCGCAGTCGCCACATCAGGAGTAACAGTACCAACTTTAGGGTTAGGCATCAGGCCACGAGGACCTAAAATTTGACCCAAAGCACCCACAACACGCATGGTGTCAGGGGAAGCAATAACAATGTCAAAGTCGAGCTGACCCGCTTTAATTTGCTCGGCCAAGTCTTCTAGACCAACCACGTCAGCCCCTGCCTCGCGAGCAGCTTCTACTTTATCGCCTTGGGCGAACACAGCTACTCGTACAGACTTACCGGTACCAGCGGGCAGAACTACAGAGCCACGTACCAGTTGGTCGGATTTACGCGGATCAATACCCAACTGCACAGCAACGTCGATGGACTCATCGAACTTGGCGTTCGCTGTTTCTTTGATGAGATTCAGAGCGTCGGCAATAGGGTAGAAAGTATTGCGATCGATTTTCGCAGCAATAGCGGCTGCACGCTTGCTCAACTTAGCCATGACTTATACCACCCCTTCTACGTTGATACCCATGCTACGAGCAGTGCCCGCTACAGTACGCACAGCAGCATCCAGATCGGAAGCAGTCAGGTCGGGCTGTTTAGTTTTCGCAATTTCTTCTGCTTGAGCACGTGTCAATGTTCCGACTTTATCCAAGTTAGGACGAGCGGAACCGCTCTTGATGCCAGCTGCTTTCTTGATCAGGATAGTCGCCGGAGGCGTCTTCATGATAAAGGTGAAGCTCTTGTCAGCGTAAGCAGTGATCACAACAGGAATAGGCAGACCAGGTTCTACACCTTGAGTCTGAGCGTTAAACGCTTTACAAAATTCCATGATGTTCAGACCACGTTGACCCAGTGCTGGACCAATGGGTGGGGACGGGTTGGCTTTACCGGCTGGTACTTGCAGCTTGATAAAACCGACGATTTTCTTCGCCATGTTTATGACTCCTTGCGGGTATTAGCGCTCAAAAGCTTGAGCTTCCCGGGGGTTAAATACATCAAGTTTTTTCGACTTGACCAAAATCGAGTTCAACAGGCGTGGCACGACCAAAAATGGTTACCGAGACACGCACCTTGCTTTTCTCGTAATTGACTTCTTCTACATTACCGTTGAAGTCGGCAAACGGACCGTCTTTGACGCGCACCAGCTCACCAACTTCAAATAATATTTTGGGACGAGGCTTCTCAACACCCTCTTCCATTTGAGAAAGAATCTTCTGTACTTCAAGTTCAGATATAGGTGCTGGGCGATTTCCGGAACCGCCTAAAAATCCGGTGACACGTGGCGTGCTTTTTACCAAATGCCAAGTTTCATCAGTTAGTGCCATTTCCACCAGCACATATCCTGGATAAATTCGACGTTCAGTAATGGACTTCTTGCCGTTTTTTACTTCAACGACTTCTTCAGATGGAACCAGAATGCGCCCAAACGCATCTTCCAGCTCGGCACGCTCAATTCGCTCTACCAGAGCTTTGTGCACGCTTTTTTCCATTCCGGAATAAACGTGAACCACATACCAGCGTTTGCTCATGTGTGCCCTTTATCTCCAGCCTAGTAACAGGCCATATATAATCCAGCCCAGGCCTTTATCGATGACCCACAGCAGTACAGCCATTACCGCCACAAACGCAAACACTATCCCTGTCATTTGCGTAGCCTCTTTACGAGAAGGCCAATGCACACGACGCACTTCTGAGTAAGCATCGCGACCGAACGCTACAGTACGACGACCTGTATCACTGAACCAAACAATTAGCACGGCAACAATGAGGCTAACAATGAATGCCCCTACGCGCAGGACAGTTGCCTGCCCATCCAGTAAGGAATAGCCAACTATACCGGCAAGGACTACTAAGCCAGCCAGGCCCAACTTAATACGTTCAGAGCCACGGTTAACAGTTTCTACGTTGGTATTTGACATATTCTGGCGAGTGATACCACGCTTAAGCAATGGTAAATGACTGATGTGGCAGGGGCAGAAGGAATTGAACCCTCAACCTTCGGTTTTGGAGACCGACGCTCTGCCAATTGAGCTATACCCCTATACCTCGATTAATGTGACACGCTTATTTGTCACACTAAACCTTTAGGCAAAAAAGGATAGTAACCTTTTTTGCCTTTTTTGGCTACTACTATTTATGTATTTTTGCAACAACGCCGGCGCCAACTGTACGACCGCCTTCACGGATAGCGAAGCGCAGACCTTCTTCCATCGCGATAGGAGCGATCAAAGAAACTTTCATCGATACGTTGTCACCTGGAAGAACCATTTCTTTGTCTTCTGGCAACTCGATTGTACCGGTTACGTCTGTAGTACGGAAGTAAAACTGAGGACGGTAGCCTTTAAAGAATGGTGTGTGACGACCACCCTCTTCTTTGGACAGAATGTACACCTCAGCGTC
>JAEXRL010000010.1 GCA_023440825.1 Pseudomonadota bacterium | reverse complement strand
TCATCGAGCAAACCCAGCAGCCCGGTAGCGATGGTGGGCTGTTCACCATCCAAGAGGATGGCACCGTTCTGTTTGATCCTAATGGTCAGTTCGACGATTTGGCCGAAGGTGAAACACGCTCCACCACAATCGAGTACACCATCATCGATGCGGATGGAGCGCAAGCTACGGCCACCATCACCGTCACGGTCACCGGCGTGAATGACGCGCCTGTAGTCGATGCCACGCTGACAGATCGCGAGTTCAAGGACAGTGAGCCCGTCACCATCCCCACGGCGCAAGGCTTTAAGGATATCGACCAAAGCGACATCCTGAGCTACAGCGCTACGAATCTGCCACCCGGACTGAGCATAGACCCAGAAACCGGTGAAATCACTGGCAAGCTCACACATGACGCTAGCCAGAAAGGCTCAACCTCTCGCCCAGGTGAATACACCGTAACGGTGACCGCCACCGACAAGGGAGGGCTAAGCGTTAGCCAGACCATTACGATTACCGTCACCAACCCACCGCCGGTGGCCGTCGCCGATCATAATTCGGTCAATGCGGACAGTACGATTCAGACTGACGCTAGCAAAGGGGTCATTCAGAGCAATGATGTAGACCCGGACGGTGACCCGCTTAGCGTAGTTGGCGTCATTCGCGCTGACCAAGGCACGCATCCAGAAAATGGTGGCACGAACGTAGGCCAGCCCTTGGTCGGCAAATATGGCACCTTGATCTTGAATGCCGATGGCAGTTATAGCTATAGTGCAGACCAGCCTGCCGCCAAAGCACTCAAAGCACACCACACAGAACAAGACATTTTCGTTTACTTGATTAGTGACGGGGAAGGAGGCTTCGCCCAAGCCACACTCACGATAGACGTAACCGGCATTGTACGCGCCCTCCCCACTCCACCCGTGGGCGGACGTCCAGGCGGTGAGACAATGGGGCGTACACCAGAGGGCATGAGCTCAATCCTGCAAAGTATGCAGGAACGCCGCATGCTCACCGATCCACCCAGCGTCTGGTTTCCAAGCGAGCTAGATCAACCCGTGGTTAACCTTGGTATACCCCTACACCCCATCGTGTATGTAGAGACCACAGTGCAAGCCTCTCAGGCTCAGTACGAGCTCTCTAGCCGGATGGAAGTGGACATTGCCCACGCCTTGCAAGGTGTACACAGACAGAGCGAATTAAGTGACAATCATCGCGATTTACGTGCCGAGCGAATGAGTGCCCTGCTCGCTGCCGCGCAAGAGGCAAGAGAGCTCATGCGAGCCAACGATATACAACGGCAAAACCAATTGGAACGCCTACGTTTGGAAACCGAACGCCAACGTTTGGAAGCCCTGCAGCGGTACTCTGATGCGCGTCAGGTACCCGTACTCACGCCTACTGATGCACCTACTGATGCGCCCACCGATGCAGAGCTCGAGCCCACACCTGCCGCTTTAAGTACCCTACAGCACGGCGCTGCCAGCTTTAGTCAGCAGCTCGCCTCCAGCGACCCGCATACAAACCCGATAGAGCAACTTCTGGCCGGCTTGGACCAGAGTGATGCCGTAACGACCGAATCACCCTCAAATTTAACTCAGACTAATTAGATCCATGCAACACAGACTACTAAAACTGGGCGCCCTGACTCTTCTGGCAGCAACCCTAACAGCGTGCTCCACCATTACTCCTGAGCCCTTCAGTGCAGACGAAATTGCTGAGCGCGTTAATGCTGATCGCGTTCAGATGTACGCAGATCAAGAGCCCATCACAGGTCCTCTCAGCTTCAACGAAGCCGCTGCTCGCGCGCTTAAATACAACTTGGATTATCGTCTGAAGCTAATGGAAAACGCGCTGGCAAAAGGACTGCTAGACGTCTCGCGCTGGGATATGATGCCACGTCTGGTGGCCGGTGCTGGCTACGCCAGCCGCAACAACGACTCAGGTGGCCGCTCCATTAATATCGAAACACGCGAAGAATCGCTGGCACCCTCCACCTCACAAGAGCGCAATCACAGAATGGCCAATCTGGAGCTGTCGTGGAATCTGCTGGACTTCGGGGTGTCCTATTACCGCGCCCACCAAAAAGCGGATCAATACCTGATGGCGAAAGAGCGCGAGCGTAAAGTTATACAAAACGTGCTCCAAGACACTCGTAATGCCTACTGGCGAGCTCTGGGAGCACAAAAACTCATTACTCGCGTCGATGATTTAATTATTCGTGTGGAAACGGCTCTGGAGCGATCACGACAAGTCGAGCAACAAGGCCTATTGCCCCAACCCGTTGCACTGGGCTATCAGCGCTCCTTACTGGATGCGGTAAGCATGCTATCTACGCGACGTCAGGAACTAGAGCTAGCCAGATCGGAGCTGGCTGCACTGCTTAGCCTGCCTCCAGGTACCGAATACACACTCGAAGAGCAGCACACACCTGTTCTGCCCATGGTGCCCGGCGATATCGAACACCTAGAAACAACGGCACTGGAGCGTCGTCCGGAAATTATGGAAGAGTGGTATCGCAAGCGCGTCACTGCTAACGATATCAAAGCGGCCATGGTGCTTGCCCTTCCCGGCATACAGCTGGACTTCTTCAATATGCAGTACGACAGCAATCGCTTCTTGTATAACAACTCCTGGACTGACTCAGGTGTGCGTTTGTCCTGGAATCTGTTCCGACTAGCCAGCTTGCCCGCTCTGAAACGTGCGCATGAAGCTCAGAACCAGACAGACGACTTCCGTCGTATGGCATTAGGTATGGCTGTCATCACCCAGGTACGCATCGGAGTTCAGCGTTACGCGCTGGCGCGCTCTGACTTGCACTTGGCGCAGGAGTCGGCACGTGTTGATCAGCGCTTACTCAACTACGCACAAGCAGCCAAATCCTCCCGTGTGGACTCCGAACTGGAAGTGATACGTGCCGAAGCGCGTCAACTGCTAAGCGAATATCAGCAACATGCTAGCTACGCCAATGCCCAATCTGCATGGGGTCGTTTGTATAACTCCCTGGGTCTGGATGTTTTGCCCGAGGAAATCGCCAATCTTGATGTAGCCAGCCTGGCTCAGGCGATTGGTGAGACCACCACACAGTGGGAACAAAGCCTGATGGGCGACGCTACGCTGGCACCCATCCCCACCAGCGCACCTGCTGCGATCGACGTTTCCGTGAATACACAACCCTAAATTAATCATGAACACCCTGTTGTCTAAACGACCAGGCATAAAGCACACGCTGCGCCTATCTAGCGCAGCGTGGCTGCTATGTGCTAGCACCAATACTTTGGCGCAAACTCCAGCGCTAGACCCTGATCTGATTCGTGTCCTTATTTCCCCGGCTCAGGAAACCACCTTGGTAGCTCCCATGATGGGTCGCGTACAAGCCATTCACGTAGAGCTCGGAGGCGCCTTCCAAAAAGGGGCAAGTTTGCTAAGCTTTGACTGCGCCGAGTTTCAGGCCAAAGCTAGAATCGCACGTGCTGAGCTACGATCAGCACGCGAGAATCACACTGCCAAAACACGTTTACGGAATCTAAATGCTGCTGGCGATGTTGAAGTTAACCTAGCCGCGGCCGACGTAGAAAAAAGCAATGGTCAGCTAGAGCTTGCCCAAGTGCAGACTAACTACTGCAAGCTCACCGCTCCCTTCGATGGACGCGTCGCCCGTTCACACGTCAGGCAGTTCGAAGGCGTCAATGCCGGCGCTCCGTTGCTAGAAATTATCGCCGACGGCCCTCTCAAGGTACGTTTGCACGCTCCCTCGCGCTTATTAAAGCAACTACAGCCGGGCAGCCCGTTCAATATCACGGTAGACGAAACAGGACAGACCTATCCTGCGACCGTCACCGCACTCAGTGCTCGTATTGACGCTGCCGCTCAAGCTATAGAAATAGAAGGACAGTTACAAGGTGAGTACCCTGAGCTCCTAGCAGGCATGAGCGGCGCAGTGCAGTTTGACGCCACCGATGAGTAATGCCGCCACGCTGGACATGGCACTGTTTAACGCCGAACATCGCTGCCGCAGTGCCCAGAACATACACGAACTCGCTTTTTCTATCGCTAACGAAACATGGCAGGTATGGCCCTATCGTCAGGCGCAAGTCTGGCACTTCCCGCACAGTAAACCTCAGGCTTTAGCTGTTTCCGGGCTGGCCACCCTGCCCGAAGACAGTCCATTTACCGTCTGGGCAAAACGCCTTTTAACTGTACTTCGCCCCCATCTGGGCGAGCGTTTGCATCTGCTTAACCTCGAGCAGATCACGCGTACAGGACAAGCGCCAGAGAGCATGCCAGACCTCAATCCTGACAGCCTGGCCGGTTGGGCAGAGTGGTGGCCCCCACACCTGATTCTACTCCCGCTTTTTCATCAGGGACAATTTCTGGGTTTAAGCCTATTTGTCGCAGACCAAGTCCCCCCTCGCCATGCTTTACAGGCCTTGGCACGCTTACAGCTAAGCTGGTCTTACTGTTTTTGGGCACTACGTCCGCGACGTCATGCTAACCCTTTACGCCGTTTACCCCAAGGGCGTAGACGCTGGTTATTGATTGGCCTAGTCGCCGGACTACTATGCCTGCCGGTCCGCGAATCGGCCCTAGCACCAGCGGAAATCGTACCTAGGGATGGCACCGCCTTAAGCTCTCCCTTAGACGGTGTGGTGAAACAGTTTCATATACAACCCAATCAAACAGTACACGCGGGACAAAAGCTAGTTTCACTGGACGACACCACCTTGCGCAATCGTCGTGAGGTTAGCGCACGTGCACTGGAAGTAGCAGCGGCTGAACTGCTGTCTGCACAACAGCGTGCTTTTAATGACCCACGCGCCAGTGCGGAAGTGGCCGTATTACAAGGACGCATTGCAGAACGTAAAGCCGAGCTACGTGCTGTGCAAGAGCAATTAGCTCGTATACACCTGCACGCGCCACGAGACGGTGTAGCGGTGTTTAGCGACGTCAGCGACTGGCAAGGCAAGCCAGTCGTAACCGGCGAACGCATTTTACAAGTGGCTGACCCTAGCGATGTTAGCGTACGCCTATACCTGCCCGTGGCCGATGCCATTAACCTGGAGCAAGGGGCGGCGATCCAGGTGTTTTTAGACGTCGCCCCCTTAAACCCACTTAGCGCTGAGCTCAGTCAAACCAGCTACCAGTCCGTACTGTCACCCGATGGTGTGGCTTCCTACAACCTGCGTGGCCAGTTACTGGATAAGAATCGCCAGCACGCGCGCATTGGCCTGCAAGGCACCGCCAAAGTGTATGGCCAAAAAGTACCGCTGGCTTATTATTTACTACGGCGTCCTATCGCAGCGGCGCGTCAGTGGAGCGGTTGGTAATGCTGACACAGCAAAACCCCAGCTTGCCTCCTTTACGTGAAGACCTCATGCTCTTTGCTGCCGCCGCTCATGCTGACGGCTCGCCCGCCTGGATGATTCAAGATCCAGTGAGCAATCGTTTTTTTCGTATTGGCTGGCTGGAATTTGAGTTTTTGCAGCGCTGGCAAAGCGACCCCGAAATACTGCTGACCCAAGTCAAGCAAGAAACGCCTTTACAGGCAGATATGGATAGCCTGACAGCGCTACAGCAGTTTCTCGAGCGCAATTTTTTATTACGCTGCGACCAAGCAGCACAAAGTCAGCGTCTGAATCAAGTCGCTGCCCAGCAACGCACACGCGATCTCAAATGGTTGCTGCATAACTACTTGTTCGTGCGCGTTCCTCTTGTACGCCCCGATCGATGGCTACGTTTACTGCTGCACTACACCGGCTTTATTTATACGCGCTGGTTTGCTTTGCTCATCATTGGTCTCAGTGTGTGGGGCTTGATCTTGGCTTCCCGCCAGTGGGACACATTCTTAATCAGCTTTCAGGACAGCTTCACGCCTGCCGGTATCCTGGCCTACATGACTGCCTTGGCCTTTGCCAAGCTCATGCATGAAATGGGCCATGCACTTACAGCTACCCGCTATGGCGTACGTGTCGCGCATATGGGCGTATCCTTTGTGGTACTGTTTCCCATGCTGTATACCGATACCTCTGAGTCATGGAAGTTAACCCGGCGACAAGATAGGCTAGCGATTGTGTCCGCTGGTGTGCTGGCCGAGCTGGGCATAGCCGGACTGGCCACGCTGGCCTGGAGTCTAAGCAGTGATGGCGCTTTACGTTCGGCGTTTTTTTTCCTCGCTACCACCTCATGGATACTGACAGTGGCCATCAATGCGAGTCCGTTCATGCGCTTTGATGGTTACTTTCTGCTCTCAGATGCCCTGGATTTTCCCAATCTGCATCAACGCAGCTTTGCCTTTGGTCGCCAGCGCCTACGACGTTTTTTACTCGGTTGGCACGACCCTGCACCAGAGCCGCTTAGCCTACCCATGCAACGCTTCCTGACTATCTTTGCCTACATAGTCTGGACGGTACGGCTCAGCGTGTTCCTGGGCATTGCCATCAGTGTGTACCTGTTCTTTTTTAAAGCGCTGGGCATTTTTCTTTTCATTGTAGAAATCATCTGGTTCATTGCTATGCCAGTCTGGTCTGAATTAAAAGTATGGCGAGAGCGTCGTCACGATATCCGACGCAGTCGTCTTGTGCTAGGTACCCTGCTTTTGCTTGCGCTCAGCGTGTACTTATTTGTACCCTGGAAAAGCGCCGTCCACGCGCCAGGCTGGATACGTAGCGCCCAAACCCACACCTTGTACGCGCCCTTCGCTGCTCAGCTCAGCTATCTGCACCCGGCTGGTGAGGTACGCGCTGGCGAACTGCTACTTAGCTTTGACGCGCCCGATATCGGCGCCCAGCAAGCACAGACCCAAGCCAGCAGTGCTACCATCTGGGCCGAGCTGCAACGCAGTGGCATTATCGATAATGAGCAAGCCAGTCGCGCTTTACTAAGTAGTCGCTTACGCTTGGAGCAAGCGGCCAGCCTAGGGGCTGCCGAAGAGCTGCAGCGCTTAGACCTTTATGCGCCCTTTGACGGCCAATGGCAAGACCTTGATCCGTTGCTGCAAACTGGAGTCTGGTTAAAAACGGATCAACCCGTAGGCATACTGACTCAGCCCAATGCCTGGGTGGCTGAGGCTTACACGCGTCAGGAGAATTTATGGCGCTTACAGATCGGTGATTTGGCCAAAGTGTATGTGCGCCACCAAAGTACGCCGCTGCACGCACGCCTTATCAATATAGACAGCACGCGTAGTCTCGTGCTGCCCGACCCCATGCTGGATGCCGCTCATGGCGGGCAAATTCGCGTCAGCACCGTTAACCAGCAGCAAGAAATACAACACGCTTTATATCGTGTGCAACTGGAACTGCTGACCCCACCCAAACAAGCGCGCAGTCAGTTAGCCGACGTGGTGATGTACGGGGAAAAGCACTCGATTGCTGGCAACTGGTTACGCTATCTGGCAGCCCTACTCATACGTGAAAGTGGATTTTAAGTGCTCGACCTAGAGCGCTCGAGCACCTTGCGCCAACCCTGAACAAAGGCGCGGGTGCCGGCCTCTCCGTGTCCGCAGCCCTCCAGCAAGCTGAACGCCACGTCAAGACTCTGATCACCTTGCAATCGTCGTGCCACGTCATAGGCACCGTCCACCATACGCCTGGCCGAGCGGCGTGCTAGACGCCCTTGCTGTTCAAGGTGATCCAAGGCCAGTTCAGTCGGACTTAGGGACTGCTCATACTCCCCTACCGAAATCTGTACCCAAGGCTTATGACCTGTCGGGCTGCCGCTCGATTGAGCATGGCTCCAGCAAGCAGCTAGCCCAGCCCCTTGAGCCCACCAGACGGAGGGACTAGAAATCAGAAACGATTGAAATAGAGGGCGGCCATGACCCAATACATATAGTGCAAACAGCCCGGCCAACGAGTGACCACACAAACATAAGTGCTGCGTGTTTAACTCCAGCCGCTGGCATACGGCGGGTATGAGCGCCTGCTGCAAAAAATGCAAAAATGCCGCTGCCCCACCTGTTTCACCCGCCTCATTACAGGGTGGGTAATCCTCTTCACGCGCCGGTGTCTGTGCATACCCCACGCCAATCAAGGCGGCAGGCCAGGCGAGTTCAGACCCCACAGTTTGAGCCTTCACACGCTCAAACTGTGGGGTATCCAGCACCAGTGCGGCAGGCCAACCGTCTATCGGCGGTGCTCCCGAGGGCCAAGCCAGAGAAACGAGGTAGCTACGGCCTTGCGGACCGGTCAAATAAAAATAGTCGTGCTGCATGAAAGTCAGAATTAGGTCGATACAAAGCAGGTCAATATCAACTATACTGCTTTTCTACGTAAACAGTTCTCATTTAACCGCACATGTCCGGCTTGGCCACTTCAATTACCGATTATCAGCGCATACTAAAACGCCGCTGGCTGCTTGTATGTAGCCTGACGTGCATCATCGTCTTGTCCATACTGGCCGACTTCATGCTGGGGCCTTCTGGTTTGGGCTTGCGCGAGCTGACCCATGCCTTGTTACACCCTAGCCTTGCTGATCCCACCACCCGCGTCATTGTCTGGGAAATACGCTTGCCTTATGCATTAATGGCTATGGCTATAGGCTTGAGCCTAGGTTTGGCAGGGGCAGAAATGCAAACTATTTTGAACAACCCTCTGGCCAGCCCTTTTACCCTAGGTATTTCGTCAGCGGCTGCCTTTGGCGCCTCGCTGGCCATCGTCCTGGATATCAGCCTGCCCGGCGTGCCACAGTCCTGGACCATTGCCACCAATGCTTTTGGCTTCGCCCTAATTTCTGCCCTGTTACTGGATGCAGTCGCTCGCTGGGGGGCCATGAGCACCGCCAATCTCGTGCTATTTGGCATAGCTTTGGTATTTTCGTTTAATGCCATGGTCTCTTTGGTCCAGTTCGTAGCTAGCGCAGAAGCCTTGCAGGGCCTTGTGTTTTGGACACTGGGAAGCCTAACACGAGCCTCCTGGGCCAAGGTGGGGGCCATGCTGGCGCTATTTTGTATCATTTTCCCCCTTTCCTTACGCGACACCTGGAAACTTACCGCCCTGCGTCTGGGCGAAGATCGTGCCGCCAGCTTTGGTATTAATGTGCCCCGCCTGCGCCTTACCGCCCTGATACGTATCAGTTTGCTTTCAGCACTGGCGGTCTCCTTCGTGGGCACCATAGGCTTTGTAGGCCTGATCGCCCCGCATATTGCCCGCCGTATGTTCGGTGAAGATCACCGCTTCTACCTACCGGGTAGTGCGCTCGTTGGCGGCGTCATCCTGTCGCTGGCGTCCATTGCCTCCAAAAATATCGTACCGGGCATTATTGTGCCGGTGGGCATCGTCACCTCCTTGGTGGGTGTGCCCTTTTTTCTCGGTGTAGTCCTGCGTCGCCAAATGAAATAAAGCATGCTTGAAGTCAATCATTTAAGCCTTGCCTACGGCAAGCGCACCATCATTACACAGCTTAGCCTACAGCCTGCCGTGCAGGCTGGACAACTGGTTGCCTTACTCGGTCCCAATGGCAGTGGCAAATCTACGCTGCTCAAAGCTATTGCTGGGCTGCATAAAGCCCAGCAAGGTCAGGTATTGCTGGATAAGCTCAACTTAAGCAATCTGAGCTTTGAGGAGCGTGCCCAACACGTCGTGTACTTACCACAATCGCTGCCCGCCTCTGTGCATCTACGTGTGTTTGAATCGGTATTGGTAGCGGCCAATGCCTCCGGCGGCTTTGAACCCGCCAGCCATACCGAGCACGAACGCATTTTGCACATGCTGCAACGTCTTGGCATAGAGCATCTGGCCATGCATTATCTGGATCAACTCTCTGGCGGTCAGAAACAACTGGTGGGCCTAGCGCAAGCCTTAATCCGTCGTCCTCGACTCTTGTTACTGGACGAGCCGCTGTCCGCGCTGGACTTAAACTATCAGTTCCATGTCATGGACTTATTAGCGCAAGAAACCCACGCACACCAGATTACTACCTTAATCGTCTTACATGACTTGAACATAGCTCTGCGTCACTGCGATTACGCCTTGCTAATAGAAAACGGTGGGCTGTTAGCCCAAGGGCCTCCGGATCAAGTCATTACGCCCGCGGCTCTGGCCCAAGCATATGGCGTTCAAGCGCGTGTGGAAAACTGCTCGCACGGTACGCCACATATAGTCATCGATGGTTTGCGCAGCCCCGTACTTTAAGGTGTCAAATGAACGCACTACGTATTTTCCTGACTTTCCTGTGTGCATTGTTAATCGGCCCAATTGCACAGGCTGAACCCATACAGGTACGCGATGCACTCGGGCGCGAGGTCACCCTGCCGGCACCAGCCAAGCGTGTGGTGCTCGCCCAGGCCCGTCATTTTCCTGTAATGGCACTGGTCCACCCACGGCCGGCCGATGTGCTGGTAGGCTGGTCAGACGAATTTAAAACCTCGTTTGCGAATGAATACCAGCAGTATTTGCACAGTTTTCCCGCTCTTGAGCAGGTAGCCGTTGTCGGCCGCCACACGGCAGACTCATTTTCAGTCGAACAAGCGCTGGCCTTACGCCCAGACCTACTCGTCATGACGGCCAGTTTTGCCGGCCTGGCTCCCGGGCAAGACCCAGATGACTCCCCCCTGCTACGCCGCCTAAACGCAGCCAACATCCCTGTCATTGTGATCGACTTTTTTGTCGAGCCCATGAAAAATACAGTCCCTAGTATCCGGGCCTTAGGATATGCGCTAGGCCAGCAAGAGCGCACTGATGAGTTCATCCGTTTTTACCAAACACATATGGATCGCATTGCCGATCGTCTGGCTGACACCGACCCGGATCAGCGTCCACCCGTCTTTGTCCATGCCCACGCGGGCAGCACCGATTGCTGCAACTCACCGGGCAGTGGTACCTTTAACGATATGATCACCTTTGCTGGCGGCAAAAACATCGGAGCAGATGTGATTAAAAGCGCAACCGGAAAATTGAATTTTGAGTATATCAATGCTCAACGCCCCGTCGTGTACGTGGCGACCGGTACGGGATCAGGTAAACGCACTCAGGCTGGTTTACAGATAGGCACTGACACCACGCCCGAACAAGCCCGGGCTAGTCTGCAGAACATTATCCAAGCCAATCGCTTGCAAGCGCTACCCGCAGTCATCAGCGGTAACAGCCATGGTATTTGGCATGCCTTTAACGATTCGCCCCTGCACATAATATTTATCGAAGCACTAGCCAGTTGGATTCATCCGGAGCGCTTTCAGGATCTCTCTCCTCAAGCCACGTTGGACGAGGTGAATGAGCGCTTTTTAACCGTGCCCCTGCGCGGCACCTTTATCATAGACTTGCTCGCCCCACCTTTGCCATGACACGCATTGAGCACCAGTGGAGCCTGGCAGGCGGCTCTGAGCAGCCTACTCGTTATTTTGGTTTAAGCCTGCCAAGCCAGAAGGCGCCCTCCGAAGGCTGGCCCTTGCTCTGCCTGCTGGATGGCGACTGGACCTGGCCCATAGTACAAGCCGATGCCAGCCATTTGCTGGATCGCTGTGCCGTAATCTATCCCCATTACAGAGGTTCGCTGCAACACATACAGCAATGCCGCGCTTTGGACTATACCCCTTCCGATGCACACGGACAGCTCTGGCCCGATCCTCGTGTACCCGCTTGGCAGTGCGGTGGAGCCACCCATTTTATGGCTGTGTTAGAGCAGCAGCTCCTAGACATCACCCAGACATTTCCGCAACTGAATACACAAAAATTTAGCCTGTTCGGCCATTCTTATGCAGGCCTGTTTATCCTCTATGCACTCACCCATGGCTTTCAAGGCGCCCAGCACTTTATCTGTGCCAGTCCTTCGCTGTGGTGGCGTGCACCGCTGGTCTGGAGCTGGTTCGCATCTTGGGAAAACCCGCCACCACCCCATTTCAGCCTGATCGCCGGCGGCGATGAAAAATGGCACCCTCAGTCACAGCAGGGGGAGCGCTTACGCCAAGGTGGCGAGCCCACCTTGCCACACATGCACAAGCTGTACGCGTTGATACAAGCACGCGTAGCCAACAGTCAACTGATTACATTGCCCCAGGCCGGGCACGGTCAAGTATTGCCAATCGCCACCCTACGCGCCCTGACACTGGCCGCCAACGCTTAACTGAACTTGACCTGTCCCAAGGCTGGCGCTAAGCTCAATAAAAACCTAAAATGATAACGATTAACATTAATAGTCTCAGTACGGTACTGCTGTGGCTACTTCTATTTGAGCTTGTCACGCCTTATGTCCTATTTGTCGACCACTCGCCGCCAACTGCTCCTTAGCGCCGCACTGACCCCTGTACTTAGCGCCACGCCCAGGATACTGCGAGCCCAAGAAAAACCGCTGAAAATTGCCCTGCTAACGTCCTTATCTGGCCCTTTCGCCTCACTGGGCACTAGCATGAAAGCGGGCCTAGAACTGCTTTTGCAACAATGCAATTACGAAATGGGCGGCCGTCCAGTCCAGCTCATTGTTGAAGATGACCATGGCAAACCCGAAGAGGCCATACGCAAGGTACGCAAACTGATCGCCCATGAGCGCATCGATATTCTGGGCGGGGTCATTGCGGCCAATATCGCCTTGGCCCTACGCGATATCGTACACGAGGCTCGCCTGCCTACCTTTATCGCTAACGCTGCCGCGAATGCGCTGGCGCGTGAAGCTGCCAGCCCCTACGTGTTCCGCACCACAAAAACTAGCTGGATGCTGGGCCATACTGGAGGCTTATGGACGTATGAGCACGTGGAGAAATCAGGTGGCATGACGCTGGGCTCAGACTACACAGCGGGCCGCGAGTATATCGAGGACTTTGCCTCCACCTATCAGGAGCAAGGCGGTCAATTGGGCAAACGCATCTGGACACCTCTGGGCACTGCCGACTTTGCGCCACTGATCATGAATATTGCTGCCGCACAGCCACGCTTCTTATATACCTTTTTAGCGGGTGCGGATGCGGTGCGCTTCCTGCAGCAAATGCGCGACTACTCCTTACAAGATAAAATTCAAATCGTTGGCCCCGGCGCTATTTTTGATCAGGAAGATGTCATCACCGCAGTCGGTGACTCCGCCTTAGGGGGCATCAATACATTTCATCAGTCGCCTGGCGCCCCCGCCGCTCAAGAGTTTGTGCACGCATATCAGCAAGCACGTCAACGCCTACCGGGCGAGGCCAGCACCTCGGGCTATGTCATGGGACAGGTTATCAAAACTGGCGTAGATGCCGTAAGCGGCGATCTGGGCCAACTAGAGCAGTTCAAGCAGCACCTGCTGAGTCAACCCATACAAACCGCCTTTGGCCCTCTGGCCTTCGACCCGCGTAACAACCAGGCCATACTGGACATCTACGTCAACAAGGTCAAAAAAAATGAGCAAGGGCAAGCTTTTAATACGGTGATTCATACGTACGAACGCATCCAGGACCCAGGCCCCCAACAATAGCCGTACTTACCGTGTCCTATTACCTGCTCCAAACCCTGAACGCCTTATCGTTTTCCGTGCTGCTCATGCTGGCAGGCCTAGGCTTGTCACTGGTGCTTAGCCTGATGAACTTCATCAATCTGGCCCATGGCTCATTTTTTTTACTGGGTGGCTATATTGCAGTGCAATGGCTGGCCAGTGGTGCGCCCTGGTGGCTGGCGTTCCCCGCCGCCTTTGTCATTACCGCTGCGGTAGGCTGGTTGCTGGACCGTTTTCCTTTTGCCCGCTTTTACAAACGCCCTCACTTGATGCAAGTATTGCTGACCTATGGGGTCGCTATTATTTTTGCCGATCTGATGCGCTGGGGCTTTAGTGCCGACACTTTGTCTCCCTTGCTGCCCGATGCATTGCGAGCAGGGGTCTGGATTATGGGGCTGCCGTTTCCTGTCTATCGCCTTTTCATCATTGCCGCCGGACTCCTACTGGCCTTAGTGCTGTGGTATTTACTTGATCACACCTTATGGGGCGCCGCTATTCGGGCAGCCGTACTTGATGCACAAATCGTGGAAACCTTAGGCATCAACACCACCCGTCTGTTTACCTTGGGTATGGCTCTGGCTGCGGGTCTGAGCGGCTTGGGCGGTGCCTTGGGTGCTGGCATGCTGTCTGTGTACCCCGGCCTAGACGAGGAAATACTGGTGCTCGCCTTGCTGGTCGTCGTCATTGGTGGCTTGAACAATATTCGCGGCACCTTGCTGTGCGCACTCATTTTAGGCTTTGTCACCACCTTCAGCCGTGTCGTGGCGCCCTCGTTTGCAAACGCCTTAAGTCTAGGCGTTATGCTGCTTTTACTCTGGTGCTGGCCTCAAGGGCTGCAATCACGTAGCGGCAGACAGGTATGATCCTAGGTCGTGATCTTCCTGCCCAACTGGGTTTTCTCACTCTCTTCGCTCTAGGCCTGCTACTGGCCCTATTGTTAGGCGATGCATTTTTATGGCGCTTCCTTGCCGAGGCACTACTGATTGCCTGCGCGGTGATGTGCACCAATCTGCTCATTGGTCACGGGGGTCTAGTCACGCTAGCGCAAGGTGCCGTATTTGGTACCGCGGCCTATGTCGCAGCATGGTCCAGCCAGCACCTAGGAGCCAATCTATTTCTGATCCTTCTGATTGGTACCTTTAGCGGTACCCTGCTTGCCCTGCTGCTCGCTGTGCTTAGCCTGCGCTCCAGTGGCCTCTTCTTTATGATCTTAACTCTGGTGTGCGGCCAGCTTATTTGGGAAATCGTATTTCGCTGGCGCGAGTTCAGTGGCGGCGCCGACGGTCTGCGCGGCTTTCCCAAGCTTCACCTAGGCGAGTGGACGCTGGATCAGCCGCTGGGTCTGCTTTTTCTCAGTTGGTTCATCGCACTGCTAGGCTGGTTGGTACTACGCTCGTATACACGCTCACCCGCAGGTCTGGCGCTGAATGGTCTGCGTGATCAGGCCTTGCGTATGCAAGCCCTGGGCTATCAACTGTGGCGCATACGCCTGCAAGCCATGCTCGTTAGCGGGGCCGTCAGTGGTCTGGCAGGAAGCCTCTACCCCTTTATCAATCAATATATCAGTCCTGCCCAGGTGCACTGGAGCTTTTCTGCCACCCTCATCATTATGGGCGTGATCGGCGGAGTCAGCAGCCTGCGCGGTGCTTTTGCAGGAACCCTGATTTATTTGTTTATTCAAACCTATATCAGCTCTTATACCGAACGCTGGCAGCTACTGATAGGCCTGATTTTTGTCGCCACTGTGCTATTCATGCCCAATGGTCTGATTCGCCGGAGGCGGGCATGAGCACCGCGCTACTACAACTGCACGGCATACGCCGCCAAGTGGGCGGCTTACGCATATTGGACAACATTACACTTAGCCTACAAGAAACCGAAATCATGGGGATTATCGGTCCGAACGGAGCCGGAAAAACCAGCCTATTCAATGTAATCAGTGGCCAAAACCACGTTGACCAAGGGCAGCTTACTTTTGCTGGCCAATCTATTACCGCCTTAAGCGTTGCGCAACGCGCCCGCCTAGGTATTGCACGCAGCTTTCAAAGCAGCCGGATCTTCCCCGATTTAAGCATTCTTGATAATTTGGCCTTAGCCCTGCGCGTGCGACAAGGCAGTGCATACCGTTGGTGGCGTGCTTCCCACTGGCTACACAGCAGCCACACTCTTGCTCAAAATCTCCTGCAGCACACCGAGCTGGAAAGCCGCGCCAGTGTGCTGGCAGGCAGCTTATCGTATGGCGAGCAGCGTATCTTGGACGTGCTCATTTGCCTAGCACAGCAGCCTAAGTTGCTGTTATTAGATGAACCCACAGCAGGCCTATCTCCCGCTGAATCCCAGTCCATCATGCGCCTTACCCAAAGACATAGCAAAACATGCGGAGTGCTCTTGATTAGCCACGACGTAGACATCGTGATGGAACACTGTCAGCGCATTGCCGTACTCAGTAACGGCCAGCTGCTTGCTTGCGATACCCCCGCGAACATCCGACAACACGCCGCTGTACAACAGGCCTATCTGGGTACTCTTACTCCTATGGAACAACACACATGAGTACCGTGCTACAGGTCGCTGGTCTCAACGCTTTTTATGGTCAGGCACAGGTGCTTTGCGATCTGGAGCTATCCGTACAGGCAGGCCAAAGTGTTGCCCTGCTAGGGCGTAACGGCGCAGGTAAAACCAGCTTGCTGCATTCCCTGTTCAATATAGGCCCCTCCTGGCAAGGCACGATACATATACACGGGCAGGCCATTGCTCAACTACCCACCTACCGCATTGCACGCCTAGGCCTTGCACTGGTTCCTCAGGGTCGCGGAGTTTTCAACACCCTTAGTGTCTCAGAAAGCTTGCGACTGGCTCAGCTTCACCCCGGCACTCATCCTCCCTTGGTAAAGCTGGCTGATATTTATGCCGATATGCCACGCTTATACGAACGACGACATCAGAACTGCGCCAACCTTAGCGGTGGTGAGCGCCAGCTCTTGGCACTGGCACGCGCCTTACTCACCCAGTCGCGCACCATTGTGCTGGATGAGCCCAGTGAGGGTCTTGCTCCTATGACCATTAGCGATGTGCTACTGCCACAATTACGCCAGTTACAAGCCCGCGGTTACACACTGATCTTGGCCGAACAAAACTCATCGCTAGCGCTTAGCCTCGCGACCCGCGTGCTCGTGCTGCTCAATGGCCGTCTCGTGTTTGATGGCTCTGTACACGAGTGGCAGCAGCACACGCATCTGCAGCAACAGTATCTAGGCGTGGGTTTATGATCAGCCTGCATTGCTTACCCCTTGCGCTCGCTTACCAATTTGAGCGACACCTGCGCCAACTCATTCCCTCTTTGCAACTACAGCACTGGCAGCGGCGACGCCAGCATGCCGATCAATTGCGCAGTATCCTAGCGCATGCCGCTACTCGCCTACTCTTGGCCGACAAACTGTCCTGCCCAGCCAATACCATCCGATTTAGTCTGCAATCACAAGGCAAGCCTGTGCTGGCGGCTCCTTCCAAGGGCTGGCATTTCAATATTTCGCATAGTGGGCAATGGGTGGTCATTGCCTTAGCCCGTTACCCCGTGGGCGTAGATATCGAATACCACGCAGACTCTCCCGAGGCCGGACTCCTGGAACATTGCTTTACTGCCCAAGAGCAAATGCGCATTCATTCTAGATCCGACTTTTATCACGCCTGGTGCAGTAAAGAGGCGGCTCTGAAGGCAGCGGGTACGGGGTTTCAGATCGCCCCTCTGGCGCTAGAACTGATACCCAAGGACAGCAATACCGCCACGGTACGCTCTGAACATTCCGTCCTAAACGGTCTACACGTAGCAAGAAGCCTCTGGCAAGACAGCTACTCACTCGCCTGGAGCTGTGCCCACCCTCCCCATGCCGTTGATCTGCACGAGCTAAGCGCCGCGACGCTACAAAAACACATAAACCGTCACGACAACACTGACAACTCACCCAATTTATGCAATAGTTCTCATTATCATGAGCAATATGATTAATCCTAAACAAATCTGGCCTGCTGACTTTGCGCAGCGCTATCGCGAAAAAGGCTACTGGCAAGGCGAAACCTTCGGCCAGTGGCTAGAGGCTCGTGCCCAGCAGCATCCCGACCGACTCGCTGTCGTGGGTGGCGAACAACGCTGGTCCTATGCACAGCTAAATGAGTACGCCAATCAATTGGCGGCTGGCCTGCTCAGGCAAGGCTTACAGAAAGGGCAACGTGTATTAGTACACCTACCTAATATTCCTGAATTTATCAGCGTGATATTTGCCTTGTTTCGCATCGGCGCAATTCCTGTCTACGCTCTGCCCGCCCACCGCATTGCCGAGGTCGAGCATTTTGCTAACGGTGCCGACACAGTTGGCTATATTGGCATAGACCACTACGCTGGTTTTGATTATCTGCCCTTAGCCCGCGAACTGCAGGCACGCTGTCCGCAGATCAAGCATGTGTGGATTGTTGGTCAGGCACAGGAATTCTGCGCACTGGCAGACTTGCAAGCTTTAGGTCATGAGCACGCAGCACTACCAGCTAATGCCGCTTCGCCTGACGATGTCGCTTTTTTACAGATTTCAGGTGGTAGTACAGGCTTATCTAAACTCATTCCACGCACACACGACGACTATATCTATACCCTGCGTGAAAGTGCCAAGATTGCTGGCCTGGATGCCCACAGTGTGTATTTAGGGGCATTGCCGATTGCGCATAATTTCCCCATGAGCTCCCCTGGCTTTCTGGGCACCTTGTACGCAGGCGGACGCGTAGTGCTGAGCCCGGCTCCTAGCCCAGACCAATGCTTTGCACTGATTGAACGCGAAAAAGTAAGCACTACCAGCCTAGTTCCGCCGCTGCTCTTGCTGTGGCTGGAGGCCGCTGAAAAAACTCAGTCCGACCTAAGTAGCTTGAAGGTGATACAAGTTGGCGGAGCCAAACTGGCAGCAGAAGTGGCCAAACGTGTACGCCCCGTTCTGGGGGTAACTCTGCAACAAGTTTTTGGCATGGCCGAAGGGCTGGTGAACTACACACGTCTGGATGATGACGAAGACACCATCATTCATACTCAAGGCCGCCCCATCAGCCCTGACGATGAAGTATTGATTATCGACGATCAGGGTCAGCCTGTTGCCGAGGGTGAAAGCGGCTATCTGCTCACTCGTGGCCCTTACACAATCCGCGCCTACCATAACAACCCCAGCGCCAATGCACGCTCATTCACTGAAGATGGTTTTTATCGTACCGGCGATGTCGTGCGCCGCACTGCACAGGGCTACCTCGTTGTGCAGGGTCGTGCCAATGACCACATCAATCGCGCAGGCGAGAAAATCTCGGCTGAAGAAATCGAAGACCATTTGCTGGCTCATCCACAAGTATTTGATGCCGCTGTTGTGTCCATACCTGACGAGTTTCTTGGCGAACGCAGTTGCGCCTTTATTATTGCTCGAGCCGAAAGACCACGTGCTATGGATATCAAGCGCTGGATACGTGAACGGGGACTGGCCGATTTTAAAGTTCCCGATCAGGTCGTCTTTGTAGATCAGTTTGTGGAAACCGCCGCTTTGAAAATCAGCCGTAAAGAACTGCGCGCTCAATTACGAGCTCAACTCGATAACTCCTGAATCGCTATACACCATGTCAAACACCACATCCCCTATTACTCTGGAACGCATGCGTCACGATATCGCGCTCATGCTACACGAAGATCCCAGCGAAATTCGTGACGATGACAACTTGCTCGACCTAGGGCTGGACTCGATGCGCATCATGACGCTGGCCTCCCGCTGGCGTGACGCTGGGGCCAAGCTGGAGTTTTCCGATATGGCTGCCGTCCTGACCTTGGCTCAGTGGTGGGCACTGATCGACAATCGAAAGTAAGGTCACCCATTACTCGTTTCTTATGAATCACCCGTTTTGCGCTGAAAGCATGCTCATCGATACCACTACGTGGCAACCCTTGACTCAGGCTCAGGAAGGGCTTTGGTATGCCCAAAGTCTGGACCCTGACAATCCGATTTTTAATACCGGACACCGCACCGACATACATAGCCCTATCGATCTGTCGTGCTTTATCCAGGCGATTAATCAAACCCTGCAGGAAGCGGACGCGCTACACATACACACCCGCTTGGGTTCCCAGGGTCCCGAACAACGGATCATGCCTCATGCCTGCCCTGAAGTTGAACTGATCGACCTCAGTGAGCACGCCAACGCACTGGATCTGGCGCATGAGTTGATGCAAAACGACTTGCATACGCCTATCAATACTGAAACCCAGCCCTTGGCTCGACACATCGTTTTCATCATCGCCAAAGAGCACGTGCAATGGTATCAACGAGTCCACCATCTGGCCGCCGATGGCTACGGCATGGCGCTCATCGAATCACGCGTAGTACGACTCTACGATGCCTTATGTCATGGGAAAGATCCCGGCCCCCCCTTAGGTCGTCTGGATCTGGTCCAAGAGGAAGACAAACGTTATCGCGAGTCTGAGCAGGCTCAAGCAGATCGCGCTTTCTGGATGGGTCATCTGGCACAGGTCCAATCCGCGCTAAGCCTGACTGAACACAGCGCTTTAAGTGCGCACCATTTCTTGCTAGAGCGACACACCGCCAGCACCGCACTCATTGAAGCACTACAAGCCAAAGCCCAAAGCAGTCAGCTAAGCTGGCCAGACATCCTAACGGCCTTATGCAGCGCCTATATCAAACGGCATACACGCCAGACCCCCAGCACCGTCGGCGTGCCTTTTATGGGTCGCCTAGGTAGCGCCAGCGCACGGGTTGTATCCACGGTTATGAACGTGATGCCTGTTGTCATCCACATTGATGAAACTCAGGCCCTGGATGACTACCTGATTCAAGTAAGTAAGACCTTGCGTAAAGCTCGCCGCCATGGACGCTATCGTAGCGAACAATTGCGCCGCGACTTAGGTCTGTTAGGCGGCATGCAGCGTTTACACGGCCCCATCCTAAATATGCTGCCCTTTGACGCGCCTTACGCACAAGCTGGCCTGCAAGCGAGCCAAACAGTGCTGTGTGCTGGGCCCGTCGAAGACCTCAACTTTACCTTCCGAGCTGCGGCAGACGGGGCTGGCATGCGTATGGAGCTAGAGGCCAACCCCAAACTGTATACGCAACAAGAGCTGCGGGATCACAGTGTGCGCCTGCACGAATTTTTAATACGGGCTTTACAGTGTGACACGCTTTCACAGGTGCCCACACTGACCGCGGCAGAGCATCAGCACTGGATCTACACCGTTAATCAAACACAGCATCCCGTACCGGACACCACGCTCTGGCAACTGATAGAACCCCAAATTCAGGCGCGCAGCGAGGCCATAGCACTGGAGTGTAACGGTCGCCGCTTGCCTTACTCGGAGCTAGACCTGCTCACCCGTCGTCTGGCCGCCCAGTTACAAGACCAAGGCGTGCAGACAGGTGATATTGTTGCTCTAGCGCTCCCACGCTCGCTGGAGCTGGTTCTGGCTATACTGGCCATATGCCGACTAGGTGCTGCTTATCTGCCCTTGGACGCTACACAACCCCATGATCGCCTAAGCACCATACTGGACAGCGCTCAGGCTCGCGTACTGCTACATAATGGCTTAGCTGATTTTGCCACGCCCTCGTGCACGCCCGATCTGCTGTACCCACGCCAATTTGAAGCGGGGTGCCCAGCCACTCCAGAGCACCCCGCTTACCTACTCTATACATCGGGATCTACAGGCACACCCAAAGGTGTTCTGGTCAATCACAGCGCTATCGTCAACCGCTTACTCTGGATGCAAGAACATTACCAGATTGGGCCTCAGGATCGCATTTTGCAAAAAACACCTGCGACCTTTGACGTGTCTGTATGGGAGTTTTTTCTGGCCTTCATGTCCGGGGGCTGCCTGGTCGTTGCACCGCCCGATGCGCACCGTGACCCCCAACAACTGGCCACCCTCGTTCGCCAGCACGGCATTAGCGTCATGCACTTTGTGCCCTCTATGCTGGCTGCTTTTCTGGAAGAGCCTAGCGTACAAGGCATACAGACCCGCTTAGTATTTTGCAGTGGTGAAGAATTACCAGCCACCTTGCGAGACCGTTTTCATCGCACCGTTCAAGCTGAGCTGCATAACCTGTATGGGCCTACCGAGGCTGCCGTAGACGTGTCTTACTGGCCGGCCAGCGCGCAAGACGATTCGCAACCCGTGCCCATAGGCTATCCCGTATGGAATACGGCGCTTTATGTGCTGGATGAATATTTGCGCCCTTTACCGCCAGGCGTAAGCGGTGACTTGTATCTGGCCGGGCGTCAATTGGCTCAAGGTTATTGGCGTCAAGAAGCTCTCACAGCACAAAGTTTCAAACCCGACCCCTATCCTGTCCATGGCACTCGCATGTACGCCACGGGCGATCTGGCTCGCTGGCGTCCTGACGGCGCACTGCTTTTTCTAGGCCGTTCTGATCACCAGATTAAATTACGAGGCCAGCGCATTGAGCTAGGCGAAATTGAAGCCGTACTCGGTGCACATCCGGCAGTCGCCCAGCTTGCCGTTATTGCCTATACCCAGAGCCCTGAGCAACAGGCCATTGTCGCTTATCTGGTCGCCGACCCTAGTCAGCACATCGATACCCAGGCCTTACTGGACTTTGCCGCCCAGCGTCTGCCCGACTATATGCTGCCAGCTGCCCTTATCTGGCTAGATCAGCTTCCGGTTACCACTAATGGCAAGCTAGATCGTAAAGCGCTGCCTCCACCCTTCTTGTCCTCCCGTACTGAAGGCGCCCCCCTAGAGGGTGTCTTACAAGAAACCATTGGCGCCAGCTTTAATGAGGTACTAACGCGTACTGAGCCTGTGTATGCCGACGATGACTTCTTTAGTTTGGGAGGCCACTCTTTACTGGCCGCTAGGCTGGCACTGCAACTGCGACAAAAGCTGGACATGGACGTTTCCATAGGTACCATCTTCGAGTATCCCAGCGTACGCCGCCTCGCACAGCACTTACAGCGCAATGCCACGGCACGCTCGGCGCATGAAGACGGCTTTGGCCCCATTTTTCATTTACGTCCAGCCACTCAGACCAGTCTACCTGCCCTCTTTACCGTGCATCCGGCAGGCGGCTTGTGCTGGTGCTATGGGCAACTGGCACGCGAACTACCTCCAGGGCGTGCCATATATGGCCTACAGGCTCGAAGCCTAGATGGTCAAATCCACCCTTCCAGCCACAGTCTGGAAGCCATGGCCAGTGATTATGTTGATCAAATTCAAGCGCTACAATCCCACGGCCCCTACCACCTTGCGGGATGGTCAGTAGGCGGAATTATTGCCCAGGCTATGGCAGTAGAACTGCAAATGCGCGGCGAACACGTGGGCTTGTTAGCCATGCTGGACGCTTACCCTAGCGATGCCTGGCGTGATCAACCCGAACCTGCTGACGACGCAGTTTATAAAGCCTTACTCCATATTGCCGGACATGATCCAGATGCCTTGCCCCATGTGGCTTTAAGTCGCGAAGGGGTCATTGGGTTTTTGCGTAGCCAGTCCCATCCTCTGGCCGCCCTGTCGGATGAACGCTTAGGCGCCATCATACAGGTGGTGGCCAGCAATAACGCCTTGGTGCGTCAGCACCAGCATCGCCCCTTTCAAGGCAAAGCGCTGTACCTTCAGGCAGCCCTGGATCATGCTGGCACGGCCTTACATCCATCCATGTGGGCGCCCTATATTCAAGAGCTTGATGTGTACCCTGTCCAGTCCCTACATGCCCACCTGACCGGCTCTGAGGCCACACGCACTATTGCGCCCCTGATGGAGGATGTTATGCAATCTACCGAAGCGCCCATCCACGCTTCAGGGATATAAGTTATGGCTCTGCAACGCTTCCTGATTGACATCTCGCCTTTGCGAGTCAGCCGTGGCTTTCGCTATGCCTACGCCGCACGAACGGCAACAGTGCTGGTCACTGGCATGCTGCTGGTTGCCGCCAGCATCCAAATTTTTGAGCTTACCCAATCTAGCTTTGCCGTATCCATGCTCAACGTATCCATGGCCGTGCCCATGGTCAGCGCCCTGATCGTTGGTGGCGTGCTCTCGGATCGCATGGACAGACGTTTACTCATGCTGTGGTCACGCAGCGTGTATGTGCTAAGCGTCGTAATTTTTGTGATCAATGCGCTCATACCCGCTCCTCAGGTCTGGCCTATTTATGTCGCAGCCGCCATAGGTGGAGCGGCGGGCGGCATCAGTGTGCCGGCCATGATGGCAGCAGTGCCGGCCTTGGTTGGTCGCGATAAGCTCGCTGCAGCAGCGGCCTTGTCCGGTTTAGCCATGCAAGTAGGGGGCATCATAGGCCCCGCTTTGGCTGGCGTGCTGATTTCTGGGCCTGGTCTGATTTTCTGCTATGTCATTGTCCTGGCAGGCGTGCTGATCACCCCTTTCCTGCTACGCGCCTTACCCTCGCTACCGCCACAAAACCAGGCTGAACGTCCTCCCCAGGCTCCCTTACAAGCTTTGGCAGATGGTTTTAAGTTTGTTCGCCACCACCCTCTATTACGCACCTTGCTGCTGATTGATCTGGGTGCCTTGTTTCTGGCCACCCCCATGGCTTTGATGCCTGAGTGGGGCGAGCATGTTTTATCGCTGGGATCACAAGCCACTGGCCTGCTATACGCTGCCCCGGCGGTAGGCGCTACCTTGGCGGCTTTATCCAGTGGCTGGTGCCGTAACACCGCCCGCCCAGGCCGTATTATTGTGCTCGCCGTTTTACTCTGGGGCCTAGCCGTTGCTGCCCTGCCAGCTTACCAAACCCTGTACTGGTCCTTAGCATGCCTAACACTGATGGGTGCCGCCGACACCGTATCAAAAATCTTGCGCATGACCTTAGTACAGCGTCACACCCCAGACCATCTGCTCGGACGTGTCTCCAGCTTATGGATGACCCAATACTCCATGGGACAAGCCTTGGGTAATGTGCAAATGGGGCTCATGTCACGAGTTTTTAATCCAGCACTGGCTTTCTTACTAGGTGGTTTAGCCTGTAGCAGCTTGGCTGGCTTATTCGGCCTGTTCAATAGCAGCCTGCGCACACTGGAACACCAGGAATCCGACGCCACTACTCGTACATCCTGATCCAGATTTATTTTCTCGGCTGTACGCGTCCTATGTCGCCCAGCCAACACAAGGAACAATGATGCAAATCAATATCAATGGCAGAAAACATAAATCGGCTGTTTGGTTGAAAAAAACAGGTTTTATGCTGGCAACATTAGGCCTAAGCTTAAGCAATGCCTATGCGGCGGCAGCTTTTGATCAAGCTGACCCAAACTTTAGCGGCATGGTGACTGCTCCTGGCACACATTATGCCGGGGCCACCGTCAACCTTAATGGCCGCAGCTTCACTCCTGGCCAACAGGTCCTGCTCCTGCAAAATGGTCACTCTTTAATCAGTGATGCCATCAAAGTCGATGACAAAGGCAATTTCAGTACCAGCATCACACTGCCAGCCGATGCAAAATCTGGTCAACATGCCATCGTCGTACAAGCCACTGAGCCTTCTGCTGCCAGTATCTTTAAACTTAAAGTATCAACAAAGTTTCCCGAAAGCGGCCAAGACAAATTCACCGTCACAAGTGAATCACTCGTAACTGGGGTATACCAAAGCGCTTATAGCCAGAAGAACGACGCTATTTTTGTCACCTCTGCCATAGGTCGTCCGCCTGTGCGCGAGTCGCAACTTCTTAAAGTTAATCCTAAAACCCTGCAAACCATCACCAGCATCACACCCGCCGCACAACAAGGGCGAGATGATGGCCAAGTACAAGCGGTATATGGCGTCGCAGTCGATGATGCACAAGACACCGTTTGGGTCACCAACACCCGCAGTGGCACAGTGGCCGTTTATAAACAGTCAGACTTATCCTTGCTCAAGCAATTTGATAGCGGCTCCGCTAGCCACGCTCGCGATGTGATTATCGACAGTCAGAAACAACGTGCTTATGTGTCTACACCGGGCTCGCCTACCATCGCGGTTTTTGATACTAAAGCGCTTACTGCGCTACCAGCGATCACCCTGCAGTCGGCTAGCCGAGAGCGCCCCAGCCCAATGAGCCTGGCCTTGGATACAGCACAAGGTAAGCTTTACACCGTGTCCATGAACACCAATGAGTTGTTCATCATCGACCTCAATAGCCAGGACATCAGCGTATACCCACTGCCCGGTGCCATCGCTGCCTCGGGCGTAGGAATAGATAGCAAGCGCGGCCACGCCTACGTGGCTAGCCAAGGTAGCGACAATGTATTAATCGTCGACACCAAAGACGGCAGCATACTGCACAACATTGAAATTGGCGCCGGTGCTTTAAATGTGGTCTATGACGCCAAGACAGACCTTGCATATGCTGTCAGTCGTGGGGCGGGAACACTGACCGTACTACAAGCTGATGGAAAAATCTTGGCCAACCTGAATCTGGGCACTCTGCCTAATCACGTCAGTCTGGACGGGCAAGGCAATGCCTACGTACTGAATAAATCACAGGGCAAAGACGATCCACAAGGTGACCGCCTAAGCCGCGTTCAATTGAAGAAGTAAGCGCTTGCCGCACCGCCTACGGGCGGTGCAGCGACGGCCTTGAGTGTCTTTTATGCATATTCCCACTACCTCAACAGAACTGCTTAGCGTCGAAAACTGGTTACACGACTACCTGCCTGACAGCAGCCTCTTTGCGTCTCCGTCCTGCAGTTTATTAGCGCAGGGCACGGCTTCATACAGCCACGCTGACAACCATGATGGACGCTTGCTGGAACGCGTCAACGGCTTACTTGAACAAGCGGCTAACACAAGCAGCCAGCCACCTATTTGTCTAGGTGCCGTGCCATTTAATCCTAATAAATCCAGCTTTTTCCGAGTGCCGCAAAGCTATCAGCTTAGCGGCCCCCTACAACGTCCGCAGCACGCACAAAGTCAGCTATCCAGCAATCAAGTGGTACAGCACCATTTACTTCCTAGCGGTGAAGACTACGAAAAAATGGTCGCCACAGGCTTAAAAATCATTGCCGACACCGACATCACTAAACTCGTATTAGCGCGCCGCCTATTAATACAGCTACATCAGCCTCTGGATCGACGCACCGTATTACACAATATGCTGCATAGCAATCCACACGGCTACACCTATGCCCTGCCCTTGTGCACCACATCACCGCAACACGACCCCGAAACTTTTTTAGGTGCCAGCCCTGAATTACTAGTTCAGCGCACGGAAAATCTAGTTTACGTTAACCCCTTAGCCGGTACCTGCGCACGCCATGCTTGCCCGCAGACCGATCAAGAACAGGCACAACAATTACTGCACTCTAGCAAAGACAGACATGAACATGCGCTAGTCATTGATGACGTCATCAAGGTGCTCAGCCAATACTGTACCGATCTAGAGATACCCGACGGTCCCAGCCTGACCAGTACTCGTAACCTGTGGCACCTGTCCACCCGTATCCGAGGGCGCTTAAAAAACACCCATACCAGCTCATTGGAATTAGCGCTCGCTATGCACCCCACGCCAGCGGTATGTGGCACGCCTACCCTTGGCGCCATGAGCACGATAGAGCAACTCGAACCCTTTGAACGTCAGTTTTTTGCGGGTGCCTTAGGCTGGATGGATCAAGCCGGGAATGGCGAGTGGGCCGTAGCCATACGTTGTGCACATTACCAGCAACGTCAGTTAACCCTGTCTGCAGGCGCTGGCATCGTAGCCGGCTCAGACCCACGATCAGAACGTATAGAAACCGGTAATAAGCTGATGACCTTATTAAATGCCTTGGGCCTTAGCGAAACCATTCACACTTTATAAGCGATCTCTTATGACAATCCACGCCCTACCCAGCTACCCACTTCCTCAACAGCCCGTCAGCAATAAAGTCGACTGGCTACCGCAGGCGGATCGCTGCGCTTTGCTTATCCATGATATGCAGGATTACTTTCTCAGCAAATACGATGTTGCCAGTGAACCCATCCCACAACTGATCCAAAATATCGCGCAGCTTAAAACACTCTGTAAATCACTGGGCATTCCCGTGTATTACACGGCCCAGCCTACTGAACAAGCGCCTGCAGATCGCGCCTTACTGAATGATTTTTGGGGACCGGGCCTCACCGACTCGAGCCAACACCATTTACAAGCCACCACCGCGGCACTCGCTCCCGATGAGGACGACATCATGCTGTGCAAATGGCGTTATAGCGCTTTCCAGCGTTCCGATTTTCGCGAGCAATTACGTCTGGCCGGCCGTGACCAACTCATTATCACCGGCATTTATGCACACATCGGTTGCCTGAGCACCGCTTTAGAAGCATTCATGCAAGACATACAGCCATTTTTTACGATTGATGCCACCGCCGACTTTTCCTTGGACGAGCACCTCATGGCCATTAAATACGTTTCTCAACGTTGTGGCGTCAGCCTGAACTGCGCACAAATTACTCAAGCACTCACTGCAGAGCGGAAATAAAATCACTATGAACCTGTCTGAATTCACCGCTCAATGCATACTCATTAGCGGCGCCAACAGCGGCATTGGAGCCCAACTCACTGAGCAACTCTTACGTCAGGGCTCACGGCTTATTGGCCTAGATCAAAAAACCGAACAACTGGAAAAGCTCGCCTCACAATACCCTGGACAACTCCTTGCATACGCCGTAGATGTCAGCGATTATCAGGCTGTTGAGCAGGCTGTTCGACAGGCTCAGGCCAGTTTGGGACCTATAGATAAACTGGTCTGCGTCGCTGGGATCTTACAAATGGGCAAGCTCTGGGAACTAAGCCCCGAGCAGTGGGAACGCACATTTGCAGTGAATACACAAGGCGTCTTTAACGTCTGTAAGGCTGTCGTACCATGCATGATAGAGCGCCGCCAGGGAGCCATTGTGAATGTCAGCTCCAATGCAGCCACCACACCACGGGCTAGCATGGGCGCTTACGCAGCCTCTAAGGCTGCCGTCACGCAGTTAAGTCGCTGCCTGGGGCTGGAACTTGCCGAGTACGGCATACGCGTTAATATCGTGTCACCGGGCTCCACCGACACAGCCATGCAGCAGGCCATGTGGGCACAAGGCAGCTCGCGCGAAGCGGTGATTGCAGGCGCTCCCGAACAATTTCGTCTTGGTATTCCCCTGGCACGTATTGCTACCCCAGAGGACATCACACAATCTATCTTGTTTTTGTTATCTGAACAGGCAAGACACATCACCTTGCACGATCTGCGAGTAGATGGCGGAGCTACCTTGGATCAATAACATGATCTGAGGCTTAGTTCTCAGCAGCATCAGGCTGCTGAGCCGCCTTGCCCAAAAAGTACTCCAACCCTTGGGGTAAAACGCGATCCCAGGAAATAAAACCATGCGCAGTCGGCGACTCCGTGTACTGCACAGGATATCCCTTAGCGCGTAACACATCATACATATGCCGATTCGCCCGTAACAAGCTGACTCCCTGACTGGCACTGACATCCTCATACAGCCCGGCGCTCATATATACATCAATCGGCACACGCTCGCGTTCTACAAACTGACGCACTAGCCACTCCGCTGGCCCGGCCTGTGGCCCCCACCCAAACGAGCCCGACATACTGAGCACCTTGCCAAAATGTTGGGGAAGATTTAAGCCCGCATTTAAGGCGGCCAGACCGCCATAGCTGGAGCCAGCAATAATGGTATTTTCACGACTGGCCTGAACGCCATGCTCAGCCATCCAGGGCAAAAGCTCCTGATCCAGAAACTCGACAAAATCTGGCTTATGAGGGGGTAGCTCACGGACCCGAGCAGGGGCCTTGGCATTGCCCACCAGCACCAGCTGCACTGGCGCAATCTTGCCCTCTCGCATTAGCGTATCGACCATGGCGGGCGCATTCACTATTTTTAAATAGTCCTCGCCATCCAATAACACCATCACATGCTCAATGTTTTGCCCCTCTGCCACAGGTGGCGTATATATACGTACCGTACGCTGATTTTCTAAAATGACACTATTGAACTCGAATGACTGCAAACGACCTTGAGCAATATGAGCAGCCGAATCATCCCCCAGCAAAGCTTGTGGTGCGCGACTTAATGACAGCACAGAACGATTTCTAAAATTATCCCGAACAGTGGGATAAAGACGTCGTGGATTGTAAGGGTCCGCTTGCAAGGTAGAACGTGCGGCCGTTTTGCCTGTTACGCCCTGAGGCGTGTCAGGGGCAAGCTGATAACTGAATAAAGCATCGCGGGGTATGTCGTACGTCACGTACCAGATGTCGGAATCTGCCAAACGGTGTAACTGCCCTCCGTCCAGCAAGCCAGGACCGCCGCGTAACTGCACACTACGCTGAGCACCACGCCATACAAACGTCACTCTGTCGTGGCTGCTACTTAAACGCTCTACCAAAGGACTGCCGACTTTTTTGATTTGTGCCCAAAAAGCGTCCGTGCCCTCACCTGTTTGCAAGCGTCGCTGCCACTGCAAAATCAAATCACTTTGCAAAGGCGTTTTAACCAAATCCTGCTGCTCATCCAAAGGTACTATCTGGGTAATAGTCCACTGATAATTGCCCTGCCCCGTCAGCCGCAAGCGATACTCACCGTCTTGGGCGGCCACAAAGCCAAACTCACCGTGCTTTTCAGATGGCAAGCTCAAATCTCGCCAAGGCGTACCCTGTGGATCAAACAAATGCAGGCTAACTGCCTCATCTTGCTGCCAGTTTCCCTGGACATAATCACCACGGTTTAAAAGCAGTAAGCGTTCATGTTGCTCATTAGACTGCAGATGGCCTTCTGCTTCGAATGGCGCTGCCTGTACAGCCCCACAAAAAGCCAATACTACCCCTGCCAAATACCTAAAAGCCCACGCCCTAAAACGCATTACCGCCCCCGTTTCAATTTTTACTGCGAAGTAAACAGTATAGAGCTAAAACTGGCCATTTTTCGCGGTGTTTTCTATATAAGGAGAGCTTATAAAAATAGTGGCTCAACATCCTCTCATAGGACGATAATTTTCTCCTAAACACGAATTATTTTTATATAAGCGCAACGCCAGCCACCGTGTTATGTGGCACAAAACAAATCAGCCATTTCGTGAACGAGGTCTAAGCTCTTAACAAAAGACAAAAAAAACTGCTCGACGAGCAGTTTTCAGATCCATCTTTTCAGCATACCCAACACAATTGAAACTTGCCTGAACTCAGGCTTGCTCATTACACGCCAGTGTCAGCAAAAAAGCATCTCTAGACATAGAGTCTGAGGTCAACAAGCCCTGATAATGCGTGGTCTCCATACTTAATGCCAACTCACGCAACTCAATACTGTCTACCCCTTTCACAACTGTTTCTAAACCCAGCTCACTCATACGCTGTAACGCAAGCTCCAGACTGACTTTATGTGTGCTATCGAGCTGAGCCTGTTGTAGCAAAGGCGTATCTAACTTAATGCCTGTCACTGACAAGCGCGGTAACATACTTAATTGCTCCGCCACCAATTGCTGAATATTCAAATAAACGCGTACATTATGCGAACGCAAGTAATTCAGCACCGATAATATATCTTCACTTATCGTTTGCTCAGCACTTAGCATTAGGTCCAGACCTATGGTCCTGATATCTATCTGATAATGACGCGCCATATTGATAATATCGCGGTAGGCATGCAATAAATAATCCGGCGTCACCTTAAACGACACATAATTCGCTCGTAAGCCATATTCTTGCCACCAGCACTGTATATCTTCGAACAAGGCATGCTGTACACACTCTTGTGCCTGCTGCACTAAATGCTGAGTAGGCAACAACTGAAATACTTGTTGTGAACTGTAGAGCTGCCCGTCCCCCAATAACCATTGAGCCTCAATATCAACACCACTCATCTGTCCTGTGTTGACATTAATTTGCGCCTGGTAGGCAAAGCTTAACGCATCGCGAAACTGAGTCGCTTGACTCGCCAGTTCCCCCACCCAATGCACCAGGCTCCAACTGTCGACTGAATCTGCTACGGGTGTAATAACTGACGCGGGCACACCCGTATCGAAGCTATCCCCTCTGCCATTTGCCTGTACTAGGCGTCCCGCAAAGGTATAGCCCCAGCCATGCACAGACTTAATTGGCAACGCTAGGCCTTGCGCCTGCGCTTTACGACGTAAACGGCTAATTAGCGAGTCCACAGCACGACTATCGGTGATATTCATGCCCTTATCGCGCATCAGCTCTTCACGGCTAAGACGCGCATCAATCGCTTGCGAGAACGCATCCATCAGCTGTCGCTCACTGTGGGTCAGCTCCATAACCTGCCCATTCGGAGCCTGTATGCTCCAGCCTTTTTCCAGTAAACGCCAGCAATCATCTTCTTGTTCTAACTGTTTGCTGACAGCGACCACTTTGCCCATAGTTTGCGCCTGAATCGTACCCAGACGACGGCGCACAGCATGCACATAAGCCAGAATATCGGGAATTTCCACATCAGGTGCCAAGCATACATCTGCACCAGTCAACAATAACTGCGCCGATAAGCCAAGTGGTTCAACACATGGCAACACAATCAAACCTAGATTCGGGAACTCAGTGTGCAGGCGAGCAACGACTAAAGGCAGGAAGCCAGATTCCACGGGCAATACCAACACGTCTACATCGCTACCTACAATAGCCTGAGTCAGTTCTGCTGGGCCATTGAGTAATACCGTATTTGCGCCATACTGCTCCAGCTTTTTCAATAAGGAGCCCTGACTGTTTGTACGTTCAATAAGCAGCAACACATTACTTGCCTGGCTCATAACACTCAACTTTCCATTTTAAGTTTCGACACTAGTGACAACATTCGCCCATTAACGTCACATAACAACTTAAATTGTCGCCTTTTAAACGTAAAGTAAAAAGTCAAGTACAGTAAAGCTCAGAAAAAGTGATTTTTATTATTTATTTTCAATAGCTTAAAAGATATCTGAACATAAGAAAACACAAAATTTTAAAAGCAAAAAGAAGTGTTCACCGCGCTTTGAATTTGCACAGGCATAGCAAAGCGCAGTGAGCTCATCATGCTTACTTTTGGTCCAACATGGCATTTAATTGATCGGCAGGCATCCAGCCGCTCATCATTTGGCCATTACTAAAATAGGAAGCGGGCGTGCCCCGAATACCCAAGCTTTGCCCTAAAGCCAGCAGCTCATCCAAGGGGTTATCGCAGGTTTTCGCGACTGGTTTTTTATCGTGCAGCATCCAGTCATTTAACGCTTTCGCCGGATCATCAGCACACCATAAGTATTCCGCTGTAGTACGGCTATCAGGTGAAAGTATGGGCATCATCATGCTGTAAATGGTGACATTGCTCACTTCATCCAAAGTTTTGTGCATGCGCTTGCAAAATGGGCAGTTAGGATCTTCAAAAACCACTACTTTACGACTGCCATCGCCTTTCACCAGCTTAATGGCCTTATCTAAGGGAAAGTCCTCAATGGCCATTTTGTTCAAGTCTTGCAAGCTTGCCTCGGTTAAGTCCTGACGCGTTTTGCTATCTAGCAGTGCACCCTGAAAAATAAACTCAGCCTCACCGTTGGTGTAGAGCAGCTCTCTACCCACCTGGAGTTCAAACAGATTAGCAAACGAGGTCGCACGTACCCCTGCTAGCTCAATTTCCGGAAAATATTTCTCAAATGCCTGGCGAACGGCCTGCTCCTGAGCCGACTCAGTATGCTCGGGCTGCTTTTGTGCCTGAACGAGTAGGGGAAAAAGTAAGGCCACGGCCACTAAGAATTGGCCCCATCGCTGTTTCATAAAAACTCCATTATTCCAAAATAGCATAAGCATATCTAGACAAGCTATAAGCCGGTTTCGTTCCCCTGACCTGCAGCATGACCAATTAAGTGACGTTTGATGAGTGGTAGCCGATCGCAAATTTGCATGGCCGCATTTCTCGCCCAAGACGCGGGCAGGCCTGGCACAGCAAATAAACGATATAAACCATCCGTTGCCAAACGCATTGCCGCAATCGGCTCGGCGCGTGCGCGTCGATAACGATGGAGCACACGTAAATCGCCTATAGAGCGCATCGGCTCTTTACTTTGTAGCACCTTAACTAGCGCCTGCACATCGCCCAAACCCAAATTTAAACCCTGCCCGGCTAAAGGGTGTACTCTATGCGCGGCATCTCCCACCAAGGCAACGCCGGGAGCGACCATTCCGCTACGCTCCAAACTTAACGGAAAGGCAAATAACTGACTGCGAACCCGCAAATGGCCTAACTGCCCTCCACTGATTGCATAAAGCTCCTGCTCTAGCCGTTTATGCATGTGTTCAGGGGGCAAGGCCATATACGTATCCGCAACAGCCTGAGGCACCGACCACACCATAGAAACCTGTGCTTGACCATCAACATCAGGCATAGGCAATAGCGCCAAAATCGAATCTCCGGTAAACCACTGTAGCGCTGTTTTCTGATGAGCATGCTCGGCCTGCAAATGCACCACCATACCGGCATCGCCATAGGGCTTCACATCATGGCTAATACCACTCAACTGGCGTAAGGTCGAACGTGCGCCGTCTGCACCAATCAAAAGACTGGCCTGTAAGCGCTTGCCCTGCCGGGTCAGAGCCGTTTTTCCCTCTAGGGACTCCAGCGCATCCTCGTACCATGGCACACCAAATACAGAGAGCGCCTGAAACAAAGCCCGCTCAATTTCACCTGACTCAACGATCCAGGCCAAATTTTCCTGCGCTGCCTGCCAAGCATGCAAATGCACAGATCCTTGGCCATCGCCAAATACTTGCATCGCCTGAACCGCGGTGACACGCTCGGTATCCATCAAGCGCCACACCCCTAATTGCTCAAGATAAGCTTGACTGGCGGCCGATAAAGCATACACCCGTGGATGATAGAATCCGGGAGCAGGATTAAATCCTGCCCAGGCAGGCGCCAGAATACTTACCTCTTGGCCGGCACGCTTTAAGCCTAAAGCCATCGCCATCCCAGCTATTCCTGCACCGCATACCACTATGTTTTCTGTTGTCATCGCGCCCCCGGAGCACCCGCCTCACGTGGCCATAACAACCACATACCACCGGTTTGCTTCATACGACCAGCCTGATTGCCTGCCTGATCTCCCGTCCCCCAGTAAAAGTCTGTTCGTGCCGCTCCCGTAATGGCCGCTCCAGTATCTTGAGCAAAAACTACGCGCTGCAAAGCTTGCTGGCTAGCTGGATAGGTCGTTGCCAAAAACACGGGCGTGCCCAGCGGCACATACGTCGGATCCACTGCGATCGCACGCTCGGCAATCAGGGGAATACCATAAGCGCCCTTAGGCCCCAGCTCTGGATCCACTATTGCTTCTTCGCGGAAAAACACCATGGCCGTGTTCACATTCATCAATTCCTGAGCACGATGCGGATTACGCGCAGCCCACGCTTTGATGTTTTGCATGGAAGTTTGCGCCAATGGCAACTCGCCTTGCTTGGCTAGCCATTGACCGATGGAGGCATACGGACGTCCATTGTGATCAGCGTAGGCCAAACGTACTGCTGAGCCATCTGGCAGCACAGCACGACCAGACCCCTGTATCTGTAAAAAGAAGCCTTCTATAGGATCTTCTGCCCACACTATCACGCGTGGCTGACGCTCGGGCTGCGCCATAATTTCGGCACGAGTATCGTAGGGCACCACGCGCTTGCCTACCTGCTTACCACGCACACGCTTACCCGCTAACTCGGGGTACAAGCCTCCAAGATCTATGGTCAATAAATCATCAGGCGCTGCAAACAATGGCCATTGATACTGAGCACTACGCTGTCTGGATGCCTTTAACAAAGGCTCGTAATAGCCCGTCACCGTCCCACTGGCAGCTTGTCCATTTGCCCCCAGCAAGCGCCACGGACGTAAATGAGTTTGTAAAAACTGCCTGACAGCCTGCGTATCGGAGCTATTTTCTCCTAGGCCGGAGTTTTTTGCCGCTGCACACACTGGCTGCCATGCTCGAGGATTCGCCCGGGCAGGCATGGCCAAAGAGCCACTTAAGGGTCGCATCAAACCCTTGCAATTATTTATAAATGCTTTCCAGACGTGGTCCAGTTTATCCGCCTGCCAGCCCGGTAATACCGACCAGTCAACGGCCACATATTTGCCATTTAAACTGCGAGCCGGGGTTTCTGGTAAGGCGCTAAGTGCAGGTACCTGTAAAGGTTTAAGGGCGATGTCTGCATCAGGCTTTACGGCAGGCTGACTAGGCAAACTGCTAGACTGCTCTGGCCCCACTGTGGAACACGCACTTAAAGCCAGGGCAACAAGCCCAAATAAATAGGCAATTTTCATAAGGTATCAAGGGGCCAAAGAGTGAATAGTGAACACATGCCATCAATGCAGCGTACGCGGGTAAATCAGATTAAATTCTGCAATAGGCACCTCGAAGGGCACCCCATCTTCACCGACACAATGATAGACGCCACGCATCGTACCCACTGGCGTAGATAAAGGACAACCGCTTGTGTATTCAAACGTTTCACCTGGCTGCAATACAGGCTGCTTCCCCACTATGCCTAGCCCGCGCACTTCCTGAACCTGCTGATCACCATCTGTAATCACCCAATGACGGCTGATAATTTGCGCCGAGCCCGGACCATGATTGGTGATTCTTACTGTGTAAGCAAACACATATTGCTGTTGATCTGGTTCCGATTGCTCAGGCAAATATCTAGGCAAAACTTGCACTTCAATGTGCTCTGGCTTCATATTCTTTAATCCATAAACTACAGTTGTCATCTCGGCACTGTACTTTGCGCCGCTTAAAACTACAATAATGACACAGACCCTGTTTTTTTTGGCAACTCCTTGCCTGGCCCTTGCTCTATGTCTACTACTACCCGAATTGCCCCTAGTATTTTAGCTGCTGACTTCACCCGCTTAGGTGAGGAAGTACATAATGTGTTGGCCGCTGGCGCCGACTGGATACACTTTGATGTCATGGACAATCATTTTGTTCCCAACTTAAGTTTTGGCCCTATGATTTGCTCGGCCATCCGCCCCTTAAGCTCTGCCGTCATCGACGTGCATCTGATGGTTGAACCTGTCGACACCCTAATTCCTGCCTTTGCCAAGGCTGGAGCCAACTATATCACCTTCCACCCAGAAGCCTCCCGGCACATAGATCGTAGCCTGTCCATGATACGAGACCTGGGCTGTAAGAGCGGCTTGGTTTTCAACCCGGCCACACCTCTAGACTGGATGGACCACGTCATGGACAAACTAGATATGGTGTTATTAATGTCTGTGAACCCAGGTTTTGGCGGCCAGTCCTTCATTCCACACACCTTGGAAAAGTTACGCCTTGCTCGACAGAAAATCGACCGCTGGCAAGAGCAAGGTGGACAAAATATTTTGCTAGAAATTGATGGTGGAGTGAACGTGAGCAATATTGCTCAGATTCGCGCTGCCGGCGCTGACACTTTCGTAGCGGGCTCAGCGATTTTCAGCCAGCCCGATTACGCTCAGGTAATTCGTGATATGCGCGAGCAACTGCGCTTGGGCGATACACTGTTAGCCCAGCAAAGCTAGGCTTGTTAGGCAAGCTGTCGCTGCGCGATATATAAGGCATTACCCTCTAACTGCTTAGCCTGCGCGCTGGCCTGCCAGGCTAAGTCAGCAAGATGCGTTGCCGTGTACGAGGCACCGCGCTCAACCACTACCGCCCCCAGCGATAACTGAATCAAAGGGTGGAACATCTGTGTGCCCTGACGATTATTAGCAACATACCCCCCCGCCTTCAGGTGCTCGGGCCAATACAAATGCCCCAGTACCTGCGGCACGGCGGCCAGTACCTGATCGCAGCGCTCACGCCAATCGGCACTGCGAAAAACAATCATAAAATCATCACTGCCCAGATGCCCGATAAAGTCCACTTCCGGGCAGACATGACGTTGCAATAAAGCCGCCACCACTTGCAGCACATGGTCACCTTTGCGGTAACCATAAATCGCATTGTAAGGCTGAAAAAAACCTAAATTAGCCGAGCACACCACGCACGCCTCCCCCTGACGCAGCAGATCTTCCAGATGCTCGTTCAAAGGTACATTCGTTGGCAACTGGGTGAGAGGGTTTGCATGTCGCGCTGTACGCACTTGCAACTGACACACCGCTTGCATCAGCGCGGCACTGGAAGCAACCCCGGCGTATGCACCCGAGTCGGTAATAATGAAGCCTTCAAGCATATGGCGCTCAGGCGCTTGAGCAAGAATTTCTCCCATATCCAATAACTCAGTGTCAATATCCACCACCAACGCAGGCGCCTCAATCAAGCTTGTGCATGGTTGCTGCGCATCTACCGCAGGCAAAGCGCGGAGATCCAGATCAGGGCCTAATTGCTCACGGCGCACAATACCCAAGGGTACGCCCGCTCGCACGACAACCAGTTGACGGCACCGCGCTTGTTGCACGAATACCTCATAGACCTGCTGTATCGGTGCAGTGTAATCTAGCGCCGGTGCTACCTGCAAAAGCTGAGCAACCGACAGCATAGGCTTGGGCAACAGTAAAGAGCGTGGCTTGGATATGGTGCGTGCGGCCCTGAACAGAGGGCGAATGTCTGGGTGTACGCTATGAATCGCCTGAGCTGCGGGTTCGGCTAAAAAATATCCCTGGCCACACGTCACGCCCAACTCTTGTAATGTATGCAGCTCAGCCGCTCTTTCTATGCCCTCGGCAATAACCGTCGAGCCTGTACGCTCGGCAATATCACACACAGAGCGCACCAATTGCTGTTTCAGCACATCACTGTCGATATTGCTGACAAAATAGCGATCAATTTTTACATATTCAGGCTGTAGCTCTGACCACAGACGTAGACAAGAATAGCCCTCCCCCAAATCATCGATCGCAAATTGCAAACCACTGCGTCGTAGCCTAGCCATGGCCTGACTCAGTTGGTGGTAGCTGTCGGCTCGTTCCGTCTCGGTGAGCTCCAGCACCAGACGCTTTGGATCCAGACCCGATAAATGAGGGCAATAATCTAGGGAAGTATTCGTCTGATCCTGTATGTCGCTAAACAACATGACGATGACATCGGGACTGGAGTTTAAAAACAACCTACCTTTTAAACCCTGCTGTACAAAGCCCAACACATGCAAACGACAGCACAGCTCCTCAAGCTCACGCAGCCGGCCTAGTTGACGTGCCGTTTGAAATAAAGTGACAGGATCAAAAACACCGGGATGGTCCAGGACTCGGATCAAGCCTTCGTAGCCAACAAACTGCCCAGTCCGTAAATCAACAATAGGCTGAAAAACAGACCCTAATTTTTTTTCTTTGAGTATTTGATGAAACTTATCGAGCAGCATAGGTACACGCCCAGTTTAAAATGCGCAGCCAGAAAACATCAACATCTGAATGTGGCCTGCAGGCGGTCGCGGCTCGAGCTGTGAGCCCAGCGGTACGCGAAGCAAGAGATACCTCGTGCTCATTGCGCATCCCGAGATTGGTAACTGAAGCAGCCAAAACCGAATCCGCCCAAATATTGTATATATCTGACTCGTTGGCCTGCTAGCCTTGGCACACATGACTTAAACTGCTCTGGTCAACATTTACATTCTTATTTTAACAACACTGCATCACTACACATTACAGTAATATAAACCACTCAGGCCACGCACAAAAGCCAATAAACCTGTCTCTTTTCGCCTTTGCTTAACTGTTTTAACTTATGCAATGGTTCCGCAGTTGCTGGCGCAGTGAGTCTGAGCACGCCAAAGTCCCCCTATGAATTATTAACAGTAAAAATGTACAACTGTCATAGAGCGGTGGTATAGTTAATTAAAACCACCAATTTTTTTATTGGTTTGTATACCTAACACTAACACGGATTACCATCAAAATGGCTTTCTCCCTGAATAACTACCCCACTTATGGCGCTTATTGGCGCTGGTGGCGTTCGTATTCCGGGACGGTATAAGCCTGTCATCCTTGTCACCGCAACACTTGCGGTAATTTTCAGGAAATCGCCCGGAAACCGAAATGGCCGGGCTTTTTTGTGTGTCCCGGTCTTGTCGTACCCACTGACTCACCGAGACACTCATGACCGAAATCGAATTTAACGCACTCAGCTCCCAAGGCTTTAATCGCATTCCCCTGATTGCTGAGACCTACGCCGACCTAGACACTCCCCTGTCTATTTACCTAAAACTGGCTCACAACGGCCCTGAAGGTGGACGCTACTCTTGTCTGCTGGAGTCTGTGGTGGGCGGCGAACAGTTTGGCCGCTACTCCTTTATTGGCTTACCAGCCAAAACAATCCTGCGTAGCCAGGATCAACTCACCGAGGTGGTGCATCAGGGCAAGGTCATAGAAACGCATGAGGGTGATCCCTTAGCGTTTATTGAGTCATACATGGCGCGCTTTAAAGTTGCCCTGCGCCCCGGCATGCCCAGATTTGCAGGCGGCTTGGCAGGCTATTTTGGTTACGATGTCGTGCGCCACATTGAACCCAGTCTGGGGGCTGCACCCAAGCCCTTCCCAGCAGGCCAGGAAGGCGGGGTGCCCGATATTATGTTGCTGCATGTCGATGAGCTTGTCATTGTCGATAACATCGCCGGACGTACCTATCTGCTGGTTTACGCCGACCCGACACAAGCCGAGGCCTACACACAGGCGAAACGACGCCTCAAAGAATTACGCGAAAAACTGCGTGCGCCCGTCGTTATTCCCTACGCCTACGCCAGTGTACAAACGGAAAGTCTACGCGACTTCGAAAAAGCCGATTATCTGGCCGCTGTGCACAAAGCCAAAGAATACATCGCTGCAGGCGATCTCATGCAAATTCAGGTCGGCCAGGTGATTACCAAACCGTTCCGTGACTCGCCACTGTCACTGTACCGCGCTCTACGCTCGCTTAATCCCTCCCCCTACATGTACTACTGGAATTTTGACGACATCAAAGTGGTGGGTTCATCACCCGAAATTTTGGTGCGCCAAGAAGAGCAAACCGTAGAAGGTAAAACTGAGCAACTGGTCACCATACGACCGCTGGCTGGTACACGTAAGCGTGGCAGCACTCCCGAAGAGGACGCTGCATTAGCCGCCGAGCTGCAAGCTGACCCCAAAGAACGTGCGGAACACCTGATGCTAATTGACTTGGCCCGCAACGACATTGGGCGTATTGCTAAAACAGGCACAGTTAAAGTCACTGACACCATGAACGTAGAGCGCTACTCACATGTGCAGCACCTAGTCTCTAACGTGTCAGGCGAACTGCAAGACGGACTGAGTAATATGGATGTGCTGCGTGCCAGCTTTCCCGCTGGCACACTCACCGGTGCTCCCAAGGTACGCGCCATGGAGTTAATCGATGAGCTAGAGCCTGTGCGTCGCGGTATCTACGGTGGTGCGGCGGGCTACTTAAGCTACAGCGGCGAAATGGACTTAGCTATCGCTATACGTACAGGCGTCGTCAAAGACGGCATGCTATACGTACAGGCCGCAGCCGGCGTGGTCGCTGACTCTGACCCAGAAATGGAATGGCAAGAAACCGAAGCCAAAGCGCGGGCCGTACTACGCGCTGCCGAACAAGTACAGGTGGGTCTGGACGAACCAATATAAGTAAGTCGGTGTCTGGGTGGTCATGGGCTGCATTTCTACAGTCATGCCCCCCCTCACCACACCACGACTCCATTCCCACTACGCCATTTGCCGACAAGGAGATTGCCAGTGTCAGCACCTTTATCTTACTCGCACGCTACAATCAGCTCAGCAGCCACATGCTGTGTAAGTTTATGCCTGTCACACCTACTATCCGTTTGGCAAACCGGCAAAACCTCAAGGCTCCACGTTCTCCTCGGTCGACTCCGTAAAAACGTGACATTATCTTTTTGCAATCTGTCGCCGCACTCCTGACGCCTCACTTTGCCCACACCTTACGAGACAACCATGCATAAACTTTTCATGCTCGATAACTACGACTCCTTCACCTATAACCTAGTCCAGTACTTTGGCGAACTGGGAGTAGAAGTCATTGTGCGTCGCAACGATCAAACCAGTTTGGAAGAAGTTGAAGCCGTAAATCCCAGCCACCTGTGCATTTCCCCTGGGCCGAAAGCGCCCGCCGATGCAGGCTTATCTTTAGCAATGATTCAACACTTTGCCGGTAAAAAACCCATTTTAGGTGTGTGCCTTGGGCACCAAGCCATTGGTCAGGCTTTCGGTGGCAAGATTATTCGCGCTCAACACATTATGCACGGCAAAGTCTCTCCCATTACCCATGCCGGCACTGATCTGTTCAGCGATTTACCCAGCCCATTTCAGGTCACCCGCTACCACTCCCTGGCTATTGAACGACAAAGCCTACCTGAGTGCCTAAGCATCACAGCAGAAACCGCTGATGGCGAAATTATGGGCATCCGTCATAAAACCTTACCTATTTATGGCGTACAGTTTCACCCTGAGTCCATACTTAGCGAACATGGCCACGCCCTGTTGAAAAACTTTATCGACCAACCGCAGACAGCCCAAGCATGACAACGATCACCCCTACCGAAGCCTTAGTTCGCTGCATTGAACACCGAGAAATTTTTCACGACGAAATGCTCCATCTGATGCGCATGCTAATGCGAGGTGAAATGTCACCACAAATCGCCAGTGCTTTGCTCATGGGGCTGCGCGTAAAAAAAGAAAGTATCGGTGAAATCACGGCTGCAGCACAGGTAATGCGCGAATTCGCAACACCTGTTGTTACTCCCTACCCCGAGCAGCTGCTCGATATGTGCGGCACTGGGGGGGACGGCTCCAATACCTTTAATATATCGACGGCCGCCATGTTTGTCGTGGCTGCCGCCGGCGTAAGAGTCGCTAAACACGGCAATCGTAGCGCCTCCTCCTCGTCGGGGAGTGCCGATGTGCTCGAAACTCTGGGTGTACGGCTAGACCTTAGCCCTGAAGAAGTGGCACAAAGTATTGAAGATACCCATATTGGCTTTATGTTTGCGCCGGCTCACCATGGTGCCATGGCAAATGTTGCCGCCGTACGCAAAGAATTAAAAGTACGGACCATCTTCAATATTTTGGGACCACTCACCAACCCGGCCAATGCCGCCAATCAATTGATGGGCGTGTTTCATGAAGACCTGGTCGGGATTCAGGTTCGAGTCATGCAACGCCTAGGCGCCAAGCATGTACTAGTGGTTCACGGTAAAGACGGTATGGACGAAGCCTCACTGGGCGGCTCAACCTTGGTGGGAGAGCTGAAAAACGGCGAGGTTAAAGAATACCTGATTCACCCCGAAGACTATAATCTTCAAATGTCCTCCAATCGCTGCATCCGCGTCAATAGCAGCCAGGAGTCAGCAGATATGATTTTGCACGCCCTGAGCAACCAGCCAGGCACGGCGCGCGATATTGTGGGCCTTAACGCAGGGCTCGCCATTTACGCCGCCAACCACACAGACACTATAGAAGATGGACTGCAACTCGCATTCGAGACGCTCGCCAACGGTGCTGCCCGCGACAAACTGGAGCAATTCAGCGCCTACACCCGGAAGTTAAAAGCATGAACGATATACTCACGCAAATCCTCGACACTAAAAAATCAGAAGTTAATGCGGCGCGCCAATTACGCAGCCAGTCCGACCTGCTGCGCGAGGCGAAAAATCGCAAAGATCTACGTGGCTTTGCACAAGCCATAGAAGAAAAAATTGCTCAAGGAAAATCTGCCATTATCGCTGAGGTTAAAAAAGCCTCCCCTTCAAAAGGCATTATCCGCAATAACTTTGATCCTGCCGCCATAGCCAGCAGTTATGCTGCTCACGGTGCTGCCTGCCTATCCGTACTCACCGATGTGCAGTATTTCCAAGGCTCCTCCGATCATTTACGTCAGGCGCGGGCCGCTTGCTCTTTACCTGTGCTGCGTAAAGATTTCATCATCGATCCCTACCAAATTATCCAGGCGCGAGCCTTGGGTGCCGACTGCATTTTGTTGATCGTTGCCGCACTGGAAACCAGCCAAATGCAAGAGCTCGAAGCAGTAGCGATAGAGCTGGGCATGGATGTACTGGTAGAAGTACACGACCATAGCGAACTGGACGCTGCACTGACACTGCAAACTCGCCTGCTGGGTATCAATAACCGTAACTTGCGTACGTTTGAAACCAGCACACAAACCACCTTAGATTTACTCAAACATATTCCAGCCGACAAACGTGTGGTGACCGAAAGTGGCATATTGACCCCAGCCGACGTAGAAAAAATGCGTGCACATGACGTGCACGCCTTCCTGGTTGGCGAAGCCTTTATGCGCCAGGACGATCCAGGCCTAGCCTTACACGATATGTTCATTGCCGCTTCATGAGCAGTGCCACCTGCCCTCTGTGTCCACCCGTCCAAGCACTGTGGACGGGGCCTGACTTCTTTGTGCTGGCCGTACATGACAGCCCCTTTCCTGGCTACACGCGCATAGTGTGGCGCCAACATATTGCCGAAATGAGCGATTTGTCCACAACACAACGTCATCGGCTCATGGATGCAGTGCATTTGGTTGAAAACACCCAACGAGAGCTGCTACATACCGACAAAATTAATCTGGCTCAATTTGGCAATCAGGTACCCCATTTACACTGGCACATTATTCCTCGCTGGCGTGACGACCCTTACTTTCCTGACTCGGCTTGGTCTCTGGCCCCTGCTCGCAGCGCCTGCACTCAGGAGCACTGGCAGACGCAGGAACAAACCCTTATGGCCGGTCTAAGCGAGTACTGGCGCACCCTGCAAAGCCAACTACAACAACACTTCGGCTAATCTTTAGCAGGCAAAATCCAGCTTACCCGGGCAGCACTTGCTGCCCCTTTTTAATCTAGATCAAACTCTGGGCTTTTTCTCCCCCGCACAAGAAAAACACAATATATAGTAGTCGTCATCGCAAGTTCATACTACATATAGGGTTTGCCATGACACTTACTAGCCAGAACATGAGCCGTGCCGCGCCACAACTGGACGTGATACGCTCGATCACGGAATACCTGAATCAAGAAGACTGGCGCGTTAACGCTAACGCCAATCAAGCTTATTCTCTAGGTGGGCTGATTCTGAACAGCTCAGGCAAAATGATCGCCAACTACTGGCTCAGTCACGTATATCCCGAAGCCATAGGACAAGCACACCGGCAAGGAGACTTACACATACACGATCTGGATATGTTGTCAGGCTACTGCGCAGGCTGGTCTTTACGTACCTTGCTGCATGAAGGCTTTAACGGCGTACCGGGTCGAGTAGAAGCAGCAGCACCCAAGCATATGTCCAGTGCAGTAGGCCAAATTGTAAACTTTCTGGGTACCTTGCAAAACGAATGGGCTGGAGCACAGGCCTTTAGCTCCTTCGACACCTATATGGCGCCTTTTATACGCCATGACAATATGAGCTACGAACAGGTGTATCAATGCATGCAAGAGCTTATCTACAACCTGAACGTACCCTCTCGCTGGGGTACCCAAACACCATTCACCAACCTAAGTTTTGACTGGGTTTGCCCAGAAGATCTGCGTGATCAAGTCCCCCTGATTGCCGGAACGCAGATGCCATTTCGCTACGGCGACTTACAGAGCGAGATGGACATGATTAACCGCGCATATATTTAAGTCATGATGCAAGGTGACGCATTGGGCCGCGTGTTCACTTTCCCCATACCTACCTACAACATCACTAAAGAATTCGACTGGCATAGCCCTAATAGCGAACGCCTATTCGAGATGAGCGCCAAATACGGATTGCCCTATTTTCAGAACTTCATTACGTCGGAATTGCAGCCCCATATGATCCGTTCGATGTGCTGCCGTTTACAACTGGATCTACGAGAACTGCTAAAGCGCGGCAATGGTTTATTTGGTTCAGCCGAACAAACAGGATCTTTGGGCGTGGTCACCTTGAACTGCGCCCGCCTGGGCTATATCTACGCTGGCCGGGAGCGCGCACTCTACACACGACTAGACGAGTTATTGGAACTGGGCCGCGACAGCCTTGAAATCAAACGTCAGCTTATTCAAGAACATATGGATACAGGCCTGTTTCCCTACACCAAGCGTTACTTAGGCACATTGCGCAATCATTTTTCCACATTAGGGGTCAACGGCATTAATGAAATGATACGCAACTTTAGTCACGATAAAGATGACATCAGCACCCCTGAAGGACACAAATTCGCCCTGCACTTACTGGACCATATACGGGCCAGGATGGTGCAATTTCAAGAGAGCACGGGCCATATGTACAATCTGGAAGCCACTCCAGCCGAAGGTACTACTTACCGCTTCGCAAAAGAAGACAAACAACGCTGGCCCGATATACGGCAAGCCGGCACTCCACAAAACCCTTACTACACTAACTCTTCACAGCTACCAGTAAACTATACCGACGACCCCTTTGAAGCTTTGGAAAAACAAGACGAACTACAAAGTAAATACACAGGCGGTACAGTCTTGCACCTATATATGAATGAGGCCGTATCCAGCGCCGATGCCTGCCGTCGTCTCGTTCAGCGTGCCTTACAGAACTTTTCCTTACCCTACATCACAATCACCCCCAGCTTTTCCATCTGCCCCAAGCATGGCTATTTATCTGGCCAGCACGAATATTGTCCTCACTGCGACCAGGAATTGCTGGCACAAAAACGTCAGCTCGCTACCGCAACAAGCAGCACGATGGGGCACTGAGCCTCGCAACATGAATCAGATTTTATACGGAGTACATCATGAATTTAGACACCATCACCCTGCAAGATAACGAAAGGCAAACTTGCGAAGTCTGGACACGCGTCATGGGATACCATCGCCCCGTACAATCTTTTAATATAGGGAAAAAAGGAGAATTTCAAGAAAGGCGTTACTTCACTGAAGCATCCGCCAGCAAGCGAACGCTTCCCAAGCAAGATTAATTCAGGCCTATGCATGTATTATCTAGCCAAAGAACCGCCCGTCCTATACAGGTAGGCGGCCTTGTTCCCTTTTCCAGCGCCGATTATCCAGATCAACTGGCAGCCGTCATTTTTATACAAGGCTGCCCATGGCGCTGCGGCTATTGCCATAATCCCCATTTACAAGCTCGTAATACAGGCCACACCCAATGTTGGGGGCAAGTAATAGAGTTATTGAAAAAACGTAGAGGTTTGCTGGATGCAGTCGTGTTCAGTGGCGGAGAACCCACCCTAGATCCCGGTTTATATACTGCTATTCAAGAAGTCAAAACCTTAGGTTACAAAATAGGCTTACATACGGCAGGTATATACCCACGCCGCTTACAAGCCATATTGCCGCTGCTGGACTGGGTAGGACTGGATATTAAAACTAGCTTTACTCACTACGACACCTTAACTAAAGGCAAACACAGCCACCGCGGCCCACAGGACTGTTTACGTCTCTTGCAGCACAGCCAAATTGCCTACGAATGCCGCACCACCTTACATCCAGCACTGCACACTCCAGAACAGATCTGGCAACTGGCACTTAGTTTGCAAGCTTTTGAGGTAAAAAGATTTGTCTTACAGCAATTTCGTACTGAAGGCTGTGCAGACAGCTATCTTAATCACACACATATACCGCCTAGCAGCTTTCCTGATGCCGAGCTCTGTCAGGCGCTATCCGGTTTGTTTCAGCACTTCGAGCTGCGCACTGCCTAGTCTGGGATGCGATGAACGTTAGCAATTTTCAAGCATAAAAAAACCCCGCAAGCTGTATTCTTGCGGGGTTTTTGGTATAAGTGCCTGACGATGACCTACTTTCACAGACGTCCGTCCACTATCATCGGCGCTAAAGCGTTTCACGGTCCTGTTCGGGATGGGAAGGAGTGGGTCCACTTTGC
>JAEXRL010000001.1 GCA_023440825.1 Pseudomonadota bacterium | reverse complement strand
GCAGTTGGTGTTGCCACCGCAGCGCGCCCCGTTGGACTGGCTGTTTTCTTTACCGTGCTAGGCACTAAGCAAAGAAGAAGAATTATGAAGCATTTAATTTTGTGTGTCAAGCGTTTTTTAAAATAATGCAAACATTTTTTAAACTTCGCTTGGTGGTGATGTAAAGCATTCTTACCGACTGCCCTACCTCACCCACAAAACCAACTTCATGCATTACTTAGTAAAACATATTGAGCTAATCAAACATTGCCCAACATACTGTACTAAATAATGCCTTGCCGCTTTCGCTTAACTTCGCACTAGCAAGGTCGTTAACTATAGCATGAAAAACTTTGTTGTGGCAAGCCTTAACTTGACCTGAGTTTTTCGCTACGCCAAGTGGTTTGGTGTGCGTTGTTTGCGTCGCGCTTCGGGTTAACCCGTATGTGCTGTAGCAAGCAAGAACGTAACTATAGCAAGCGTAAAAAAAGAATGCAAGCATTATTTTGCTATTCGTATTAATTTATCTGTCTACACCGTCCAGCCTTTCTATAAACACCTGAACTATAGCTGTTAGGCTAGCCCTTATATAAGTAGATAGCCGTGGTACGTTAATTCTTTACACTCTACACTGTGACAAACAAAATATTATTTGAATAGCGGACATCATGCACGAAGACATACTGATTAATGTGACCCCCTTCGAGACACGTGTTGCTTTAATCGAGCAAGGCGCCGTACAAGAGATACATATAGAGCGCAGCATACAGCGTGCTTATGTAGGCAATGTCTACTTAGGGAAAGTTGTTCGCGTGCTGCCGGGCATGCAAAGCGCTTTTGTTGATATAGGCCTAGAGCGTGCAGCGTTTATTCACGTAGCCGATTTACGCCAAAATCGTGTCGAGCGCACCCAGGGTACCTCACCGACACCCATCGAAAAGCTGCTGTTTGAAGGCCAGTCCTTATTGGCGCAGGTCATTAAAGACCCCTTAGGCACCAAAGGGGCACGCTTATCTACGCAAATTAGTATTGCGGGTCGCATGCTGGTCTATCTGCCCTTTGATCCACATATCGGTGTTTCTCAACGCATAGGCGATGAGGCCGACCGCATCGCCCTGCGCGAGCGGGTAAAACAATTGATGAACCAGGACGAAAAAGGGGGCTTCATTGTGCGCACACAGGCCGAGTGCGCTTCCGACGAGGAAATCGCGGCCGATCAAGCTTATTTACGTACGTTATGGTCGCGCATACAAGAACGCATTAAAACTCAGGGCGCCCCTTCAGTGGTGTACACAGACCTAGACCTGACGCAACGAGTGTTACGCGATATTGTCACTCCCAATACCGCATCCATTATTGTTGACTCGCGCACCGTAGTGCAGGAAATGAAGGACTGGGCAGAGATCTACACCCCTTCCGTATCAAAGTTAATTGAACACCATCGAGGCAGTCGTCCCTTATTCGATACCGCCAATGTAGACGAGGAGATACTGCGCGCACTCTCTAGACGCGTAGACCTGAAGTCAGGCGGGTATCTGATGATAGACCAGACCGAGGCGTTAACCACCATTGATGTAAACACAGGCGGTTATATCGGTGGCCGTAATTTTGGTGACACCATCTTCAAAACGAATCTAGAAGCGGCCGTGGCCCTTGCCAGACAGCTACGTTTACGCAATCTGGGGGGAATCATCATTCTGGACTTCATTGACATGGATGACCCTGAACATAAAGAGTCCGTACTGCAAGAGCTACAAAAAGCACTGGGCAAAGATCGCACCCGAGTCACCGTCAATGGTTTTAGTCAGCTTGGTTTGGTGGAAATGACGCGTAAACGCACTAGAGATTCACTAGCCCATCAGCTCTGTGAGCCCTGCCCCACCTGTCAGTCACGAGGCACGGTAAGGACAGCGCGCAGTATCTGTTACGAGATACTGCGCGAGGTGCTCAGGGAGGCCAAGCAGTTCAACCCGAAAGAGTTTCGCATTCTAGCCTCGCAAGAAGTGGTGGATTTATTTCTCGAAGAGGAAAGCCAACATTTAGCGGTGGCCGGCGACTTTATCGGCAAGCCGATAACGCTGGAAGTAGATCCCCACCACACTCAAGAACAGTACGATATTATTCTTTCGTAGACTTAGCCTGAGGATCACATACGCCCGGAGAGGCAATAGACGCTAACACAGCGCGCACTTCGGGCAAAGCACCCGAGCGATAAGTATAAGCCTTAGCAACGGTAGCACCACTACTAAGCATGGTGAGGTCAAAGAGTATGCTGTCTTCCCAGGTCGCGTCCTTCACTCGCTCATAGCGCAAGGTACCATAGCTGGCCTGACGCTCATCCATGCGAAATATCGCCGCATTACCGCAAGCGGCTTGATGCTGACGTAAGGCCCTTTGTATCTCGGGAAATGTACCTTCTATCCTGTACTCACCCAAGAGATAGACCTCTTGACGCAAATCGTTTTCACGCAACCCGCCACCAGAGCCAGCACACGCAGTGAGCAGCGTACTCAAGCACAACAATAAGCCAATTTTATGTTTCAATTTTTCATCCTCGATTTAGCGTATATCGTCTAATTTTGATTACCATCGGCAAATTGCAGGCGATACAAGTTGGCATAGACCCCGTCCAGCTCGAGCAGTTCGTCGTGGCGGCCACGTTCTATAATTTCCCCCTGATCCAGAACCAGTATCAAGTCTGCTTTTTGCACTGTGCTTAAGCGGTGCGCAATCACGACGGTGCTACGGCCTTGCATCAAGGCTTCCAGCGAAATCTGTACCTGCCTTTCCGACTCATTATCCAGCGCAGAGGTTGCTTCGTCTAGAATCAACACGGGCGAATTTTTAATTAAAGCACGTGCTATGGCCAGTCGCTGACGTTGCCCACCCGATAGAGCGCTGGCGTTTTCACCCACCTGCGTATGTATGCCTTGGGGCAAGCTTTGCACAAAGGTGTCTAGGCTGGCGGCTTCCAAAGCGAACCAGATTTCCTCTTCCGACACCTCACCGTCTACACCGTAGGCCACATTTTGCGCAATCGTACCCTCAAATAACACCACGTCTTGGCTGACCAGTGATATTTGACTACGTAAATTACGCAGGCTTAATGTTTGGGTATCCACATCGTCCAAGAGAACCTGACCTGACTGAGCCTGCACAAAGCGCGGCAACATATTGGCCAACGTGGTTTTCCCGCTTCCTGAACGACCAACTAGCGCTACGGTTTGCCCAGACTCCACCACAAAAGACACTTCCTTTAAGGTAGGTACCGCGGCACCAGGGTACTGGTGAGTAACCTGTTTAAACTCAATTCGCCCGCGCACAGGCTGATCCAGCTCTCCACCCGCTGTGTCCTGCTCTACGTCTTGATCAATTAAGCGGAACACGCTTTCAGCCGCGACCAGCATGCGTTGCATCGTACCGGCAATATTCGTCAGGCGCTTAATCGGGTCAAAAATTTGCCCCAGTGCCGCCATAAAGGCCGCAAAGCTACCAATCGTTAAAGTGCCACTATTAGCCTGATACAAGGCGACAAAAATGACACCCGCCACAGCCAAGGCCACAAATACTTGCGTAATCGGAGACAAGGCGGCATCGGCCGAGGCCGCACGCATGGCAAAACGACGTAAGCGTGCATTGACATATGCAAAACGCTCTTGCTCGCGCTCGTAACCATTAAACAGCTTAATGACACGCTGTCCGTCTATGGCTTCGTTCACCACGCGTGTCAGCTCAGCATTCATATTGACCGTATCCCGATTAATGCGTCGCAAGCGGCGCGACACCAGGCGAGCGACCAGCACCGAGATAGGCATGACAAGAAAGACGATAATCGTCAATTGCCATGACATATACAGCAACACGCCTAACAAAGCGATAACGGTAAGGATTTCACGCGTCAGTACAGTTACCACTTCCGTAGCCACGCTTGTCATGACACCCGCATCAATGGTGAACCGGTTCAATAAGCGGCCGGTATCACCACGCCTGAACTCCTCATCGGGCAAATTCAAGAGGCGTTGGAACATATCCATACGGAGCGACAAGAGCATTTTGTTCGTCACCCAGGCGAAAAGATACGTACTGCCGTAGGTAGTGATTCCGCGTAGAAACATGAGGCCGACCACTGATAGCGGTAAAAACCACATGTAATAAGGTTTGGCTCCGGTAAAACCATCGTCTAACAAGGGCTTCATGATGATGGCAAGCACGGGTTGAGTCGCCGAGGCAATGCTCACCAGAACCAGGGCCAATATGACCACCTTCCAATACGGACGCAATCGACTATAGATTCGACGCCATAACTCGGCACGTACCGGATCATGGTTAGCAGCTTGAAATTTTAATTCCTTGTTTTGCGGCAAAACAGACACCTATATACTATGTTATTGATATTATTTTAACGTTCTATGCGCTTATAAAGCGTTCGATTTGCGGTTTATCGTGGTCTCTACTAGCATGCTTACTCCTTCTGTTATTTATGTGCGTTTACCCAACTGGCTAGGTGATGCATGCATGAGTTTACCTAGCCTTAAGGCATTGATCGATAGCGGTGTGCCAACGGTAGTTTGTGCCAGGCCCTGGGCCAAAGAGCTCATGTCGGGGCTAAACATTGCAGGATTTATTCCCTTATCCGGAAAATGGTGGGCAGATAGCCGCTTGGTACGCCAGCACAGGCGTGCCCATGCTTACCGTAGAGCAGTCGGTGTTTTGCTACCTGATTCACTGAGCAGCGCCCTGTGTTTCCGCTTAGCAAACGTGCCCAGTGTAGGCTATAAAGATGACGGACGGACTATCTTGCTTCGCTGGCCTTTACACAAGCCCACCCAGCCTTTGCACGCCGTGCAATCGTGGTACAACATCGTACAAAATGCATTGAAAATTTGGGGCCTGTCTAATCAGGACAGCCCAGCGCCGGGCAATCTGGGTTTAAAATTAAGCCCAGAGCAGCAAAAGCAGGGCGATCAGGCCATTGAGCAAGCTGGCCTACAAGCGGGTGGCTACATACTGATCGCTCCTACAGCTATAGGTTTACACAAAGGGCGGGTTAAGGTCTGGCCGCACTTTGAGGACTTAAGCGCTGCCTTGCAAGCACAAGGTTTAACTGTTTGCATGTGCCCGCCGCCTGCTGAACGCGAGGCTGCACTGCTCAATGCACCCAGCGCACGCTGCCTGCCTCCACTGAGCTTGGGCGCCTTTGCCAGGCTTTGTCAGCAGGCCGCTTGGGTAATTTGTAATGATTCAGGCGTTTCCCATGTGGCTGCCGCCATTGGAGCGCAACAAATTACTCTCTGTGGTGTTACGCGCCCTGAAGATACAGGCCCATGGTCGGAACACGCTATTTGCCTTGGTAACGATCAGCAATGGCCCACTTTGGAGCACGTCCTGTCCACTCTTGCCACACGCATAAAAACTGTATGAATATGTCAGCCGTCTTAACCCAGCTCGTTATACCGTTGAATTTATGTGCCGCCTTGTTGCTCTTGGCACTGATACTTTTCGTCCTGCGCTTACGGAAAACTGCTTTAGCTACAGCATGTGCTGGCCTGTTATGGGTGGGTGTGTGGGCCACCCCCGCGTTTAATATTTGGGCAGGCTCACACCTTGAGCAACGCTACCCCTATACAGAACCCGCCGCCCTACCTTTAGCCGATGCCATCGTTGTACTGGGTGGGCATACCGCTCAAAACCGAGAAAACTGGTTTATTCCAGAAAGCGCTCAACGTCAATCCAGCCGTGTCCGTATGGCTGCCTCGATTTATCATGCGGGCAAAGCACCTGTTATAGTGCTTTCAGGCGCGGCTCTAGATGGTGGAAAAAGCGAGGCGCGCATGATGACAGATACATTGGCATCCTTTAATGTGCCAGAAAGCGCAACACTACAAGAAGAAAACAGCCTAAACACCGAAGAAAATGGGCATTACAGTGCGCATTTACTGTCAGAGCGTAACTTGAATAAAGTCTTGTTAGTTACGTCGGCTTTACACATGCCTCGCGCGATGGCCGTATTTAAAAAGCAAGGGGTAGATGTGTACCCCGCCGCGGCTCCAGCCCAGATACGCATCCCGCAAAATGTGCCCTTTTCACTTTGGCGACCCAACCTGCACACGCTTCAATCCAGCCGCTCCATCCTTAAAGAGTATGTGGGCATTCTGATGTACTGGGCACGAGGCTGGATCTAGTATGAACGCCAGCTTTTCTTGCCGCATGGGTTGCGGTGCTTGCTGCATCGCCCCCTCTATTAGTACTCCCCTGCCCAAAATGCCTCAAGGTAAACCTGCTGGTGTAGCTTGTGCACATTTATCGGGTCAGTACTTATGCGAGCTTTTTAACTTACCCGAGCGCCCTGCCGTGTGTGCTGGTTTACAGGCTAGCCTAGAGATGTGCGGCACACAGCGCGAACACGCTTTGCATTATCTGCATTGGCTAGAAAAAGAAAGCGCACCAGCAACCTAAGGGAAGCAGTACTGATTTAGGCCTTTTCTGCCAATACCTGTTTATATAGATCAAGATACGCTCGTGCCACAGAGGGCCAGGTGTAGTGTTCCTGTATAAGAGCCAAGGCCTGACGCCGCAAGCTGTCCGCCAAGTGGGGCTGCTCACCAATACGCTGCACAAGGGCGGCTAAATTCTGAGCGTCTTCGGGATGCTGGAGCACTAGGGCTGTTTTTTCATGCTCTAAGTAATCCGCGAACCCGCACCAAGGAGAAGCACTCACCACCACGGGTAAGCCAAAAGACATGGCCTCCATAGGCGCCATACCAAAGCTGTCATTGAGCGTGGGGTGCACGTACATATCAGCCGCCCGATAGTAAGGCTCTACCAATGAAGTAGCCTCTATGAACACCACTCGCTCAGCAAGACCCAGGGCCGCCAGTTCCCCCTGTAGTTGAACGGCCAAATCACTGTGCCCTCCCACGACGAGCAACTTATAAGGCGCGGGTAACTGCGCCAAGGCCAACAGGGCAGTTTTCAAGCCTTTACGCAAAGGGTTACGCGCAACCAGCAGGCAGACTTGATCCGTATCTGTCCATTTATACTGAGCGCGTACACGCTCACGCTCTGAGTGCTCGGGCTGATACGCTTGCAGTTGTACGCCAGGCGTTATCACGGGGTAAGACTGCCCTGGAAAGACGGATTGATACGCTTGTTGTAGCTGCGTGTCGATTAAGCTGGAGACCGCCACGACCACATGCCCCGCTCTAGGCCGAACTCGCTCTTTTTCGAGTTTCAAATAACAGGCGATCCGTGGACTCAGCGCCTGATTGACTCTGCTCCACAAGGAACGACCCGCTACGCGCCACCGATAACGCACAGGCGTGACGTGTACGACATCCACATCCGCAGCCCAGCCATTCATATGCGAATGAACCAAATCAAAGCCGTGACGCGTCAGACGCGCAGCTTGGCGAGCAAACAAGAATGCACGTATCCAGCTGGGCCACTTTGACCATAAGCGCACAGGGGTAAATGACAATTGCAGATCGCATGCCGGGTCATACTCACGGGCAATTACAGTGATGTCATGCTTGGGCGCTAGCTGACGCATCAGCTCAACGCCATAGGCCTCCGCTCCCCCAAAGCGATTACCGAACCTATCCACCACAAATGCAATACGCAAACGCGGTAAAGAATCGTCGTCGATGACAGGCTGATTGAGCAAGGAGCGCTGTGATGACATTAAGCAGACCTGCGCTTATCTTCCAAACGGGTCAAACACTTTTGCAAAAAACGCAAAATATTGGTCGATCGAGACACCGTGACCCGCGGTAACTGAAATAAGTCGTCGTCCACACGCGCCAGCCCACGATGAGTCGTGGTCGCATTGCTGTATCCGGCCATGGCCACCTGATCGCGTATCGCTTCATCATAGTGTCCGTAGGGATAACAAAAAGCACTGACCTCATGTTGGACAATCTGCTCAAGCTCTAGTTTGGATTGTCGGATCTGGTATGCGGCCAATTCAGGTGAAAGCTCGTTCAAATGCACATGATCCAGTGTGTGTGAACCGACCTCGTGACCGGCAGCCACCCATGCACGCAGCTCGGGCACAGACATCAGACTGGAATGCTGAACACCTTTGGGCTGATCCCAAAAGTTGGAACCATCCAAATGACGAGCGACAAAATAATTAGTAGCCGTAAACCCCAGCTCTTCCAAAACAGGCATGGCGTTTTGAAACACATTACGATAGCCGTCGTCAAAACTAAGCCCCACCACCTTACCTTGACGCTCGCCTCTGACGTAGGGCAGCACTTGGGCCATAGATAAGCCCCGATAACCCAAGCGCTTGAGCCAAACCATTTGACGCCGAAAGTCAGCCGGGTGAACGGTCAAGCCCCTGTATGGGGAGCCTTTTGGCGCAGGCAGGCCAATCTGGTGGTACATCAGTATCGGTATCATGAGCGCGATTATAAGAGAGGGACTTTTATTTGGTGTGTAAAGATAGAGAAAAGTTTAACAGGATGCACCCAAGCCGGGCAGCCCCTCGGCTAAGGGCGACGACTTAAGCAATAAAGCTTCACGTAACGATAAAAACTGCCTGTAGCAGCCATACCTGCCAGTAAAAACCCCTGCCAGCCGTCTAGAAAACCTCGTCTCAAAATATAGTGACGTGTGAAAGTCCAGAAAGCATGCCCATAAGGCCCTAGCACAGTCGTACGCTTTCCACGCTCATAAGCACTTTGCGCGGCCGCGGTGGAATACAGATTGATTTTGTTAATAAAGACTTCAAGCGTTGCATAAGGGTAATGCAAAAAATGCCCGTCCAAAACGTGAACCGTGCCATTTACCTCGACACGCTCATGGACTTGCGCATCCGTGAATTTTCCCTGCTCGCGCTTAAACAGGCGCAACACATGATCCGGCCACCATCCGCTATGACGAATCCAACGACCTGCAAACTGCGATAAGCGGGCAATTTTATAAGCATCTGCCTGGGGATTGATCAGCTCGTTTCGAATCGCCTGCTCTAAGGATGGTGTGACGCGCTCATCGGCATCAATAGATAAGACCCAGTCGCCAGTACACAAGGCCAGAGCGCGATTTTTTTGTGGCCCAAAACCTGGCCAGTCCTCAGAGACTACAACTTTAGCGCCCCAAGCCCGGGCAATCTGGCAGGTATTATCCGTACTGCCCGAGTCCAGCACAATCACCTCATCAGCAAAGGCAAGCGTTTCCAGACAAGCCTGAATATGTGCTGCCTCATTTTTAGTGATGATAAAAACGGAAAGTTTCATAATGCGCAGCCACGCTTAACGGTATACGATTTCCACCTCGGTGGCGCTAGGCCAAGAGTCCAAGCGCTCTAGCATGCTATCTGCCAAGCGCACCCGCCATTGCTCACCCAGCTTTACTACACAACTGTATTGCTCTTGTTGCAACACAATTTCAACCGGCACTCCCGGCACATTGTTTTCGGGTTCGGCCCGATATGGATTCAAATGCACGTACAGGTCCTCCACATCCAACTGGCTGGCGGTACTGATGCGTAAAATACTGGCGCGTTCCTCGCGTGCTAATTGCAGATCATAAATTGAATCGGCCGACACACGTAAACCGCCTGTGTAATCGTCATAACTTACTTTGCCCTGAATAATCACCAGCAAGTCTTCGCGTAATCTATGCTTATGCTCTTCAAAGAGTTCATTAAAGATGGCAACCTCTAGCTGCGCTGAGCCATCATCAAGCGTGGCATACAACATTTTCCCACGACGCGTCATGCGCACCCGAACGCTGGACAATACGCCTGCAAACCATTGAGGGGTACGCGAAGGCTCCAAGCGAACAAGTGGCGTGGGCGCAAAGCGTCGCACTTCGTCGCGCCATGCATCAAATAAATGACCACTGAAGTAAAAACCCATGGCCAGCTTTTCCTGGCGCAAACGCTCCTGAAGACTCCAGGGCTCTACTTTGGCTAGCTCACCTTCCACGATATCGTTCGAATCATCCGCAAACAGCGAAGATTGATTCGCGCTACGCTCTGCTTGCTCGGCGGCATCCATGGCACTGCCAATACTGGCGAGCAAGGCCGCACGGTTTTCATCTATGGTGTCAAACGCACCGGCTCGAATCAGTGCTTCAATACTGCGCTTATTGACCGAGTGGCGATCAATGCGCCGACAAAAGTCAAATAAGCTGGTGAATGGCCCACCCTCTTTACGAGCCTGCACAATGGCCGCAATAGCTGACTGCCCCGTGCCCTTCACCGCTCCTAAACCATAGCGTATGGTACGCGGCGGCAGCCCCTGCTCGGTATAGCTGTCCGTTACGGGTTCAAAACGATAATTCGATACATTAATATCCGGAGGCAGAACTTTGACCCCATTGGCCAGCGCATCTTTCCAGAAGATCTGCATTTTGTCCGTATCGTCCATATCGGACAATAAGGTAGCGGCCAAGAACTCGGCTGGGTGATGCGCTTTAAGCCAAGCTGTTTGATAAGCAATCAGGGCATAGGCAGCAGAGTGCGATTTGTTAAATCCATACCCTGCGAATTTTTCCATCAGGTCAAACAGCTTCACGGCCAGATCGGCGTCATACCCCTTTTGTATCGCCCCCTCTTCGAACAGCGTTCTGTGCTTGGCCATTTCCTCGGGCTTTTTCTTACCCATAGCACGTCGCAGCAAGTCAGCTCCTCCTAAGGAGTAACCGCCGATAATCTGCGAAATCAGCATGACCTGCTCTTGGTAAACAATCACTCCATAAGTACTTTGCAAGGTACTTTCCAGATCGGAGTGAAAGTAGTCCACCTCGGCTCTACCGTGTTTGCGATTGACGAAATCCAGCACCATACCCGACTCCAGCGGCCCGGGTCGGTACAAAGCCAGCATAGCAATAATGTCCTCAAAATTAGACGGACGCAGGCTACGCAGCAGCTCTTTCATGCCTCGCGACTCAAGCTGAAATACCGCTGTCGCATTTCCCTCGCATAACAACTCATAGGTAGCCGCATCATCCAGCGGCAAGCTCATGATGTCAAAGTCACGCTTATCGCTATTGAACTGACGCACGTAGCGTACCGCCCAGTCCAAAATAGTCAGGTTGCGCAGTCCCAGGAAGTCAAACTTGACCAGACCTGCCGCTTCCACGTCGTCTTTGTCATATTGCGACACCGCATTCGCATCGGGACCTGGCTGGGCATAAAGAGGGCAAAAATCAATTAACTGCCCAGGCGCTATCAGCACCCCTCCTGCGTGCATGCCTACACTGCGGGTTAAACCTTCCAAAGGACGCGCCAAATCGATCAAGGAACGTACTTCTTCGTCTGTGTCGTAGCGCTCTTTGAACGCAGGTTCATCGGACAGCGCACGCTCAAGTGTCCAGGGGTCTGCGGGGTTAAATGGGATAAGCTTGGAAAGCCCATCGCACATGCTGTAGGGAAGCTCCAACACCCGTCCCACATCGCGCACTACGGCTTTGGCACCCAGCGTACCAAAAGTAGCAATTTGACTGACCGCCTTGCGGCCATAGGTTTCCTTTACATACTCGATTACCCGCTCACGATTATCCTGACAGAAGTCAATATCGAAGTCCGGCATGGATACGCGCTCCGGATTCAGGAAACGCTCAAACAGCAAGTCATAGCGTAAAGGATCCAGATCGGTAATACCCAGCACATAGGCAACCAGAGAGCCAGCCCCTGAGCCTCGGCCAGGGCCCACTGGCACACCGTTACTTTTCCCCCAGTTTATAAAGTCGGCAACGATTAGAAAGTAGCCGGGAAAGCCCATGCTGATAATGGTGTCGCACTCTATTTTCAGGCGTTCCTGATAACTGGGGTACTGCTGCTCACGCTCCGCCTGATCCGGGTACAGTTGCAGCATGCGCTCACTGAGGCCTTTTTCGGCCAGATCAATCAGATAATCACCTAAGCTCATGCCTTCGGGCGTTGGAAAGTCGGGCAAGTAAGGAGTACCTAACTCCATTTCCAAATTACAGCGTTTCGCAACCGCCAAGGTATTGCTCAGCGCAACAGGCACGTCCTTAAAACGCTCATACATCTGCTCGCTGCTTAAAAAATATTGCTCAGGCGTAAAACGACGTACTCGTCTGGGGTTAGCTAACTGCTCCCCCTCGGCAATGCAGACACGCACCTCGTGAGCACGGAAGTCGTCGGGCTCGATGAACTGTATAGGATGCGTGGCCACAACCGGTAAGTCCAATTGTGCGGCCAAGCGCATAGCCGCCTGCACGTACAGCTCGTCCCCTTCCATGCCGCGACGCTGTAATTCAATGTAGAAGGCTCCCGGAAACAGTTGCTCCCAGTTTTTTGCACACTGCGTGGCCAGCTCCAGATTACCCGCTTCGATAGCCTGACCTATGTCTCCCGCCCGCCCACCTGACAAGGCAAGCAAGCCGCTGCGATTGTGCAACCATTCCCGACGGACTTCCGCCCTGCCTTTGTACTGATTCGTAAGCCAAGCCTGAGTCAGGATGTCGCACAGCGCCAGATAGCCCGCCTCGTTTTGCACCAGCAGTAACAGACGTTGTGGCTTTTCCCTATCCGCTTCATTTTGCAACCAGATATCGGCGCCCATAATGGCTTTCAAGCCGGCTTTGCGCGCCCGACGATAGAATTTAATTTGACCAAATAAATTACCCAGGTCGGTGAGCGCCAAAGCAGGCTGGTGGTACTCGACAGCCTTTTGAACCATGGCTGGAATACGGGCAATACCATCTACAACTGAGAACTCAGAATGGCTGCGCAGATGGACGAAAGGAAAGGAATGTTCATTCATAGTGGAGAGTGTAGCGGACAAAGCAGTACTAAATAAGGAACTAACGTTGTATGGTTGCCCAGGCTTTTTCCAGACGCTTAATAGAAATCGGCATCGGAGTGCGCAACTCCTGCGCCCAAAACGACACACGCAACTCCTCAAGCATCCAACGGAAATCACGCAAGGACTTATCTTCGGCTCCTTTCAGGGCCGCATGCGCACGCTGATACTTGGCTAGCAAAGGTGCCATCTCTTGCTGCAGGCGCTGATCACGACTGGCATCCTGACGAAGTTTGTCCATGCGAGCCTGTATCGCCTTTAAATACCGGGGAAAATGGCTTAACTGCTGATACTCTGTGTGCTCAAGAAAATTACCTGGCATTAAGGCCTGCAACTGCGTCTGTATGTCTTTGTACGCTTCTTGATGTGGCTTGATTTGCGGTAATTTTTTTTGTAGCGTAGACCATTCTGCCAAAATCTGTGCACACAAGCGCGCCACTTCCTGTGCTAGTAGCCCCAGTCTGCCTCGACCATCCTGAACACGTGCAATGAAATCATCGGCATTCTCTGGCCAGGGCTCTTGCATGCACGACTGCTCAAGAGCCGCATTCAAGATCTGCTCTTTCAGTTGCTCCTGCGTCCCCAAAGACATGTAAAGCATACTCATACGAGTGAGGTCAGGAATATTTTTCTCCTGAAATTTCAGTTGCTCTTTGAGCGCCAAACGGAACAAGCGACGTAAACCACGTCTGTGCTGGCGCTTGGCCTCTGCTTTATCGTCAAACACATCCAAGTCACAATGGCTAACGCGATCAATTAAGGCCGGGTAACCGATATAGCTGCGTCCCTTGCGCTGTATTTCCATGAGCTCCGGCAAGTCGCCAAAGGTCCAGGCCATCAGCTTCTCATGCTCAAGCACCTGTGCCACCTGTTCATCACTGGCCGCCAGTTGCTGAAAGGAGGCCTGCGCTTGCTTACCGTGCTCGGCTTTAAGCTGATCAAGATTACGCCCACCTGACAGCATACGCCCGTGCTCATCCACCACCTTAAAGTTCATGAACAGATGAGGCGCTAAGGTTTCCGGTTTAAAGTCCGTGCGTAAGGGCTTTTGTTGGCGTTGTTCCCATAAGTCCTGAATCAGGGCATCTAGCAAGCCCTTACCAGGTTGTGCTAAACGTGCGAACCATCGCTGATGAAAGCCATCGGCATACTCTGGTAACGGCACACAGTGACGACGCATACGCTGAGGCAAGGACCGTAGCAAGGCTTGTACTTTTTCTTTCAGCATACCCGGAACCAGCCATTCGCAAAGTTCGCCGTCGATTTGATTCAGGGCGAACAAAGGAATTGTTAGGGTTACGCCATCACGCACCGAGCCTGGCTCAAAATGGTAATCCAAGGCCAACTTAACCCCATTCCATTCCACACTGCGCGGAAACACATCGGTCGTGATGCCAGCAGCATCATGACGCATCAAGTCATCGCGATACAACAACAAGCTTTTCGCCTGTTCTTTATCCAGCCCCTTGTACCACTTTTCAAGTGTCGCCGTCTGATAAATATGGGCAGGAATACGCTCGGCATAAAAGGCGTAGATTAACTCATCATCGATCAAAATATCCGGGCGTCGCGACTGATGCTCGAGCTTTTCCACCGCTTGTATCTGCTGCCGATTATGACGCAAAAAAGGCAGAGTAGAGTCAATTTCACCCGTTACTAAAGCCTGGCGCAGGAAGAGTTCACGCGACTGCTGTGGATCGATACGCCCAAAATTAACGCGTCGTCCACTGTAAATCATCAAACCATATAAACTGGCACGCTCGTTCGCAACAACCTGCCCTGCTTTTTTTTCCCAGCGAGGATCAGAATGGGTTTTTTTCAGTAAATGCGCGGCGACTCGCTCTACCCACTGAGGCTCAATACGCGCCACACAACGGGCGAATAAACGCGAGGTTTCCACCAACTCACCAGCCAGCACCCAACGCCCCGCCTTTTTCACCAAGCTTGAGCCAGGGTGAATAACAAAACGAATTTCTCGCGTCCCTTGGTACAAGCCCGACTCTTCAGACTTATGACCAATATTGCCCAGCAAGCCCGTTAACAAGGCTTTATGCACTTGTTCATAACTAGGTGGCACGGTGTTCATGCGCCACTTTTGCTCAGCTGCCAGCGTACTCAACTGCTTATGTACATCACGCCACTCTCGCACTCGTAAAGGGGATAACAAATTACGTTTAAGCGCCGCGGCAAACTTTCGTTGTGAACCTTGCTCTTGATTCTGCACGTCCAACCAATCCCACAATTTCACATAGGATAAAAACTCGGACTTCTCATCTTTGAATTTCGCATGAGCCTGATTGGCGGCATCACGTTCATGCATAGGGCGATCACGAGGGTCTTGAGTGGATAAGGCGGCTGCCACAATCAACATTTCCCGCAAACACTGCTCTTGATGTCCAGCCAGCACCATACGAGCCACTTTAGGATCCACTGGTAATTTGGCTAAAGAGCGTCCGATCGAGGTCAAGGCCTGCTGTTCATCCAGTGCGCCAAGCTCTTGTAGTATTTGATAGCCGTCGGCAATGGCTCTGCCTGTCGGCGCTTCGACAAAGGGAAATCGCTCTACATCATCCAGACGCAAAGCTTTCATGCGCAAGATCACCGAGGCTAACGACGAACGTAAAATTTCCGGATCGGTAAAGGCAGGTCGAGACAGAAAGTCTTGTTCGTCGTATAGGCGCACACACACACCGGGGCCTACACGGCCACAACGCCCGGCGCGCTGATTGGCCGAGGCTTGGCTAATGGGCTCGACCCGTAATTGCTCTACTTTATTACGCCATGAATAACGCTTAACACGTGCCAGACCACTATCGACCACATAACGAATACCAGGTACTGTCAATGAGGTTTCGGCCACGTTAGTTGCTAACACCACACGTCGAGCATTACCTTTAGGACGAAATATCTGCTCTTGTTCGGCCTGCGATAAACGTGCGTACAAGGGCAAGATTTGGGTGTTAAAAAGCTGACTACCCTGTAAGGCCTCAGTGGCCTCACGAATTTCTCGCTCACCAGGCAAAAAGACCAGCACATCTCCCTGGCCTAGGCGTGCACATTCGTGTACAGCTTCCACAATGCCCGCATACAAATCCGCTTCATCATCCAGCGTGCGTCGTTCGTTTGTGCCCGTCTCCGCTAACTCATCCTTGCCTAGCGGACGATACAACACGTCCACCGGATACAAGCGACCCGACACCTCGATGACCGGCGCCGGTTTACCCGCTTGTCCAAAGTGCTGAGCAAAGCGCTCAGCATCTATAGTCGCCGAAGTGATAATAAGTTTAAGGTCAGGGCGACGGGCTAAGAGCTGCTTCAGAAAGCCCAACAAAAAATCAATATTCAGGCTGCGCTCATGCGCTTCGTCAATAATAATCGTATCGTAACGACTTAATAGCGGATCGCGCTGCGACTCGGCCAGTAAAATGCCATCGGTCATCAGCTTAATCGCCGAGCGAGGACTGGATTTATCACTAAAGCGAATCTGGTATCCTACCCAATCGCCTAACTCTGTATTAAGCTCTTCAGCGATGCGTTTGGCGACCGATGTCGCCGCTAAACGCCTAGGCTGGGTATGGGCAATCAGCTTTTTTTGCCCGCGCCCCAACTCAAGGCAAATTTTCGGTAACTGTGTGGTCTTTCCTGATCCGGTTTCACCACAAACAATAATGACCTGATGCGCCTGCAATGCCCGCGCGATCTCTTGCCGACGCGCGCTAACGGGCAAATCTTCCGGGTACGTAATTACTGGTAAAACAGTAGACTGGGGATTTATTTCAACAGACTCTTGCATGAATGGTACTTTCTTAATTCCACCGTCATTATAATTTTAGATTCAAGCATTACGCACAACGCAACTAATCGCTACACTGTGAGCACTCAATAGCATTTACCGGATACCTGCACATCGACAATGAACACAGACCTACAAGCCCCCTATCATCAACCAGATTCTGAAGCAGCCCAGTTCGTACGCTGGTTTCGCGAAGTTGCTCCGTATGTCCATGGCTTTCGAGGAAAAACTTTCGTTGTGGGCTTTGGTGGAGAACTCATCAATGACGGACTGCTGAACACGCTGATTCCCGATTTATCGCTCATGTCCGCCTTAGGGATCAAACTGATATTGGTTCATGGCTCTAGGCCACAGGTCAATGAGCAATTGCGCTTGAAAGGGCAAACCCAACAGTTTGGCCGCGGGACTGAACCCACAAGTGTAACCGCACTTGAGTGCGCAAAAGAAGCGGCAGGTGAAATTCGTCTTGATATAGAAGCCGCTTTTAGTCAGGGACTGCCCAACACTCCAATGTCACACGCACAGATTCGTGTCGTTTCCGGTAACTTTGTGACCGCTAGACCGGTAGGTGTGATCGACGGAATCGACTACAAACAAACCGGTGCCGTACGCAAGCTCGATATAGATGCTATGCGTACCACCTTGAATCAAGGCGCGATTGTCTTATTATCCCCACTGGGCTTTTCGCCTACTGGTGAAGCCTTTAACCTGGCTATGGAAGATCTGGCTACCAGCGCTGCGATTGCACTGCGTGCTGAAAAACTGATTTTTCTGACCCCCGAGCATATTGGCCATTCGAACAAACTGGATATTGATACGGAACTGGCACGTATCGATGCAGACGCCTTGCTGCAGTCAGGCCGCTTGGACGAGGACTGCGCAACCTTTTTACGCTTTGCCTCCTTGGCTGTGAAGCGGGGTGTGGCTAGAGCACACTTAGTGCCTTACAAGCAGGATGGCAGCATTTTGCTAGAAATTTTCACGCATGACGGCGTGGGTACAATGGTGGTTGAGGATACGCTGGACGATCTGCGTGCAGCCACCTTGGACGATGTGGGCGCTATCGTGCAACTGATTGAGCCACTGGAACAAGACGGCACCTTGGTACCGCGTGGTCGCGCCGTGATCGAGCGCGAAGTTGAACGCTTTACGGTGCTCGAGCACGACGGCATTATTTACGGCTGTGTCGCCCTGATCCCCTACCTGGAAGAGCAGATGGCCGAAATGGCTTGTCTAATCGTACAGTCGGAATGGCAAGGCGAAGGAGAAGGCGACATGCTCTTGCGTCATACTGAGGCGCGTGCGCGTGCGATGGGAGCCAAGCGCTTGTTTGTGCTAACCACACGTACTTCTCATTGGTTTATGAAACGCGGCTTTGTTGCAGGCGGCGTTTCAGATCTGCCCAAGCACAAGCAGGCCCACTATAACCGCTCACGCAACAGCATGATCTTCATAAAAAAACTATGAGCACAGCCGCATCAGCGTGCTGATTCACCCACATAAATTTGAAAAGGAAATGCCATGACACGTATGGTTCAATGCATAAAGCTTAAACAAGAAGCCGAAGGGCTGGAGTTCCCTCCCTACCCGGGCGACCTAGGCGTCAAAATCTGGCAAAGTATCTCCAAGCAAGCTTGGGCCAACTGGATCGACATTCAAACGCGTTTAGTTAATGAAAACCGACTAAACCTTGCCGACAGCCGCGCTCGCCAGTATCTGAAAGGTCAAATGGAACAATACCTGTTCGACGACGTAGATGTTGAAGCGCAAGGCTACGTCGCCCCTGAACAGTAATTGCCATAATGCCTGAAAAGGCAGGTAAATATAAAAAAGGACTGAGCTTGCTGATACAGCATTGTCAGTCCTTACTGAGCCTGTCATAAAAAACTTATGGCTTGGCTACCCTGGCAGCAATCTGGAACACCTACTAGTCCAGGTCCTCGTCATCTAGGCTTTCCCCACGCGCGATACGCTCCACGTTTTTCACATTGGTGTGGCGCACATCATCGCCGCGCACCATATAAATAACGCGTTCGGCCATGTTTTTAGCGTGATCACCGATACGCTCCAGCGCACGGGCGATGAAAATCATATCCAGAGAGTGGGAAATCGTACGCGGGTCTTCAATCATGTAAGTGATCATGTGGCGCAAGGAACCCTTCCATTCGCGATCCACGTTTTTATCACTACGTACTACCACTGCCGCATGTATGGCGTCTTGGCGAGCGAAGGCATCCAGCACATCGTAAATCATGCTGGTAACCGAAGCAGCCATATGGCTTAGCTCGATAACTGGCTCGTACTCCAGGTCGTTATCGTATAAACGACGTGCCATTTTAGCGATACGCTCGGCCTCGTCACCACAACGCTCCATGTCGGTGAGCATTTTCGAGATCGATAAGATCACACGTAGGTCAATGGCAGTAGGTTGGTTGCGAGCGATTAAGTTCGTAATGCGCTCATCGATTTCATTCTCGAGCCGGTTCACTTCTTTTTCGCGATCGCGAACCTTATCAACCAAGGCCATATCGCCAGTACGCAGGGCTAGTATGGCGTCTCGAACCATGGACTCAACAATACCGCCCATTTCCAGAAACATTGAACGGGCGGCCTCTAGGTCGGAATGAAACTGTCTGTTGGTGTGTTCTATCATAGTAGCCTTCTGTGACGATACAAGAGGACGCACTCCTAAACGGCGTCAATGTATCAGCTTAAAATAAAATTATGACAATGTCATGAACTTGCCGCTTCCAGGCGCTGTACTCCTGACTGCCCCGCTAGCAAAGCAACGCTTGCTGGCTTTAACGCAAACAAGCCACAACACACCACACCAGGAATATTGTTGATGGTGGCCTCCAAAGCTGCCGGATCAGCGATCTTCAGATCCGCCACATCCAATATGAGCCCACCATTATCGGTGACAAAACCGGCACGCAGTACCGGTGTCCCACCCAAGGCCCGCAGTTGACGCGCTACGGATTCGGTAGCCATAGGAATTACCTCGACGGGTAAGGCAAACGCACCTAATTGCTGCACGAGCTTGGAGTCGTCTGCAATACACAAAAACTGCTGTGCTACTGACGCCACAATTTTCTCGCGCGTGAGCGCACCGCCTCCCCCTTTGGTCATATTCAGATGCGGATCAATTTCGTCAGCACCATCCACATACCAGTCCATGGACTGAACCTGATTCAAATCCAATACCTTAATGCCTAATTGCTGCAACTGCTCAGTCGAACGGTTGGAGCTAGAGGCCGCTCCCTGAAAGCGATCCACATAAGGGGCCAAGGCCTGAATAAACAGGTCCATCGTGGAACCGGTGCCCACACCTAAAATACTGTTAGCCTGCAAATGCGGCAAAATATACTCTACGGCGGCCTGGGCCACTTGCTGCTTTAACTCTTGCTGTGTATACATAATTACCCCGACGGATTGAGCTACGCGCTGCTTATAAAAAGCGTTCCGTCATCTTTTTTTCATTAAATCCAACGCTAACTCCACCTTGCGCATCCAGCACTACAGGCCTACGCACCAAGGCAGGAAACTCAGCGATTAAGCTTAGCCACTGCTCATCTGTCTGCGGCTCTTTCCGTTCTTCTGGCAAATTGCGCCAGGTCATGGAAGCGCGGTTTACTAGCTTGGGCCACCCACCTAACTGCACCGCCCAAGCTTGTAAGGTCTGGGGTGCTAAGGGGTGGTCACGATAATCGATGAACTCCACGTCTATGGCGTGCTGAGCAAACCATTGCTGCGCTTTCACGCAGGTACTGCATCGACTCAAGCCATACATTTTATTCATACCGCACTCCTAAACATGTACCGATTTATTGCATAGCACGCCGCTCTCGACGCACTTGCAAGCGATTGGCCAGCAGCACGAAGCTGCCAATCAACACAATGAACAAGGTCGCCAAGGCATTAATTTCAGGCCGTAGCCCTAAGCGTACACGCGAGAATACCTCGACGGGCAAGGTGGTATAGCCAGGCCCGGATAAAAACGAAGCAATGACCACATCGTCCAGTGACAAGGTAAAAGCCAGCAACCACGCGGCCATTAAGGCCGGCGCTATAGTGGGAACGATAATCAGGAAAAACACCTTGATGGGGGTTGCCCCCAGATCCAGAGCGGCTTCTTCCTGAGAGCGATCCAGCTCACGTATACGCGCCTGTATGATGACAGTCACATACGCCATACACACCAAGACATGGCCTACCCATATGGTGAACACCCCATTTTGCTCTGGCCAGCCAAAAATACTACCCAGTTCCACGAACATGAGCAACAACGAGATCCCCAACACGACCTCGGGAATCACCAGTGGCGCGCTAATCAAGCCTATGTATAAAACGAATCCGCGAAAACGTCCCATACGGGCTAAGACATAGCCTGCCCAGGTACCCAGTACCAGCGCAGCAGTCGCGGTAAGGCCGGCCACCAAAAAGGACAGCTTAGCCGCGGCAAGCAAGGTCTGATCCTGAAACAGGGAATAATACCAGCGCAAGGAAAAGCCTGACCAAGAAGTCATGATGGCGGAATCATTAAATGAAAACACCATGAGAAACAGAATGGGTATATACAAAAAAGCAAAACCCAAACCTAGCGACAAGACGCGTAACCAAGGATGAGGTTGAGTCATTAGCGCCCCCTGCCCTGTTTTTCCAGCTGACGGATCTGGCTATATTGAAAAAGAATCAAGGGCAAGATCAGAATCAGCACCATGACACACGTTACCGCAGCAGCCATCGGCCAGTCGGCATTATCGAAGAACTCGCTCCACATGACACGCCCTATCATCAGGGTGTCTGCTCCGCCTAACATCTGCGGAATAACAAACTCGCCCACCGAGGGAATAAAGACCAGCATCCCCCCTGCAATAACCCCAGGCATGGACAAAGGCAAGGTAACCTTCAAAAAGGCCGTCCAAGGACGCGCCCCTAAATCATAGGCCGCCTCGAGCAAGCGTAAATCCAGTTTCACCAGATTGGCATACAAAGGCAAAATAAAAAACGGCAAGTAGGCATACACCATACCTATGTATACCGCCAAGTCGGTACGATAAATTTCCAAGGGACTGTCGATGATGCCCAGAGACAGCAAGACATAATTCAACAAACCCTCGTCGCGCAGTATCCCCACCCAGGCATAGACCCGCAAAAGCAAGGATGTCCAAAACGGCAGGATTACCCCCAGCAACAGCAAATTGCGCGTCGCAGGCTTAGAGCGCGCAATGTAATAGGCCATGGGGTAACCAATCAAAATACAACATAGCGTGGTTACCGCCGCCATACGCACCGAACTAATGTAGGTATTAACGTACAGGCTATCTGTGAACAGCAGGATATAACCACGCAAATTCACAAAAATGGACAGCATGCCATCTTCCAGCTGTGTTAAAGCTGTATACGGCGGCACACCAAAATTCAAATCAGCAAAGCTGATCTTTAGCACCAGTAAAAATGGCACTAATAAAAACAGGATCAGCCAAGCATAGGTGGGAGCAATAACCCAAAAGCGCCTGGCCGACCAGTTTTTGAAAAAACTGATCGTTTTCATGAGCTCAGTACCGTGGCACTATCATCAGACCAACTCACATAGACCTCTTCGTCTACGCCTGGCGCATCGGGTTGCGCTAACGACAAGCTAGGCATGTGCGCTTCAATATGCATGCCAGAATCCAAACGGATTTGATAACGTGCGAAGCTACCCATCCAGGCAACGTGCGCTACCATGCCATGCGCCCAGTTGGTGTCCTCGGTAGGCATGTCGCGTAGCACTCGTATCTGTTCAGGTCGTATAGAAACATGAACATCCATGCCTAAGGGCTCGCTAATTCCATGACTGACAAACAAGGGACGATTCAGCGCATCACACTCAATATGCACGTAGTCAGGCTCATCGACCGTGATGGTGCCAGTAAATAAATTAGTCGAGCCAATAAAACTGGCCACAAAACGTGAGTTGGGAAAGGTGTAGACATCGTACGGCGTACCACACTGCTTAATCTGCCCCTCGGACATCACAGCCAGGCGATGCGCCATGGTCATGGCCTCTTCCTGATCGTGAGTGACCATAATGCAGGTCACTCCCACTTGCTCAAGGATTTTAACCAGCTCAATTTGTGTTTTTTGACGAATCTGCTTGTCGAGCGCGGACATGGGTTCGTCCAGTAGCAACAGCTTTGGACGCTTAACCAAACTACGAGCCAAGGCGACGCGTTGCTGCTGTCCACCCGATAGCTGGTTAGGTTTACGTCGGGAATAGGCCCCCATCTGCACTAAATCCAGCGCCTCAAAAACACGTTCATGAATTTCCGCTTTGGGCACGCCTTCCTGCTTTAGTCCAAACGCCACATTGGCCTCGACCGTCATATGCGGGAACAGGGCATAAGACTGAAACATCATATTCACGGGGCGCTTGTAGGGTGGCAACTCGGTAATATCTTCATTATCCAGATAGATTCGCCCGGAAGTGGGCTCTTCGAACCCTGCCAACATACGCAGCAGGGTTGATTTTCCACTTCCCGAGCTACCTAGCAGAGCGAAGAACTCGTGCCGGCGTACGCCCATACTGACAGACTTCACCGCCACCGTGTCGCCAAAAATTTTGACAACATCTTCGACACGGACGAAGTCCTCCTCCCCTGCCGACCAGGAAGGGGAAAAATTACGAGGATCTTGCATGGTAATTATCGTCCTGATTTCAGCGAAGACCACAAACGGTTTTGCTGTCGTTGCACAGGCAAAGGCTGCGGCTTAATGACGAACAAGCTTTTGGCAACATCGCCCTCAGGATAAATCATGGGGTTATCGGCCACACGTTTCACCACGTGTTTACGTGCTTCCTTGTTGGCATTAGGGTAGTACATCGTGTTCGTAATCGCCGCATGCACCTCGGGCGTTTCTATGTAGTTGATGAAGGCATGCGCCTCATCAACATTACTCGCACCTTTAGGTATGGCCATAGTGTCAAACCAGACCGGGGCACCACCCTGAGGGATGTAATAATCGATCTCATAAGGCTTGCCTGCCTCCTCGGCACGCGAAGCGGCAATCATGACATCGCCAGAATAGGCAAACACCATGCATAAATCACCGCTGGCCAACTCATCAATGTAACCGGACGAGCTGAACTGACGAATATACGGACGAATGGACTTCAGCAATTCCAAGGCTGCTTGCAAATCTGCGGGATCGCTGCTGTTTGGATCTTTACCCAGATAATGCAAAGCGGCGGGGAACACCTGGGCAGCCTCATCAAGCACGGAGATACCGCAGCTACGCAGTTTTTCCGCGTTCTCGGGCTTAAAGAGCATGTCCCAACTGCCCAAGTCCACGTCATCACCCATGATTTCTTTGACGCGCGTGACGTTAAAGCCCAAGCCATTCGTGCCATAACCCCAAGGAACCAAATACTCATTACCTGGATCGACATCAGCCAGTACCGCCATGATGTCAGCATCCAGATACTTCAAATTCGGAATTTTGGATTTATCGAGCTTCTGAAACAGACCGCCTTCAATCTGACGCGCCGCATAATTCGTAGAAGGAACCACGATATCGTAGCCTGACTTACCCGTTAGCAACTTGGCCTGCAAGGTATCGTTGCTATCGTACGTGTCATAACGAGCTTTAATACCAGTTTCTTTTTCAAAACCGGAAATCGTATCTGGGGCTGTGTATTCAGCCCAGTTATAAACGTTTACCACTTTATTTTGCGCCTGAACTGGCGCCGTTACCGCTGCTGCAAGCAACGTAGTCAACAAGAGTGGTTTGCACATCCCCAAAGTCATCGCGAGCCCCTTCCAAAAGAAAGCGAAAAACCCAAAAGGCGTGATGATAAAGCTTTTTTGCGCACGACAGTAGCGCATCAAGACTGCATCAGGCTGAAATAGATAAGAGAAAACTTTTGCCACCATTGCTCACCTGCCTGACCGTGCAACTTGACCAGCGAGCGGCGCAGACGCAATAAGTTTTGCTGTATTAGTCTAGGTGTCATGACAAGCCGCTTGGCCCGATCAAAATCGATCAGCCACGCATTCATCTTTTCATCTAGGAGAATATTGTAGGCGTTCAAGTCTGCATGCCAAACACCTAACTGATGCATCCGGACAATCTCTAGCGCGATGGGTTGTAAATACACATCATTTAAGTCCTGCGCCAAGGCCTGAGCACCGGGAATACGTGCGCTTATCAATGATGCGCTGTAGTACAGACTGTAGCGCCACCAGCAAGCCCCCAGCACTTTGGGCACAGCCAGCCCCTGGGCATGCAAATAAGACATGATCTGATACTCACGCCACGACCGAGTATGCTGCTGCCCCGTCCATAAATAATGACGATCGGTAATCTTGGCCATCAAACCACCACGGCGAAAATGCCGCAATACGACTGCACCATAAGGAGCATCAATAAACCACGCTGCCTGTCTACCTCCCTGCCCCACCTTATGGGCATGCTCACCGTAGCTCAGCTCGTCAAATAAGGCCTGCACACTGCTTTGATCGGGCTCATGCAAGGACTTGGCAATGCTCTGATCGAGCAAAGCCCCGCCTTTGGGAAAGCTCACTAAACGAGTCTGTTCGGGAAGGTGGATATGGGTCATACGCGCAATAATAATAAAGGCACTAAAAGAAGTAAAAGACAGGCGAAAGCCAAACGCAAATGTGCCTCGGACCACGCAAAAGCCAAGCGCACACCATACGGTACTAAAGCAATACTGCCCACGGCCAAGGGCAAACCGACCAACCAATCCGCCTGCTGATGCCAGGTATACGTCATTAATGCCACCACGGTACCCGGAATCACCATACTTAAAGCCAGGGCTTGTGCCTGCGTTTGGCTATATCCCATACGAGCGACTAAAAACACCACCACCAACACAGATCCGCCAACACCAAATACACCACCAAATAAGCCAGCCAACGCCCCCAGCAGTAAATAACGATGAAACGGATACTCAACTGGCTCAGACCGAGCTGTCGACAGACGGGCTGCCCCACGCCTCAGAACTTGGTGTTGGTAAAAATAAAACAAGGACAAGCTAAATATAAAACCCGCATAAATGCCACGTAATAAACCGGCATCCATAGCCAGCGCCAAACGCGCACCTAGCCACGTAAACACGATGGAACTGAGCGCTCCGGCCAAGGCTGCTCGTTTATTAATACGCGAGCGCTGATTGTACTGACGCACCGATAACAATACGGCTGGCAACACCATAATCAGGGCTGTGCCCTGAGCCATGGCTTGATCCATGTGTAACAAAATACCCAATAAGGGAATGGCGATTAAGCCCCCACCTATGCCTAGCAGCCCACCCGAAAAGCCGATCAGGGCGCCTGCCATTAAACATAATGGCACCAGTACGTACCAGCTCAATCTATTTCATCCTACGCGTTACGTAAACGCTCTAATGCTTGTTCGACTCGCTCTATGGGCCAGATCTCCAAGCCCTCTATGGCTTGGCGCGGAGCATTTGCTTTAGGGATCAGGGCAGTTGTAAAGCCTAGCTTAGCCGCTTCGCGCAAACGCTCCTGGCCACGAGGCGCAGGACGAATTTCGCCTGCCAAGCCCACCTCGCCAAACACCACCAAGCCTTTGGGAAGCGGTTTATTATTCAGCGACGATTGTATCGCGAGTAGCACGGCCAAATCGGCTGCAGGTTCACTAATTTTGACTCCGCCGACAGCGTTAACAAACACATCTTGATCGTAAGTGATAACGCCCGCATGCCGGTGCATGACTGCCAACAACATGGCCAGCCGACTGCTTTCCAGACCCACACTTAAACGTCTGGGATTGGGTACATGCGCGCTATCGACCAAGGCCTGGATTTCAACCAACAAGGGGCGGGTACCTTCTTGCGTCGCCATCACGCAGGAACCCGGCACGTTTTGCTGTAACTGCGATAAAAACAGAGCCGAAGGATTGCCCACTCCACGCAAACCTTTTTCCGTCATGGCGAACACGCCCAACTCGTTTACGGCACCAAAACGATTTTTAAATGCTCTGACCAGCCTGAAGGAAGAATGCGTATCCCCTTCAAAATAGAGCACTGTATCCACAATGTGCTCTAACACCCTTGGCCCTGCCAAGCTACCGTCTTTGGTCACATGGCCAATGAAGATCATGGACGTACCACTGTGTTTAGCCAAACGCGTTAACTGAGCAGCGCACTCGCGTACCTGCGAGACCGAGCCTGGCGCCGCGGACAACTGATCCGAATATAAGGTCTGGATAGAGTCAATGACCACTACGTCTGGCTTGTGCGTTTGCAAGGCAGCAGAAATCGACTCCAGCCTAATTTCAGCCAGTAGATTTACACCATCAACCGGCACACCTAAACGCCGAGCACGCAACGCCACTTGTTCGGCAGACTCTTCCCCACTCACGTACAGAACCTCTACGTTCTGCTCGGCCAGCAAGGACACTGCCTGCAACAAAAGTGTGGACTTACCTACCCCAGGGTCGCCACCAATCAGTATCACTCCACCCTGCACCAGACCACCGCCCAGGACACGGTCAAACTCGCTAATACCAGAAGCCTGCCGCTGCAGTTCCCGAGCCTGCACATCGGCCAGGTTTTGTACTGGGCTGGATCCAGCCAGCGACGCGAAGCGATGCGTATTGGTAGCTGGCGCTTGCTGTGCTTCTTGCAAGCTGTTCCAGGCACCACAATCCGGGCACTTGCCGGCCCATTTAGGACTTTCGCTGCCACACTCCTGGCACACGTAGACGGTGCGAACTTTTTTTCCTGTGCGTGTCGCCATGAAGGTATCTAGCGCCCCCCCAGGGTGCCGCCACCGTCCACACCTATATCTTGACCCGTGATATACGCCGCCTCGTCGCTAAGCAGAAAACTAACTAATGCTGCCACATCACCGGGCTGGCCGATACGCCCCAGAGGTATGCCTTCCAGCAAACGCTGCTCAGACTCACTCCCCAGAGCATGCTCTGCACGAAAAGCTTCCGTTTCTATGGGGCCGGGCGACACCGCATTAACCGTAATACCATACGGTGCCAGCTCCAATGCCCAGGTACGTGTACACCCCAGCAAAGCACTTTTGGCGGCCGTATAGCTGGTGCAGTTAACAGCACCATGCGTAGCGCGACCACATATAGTAATAATACGACCTTCTTTGCGTGCCTTCATGGATGTTATGAAAGCCTGTGTTACTTGTACGGCGACACGCACATTCAAGTCGAAAGACTGATACAAAGAGGCCAGATCAACTTCGCCCAAGGATTCCGGTGCCCCCATGCCCACGTTGTGTACCAGGGCATCTACAGGGTATTTTTCCCGAATCAAACGCAACATTTCTTCGGTTTCACCGGCATTACTTAAGTCACAGGCATACAGATACCCTGGAAAATCGATGTTTTCCGTGTGCCTAGCCAAGCCCACCACATGTGCTCCCTGATCGGCCAAACGCTGACTGATCGCCCAGCCTATTCCTTTGGTGGCACCTGTTACCAATACGCATTTATTTTTCATGAGTCAGCTTTATACCTTGAATTCCTGAATATGACGAGGAACTCTGGGCGCTACTGCACAAAGTAATTCGTAGCCTAAAGTTCCTGAGGAGGCGGCGACTTCATCCACGCTAGGGCCATTTTCACCCCAAAGTACTGCGCGACTGCCCACCCCCGCCGCGGGGACAGGTGTTAAATCTACCATTAACATATCCATAGATACCCGACCGATCAAGCGAGTTCTAACCCCGTTAACGTAAATAGGTGTACCTGACGGTGCATGTCGGGGATAGCCATCGGCATAACCACACGCCACCACACCGATGCGCAAGGCTTGCTCAGAGGTAAAAGCATGGCCATACCCAATGCCCTCCTGGGACTCTACACCACGCACACTGATAATGTCTGCGGCTAAGGTCATGGCGGGACGCAGACCAAAATCAGCCGCCGTAGCATACGCAAACGGAGAACTGCCATATAGGCAAATCCCTGGCCTGACCCATTGCTCTTGAGCGCTGAGCATATAAGCGCCCAAATCGGGACTGAGCGTGGCCGCAGAATTACAAAGACTAATCGGTCCAGGCAGCTCAGCGCTTACTTGACTAAAACACTGTATTTGTTTGATGGTGGTAGCCACATCATCATCGGCACGGGCGAAATGCGTCATTTTACCCAGACTGGATAATTTGCCTGCCGCCTGTAAAGCCTGGGCATGGCGAAATGCCAGCGGGTAATCTGCCGGGCTAAAGCCCAAACGATTCATACCCGAGTTCAATTTCACCCACGCTGCAATCGGCCTTGCCGTCTGCCACCGATCCAGCATATGCAGCTGTTCAAAGGTGTGCACGACCACGCTAAGCTGATGCTCGGCGGCCAAATCCAAGTCGCTTGGGTCAAAAAAACCTTCCAACAGCATAATAGGCCGTGTCCAGCCCAGCTCACGACACTGTATGGCTTCGGCCATATCCAGCATCGCCAAGCCATCGGCCTGCTGAAAAGCACGCACCGCCTGCGCTATGCCGTGCCCATACGCGTTCGCCTTGATCACCGCCCACACAAAGGGACGGGATTTTTCAGTTAAGGCCGTGACACCGTTAAGCAACTGAATAACAGTATGTAAATTATGACTTAGAGCTGGCAGACTGATGGTCGCCAAAATCGGACGTGACATGAATCTCCCCTACGGAATATGAAAGTCTAAACCGAAGTTCTCAGAAGTGAAAGCATACAGAGATTACGTGAAGTGCGACTCTCCCTTATACTTGCGGTCTATGTCAGTTGATCACTACGAAAATTTCCCTGTCGCGTCCGTACTGTTACCGCGGCGTCTGCGTTTGCCCGTCAGCCATATTTATCGCTTTGCCCGCACGGCCGATGATATTGCAGACGAGGGCGAACTATTGGCCAGCGAACGTCTACGCCTGCTTGAGCAATACGAAGAGAGCTTGCAAAACATCCAGCACGGCTTGCCCATCACCTTGGATAGCCCGCATTATGCGGTATTTGCACCGCTCGCTCAGGTCATTCAGGATTACTCTTTACCCTTACGCCCTTTTCATGACCTGCTCTCTGCCTTCAAGCAAGATGTGGCGGTGCAGCGTTACCCTGACATGACAGCGCTGCTTAACTATTGCCAACGCTCTGCTGACCCGGTGGGCCGGCTTATGTTGCACTTGTATGGCAAACACGACGCCGAGCTGCTTGCCCAAGCGGACGCTATTTGCACCGGGCTACAACTGACCAATTTTTGGCAAGACATCGCCATAGACTGGTATAAGGGGCGCGTGTATATCCCCCAAGAGCTATTATCACAATATGGCCTAAGCGACGAGTACCTGGCACAGCGCTGTCAACGATTACGCCAGCCCGCTACCGATGCGCAATGGCTTGAGTTAATGAGCAAGCTGGTTCAAGACGCTAGAGAACGACTAAAATCAGGGCTGCCACTGTGCCGTGCACTGCCCGGGCGCATAGGCTTAGAGCTCAAACTCATCGTGCTAGGTGGCTTGCGTATACTAGAGCGCCTGGACCAAGTCGCTTATGATGTGTTCTCGCGCCGCCCTACCCTGGGTAAAAGCGACTGGCTGCTACTTGTGTGGCGTAGCTTGCGTCCATACTCCTTTATTTAACCCGTCTACTTTTCACTATCATGAGTCCCGACGAATATTGTCAGAATAAGGCAGCCCGCAGTGGTTCCAGCTTTTACTATGCTTTCTTATTTCTGCCTCCAGAGCGCCGTAAAGCTATTACGGCCTTGTATGCATTCTGCCGCGAAGTTGATGACGTCGTAGACGAAGTCAGCGAGGAGTCTGTGGCCCGCATGAAGCTTGTCTGGTGGCGCACTCAGGTCGACCTGCTTTTTAAAGGTGAAGCGCAGCACCCGGTCATGCAGGCCTTAAAGCCCCATCTGAGTAATTATGATTTGCAGGCCGAGCATATGCTGGCTGTCATAGACGGCATGGAAATGGATCTTGAAAAATCCCGCTATGCTACCTGGGAAGAACTACGACAATACAGTTGGCATGTCGCTAGCGTGGTGGGGCTGATGTCAGCGCGTATTTTTGGTCAGACACAAACCCAGACCAGCGACTACGCGGAAAAACTGGGCCTGGCCTTTCAACTGACCAATATTATTCGTGACGTTGGCGACGACGCGCGTCGAGGACGTATTTACCTGCCCCAGGAAGATCTGGATCATTTTAATGTACGCAGCACTGAGATTCTCGACCACCAGCACTCAGACCGTTTCGAAGCCTTGATGCAATTTCAAACCGAACGTGCCAATGCCCTGTATCAGGAGGCCTTGGCCGCTTTGCCCGAAGCAGATCGTCGCGCCCAGCGCCCAGGCTTGCTCATGGCGGCTATTTATCATGCCCTGCTGGATGAGATTAGTCGCGATCGCTGGCAAGTACTAGAACAGCGTATTGCACTGACTCCTATACGTAAATTATGGCTAGCATGGAAAACCTGGGTACGAGGCGGGCGCAATCTTTATAAACAATTCAAGCGATGAAAGTCGCCGTAGTGGGTGCAGGCTGGGCAGGAGCCGCTGCAGCGTGGCACCTGCACCGGGCAGGCGCCCAGGTGACCGTTTACGAAGCCTCTCGTCACCTAGGCGGTCGCGCCAGAAGCAACTTTAGCCCCAGGTTACAACAGCGGGTAGACAACGGCCAGCATATATTACTAGGGGCCTACACCGCCACTCTGGCCCTGATGCAGGACATAGGCATAGACCCTGAACAGGCGCTGCGTAGGGACGACCTGGTCATTCGCAGTGCCGACTTGTCCTTTCGCCTTGGCGTGGCTCGTTTGCCCGCCCCCTTACACTTACTCGTAGGCATGCTTCAGGCAAGCGGGCTGAGCTTGGGCGAGCGATGGCAACTGATGCGCCTGTGTACCCAATTGCAAATGCGTAAATGGCGCGTACCCTTGGGCCTAACCGTACAGCAATGGCTGGAGCAGGGTAAACAAAGCCCTAGGTTGATTCGTTTATTCTGGCAGCCATTATGTGTGGCGGCCATGAATACACCCATACAAATTGCCTGTGCGCAGTTATTTGCCAACGTCTTACGGGATAGTCTGGGCGCACCACGTCAGGCCAGCCAAAGCCTGATTCCTTTACAGGGCTTAAGCGAGCTTTGGACTCAGCAAGCACTGTCCCTTGTGGACCTGCAAGTCGGCACACGAGTTCAGCACCTTGCTGTTCAACCTGATGGTGACTACCAGATTCATAACAACAGCTATCAGGCCGTCGTTCTCAGTGCCCAAGCTCCGCATACTGCTCGTATGCTGGCAAGCTTACCCAAAATAGAACATAGCGACACATTGCTAGAACAGTTGCAAGCCATGCAACACATCCCTATCGCAACGGTGTACCTGCATCTGGCTGCGCCATGGCACTTGCCCCACCCCATGTGGCTACTTCATGATGAGCCGCACAGTTTACAGGCTGGCCAATGGCTGTTTGATCACTCTTGCTTGCACCCCACGGGCAATACCTCTATGTTGGCTGTGGTCATCAGCGATGCAGCCCGCCTGCAGGAACTGGATAAGCAGACACTGATTGATGCCATCATTGAGCAGGTACGCACACAAACCCAGCGCTGGGCAAAGCCCATGCCAAAGGTAGAGCAAGCCGAACTGATTATGGAAAAACGAGCCAGTTTTGCCGCCACGCCAGGCCTGCTACGTCCTGACAATGTCAGCCCTTGGAAAAATCTGTATTTGGCGGGGGACTGGACAGACACCGGCTACCCAGGTGTACTGGAAGGGGCGGTACGCAGTGGCCTGCGCGCCGCCGAGTTACTGCTGCAGCAGGCTTAACACCTGCTGCTTGCACACCGCCTTATACAGGGGCATGCTCTTCGATATACGCCCGTACCAAAGCGGTATCCGCATCCATCACAACAACACGCTGGGGCAAGTTGGCTAATTGAGCCAAGTGCTCGGGAATCGGCGCAGGATGGCCTGTTGCCTCTTCGATGGTCTCTGAGAATTTGGTCGGCAAGGCCGTCTCAAGCACCAACATAGGAATGCCTGGCTCGCGATACTGCTCGGCCACCTTCACCCCATCAGCCGTATGCGGGTCAATCAACACACCATACTCAGCCTGTACACGACGTATTGTATCCAAGCGATCTGCATGCGTGCTAACTCCAGCCACAAAGCCATAGCGTGATTCAAACTGTGCTTGCAAAGAGCTTAAATCAAAGCTTCCCTGTTGCGCCAGTTGTTCCCACAGCTTACGTACCTGATCACCGTCCCTACCCAGTAAATCGAACACGAAACGCTCGAAGTTAGAGGCTCTGGAAATATCCATAGAGGGACTGGACGTGGCGTACGTTTGTGCTGCCGGGCGAGGACGATAAACACCTGTACGGAAAAACTCTTCCAGTACATTATTTTCATTGGTTGCCAAAACCAGACGGTGTATGGGCAATCCCATCTGACGTGCAATATGTCCCGACAATATATTGCCAAAATTCCCCGAGGGTACGGCAAAGGACACTTTTTGGCCTGGCTCTGTACTGACTCGCAGCCAGCCCCAGAAGTAATACACGACCTGCGCCGCAATTCTGGCCCAGTTAATCGAATTAACCGCACCCAAATGCTTAGACGCTTTAAAGTCCAGATCCCCTGCCAAGGCTTTAACGATATCCTGGCACTCATCAAACACACCCTTAACAGACAGGTTATGGATGTTTTTATCCTGTAGGGAATACATCTGAGCGCGCTGAAAGGCGCTCATGCGCCCATAAGGCGACAGCATAAATACGGTAACCCCGCGCTTGCCACGCAGGGCGTATTCAGCGGCCGAACCGGTATCACCCGAGGTGGCACCGACAATGTTCAAGGTACTGTTACGCTTATCCAGAACATGCTCAAACACTTGCCCAAGAAACTGCATGGCCATGTCTTTAAAGGCCAGGGTCGGCCCTTGGGATAAGCCCAAGAGCGCAAAATCCTGCTCTAAAGGCTTCACCGGCACAATATCTGGACTATCAAACAGGCTAGGCTGATAGGCCTGAGTGCATAAACGCTCGAGCTCTTGCGTATCGATATCGTCGATAAACAGCCCCAGTATTTTACTGGCCAACTGTGCATAGCTAAGACCGCGCCAAGACTCTAGTGTTTCTGCACTCAATTGGGGGTACTGCTCAGGCACCGCCAAACCACCGTCCGGTGCCAGGCCTTCCAGCAAAATATCGCTAAAAGGCAAGGCCTGCATACCTGCACGGGTAGAAATATATTTCATCTTTAGCTCTCCACTCGTAAACGTGTTACTGCGGAACGTATAAATGGCAGCCCCTGAATTTGGCTGATAGCACCGTTAATTGCTCCCTCACGCGCTTCATGAGTAAGGAAAATAATATCGGCATGCTCACCCGCTGGCTCTTGAATCATGGAGCCAATAGAAATTTGCGCCTGAGCCAAAATACGTGCCACATCAGCCAATACCCCCGGTCTGTCATCCACGCACAAGCGCAGATAATAAGCAGAGACCACTTCATCCATGGGCAAAATAGGTGTGTCAGCCATGGACTCGGGCTGGAACGCCAAATACGGTACACGCTGCTTGGGTGCAGCATTCAGTAAGCGCGCCACGTCTATCAGGTCAGCCACCACCGCTGAGGCCGTAGGCAATGCACCCGCACCCGCACCATAATAAACCGTTTGCCCTACTGCATCGCCATGCACCAGTACCGCGTTCATGGCACCATGCACATTAGCTAGCATGCTATCAGCCGGAATCAGCGTAGGATGCACACGTAATTCGATACCCTCTGGGCGAGCACGGGTAATACCTAAAAGCTTGACCGTATACCCCAAACGCTGGGCATGACGTATATCTTCCTGAGCAAGCGAGGTGATGCCTTCAATATGTGCCTTACTGAACTGCACTGGAATACCAAACGCCAGCGAAGCCAACAAGCTAAGCTTATGCGCGGCATCAACGCCTTCGATATCAAAACTGGGATCCGCCTCGGCATAACCTAGACGCTGCGCATCGGCCAAGGCTTCTGCAAAAGACATCCCACGGTTACTCATTTCGGACAAAATGTAGTTAGTGGTGCCATTAATAATGCCTGCCACCCATTGAATCCGGTTTGCCGTTAAGCCTTCACGCATAGCTTTAATAATGGGAATGCCACCGGCCACAGCCGCTTCAAACGCCACCATCACACCACGGTCATGGGCCGCGGCAAACACCTCATTGCCGTGCTTGGCCAATAAGGCTTTATTCGCTGTGACAACGTGCTTACCTTGAGCAATGGCCTCCAGCACCCATTCGCGCGCCAGCTCAGTACCGCCCACCAGCTCGACCACAATATCAATACTGGGATCGCGCACCACATCCATGGCGTCCGTGCTAATGCGTACGGCGTCGCCTAACAAGGCCTTAGCTTTGGCTTGATCACGCACCGCGACTGCAACCACTTCGATGTCACAACCTGCACGTCGGGCAATTTCCGTAGCATTACGCTGTAATACATCCCAGGTGCCACCGCCCACTACACCCAGACCTAATAAACCTATTTTGACAGAACTCATTTAACAAAACCGTCCTTACGGAACATTTCCTTGATGCCTCGCACGGCCTGACGTGTACGCTGCTCGTTTTCAATCAGGGCAAAACGCACATAATCATCGCCCAGATCCCCAAAGCCCACGCCTGGAGATACGGCCACTTTGGCTTCGCTTAACAAACGCTTAGCAAATTCCAAGGAGCCCTGTTCACGATAGAATTCGGGAATTTTTGCCCATATATACATGGAGGCTCGCGGTAGCTCCACATCCCAGCCTGCCTCTTGCAGCCCTTTGGCTAGCACGTCACGGCGACGACGATACTGCTCAACCACTTCCTGCACACAGTCTTGTGGACCTTCTAGCGCAGCGATCGCGGCAACTTGTATGGGGGTGAAGGTACCATAGTCGTGGTAGCTTTTGATGCGCGCCAAGGCATTCACCAAATTTTTATTGCCAACCATGTAACCAATACGCCAACCGGCCATATTGTAGCTTTTACTCATGGTAAAAAACTCAACGGCCACATCACGCGCACCTTCAACTTGCATAATAGACGGAGCAACGTAACCATCGAAGGTGATATCGGCATACGCCAGATCGTGTACCACCAAAATATTATGCTCACGTGCCAAGGCCACGATACGCTCAAAAAACGCTAAATCGACACACTGAGCAGTAGGATTACTGGGAAATCCCAGGATCATCATTTTAGGCTTAGGAATCGATTCACGTACGGCCTTATCGATTTCTTCGAAAAAGTCTATACCCGGAACCATGGGCACTGAGCGCACATTCGCCCCTGCAATAACAGCCCCATATATATGAATGGGGTAACTGGGGTTAGGCACCAGAACCGTATCGCCTTTATCTAAGGTAGCCAGCATCAAGTGCGCTAGACCTTCTTTCGAGCCTATCGTTACAATAGCCTCTTCCTCGTGGTCCAGGCTCACTCCGTAACGCTTTTCATACCAATTGGTAATGGCACGGCGTAAGCGCGGAATACCTCGCGAAACAGAATAGCCGTGGGTATCGGGCCGCGCAGAAGCCTCAACCAGTTTGTCAACAATGTGTTGTGGCGTGGCACCATCAGGATTACCCATAGACATATCAATAATGTCTTCACCGCGGCGACGTGCCGCCATTTTCAACTCTGCTGTAATGTTGAAGACATAAGGGGGCAAACGCTCAATGCGCGGAAAGCTACTCATGACAATCCTTGAAGATATAAAACGACAAAATAAAGAATTAAACCGTTAAGTTTAATGCATGTACGCCAAACTGAGTATCATCCTGCCGCATCCCGTCAACGCAAACAACAGAACAGCTTTGCGCTATCATCTGAACTATTAATCGGAGAGCTATTGTGCAACTGCAACGAGAACATCACCCTAACCAAAATGCCATTACGGCTTACGGCGATGACTACATGGAAGTAAACCAGGTCAGATACGAGAATTCGATCTATTTTTTACCCGAAGGACCGGTCAACACCCTCAAGCTCAGTTCAGCCCGCGAACTGACGAGCGCCGATTTAGATCATTTTACCGGACTGGATCAGGTGCAGCGCTCACCCATGGACTTTCTAGACGATATAAGCCCCAGTCGTCCTGAGCATGCGCCCGAGCTAATACTGATAGGCACTGGCCTAAAACAACAGTTTCTGCATCCTGCGGTTACTCAGCGATTACTCGGTATGGGTATAGGGGTGGAAATCATGGATAGCCAAGCAGCGGCAAGAACGTACAATATTCTGATGTCTGAGGGACGCAAAGTCCTTGTGGTATTGATACAGGAAGATAAATGAGTCAATTGGAAATCGGTCACACCATCCCAGCATTTACGGCCAGCAGCACCGCTGGCGAGTTCACGGACAAGAACCTGCAAGGCAAGATTACCGTGTTGTACTTTTACCCCAAAGACAACACGCCAGGCTGCACCACGGAGTCTCAAAACTTTCGGGACGCGCTTGGCCAGTTCCAGCAATTGGGTGCTCAAGTCATCGGGGTTTCCCGTGATTCTCTGCGCTCCCACGAACGTTTTATTGAAAAGCAGGAACTGAACTTCCCCTTGATTGCTGATACTGAAGAAACCTTATGTGAGCTCTTTGGCGTCATCAAAATGAAAAACATGTACGGTAAACAGGTACGTGGCATTGAGCGCAGCACGTTTATTATCGACGCACAAGGCTGCTTGTTACACCAGTGGCGTGGGATACGCGTACCTGGACACGTCGATCAGGTTTTAGCGACTCTTGCCGACCCAAGCTAAAGTTCGTCCTATACACTGTCTACATTGTCGACAGAGGTACAACACAGGAGTACGTCTTACATGCCCTTGCCCAGTCTGCCCAATAAATTGGGCGCTCTTTTGAGCGAAGATAATTACAACGTTGTCGCCACTACCATCGCTGCACCTGTGCCCACGGCGGAACCTGCCGCTCCGGCTAAAAAAACCCCTGCTAAAAAAGCGCTTGCAGCCAAAAAAGGAGTCGCCGCTAAAAAAGCGGCTAGCAAGAAAACAGCCAGTACCAGCACGGCTACGACTAGCTCACCCCCTGCTGCGCGTCCCAGCAGCGCCACACGGTCCAAGGCTAAACCTCGTCTGGCAAAACTAGAACGTAAACTGTTTGTGCTGGATACCAATGTGTTGCTGCATGACTCGAACTCACTGTTCAAGTTTGAAGAGCACGATATTTTCTTGCCCATGATGGTGCTCGAAGAGCTTGATCATCAAAAAAAAGGGCTCTCGGAAGTTGCGCGTAATGCGCGTCAGGTCAGCCGCTACCTTGAAGGACTGGTTGGCGACCAAGCACTAGATCACGAGATCCACCTGGACGGACTGGGCAATACTGAAGCCTTAGGCTCCTTGCTCTTTCAAACCACAGCACTGGACACCAAGCTACCTATCGCCCTGCCTGATGGTAAAGCGGATAACGCCATACTGAGTGTTGTACATGCTTTGGCACAGCTACACCCTGAGCGCGACGTCGTACTGGTATCTAAAGATATCAATATGCGCCTGAAAGCCAAGGCGCTTAGCTTGCTCGCCGAAGATTACCGTCATGATCATGTGCTGGACGACTCGGATCTGCTCTACGACGGTGTTATGCCCTTGCCGTCTAATTTCTGGACCAAGCACGGCAAGAACATGGAGTCCTGGCAACAAGGCGGCATTACCTACTACCGCATTCATGGCCCGCTTTGCAGCGAGTTCATGGTGAACGAGTTCGTGTACACAGAAGGCGATGAACCGCTCTACGCGCAAGTACGTGAAACCACGGGCAATACCGCCGTGCTGGCCACACTACGCGATTACAGTCATGGCAAAAATAATGTCTGGGGCATTACCGCTCGCAATCGCGAACAAAATTTCGCCCTGAGCTTGCTGATGAATCCGGACTTTGATTTTGTGTCACTGCTTGGTCACGCAGGTACGGGCAAGACCTTGTTAGCTCTGGCCAGCGCGCTCACTCAAACCCTAGAAACCAAGCGCTATAACGAAATTATTATTACTCGAGCCACCGTGCCTGTAGGCGACGATATAGGCTTTTTACCCGGCACCGAAGAGGAAAAAATGCAGCCCTGGATGGGTGCCCTGGAAGATAACCTAGAGGTGCTACATCTGGGAACAGGGAAAAGTGCGAACAGCCTCTCGGGCACCGAGTCGCCACGCAACTCGACCATGGAATTGATACGTTCAAAAATCAAGGTTAAATCGCTAAGCTTTATGCGCGGCCGTACCTTTATGAACAAATTTCTCATCATTGATGAGGCGCAAAACCTGACCCCAAAACAAATGAAAACTCTGGTAACCCGCGCAGGCCCGGGCACTAAAATTGTTTGTCTGGGCAATATTTCACAAATCGATACGCCCTATCTCACCGAAGGCAGTTCGGGCTTAACCTATGTAGTAGACCGCTTCAAAGGCTGGCCACATGCTGGCCACGTAACCTTGCAACGAGGCGAGCGCTCACGCTTGGCCGATTACGCTAGCGAAGCCTTGTAAATAAATGCCAGGCTACGGCCTGGCTTTTTTCATTATGACGACACGCACTGAACTTCCTCTGGCACTCACTATGGGCGATGCCGCCGGCATAGGGCCTGAAATTATCGTCAAACTGTTTGATGGCCTGCTCACCTATCCGGCCGTGGTTTACGGCGATGCAGGTGTGTTGCAAAAGACCATTAAGCAACTTAATCTGGAAAATCGCTTACGCGTACAGACCAGCAACACCCCCCATGCCCTCGGCGCTGGCATAATCCCTGTCCTGAGCCGCATACCCCCCCTGCCCCCTATACAGCTAGGACTCGCTCAGACAGCGGCAGGCAAAGGATCGTATGAGTACCTATGCCATGCTATTGACGATGCTAAAAAAGGCCTTACAAGAGCGATAGTGACCGCCCCCCTAAACAAGCACGCCATGCAATTAGCGGGCATCGATGCACCCGGTCACACTGAAATACTGGCCGAACGCACCCACACCGAACACTACGCCATGATGCTGGTTAATCGGGACCTACGCGTTATTTTGGTCACCATACACGAGCCCCTGGCCCGTGTTCCTCAACTGATCACCCAGGAAAAAGAGCTACAGATTATTCAACTGGCGCACCAAGCCTGTCAGCACGCTGGTATTCAGGCACCTCGTATTGCCGTGGCTGGGCTCAATCCGCATGCCGGTGAAGATGGAAAATTCGGCACAGAGGATCAGCGTATTATTCAGCCGGCCATCGCACAGGCTCAACAGCAAGGCATAGAAGTCAGCGGCCCCTGGCCCGGGGATACGATCTTTATGCGGGCGCGTAAAGGGGAGTTTGATATTGTAGTCGCTCAATATCACGACCAAGGCCTCATTCCCATTAAGTACTTAGGCCTGGATGAAGGGGTCAATGTTACGGTAGGACTACCGTTTATACGAACCAGCGTCGACCATGGCACTGCCTTTGATATCGCAGGCCAAAACCGAGCCGATCCGTCATCCCTATTAAGCGCTTGCCAGCTCGCTCTGGAGATGAGCCAGCAACAAACGCCCACCACTCACATCGGTGAGTAATTCAAAAAGCGCGTACTGGCTCCCTGGAAGGTCAGCCTCACCGTACCAATGGGCCCGTTACGCTGCTTACCGATAATAATTTCGGCCGTTCCTTTATCGGGAGAATCCGGGTTATAGACCTCATCGCGATAAATAAACAAAATCAAATCCGCATCCTGCTCAATAGCCCCGGACTCACGCAAATCACTCATTACCGGACGTTTGTTGGGGCGCTGCTCCAAGCTGCGGTTAAGCTGCGATAAAGCAATCAAAGGGCAATTCAGCTCTTTGGCCAATCCTTTTAGTGAGCGACTAATTTCCGAAATTTCAGTCGCACGGTTCTCACCGCCACTGGACGACATCAACTGCAAATAGTCAATAATAATCAGGCCCAACTGCCCACACTGCCTAGCCAGTCTACGCGCTCGCGCACGCACTTCCATAGACGAAAGCCCAGGCGTTTCATCGATATAAATTTGCGCTTCCTGCACCTGCTGAACTGCTTTGGTTAAGCGCGGCCAATCTTCGTTACTCAACTTACCCGTACGCATGCGATGCTGATCCAGCAATCCCACCGAACCCACCATACGCATGGCTAGCTGCACGGCTCCCATTTCCATGGAAAACACGGCCACCGGTAAACCCTGATCAATCGCCACATGCTCGCCAATATTCATGGACAGCGAAGTTTTACCCATAGAGGGACGACCCGCAACAATGACCAAGTCACCAGGCTGTAGACCCGAGGTCATTTTATCTAGGTCATCAAAACCAGTGGGAACACCGGTAACTTCAGAGTCTCCTTCACGATGATAAAGCTCGTCGATGCGCTCTACCACTTCACCCAATAAGGGCTGAATTTCAAGAAATCCTTGTGATCCACGCGCACCTTCCTGAGAAATCTGGAAGACCCGGGATTCGGCCACATCAAGAATTTCACGCGCCTCTTTGCCTTGAGGATTCAGGGCCGCGGCGGCAATTTCGTCGGCTACAGTCACCAGCTTGCGCAGCATGGAGCGCTCGCGCACAATTTCAGCATAGCGGCGTATATTCGCCGCCGAAGGAGTATTGTGAGCCAGCGCATTGAGATAGGCCAGCCCACCCACCTCATCCGCTTTGGCACTGCTGCTCAATGACTCAAACACGGTGACCACATCAGCAGGTCGAGACAAACCGATCAGCTTAGTGATGTGTTGCCAGATCAGCTTGTGATCGTAGCGATAAAAATCGTCGTCATTAACAATATCTGCAATTCGATCAAAGGCCGCATTATCCAATAACAAGCCACCCAGCACGGACTGCTCGGCTTCGATTGAGTGCGGCGGCACTCGCAGATAATCTAAGGATGAATCTGTTTTGGCAGACTTGCTTTCCACTGCAGAACCTTTTTAATAAAAACAAAAAAAGCCGGTTTACACCGGCTTTTTTCTTATACGTGATACATCCGGTTAAAGCAATGTACCATGCATCAGATAGACTCGCTTAGGCTAGTTCGCCTACTACAGCCACCAAAATTTCGGACTGTACATCAGCGTGTAAAACGACATCTACCGAGTACTCGCCCACTGCTTTGAGGTGACCATCAGGCAAACGCACTTGAACTTTCTGTACGTCGAAACCTTCAGCCTGCAGCGCTGCTGCGATATCCATCGTTGTTACTGAACCAAACAAACGACCATCCACACCAGCCTTTTGGCTGATGGTAACAGTCTTGCCGTTCAGTTTCTCGTTCAGAGCCTGAGCTGCAGCCAGCTTTTCAGCTTGGGCTTTTTCCAGCTCAGCACGACGTGCTTCAAACTCTTGCAATGCAACAGGAGTAGCCCGACGAGCAATTTTACGTGGGATTAAATAGTTACGCGCAAAACCGTTACGCACACGAACGACGTCACCCAGATTACCCAGGTTGACAACTTTTTCGAGCAAAATTACTTGCATGACTTTAGCCCTCTGGATTACTTGTGGTTATCGGTGTAGGGCAACAAGGCCAGGAAGCGTGCACGCTTAACAGCTGTGTCAAGCTGACGCTGGTAGTTAGCCTTAGTGCCGGTCAGGCGGGCAGGAATAATCTTGCCGTTTTCCTGAATGAAATCACGTAATGTATCCAAATCTTTGTAATCGATTTCTTCAACACCCGCTACGGTGAAACGGCAGAATTTACGACGCTTAAACAGCGGATTTTGTTGTGTAAATTTGCGTCTTTTGTCTTTGCCTCTGCGGAAAGCCATATGTGCCTCTTATATACCGGTTATACCGGAAGAAAATTCATTGGAGCGAAGACAGTTATTGCTTCGCGATGTGCATTGAAATGTCGTTCAAACCGTAGCACTACCTTGCCCTGCATACTGACTACACACTTGCTGTATATGAAAAACCAGACGTGTGGAGCCCTTGCGGGCCGCTGCCAAAAAACCTTTTGCATGCAATTGTGCACCTAAAGGCACTTGGGCTAGCTGTGTTGCCGTATCCCCCAGCGCTAAAGCATGAATCTGAAGATTAACTTGCCTAGGGTGTCCAGCCTGTACTACGTTTGATTGGTGTTCCAGTATCAGTTCCAGTGCAGCAACGCCTGCGGGGGTATAGCGCAAAGGCTTAACCTCTAGGACGTGGGCACGGAGCTCTAACTGATTCACACCGACTGCCAATACCACTTATTCGTTAGTTTCTACTTCTTCCTTGGCGGGTTCTGCAGATTCTGCACTCGCCTCGGAGCTTGTTTTACGCGCTTCTTCACGCTCTACTGATTTCATCATGACAGAAGCACCTTCAGGAGCTTTCTTTGTGCTGGAAATCAAGTAACGCAAAATGGCATCGTTATAACGGAACGAATGTTCCAATTCTTCCAGAATACCTTTGCCACACTCGATGTTAAAGCAAACATAATGTGCTTTAACAAGCTTTTGAATGGGATAAGCCAATTGGCGACGACCCCAATCTTCTAGACGGTGAATTTTTCCGCCCTCAGAGGTAACAATCGCTTGGTAGCGCTCGACCATCGCGGGCACTTGCTCGCTTTGATCAGGATGCACAATAAACACTACTTCGTAGTGACGCATGGAATAACTCCTTGTGGATATCAGCTTTAATGTTGGCGTTCACACCCTGATGTAAATCCGGGCACTACCCCCATTAAAGACGAGACAGCCCGCCTATAAAATATAGATCGAGCAAAGAAACGGTAAATCTTAGCATGCTTTACTTGCTTTACACAAGAAAAAGGTATTAACCCTCTACGCAAGCATACGCTGAGTGATTATGAATCGACTCAAAGTTTTCAGCCTCGACACGGAAATGACGTACTCCAGCCTGCTGTTTAATCAGCATCGCCACGTCTCGGACCAAATCCTCAACAAACTTAGGATTTTCGTAGGCACGCTCCGTAACGTATTTCTCGTCCGTGCGCTTTAGTAAGCCCCACAACTCACAGGAAGCCTGTTGTTCGATCTGACGAATCAGCTCCGGCACCTGTATAGATTGCACATCGGTATAGCAAATAGTCACCGTCACATGCGAGCGCTGATTATGCGCACCATACTTAGAAATGGCTTTAGAGCACGGGCACAGACTGGTGACTGGCACTAACAGACTAAGCTCGAACACGTCTTGCTCCGCCTGGGCACCTACCCTTGCCGTCCACCCCAAGGAGTAGTCCAACAAACTGCTGACTCCGGACACAGGCGCCTGTTTTTCCAGAAATACAGGGAAACGGGCACTGATATCGCCCTGAGACGCTTCCAATAGAGTCAGCATTTCTCGTGCCATAGCCATAAAGCTCTGGGGTGTACTAGGGGTATCACGGTGCTGCTCCAGCAAGGCCATGAACCGGGACATGTGAGTCCCTTTCTCGTGCTCCGCCAAGGCAACAGTCAGCTCCCAGTCAGCGACTGTAGACGTGGCTTGTCCGGCCACCAGGCTTAGCGCCATGGGATAACGCACACCGCGCACACCCACTCGCTGTATAGCCACCTGACGCTCGTCCAGGCTGCTTTGAACATCCGGCATGCTTGCAGGTGCTTCCGATACAGTATTCATCATCTTCAAATAAGGACTAATAAAGCCTTGTAATCGCTTAAGATTCTCATTATCTAATGCTTGGCCTATGCGCTACGGGATATCCTTACTAATGGTCTGGTATACGCAACACCCATAGCACGTAAGGCAAAGCCAAAATCTTTAAGCTTGTAGCAAATTGGAAAAACGCGCCAACACAGAACGCTCAATACCGTCCGCGGCCAGCCCAAGCTCAGCCGCCAAGCGCTTTTGATCCCCGTGATCAATGAACTCGTCGGGGTATCCTAGGGTCAACACCGGTACAGTCGTATCGGCAGCGCTTAAAAATTCCAGCACGGCGCTGCCAGCTCCGCCCATTAAGGCGGCTTCTTCGAGCGTAACCAAGCCCTGATGCGTTTGAGCAAGCTCTTGCAACAAAGAGGTATCCAGGGGTTTTACAAAACGCATATCCACCAAAGTAAGATCTAGCTTGTGCGCGACTTTGGCTGCCTCATACAAAATAGGCCCAAAGGCTAATAAAGCCAGCTTCTGGCCACGACGCACAACCTTTGCCTTACCTAAATCGACTGTTTCCAAGCCTGCCTGCACCTGCACACCGGCACCAGCGCCACGCGGATAACGTACTGCTGCCGGACCAGGGTGCTGATAACATGTACTCAGTAACAAACGGGTTTCTTGCTCGTCAGAAGGCGTAGCCACCACCATATTGGGCACGCAACGCAAAAATGCTATGTCGTAATTCCCCGCGTGTGTAGCGCCATCAGCTCCAACCAGACCCGCGCGATCCAGGGCGAAGGTGACATCAAGATTTTGCAGTGCCACATCATGGATCACCTGATCGTAGCCGCGTTGCAAAAATGTGGAATAAATAGCAACGACAGGTTTTTGCCCCTCACAGGCAATGCCAGCCGCAAAGGTCACTGCATGCTGCTCGGCAATACCCACGTCAAAGTAGCGCGTAGGAAACTGCTGCTCGAATTCCACCATACCACTGCCTTCACGCATAGCTGGTGTAATGCCATAAAGGCGCTGATCGTGGGCAGCCATATCGCATAACCAGCGCCCAAAGACCTGAGTAAAGCTAAGCGGCGATGGGGCAGTCGGTTTTTGCAAACCCACCTCGGGATCGAACTTACCAGGCCCGTGATAGAGCACGGGGTCTGCCTCAGCCAGCTTGTACCCCTGCCCTTTACGCGTGACCACATGCAAGAACTGTAAGCCACCTAACTCGCGAAGGTTTTGCAAGGTGGGTACCAAGGCATCTAGGTCATGCCCATCAATCGGGCCCACATAGTTAAAGCCCAGCTCCTCAAAGAGTGTGGCAGGGGTCAGAATACCCTTGGCATGCCCTTCGAACTTGCGCGCCAGATCCAGCACGGGCGGCACATGCTGCAATACTGCTTTACCTACGTGTTTAGCCCTTGCATAGAACTGCCCCGACATAAGGCGCGCCAAATAACGATTCAATGCTCCGACAGGCGGAGAAATCGACATATCGTTATCATTCAAAATCACGAGCACATTCACATCGGGGGTAACACCAGCATTATTTAATGCTTCAAAAGCCATGCCGGCTGTCATGGCACCATCGCCAATAATCGCAATATGCTGACGCTCAATGCCCGCATTACGAGAGGCCACCGCCATGCCAAGTACAGCGGAAATAGACGTAGATGAATGAGCAGTACCAAAGTCGTCAAACTCAGACTCTGAGCGCTTAGGAAACCCGGAAATACCGCCATACTGCCGCAAACCCGCCATTTGTTCGCGTCGACCGGTCAATATTTTATGAGCGTAGGACTGATGCCCAACATCCCACACCACCCGATCATGGGGTGTATCAAACACAAAGTGCAGGGCAGCGGTTAACTCCACCGTGCCCAAATTAGAAGATAAGTGCCCCCCCGTACGGGAAACCGACTGCAAAACAAACTCACGCAACTGTACCGTGATCTCTCGCAGTTCACGCATATCCAACTGACGTAAATCAGCAGGCGTCTGAATTTGTTCTAAGGATACTTTAGGCATACACATGCTCGAAGGCAAAAAAAGGGCTTGCCCTAAATCAAGGGATAACTGTTTATTGTAAACCGGACTGGGCGCTAGCCCTAATTATCGATCACGGTCCACGATATAGTCGGCGAGTTGCTTCAGACGCAAACCGGAGGCACCGATAGGACGAATAGCCAACGAAGCCTTTTGGGCTAACTCTTGCAGTAAATCGCGAGAGCCTTCCAGACCCATAATCGACACATAAGTAGGCTTGTTATCGGCCGCATCTTTACCTGCTGTTTTACCTAGGGTGTGCGTATCAGCCGTTACATCTAAAATATCATCCGCCACCTGGAAAGCGAGCCCGATGCTATCGGCATATTGCTGCAAGCCTTCGCGCGTACTTGAGGACGCACCCGCCACAATACCACCCAGCAAAATACTCGCCTCTAGCATGGCGCCTGTTTTTAACTTGTGCATCGTTTGCAACTGAGCCTGGCTCAAGCTTTTGCCTACGCTATCACAGTCTATGGCCTGCCCGCCTGCCATGCCCTGACTACCTGCCGCCCGTGCCAATAATCCCATGGCCTGCACTACCAAGGCAGGTGCAATAGGCATCTGGGCCAAGGCCGCGAAGGCCAAAGGCTGCAAAGCGTCGCCGGTTAGCATGGCACAGGCTTCATCGTAGCGCACATGCACTGTAGGTAGACCACGGCGCAACTCATCGTTATCCATACAAGGCAGATCATCGTGCACAAGCGAATAAGCGTGAATTAACTCTACAGCCGCCGCGGCCAGCCCCAATGCTTTTTCCAAAGCCGCGGCCATAGGCTTGCCTTGCAATGCTGCTTCTCCTGCCGCATACACCAGACTGGCGCGTATACGCTTGCCCCCCCCCAATACTGCATAGCGCATGGCATCATGCAAGCGCTCAGGCTCAGTACCAGCCGAAGGCAAAAGTGCTTCCAAGACGCTTTCAGTCTCGGCAATGCGTAACGGTAACCACTCTTCAAAGCTTAAGGTCGACACACTCATCAACTATTCTCCGTCTGCCTCAGACCCGGATAAAGGTCGCAACAAATTATCCTGCAATACTCTTACCTGCTCTTCGGCTTGGTCTAGTCGCTTTTGGCATAATTTAGCCAGTACCACACCACGCTCATAGGCCTTGATAGACTCTTCCAGTGGCAAATTACCACTTTCCATTTTGGCCACCAAAGCCTCTAGTTCTGCCAGAGCTGATTCGAAATCAGTTTGCTCTGAACCCTGTTCTGTATTTTGACTTTCAAGCATGAATATGTTCTCAACTATTACGTGCGCGCTGCGTTAGCAACGGTGCAATTAGACCGAATTGTACGGGAATGCAGCGCACTTACTATTAAATCCATCAATTTCTTCTTTACCAAATCATTCAATGGCCGTAAAAAACGCCGCTAAGCGGCGTTTTCATAGTGCATGCCAAGAACCTTGCTAGCCTAGCTCTACGGGCCTAGAAGGGTCAGCGACCCACTCGCTCCAAGAACCCGGATATACACTAGAACCGGGCAGCCCTGCCATTTCCATGGCGAATAAATTATGACAGGCTGTGATTCCAGAGCCACACTGATGCACCAGTTGCTCGGGACGCATTGGGCCCAATAGCGCCAAAAACTCCTGCCGCAACTGATCGGCAGACTTAAAGCGTCCATCGCTCTCCAGATTTAACACATGGCTACGATTGATTGCACCGGGAATATGCCCTGCCACCGGATCCATAGGCTCGAGCTCGCCACGGTAACGTTCCGGCGCACGCGCATCCAGCACAACGCTATCGGACGTACCCAGATCAGCCAATACCTGATCCACGGTATGAACGGGCATGGCAGGCAGATCCGCCATACGCAAGCTTTGCAAGGCCTGAGCTTCGGTCAGAGTGGCTTGGCGGGCACCTGCCTCTTGTTCGCCTCCCATGGCTAACCAGGCCTGCCAGCCACCGTCTAGCACCGCCACTTTACTATGACCTAACCAGCGCAGCATCCACCACAGATGGCAAGCGAATAAACCATTGCTACTATCGTAAACAACAACTTGTGTGCGCGAGCTTAAGCCCTGCAAACGCATCAGCGCTGCGAAATCAGCTCGATCTGGTAAAGGATGACGTCCATTCTTACCCGTTTTCTCGGCAGCCAGTTGTGTCTCGTGATCAAGGAATAAAGCACCAGGAATATGCCCTGCCTGATACGCCTGCTTGCCGGCCTGATGGTTTTGCAAGTCGTGACGCACATCAAAAACCAGCACTCCAGGCAAGTTTAGTTGTTCCTTGAGCTGTTCTGGCGTAATCAAATAATTAAACATGATCCCTCTCTGTTTTTGGTGTCTCAGGCTGACTGGCTTGTCCACGCATAATTCGATCTTCGTGGAAGGTGCGCCATACCGACAGCAAGCCCGATACAATAATCAAGCCCATGCCAGCCCATGCAATAACATCTGGCAGGTCACCCCAAAATGCAATGCCTAACAAGGCAGCAAAGATGATAGTGGTGTATTGCAAGGCTGCCGTCAACAAAGCGGAACCCAGACCAAATGCACGGGTCATCGCCAACTGCCCCACCAAGCCTGCTAAGCCTACCCCAATAATGGCGGCCCACGCTGAATAGGACAAGCTTGTCCAGCCTTGTACGCCCAACCCGAGTAAGCTGCTAAAGCAAACAAAAATAGAAAACAAGAATACCGTACGCCACTCTGGCTCTCCGCTACGACCCAAAGCGCGTATTTGCATCATGGCGAAAGCAGACGTGGCACCACCCAACAAACCTAGCAGGGCATACACCAGTTGCTCTTCACTAATACTGGGCCGTAAAACGGCCAACACCCCTAAAAAACCAAACAAGACAGCCAGCACGCGAACCGGGTCACGCTGCGAGCCCCCCCAAAACAATAACCAGGTCGCAATAAATAACGGCGCCGTATAGTTGATGCTCACGGCAGTAGACAAAGGCAATGTAGACAGCGCCAAAAAGCCCAGCCACATTGAGGTCACACCGGAAATATTGCGGCGCACATGAAGCTTCCAGCTTTGAGGCCTTAAGGTGCGAGAATTAAGCTGTGCCCACACAGCGATTAACAACACCGAGGGCAGACCACGAAACAGCACGATCTGGGGTAAGCTTGCCCCCAATTCAGTGGATATCTTTACGCAAGCGCCCATTAGCGCGAACATGATGCTGGCTAGCAACATCCAAAGTGACTGCATGTCTAAGACCAAAAAACAGTTATTGGTTGAATAAAGTTATTACTATACTCTTTTGCTTGCAAAAATACGGGGTGCCCCCACTTGAAAACACAAGCAGTACCCCTTCTTGCGTACAATTTACTGTTTCCACAACACACTAACGGTTCCTTGCGGGAATCAATTGCCTGACAAACAGTCTTATTCCATTTACCTTGCCAGGAAAATTTCTCATGAAGCGCATTGTATTATTTTTGATCACCAACCTTGCCGTCATGCTCGTCCTAAGTGCCTCCATGAATATCTTGGGCGTAGGACGATTTCTGACCGCCCAAGGCCTGGACCTCACGCAGCTCTTAATTTTTAGCGGCTTAATCGGCTTTACCGGGTCTTTTATCTCATTACTCATGAGCAAATGGATGGCTAAGCAAAGTGTAAATGCCCATGTCATTGACCCGCAAAACCCGGGCGGCTCACGCGAGGCCTGGCTGGTTGAAACCGTACATCAACTGGCCGATCGCGCCGGCATAGGTCGACCAGAAGTGGCCATTTATGAAGGCGATCCCAATGCCTTTGCCACGGGAGCATTCAAAAACGACGCTCTGGTCGCTGTTTCCACCGGTTTGTTGCACAGCATGACAGAAGAAGAAGTCACCGCTGTACTAGGACACGAAGTGGCTCACATAGCCAATGGCGATATGGTCACACTCACCTTAATTCAAGGCGTGGTGAACACCTTTGTTATTTTCTTGGCTCGCGTGGTGGGTTACTTTGTAGACCGCGTGCTGCTGCGTAATGAGCGCGGCTTTGGCATGGGCTATTATGCAGCCGTCTTTATCTGTGAGATCATCTTTGGGGTGCTGGCCTCGATCATCGTCGCCTGGTTCTCTCGTCAGCGCGAATATCGTGCCGATGCAGGATCTGCCCAACTGCTCGGCGCACGTCAGCCCATGATTAACGCTCTGGCACGTCTGGGTGGATTACAAGCGGGTGATTTGCCTAAAAACTTTGAAGCAGCCGGTATTTCCGGAGGCCGCTCTATCAGTGCCATGTTTGCATCGCACCCCCCAATTCAGGCGCGTATCGCAGCACTACAAAGCCGATAATGAATAAAAAGTGCAGCGCAGCTATGCTGCCTGCACTGACTCTACGCTATGATTGCGAGCATGAAAGAGATTTTTGTCCTGCTCAATTTCGGCGGTTACATCGCCCTGCTGATCTGGGGCGTACACATGGTCCAGACCGGGGTGCAACGAGCCTTTGGCGCCCAGTTAGGCGCCTGGCTCGGACGAGCTCTGGATAAACCAAGCAAAGCTTTTATCACCGGCGCAGCCATTACCTCTGCGGTACAAAGCAGTACTGCCACTGGACTGATGATTACCAGCTTTGCTGCAGGTGGTTTACTGGCGCTGGTGCCAGCACTTGCCGCCATGCTGGGGGCGAATGTCGGCACTACACTGATCGTGCAGTTGCTGTCCTTTCATTTCACCGCTTTTGCTCCCGCCCTAATCCTGTTGGGCGTATGGATGTTCCAATCCCAACAAGCCGGACGCAAACGGGATCTGGGCAGGGTAGCCATAGGTCTGGGCTTATTACTGCTCGCTCTGAACGAGCTGGTGTCCTTGTTTGAGCCTCTGGATCATGCTCCGCTATTCACAATTGTCTTGGATGCGCTGGCCGATGCTCCGCTCCTTGGTCTGGTATTAGCAGCGGTGCTAACTTGGGCAGCCCATTCCAGTGTGGCGATCGTCGTACTCATCATGTCGCTGGCCAGCCAGGCAATTATTGCTCCCGAACTTACTTATGCCTTGGTACTAGGCGCCAACCTTGGTACTGCCGTAAACCCGATTCTTGAAGGCGTACGCGGTAACGATCCGGCCGCCAAACGTTTACCTGTGGGCAACTTTGGCACGCGTTTAGCCGGCTGCGTCGCTGGCATCGCTTTGTTGCCCTGGATTCCTAGCCTAATGACCTGGATCACCCCTGACCCTGCGCGTGCAGTGGCCAACTTTCACACTCTTTTTAACGTACTCGTAGCCTGCGCCTTTTTCCCCTTGCTCAAACCCTATGCCCGCCTACTGAACAAGTATTTTCCTAAGCGCGCTGACCCTGAGGATCCCGCCAAGCCCGCTTATCTGGATGAATCCGCCCACGAGGTACCCCCAGTAGCGTTAGGCAATGCCGCCCGCGAGGCACTACGACTGGCCGACATGCTACAAAATATCTTAAGCATGGCTCGTACCAGCCTGTTAAGCACGCACAATCAAAGCATGAGCCATATGCGCTACATCTTAAATGCAGCCAATAGGCTGGATATGTCCATCACCACCTACCTAGCCAAACTAGATCAAGAAAACCTCAACAAAGACGACACGCGCAGACTGAATGAAATCCTTAACTTTGCTTCGAACATTACCCATGCGGCCAGCGTCAGTGTGACCAGCTTATCGGCGCACATGAACAATTTGCGCAAGCTGGCCTCCCCGTTAAGCGAGCTACAACAGCAAGAGCTACAAAAGGTATTGGATAGACTCACACGCAATCAGCGTCAGGCGGCAGCCTTGTTTGTGGCTGAGGATGTCAAGACCGCACGTTATCTTGCTTTCGAAAAAGACTACTTTCGTGAACTTGAGCAGAGCGTGGCACAACGTCACCTAGACAATATCAAGGCGGGGCATATCCAGTCAGCAGACATAAATTCCCTGTATCTGGAAATCATACGCGACCTCGGGGCCATCAACTCGTATCTGGTCAGTGCAGTCGCCTACCCCATTTTGGCCAGACATGGCGAATTGCTGGCCAACCGAGTCCGTAACCCCGAAGACATTAACCCATAAGCAAATTCGCCTAATGGGCTTGTTCCCAATTATCGCCTACGCCCAACTCCGCCAGCAGCGGAACATCCAGCTTGGCCACCTGACACATTAAATCAGGCAAATGCTGTTTCAATAGCTCCAGCTCTTCGGCCGGGACATCAAAAACCAGCTCATCGTGTACCTGCATCACCATCAGTGTGCGCAACTGTTGCTGCTCTAACCAATCCTGTACTGCCACCATGGCTTTTTTAATCAGGTCGGCTGCTGTGCCTTGCATGGGCGCGTTAATCGCGGCCCGCTCTGCTGCCGCCACTCGTGGCCCCTTAGCGCCTTTGATCTCGGGCAACCATAGACGCCGACCAAATACTGTTTCCACATACCCTTGCTCGTGTGCCTGCACCTTAATTCGGCTCATGTAATCGGCCACACCGGGGTAACGCGTAAAGTAACGATCAATATAGGCTCTGGCCGCATCACGGGTAATACCCAGGTTATTCGCTAGACCAAACTCTCCCATGCCATAAATCAGACCAAAGTTAATCGCCTTGGCCGCACGACGCTGCTCAGCGCTCACCTGCTCCAAGTCCACTGAAAACACTTCAGCAGCCGTCGAGGTGTGTACATCACCGCCTTGCTCGAACACTTGTTGCAGATTTTTATCGCCCGACACATGAGCCATGACACGCAACTCAATTTGCGAATAGTCGGCGGACACCACGTAGCCTAGCTCGGATACAAAGGCGCTACGCACGCGCCGCCCTTCGGCTGTACGCACAGGAATATTTTGCAAATTCGGATCAGAAGAGGCCAAACGCCCTGTGATCACAGAGGCCTGTGAGTAACGCGTATGCACCCGTCCCGTGTCCGCTCGTATCATGGTGGGCAATTTATCCGTGTACGTGGACTTCAGTTTGCTTAAACCCCGGTATTCCAGCAATAATTTTGGCAGTGGATAATCTTGCGCCAGCTTGCTCAATACTTCTTCATCGGTTGAAGGTGCTCCGCTGGCGGTTTTACGTACCACCGGTATGCCTTGCTTCACAAAGAGAATTTCACCAACCTGTTTGGGTGAGTTCATATTGAAAGGCTGCTCGGCCAGCTCGTAGGCTTTCTTTTCCAGTTCAAGCATTTTCTGACCCAGCTCATGGCTCTGTGATGCTAAGGCCTTAGCATCCACCTTTACACCGTTACGCTCGATAATCGTCAGGCTGCTAGACACCTGCACTTCGAGTTGATAAATGCTCTCCAGGCCCTTGTCCTCGGCCACCTTAAGCCTCAAACACTGATGTAAGCGCAAGGTAAAGTCGGCATCTTCACAAGCGTAATGCGCCGCAGTGGCGACATCCAGTTGCTCAAACCCGATCTGCTTGGCTCCTTTGCCACAAATATCTTCGTAAGAAGTCCCTTTCAATCCCAACCACTGTTGGGCTAGCTCTTCCATATTGACACGCTTGTGCGACTGCAGCACGTAAGCCTGTAGCATGGTGTCCTCGCGGATACCGGCCAAACGTATTGCCTCGTTCAAAAAAACATGCGCATCGTACTTGGCATTATGCAAAACTTTGGCAGCCCCTTCATCTTCTAGCCATGGACGCAAGGCCTCCAAAACACTTTGCTTATCTAGCTGCTCTATATCATCAGGCGCCACGTGCCCCACCGGAATATAAAAGCTCTGGCCAGCCTGCATCGCCACGGACAAGCCCACTAACTGAGCCTCAAACGGGTCCAGCGAAGTGGTTTCGGTATCCAGAGCAACAAGCTTAGCCCCTTTAAGTTGCTCGATCAAAGCCAGCAGATCAGATTGTTCGGTAATGGTGCGATAGTCCAGCTCGGCGGGCGCTGAAGGGGTCTGGGACTCAACCCGACTATCGCCGCTAGGAACCCGTTCTGGGTCATCCGTAAGTTCGCGCAACCAAGTACGGAAGCCGTATGTTTCATATAAACCTTGCAGGCATTTCTTATCCTGAGGCCGCGCCGCGAACACAGAAAAATCTCGCTCAAAGCCAGGAACCACACAGTCCAGCTTAACGGTGGTCAACTGGCGAGTGAGATCGAAAGTGGGAATAAAATCACGCAGATTCTGCCCTGCAACACCTTTGATTTTATCGGCCTGCTCAATTAACTGGTTCAAGCTGCCATACTCTGCCAGCCACTTAGCTGCCGTCTTGGGGCCTACCTTAGGCACACCAGGGATATTGTCCGAAGTATCTCCAATTAACATCAGATAATCAATAATTTGCTCAGGCTGTACGCCATACTTATTCACCACTCCGGGCACATCAAGACGCTCATTGCTCATCGTATTGACAAGCTCAACATGCGGATTGACCAGTTGCGCCAAGTCCTTATCGCCCGTGGAGATAATTGTATGTATCTGTTGCTTACTGGCTGCATCAGACAGGGTACCGATTATATCGTCGGCCTCTACCCCAGGCTCGCAAATCAGCGTCCAGCCCATCGCCGTCACAGCTTGATGTAAAGGTTTGATCTGGGACGCCAGATCGTCGGGCATAGGTGGGCGATGCGCTTTGTACTGCTCGTATAGCTCATCGCGAAACGTCTTGCCTTTAGCGTCGAACACGCAAACCATGTAATCAGCATGGTGATCCTGCAATAAACGACGTAACATGGATATAACACCATATAGGGCACCAGTAGGCTGACCGTCTGCATTTCGCAGATCGGGCATCGCATGATACGCTCTGTACAAGTAGCTGGAACCATCAACAAGCAACAAGGTTTTTTTCATGTCTAACAATAAAGCAGTTCGTTTAACCGCATCTGAGCAAATACCTACCATCATGGAAGAGTTGCAGACAGCGGCTGATACCTTAAAAGAAATGGGGGCTGGGATTAGCGTTTTTGGTAGTGCACGCATTAAGCCCGATAACCCCTATTACGGAATCGCCCAGGAAGTTGGACGACGATTGGCAGAAGCGGGCCTTACTCTGATTGCAGGCGGCGGACCAGGACTGATGGAGGCCGCCAACAAAGGCGCCTATAACGCAGGTGGACAAAGTATAGGCCTCAATATACGCCTTCCCCACGAAACCACCAACAATCCCTATCAAACACAAAGCCTGCAATTTGAATACTTCTACTCACGTAAAGCCACGTTTTTCATGCACAGTGCCGCCTACATTGCACTGCCGGGTGGCTTTGGTACGCTGGATGAACTCTTCGAAGTACTCACACTGGTACAAACACGAAAAATTCCTCCTGCACCCATTGTACTGATAGGAACTCAATTCTGGTCAGGATTAATTGAATGGATACGAGCCCAGCTCCAAACTCGCGAATTAATCGGCCCACGCGATGTTGACCTATTGATTCTTACCGATGATCTGGATATTGTCATGCACCATATCCATGAGTGCTGCGTGATACCACGTGCCGAACCGGTGCTGCCTGTAGGTTAAGCACCCGTACGCGCCAAACCAGAGGGCTACAAAAAAACGCCTGCTATATAGCAGGCGTTTTTTAATACTAGCTGATCATCACGATTCGCGGGAATGACGACGACGCTCGTGTTCTTTCAAGTAGCGCTTACGCAGACGAATAGATTTGGGGGTAACTTCCACCAACTCATCATCGTCCAGGAAGTCTACCGCGTACTCCAAGGTCAGTCGGATAGGCGGCACGAGATCAATGTGCTCGTCTTTACCTGAGGCACGTACGTTAGTAAGCTTTTTCTCACGAATTGGATTCACAACCAAGTCGTTGTCACGGCTGTGGATACCTATGATCATGCCTTCATACAAGGCATCACCAGGATGCACAAACATACGACCACGCTCTTGGAGTTTCCACAACGCGTAAGCTACGGCATCGCCGTCGTCTTGGCTGATCAAGACCCCATTACGACGCTCACCCACAGAGCCTTCACGCATAGGATGATATTCATCGAATATATGACTCATCAAGCCTGTTCCGCGCGTTAAAGTCATAAACTCACCCTGAAAGCCAATCAGGCCACGGGCGGGAATACGATACTCAAGACGCGTACGACCGCGACCATCAGGAATCATATCGAGCAAATCACCGCGACGGCGTCCTAACTCTTCCATGATACCGCCCTGATGACCATCCTCGATGTCCACAGTCAACAATTCGTAGGGCTCGTACTTGACACCATCTTCTTCACGAATCAGGACACGAGGACGAGAAACGGCCAGCTCATATCCTTCGCGACGCATGCTTTCGATCAGAATAGTCAAGTGCAGCTCACCACGACCACAGACCTCAAACACCGTATCGTCATCGGTATCATTCACACGCAGCGCAACGTTGGCCTTGAGCTCACGATCAAGACGATCACGAATTTGACGACTAGTAACGAACTTGCCTTCACGACCAGCCAATGGCGAGGTGTTCACCATGAAGTTCATCGTGAGTGTAGGCTCATCAATACGCAACATCGGCAGTGCATCTTGCACCTCAGGATCGGTAACCGTACACCCTATACCGATTTCCTCTATACCCGTAATCAGTACAATGTCGCCGGCCAGCGCCTCTTCTACTTGCTCACGCTCCAAACCGCGAAACTTGAGCACTTGGTTAATGCGCCCCTTGATAGGCTGACCTTCAGGTCCAAACTTAACCACTACATCCTGACCTGAGCGAGCACGCCCACGGTTCACACGCCCTACGCCAATTTTACCGACGTAAGAGCTGTAATCCAGGGAGCAGATTTGCAACTGCAAAGGTCCGTCTATATCGTCTTCACGCTGAGGAACGTGCTCGATAATAGCTCGGAACAAGGGCTTCATGTCACCAGAACGCACATCGTCGGTAAGACCTGCATAGCCCGACAAACCTGAGGCATAAATAATGGGGAAATCTAGCTGCTCATCGGTAGCGCCCAACTTATCGAATAAATCGAAAGTGGCATTAATTGCGTAATCGGGACGTGCGCCATGACGATCAACTTTATTGACCACCACGATAGGACGCAAACCTAACTCAAGCGCCTTACGCGTAACGAAACGAGTTTGGGGCATAGGCCCTTCCACCGCATCCACCAACAAGAGCACACCGTCAACCATAGACAATACGCGCTCAACCTCTCCGCCAAAATCCGCGTGGCCGGGGGTATCAATAATATTGATATGCGTTCCCTCGAATTCAGCAGCACAGTTTTTAGCGAGAATCGTAATGCCACGTTCTTTCTCGATATCACCCGAGTCCATCACGCGATCAGACACATGTTCGTTCTCTCGAAACGTACCTGATTGTTTTAACAGTTGATCGACCAGTGTGGTTTTACCGTGGTCAACGTGGGCAATAATAGCCACATTGCGCAATGCGCGACTCATAACTCATCCTTCTGATTGAAGTTTTTTGGGCAAAATCTCTGCGGGCAGACTGTCAATACTCAACAGTGTGGCTAATGGGTTCTCCATTTGCTGCAATGCTTCCAGTCCATGGGCCGCCGAGATCGAAAACGGCCCTAATTCTGTCCGGCGTAACGCCGTCAAGTGTGCATACACGCCTAATGCCTGGCCTATATCTTGCGCTAAGGTACGTATATATGTTCCCTTACTGCAACGTACGAACAAGCGGGCCGTCGCACCATCACACGACAAGAGCTCCAAATCGTGAATCGTTACCTCACGAGGGGGACGTTCCAGCTCTATGCCTTGTCGTGCGTACTCGTATAAAGGCTTACCATCGCGCTTAAGCGCCGAGTACATAGGAGGTATCTGTGCAATTTTACCGCGAAACTGTGGCAATACGGCTTCTAATTCTGCTGAATCAATGACGCCTTTAAATTCGGGCCCTGCCGTTTTCACAACATTACCGGTCAGATCACCAGAATCCGTCTCTTGTCCGAAAAGCAGTGTCGCTTCATACGCTTTATCTGCCTCTAGCATTGAAGCGGAAAGTTTGGTGGCGCGACCAAAACAGCACACCAGCAAGCCCGTAGCAAAGGGATCAAGAGTGCCTGTATGACCTGCTTTACGGGCATCCATTGCCCGACGCGCACGTTGCAAGGCGTGATTACTTGACAAGCCCACAGGTTTATCAAGCAACAACACACCATCAATCACCTGCCCACGACGTCGCGTAGCCATTTTATATCCTATCTCTGTGAAAGGACGGTCAGGACTGACCGTCGTCGGGGTCGTCTGGAATAGCCGCGGCTACAGAGCCTGCGTTAGCACTATCAATCAAGCGAGAGAGCTCTAGACCACGAGCCAGTTGATCATCATGAATGAACTTCAATGTAGGAACAGTATGAATGTGCAGCAGCTTATACAACTGCGAATGCAACCAACCTGCCTTGTCATTCAAAATAGTGGTAGCGGCCTCAGGCTCCGCCCCTAGCACCGAAAAATACACCTTAGCATGGGCGTAATCGGCGGACAGATCCACACCCGTAAGTGTGATCAGACCAGCGCGACTCATATCTATTTCGCGCTGAATCAGTACCGCCAGATCCTTTTGGATCTGGTCGGCTAGGCGCGTATTGCGCCCTGGGTTAGGTTTAGACTTGTGTCTTGCCATAAATTAAAGCGTACGAGCAATTTCTTTGATTTCGAAGATTTCGAGCTGATCGCCCACTTCGATATCGTTATTACCACGCAGTGTAACACCGCAATCAAAGCCGGATCGTACTTCACGGACATCGTCCTTAAAGCGACGCAGCGACTCAAGATAGCCTGTCCATTGCACCACATTATTACGCAGCAGGCGTACCTGGGAATCACGTCGTACAAGGCCTTCCGTGACCATACAACCCGCCACATTACCGATGCGAGAAATATGGTAGACCTCACGAATTTCGACCATACCGATTACCTCTTCGCGCTGCTCAGGGGTAAGCATGCCGGACATGGCGGCCTTGATCTCATCGACGGCATCATAAATGATGTTGTAGTAACGGATATCCACACCGCTGTTTTCGGCCAGTTTCTTCGCACTTTGCTCGGCACGCACGTTAAAGCCAATAATCACGGCCTCGGAAGCAATAGCCAGGTTCACATCACTTTCAGAAATACCACCTACCGCCGCGTGCACTACTTCAACACGAACCTCTTCGGTAGACAGCTTGACCAAGGAGGACACCAGCGCTTCCTGAGAACCCTGAACGTCGGTTTTGATGATCAAGGACAGGGTTTGAGTGCCCTCGCCCAGATTATCAAACATAGACTCCAGCTTGGCGGCCTGCTGACGAGACAATTTAACATCACGGAACTTACCTTGACGGAACAAGGCAATCTCGCGTGCTTTACGCTCATCGACCATCACCACCATTTCATCACCAGCGGCCGGCACTTCTGTCAGACCCTGAATCTCAACTGGAATGGACGGACCCGCAGTGGCCAGATTTTTGCCCACTTCGTTCAACATTGCACGTACACGTCCGTAGCTCGAACCCACAAGCACGGTATCACCACGCTTGAGCGTACCGCTCTGAACCAGAATCGTCGCAACAGGGCCCCGTCCTTTATCCAGACGAGCCTCAATCACTGTTCCTTTGGCGGGCGCATCCACAGGTGCTGTCAGCTCAAGCATTTCTGCTTGCAGCAAAACGTGTTCCAGCAAATCGTCGATACCCTGACCTGTTTTGGCAGAAACCGGGATAAAAGGTACGTCACCGCCGTACTCTTCTGGCACAACCTGCTCGGCCACCAGTTCTTGCTTAACACGCTCAGGATTAGCCTCAGGCTTATCGATTTTGTTAATCGCCACCACCAGTGGCACACCCGCGGCACGGGCGTGATGCACCGCCTCGCGAGTCTGTGGCATCACGCCATCATCCGAGGCAACCACGAGAATCACCACGTCGGTTGCCTTGGTTCCACGAGCACGCATCGCAGTAAACGCTTCGTGACCGGGGGTATCCAAGAATGTCGCCGTGCCACGATCTGTTTTTACGTTGTAAGCACCGATGTGCTGAGTAATTCCACCAGCCTCGCCTGATGCCACTTTCGTGCGACGAATGTAATCCAGCAAAGAGGTTTTACCATGATCAACGTGACCCATAACGGTAACAACCGGCGCGCGTGGCAAGGCCTCAGCATCGGTTTCCGTATCGACCAAGAAGGCTTCTGGATCGTCCAGTTTGGCGGCAATTGCCGTATGGCCTAGTTCTTCAACCAAGATCATGGCAGTTTCCTGATCCAGCACTTGGTTAATGGTGACCATTTGACCTAACTTCATCAGGTGCTTAATAACTTCTGCCGCTTTCACCGCCATACGGTGTGCCAGATCGCCCACAGTGATGGTCTCAGGTACATGGACTTCACGTGCGATGAATTCTACGGTTTGTGGTTCGCGACGATCATTTTGTGCACCGCGGCCACGCGCATTGCGTCCACCACGCTTAGGACTGGCCTTCCAAGCCTCACGTCCACCACCTGCGCCCACTGAGGCCACATCGGCCTTGGAGGGTTGTTTCTTACGGCTATCCGCACTCCAGGCGGTACCGTCTGTTTTAACACTTTTGCCAGGCGCTTTATCGCTTTTTGCAGCACCTTTGCTGTCTTTACGGCCGGCTGTTTTCGCCGATTTACCCGCTTCACTATCAGGCTCGGGTGCACGCAAAACTTTACGTGGGCGATTCAGCATGTCTCGTAATGCAGCGGCTTCAGCCTCGGCAGCCTGACGCGCGCGTTCGCGGTCGGCATCGACCTCGGGCTCTGCTGCTCGCGGACTTGGCGTACGTACTGCAGCAGGGCGAGGGCTTGCGCCATCTCGGCGTGCAGCACCTGGAGCAGCAGCACGTGGCTGGCTCGTGTTGGCACGCCCCTGAGGCTTGTTAGAGGATGTTGTTTTACGGTTTTCAGTCTCTGGTTTAACAGGTACCACTGGCTTCTCTTCGTTCTTGACCTGCTGCTCCGTCGCAACAGGCCTGGATTCTGGTGTAGCTTGCGCCGTTTCAACAGGCGCTTGCTCTGCTGGCGTAGGCTCGGGTTGACTTGCCTTAGACTCAGGCGCAGTAGTGGCTGTCGGCTCGACAACACTTTGCTCCTGAGCAGGCTCATTGTTCACTTCGGGTTCAGACACTGCCACTGACGGCTCAGCAGCTTGCTCTGATTGCGCAAGCTCTTGAGTAACAGCAGGTTCTGGCTGAGGCTCGGGCTGAGCAACAGCAGCAATAGTTGGCGGCACCGCCTCTTGCACTGGCGCCTCCGGAGCACTGGTCTGTGGCGTTTCTGCCTGAGCAGTTGCCGCTTCGACCTGCGCCTCTTGTTGCGCTTTTTGAGTGGCCGCTTCAGCCACTGCCTTGCGTGCTTCCTCTTGCAAATTAGCCGCTGCCTCTGCCGCTAGCTCAGACGGATCACGTTTGACAAACACGCGCTTTCTGCGCGTCTCCACTTGAATCGTGCGCGAACGACCAGACCCGTCAGCCTGACGAATCTCGGAAGTTTGACGACGCGTCAGGGTGATTTTATTCCCTTCTGCTCCACCATGGGATCGGCGTAAAGACTCAAGCAGTTTCGCCTTATCCGAATCGGTAATGGGATCATTGACCGATTTGAGCTTAATACCCGCGGTTTGCAGCTGTTCCAACAGTGCATCTGCAGGCATTTTCAGTTCTTGAGCGAACTGGGCGACAGTGTTACTCGGCATTCGACTCTCTCTTGCTTACTACTACTATTCTCTGTGAATACAACTCGGGACCTAATTAGCCATGATTATTCCTCGTCATCGAACCAGTGAGCACGCGCACGCATGATCAACTGGCTGGCTTCATCAGGACTTAATCCGGTTAGCTCGGACAGCTCATCGCTTGCCAGCTCGGCCAGATCATCCAGAGTTGTTACTTGGTTTTCAGCCAACTTGGCAATAAGTTCGGGAGTAATCCCCTCGACCTCTTGCAGCTCACGCGCTGCAGTTTGCACAAGTTCTTCTTTGGCTATTGCCTCGCTTAGCAAGGCATTGCGTGCTCGAGCACGTAACTCGTTGACGGTTTCATCATCAAACGCCTCGATTTCCTGTAGCTCTTGCAATGGTACATAAGCTACTTCTTCAAGACCTGTGAACCCTTCGTCTATCAGTATGTCTGCTACTCCCTCGTCCACATCCAGTCTGGACATGAACATGGTGCGCAGCTCGGCACGCTCTTCTTCTTGACGATTCTGATTTTCCTCAGGCGTCATGATATTAATCTGCCATCCAGTCAGCTCGGACGCCAAACGTACGTTCTGACCACGTGCTCCAATGGCCTTAGGCAGGTTTTCTTCATCCACCACCACATCCATGGCGTGCTTGTCTTCGTCTACCAAAATAGACTCGACATGAGCAGGCGCCAGCGCAGCAATGACAAACTCGGCTGGATCATCCGCCCACAGCACGATGTCCACCTGCTCACCACCCAGCTCGTTGCGCACCGCAGTTACCCGCGAGCCGCGCATACCGACACACGTACCGATTGGATCAATACGCTTGTCGTAGGCAATAACGGCAATTTTGGCGCGAATACCCGCATCACGGGCAGCCGCCTTAATTTCCAGCAAACCTTGCTCGATTTCAGGCACTTCGTTTTCAAACAACTCTTTAATGAACTCAGGCGCTGTACGTGACAAGATAACCTGCTGCCCACGAGCACTACGATCCACGCGCTGCACCCAAGCACGCACTCGGTCACCGATACGGATATTTTCTTTGGGAATCATTTCCGAACGCGGCAAACGGGCTTCTATTTTGCCCATCTCCACGATCACATCCCCTTTATCCATACGCTTCACGGTGCCTGACACTACGGTCTCACCGCGCTCGAGAAAATCGTTCAGCACTTGCTCACGCTCGGCATCACGAATTCTTTGCAGAATCGCCTGCTTAGCAGCTTGGGCACCAATGCGTCCGAATTCAATCGGCTCTAAAGGCTCTTCGATATAGTCGCCCACCTCTAGATCGGGGTCGGCTTCCACGGCTTCCGAATAGAGTTCCTGACGATCTGGTTCTTGCAAACCAGCCTCATCAGGCACTACCAGCCATCGACGATACCCTTCATGAGCACCGCTTTCTCTGTCGATCTCTACGCGGATATCAACATCTTCCTTGAAGCGCTTTTTCATGGCGGATGCCAGGGCGCTTTCCAGGGCACCAAAGACAACCTCGCGCGATACATATTTTTCACGCGCCAACGCATCAACCAGCAATAGAATTTCGCGACTCATCGCTTCTTACCTTTGAAATCAAGTACAGGATCCAGCTTGGCTTTATCCACCTGACTATAGGTGAACTCCAACACATTAAGCTGACCTGCCGCTTCGTCCAGTTCCAATCTAAATATGCTGTCGGCTGGCACATCTACCGCCGACACGTGCTCCGGAGCCTGCAATATACCCACAAAAACCTTACGGTTATCTAGAGCTTCGTGCAAGCGCACCTGCACCCGCTGCCCGGCAAATCGTACAAAATCAGCACTACGCAGCAAGGGACGATCAACCCCCGGAGAGGTCACCTCTAAGCGCTTATAGTCAACATCTTCAACTTCAAAAACACGTGATAGCTGCTTGGAAACCATTTCACAGTGTTCAATACGCACACCTTCCGGGTGATCGATAACAACACGCAGCAAGCCTAAAGGCGCGCGTTCTACGTCCACCAGTTCAAATTCGGTACCCGCTAGGGTTTCCTGCACTAAGCTTAAGATGTCTACCATAAAATCCAAAAAAAATGGGCTGTAAGCCAGCCCATGGTCATTATGCAGGCAGGGCTCACCAAGTTGCGGCCTGCCTTGCACACTAGCAATATACCTACAAACCTTCAAGGCCATTTTAGGCTAAACCAAGGCCGCCTAAGTAAGCAGCAATTACGGCAAAAACCATAAAAACCGCCACCACAGCCATTTGGCACAACACCCAAAACGCCACTATAGCGCCCAAAGCAAACCTACTCTCTTAGGGGTAGTCGACTATTCTAACAGAAATCCAAAAAAAATCCTGCTATTTCGTCAACTTAAGCGCAAACAAGCACCCAGAAAAAAGGCTTGCCCTGCTTACACACAGGGCACCTCAAGCATCAATCAAGATTCGTCGCTACGAGCAAGACGCGTCTCATGTGCGGACTGACTAATGGGCTGCCAGTCTGCATCACGCTTGAGCTTACTGACTCGGCGTATAACGGTTGGTTTTTTAACCGGCGCCGGCGTACGCACGCTTACCGCCTGAGACAAAGGCTGCTCGGATCTCGCTGCTGGCCTTGCTCTACGTGGTCGTTTTGGCGCAACATTTTCTTTGGCACCACCCACTTGACGCGCACCTGGCTTACCACGTCCAGCCGTTTTACGCGCAGGCCGTGCAGCACCACGCCCCGAGTCCGGATGCCCATTGGCTAGACCACCACTGATAAACAAGGCAGAGCCATGCGACACATCGCTAGGCATGGCGTCTCGTTGACGCCCACCCGATCCGCGTCGAGAGACTCGCCCACCCCGCCCAGCTCTAGCTCCCATCAGGCCATTGTTATCCATTGTGCCAAACCCTGGGGGCAAAGCACTGTCGTGACTCAAGGGCTGGCGCTCTTGCTGCTGACGACCCGTGTCGGCACCCGCTTCCTTGAGCAAACCAAGTCGCAGCATGAAAGCAGTCACAAGATTGGGATCCAGCTCTTCCCAGCGTCCCCGACGCAATCCACGCGGCAAAGCCACATCACCAAAACGCGTACGTATCAGCCGACTGACTGTCACACCCGCCGCATCGAACATACGTCGCACTTCGCGATTACGCCCTTCATGAATCGTAACCCGGTACCAGCGATTACTTCCCTCACCCCCGAGGTATTCCAAGGCTCCAAACTTAGCTGGACCATCCTCAAGCTGCACCCCTTCCACCAAAGCCTGACTTTGCTCTTCGCCCAACTCACCCAAAACTCGTACCGCGTACTCACGCTCCGCACCATATCGGGGATGCATCATTCGATTAGCAATATCACCTGAAGTAGTAAAAATCAGCAGACCCTCGGTGTTTAAATCCAGTCGCCCCACCGACAGCCACTTACCCACTTTCAAGTGAGGCAAACGTGAGAACACCGTCGCCCGCCCTTCCGGATCATCATGACTAACGATTTCCCCTGCCGGCTTATGGTAAAGCAAAACGCGAGGTGGTTTTTTACTATTAGGACGAGCAATCAAACGCCCATTCACTCGCACCTTATCGCTTTGCGCGACCCGCTGCCCTATATGTGCAGGCTCACCATTGACTGACACTCGCCCAGCGATAATCAGCTCTTCCATATCGCGCCGCGACCCTACACCCGCATCCGCCAGCACCTTATGTAGCTTGGGCTGAATCAGCTCACTGTCCATGAACTTACCCAGACGCTGCGCCAGACGCGCCTGCTTACTCAGGTGACCGAGCGCAATATCATCTTCACCCTCGATAATTTCGATAGGCAAGGCTTGCTCAGCAATTCGAGCTGCTTGACGACCACCACGCTTACCCGCCTGCCTTCCACCGCGCCTGGCCTGCCCTGCACGTTGAGCCTGCTGAGGACGTCCTCTGCCCTTAGCCGCCTTAGCACCAGGTGCCGCGTCCTGCTCAGCGCTACGTACCGGAGAGTCCGCCGTCTTACCTGCCACACCCGCCGAGTCAGCCACAGCATCACCACGACGCCTACGAAAGGGCGTGCGCAACTTGCGTCCCTGGCCACGTGGCTTGGCAGACTTACCCTCGCCCTGCTCCTTACTACCCACCGGGGGGCGCAACGCTACACTGTCTTGAGATTCACTCATGTTAACAACCTTACTCCTGTATTTTTATATCTTTATGCGGCATAAGCTCTTGCGGCTCCAGCGCCTCCGGAGCCTCAGACTCCTCACGCTCAGTACCACTATCGGTGCCCTGCCCTAACTCAGCCAACTCCGGCACAGATTCAGCAAGCGCAATTTGCACCGGCTCCTGCCCAGACTCAAGCTGACCTAATTCTTCCTGCACATGCTCAGGTAGCCCACTTAATAGGCTCTCTGTTTCCGCACTATCTATGTCAGGTAACTCTTTCAAAGAACGCAAACCTAAATCCGTCAAAAACTGCCTAGTCGTCCCCAGTAGCGCCGGTCGCCCTGGCGCATCCCTGAAGCCCAGCGTTTCTATCCAGCCCCTATCTTCCAGAGTGCGTATGATCTGACTGGATACGCTGACACCCCGAATATCTTCAATATCACCACGCGTGACAGGTTGCCGCCACGCAATAATCGCCAATGTCTCAAGCACTGCACGCGAGTATCGCGGCGGCCGCTCCAAACTAAGCCTGCTCAAAAAAGCTTGCATAGCAGGCCGGCTTTGAAAGCGCCATTCCCCACCGGCCACTTGAACCAGCTCCAAGCCCCTATCGCGCCAATCCAGTTGCAGCACCGCCAGATAACGCCTCACATCTTCCGCCGTCAACTCCGGCGACACAAACATCTTGCGCATTTCCGCCAAGCTCATAGGCTGCGTAGCGCATAACAAGGCCGTTTCCAGCACGCGAATAATTTCGTTATCGGTCACAATTAACCCTGGCCTCAAACAAAACTTGCATACTTCACACCTTAGGGTTAATATAGAAGACCTGCCGCGGGGTGGAGCAGCATGGTAGCTCGTCGGGCTCATAACCCGAAGGTCGTAGGTTCAAATCCTGCCCCCGCAACCAAACATGTGTGAAAGCCTGTAAATTCAAGCTCAAGCACTTATCATCAAAGCCAGTTGCCTTACGCAGCTGGCTTTTTTGTTGGCCTTTTAAAGCAACACGCTTAAACACATCAAGGCCAAACAAACAAGCACCCAGGCTTGCGCACGCAAGCAAAGCAGCCTGCTGCACAAGGAACCGCATTACGTCTAGACGCACGTTTGCCGCCAGCCTCAAGGCCTGACAAGACAAAAACAGCACGAAATAAGATGAATGGCGCACACACACGACCATGAGTAATTGCAAAAACAAGAAAATCAGAGAACTTCTTCGCAATAATTGAGGGCTGCCCTACTTGAAGTAATACAGCTCAACATTCCATACACTGCATCACATGCAGCGTAGCCACTGGCAAAGTCAGTGTGCTGACACTACAGCACAAGAGCCACGGCGATAGCTTTGAATTCGGTTACCAGACTGCGCGATGCCTTATGGTCTGCCACCCCAGCCTTTTTAAGCTTATTAAATCTGGGTAGCACGCTAGCAGCCTAGCCAATAGACTCCATTACACCATCAAGTTCAGCCACCACGCAAGAATTTTGTGCCCATATTCTGACAGTTTTCACTAAGCCCACTTAAATTTAGCGCTTATGCCGCACGAACCAGACTAGCGCAAACACTACAGTGCCTACATAACAACGCCACACCTCACACCCAAATGATTTCACAATATGAAAAACAAGCCCTAGAACCCCTTAAAAATCGAATATTTGCAAATTTATTGATAAAAATACATAAAAGACTAGACAAAGTTATAAAAGCCGGGTTATAGTTAAATTCTTCAGACGCGGGGTGGAGCAGCATGGTAGCTCGTCGGGCTCATAACCCGAAGGTCGTAGGTTCAAATCCTGCCCCCGCAACCAGATTTAAAAAAGCCAAGTGCATTGCATTTGGCTTTTTTTTCGCCGGTGCTTAACACCTTACGCCCATCTCACTGAGCCCAAGCACCCAGCTCTCACAGCAAAGATCAACCACTAGACTTAGCACTACAATGCCATGGCGAGCGGGGTTTAAACAAACCTCGCCCATTGCTGACGACGCTGTGATGATGCCGGAATATTAAGATCTAACCTATATTTAGCAACAGTACGCCTAGCAACAGACATACCTAAATTCTGCAATACTTTAGCAATATCCTCATCCGACAGCACCGCATCAACAGTTTCGTTTTGAATCATTTTTTGTATCTGCTCAGATATATTGTCACCCACAGCTTTACTACTTCCAAAAAAACTCTGTAAGGATGATGTTTTACCTTGATAGCAGATAAATTTATTAGAAATTGTTCGACTAACGGTAGATTCATGCAGACCTAAACGCTGCGCAAGCTCCCTTTGTATGACTGGGCGTAATGCATTACGCGGCTCTCTAAGATCTGATTTTCGCATCTCAAGTAAATCATTGACAACGCGACTCACACTACTATCACGCTGAGTTAGATCATTAATCAGCTTATGCGCATCAGCATAGCAGCGTTGCAAAAACACCTTATCTTCCGTTTTACTTACCTTAGAAAAAACCTGCTCAAAATAATTCTTATCAAAATACACTTGAGGTCTGGCATCTTTATTAATATTTACTGTGAAGCTAGAATCTTCATTTTTAATAAGATAAATATCTGGGGTTACATACAGCGAAGCTTTGTCCATAAATTTTTGACCAGGATAGGGACTCAAGCTTCGAATTAAAGCAATCATCTCTGTCAAACGTTCAACACTCACCCCACACTGCAACGCCAGCCCCTCACGCGACATCGTATTGATATTTTCTATACTCTCAAGAAAAGTAGCTAGCTCGCAGCTCATGCAGTCTTTTTCAATTAGCTGTAAAGCAAAGCACTCTGCCAGACTCCTCGCGCCAACACCCGAAGGCTCAAGCCCCTGCACCACGGCAAGGCCCTGCTCAAATTGATCTACGGGTAGCTGCATAACAACTGCCAATTCCTGTAAGGGGGTGCGTAAATAGCCGTTTTCATCCAATGAATTGATAATCGCATCAATATGTATTTTAATACTTTCATCGTAATGGATAATTGCGAGCTGCTGATTTAAATACTGAACCAGGCTCATAGGCTGAACCATAGACTCGATCGCATCTTTACCCGCAACATCAACATCCCTTTCAAATCTATAAGCACTAGATTCTTTTAATTTTAAAAAAGGATTTCGCTCTACGTGAGCGTCTACGATTTTATTTAAATCTGCCAAACCAGAAGCTAATATATCTATACTTTGTATAGTCCTATAGCTTAAGCTTGGAGAAATACTTACCTTTTGAATTGGCCTTAGCAATGGCTTCATTCGCTCCCCCTGTTTTTTTTACTTTTCTTTGCTAAGGAATGTTCTTGCAATTTCCTTAGTTTCAGGGCGCAAAAAAGCATCTATTGTTGCGTTCTGCTCCATCTGTATAGCATGCCATAAGCCTTGACCCAACTCACAATTGATCGTTTTTTTCAGTTGTGCAACAGCAGGCCTGGACGCACTTTCAGCTATTCGATTCGCAACCTCAAGAGCTTTCTCCACATGCCCCCCCTCTTCGACTATCCAATTAACCAGACCTAAACGATATAGAGCATCCGCATTTTGGCGTTCGCCCAACAAGAAAAGCTCCATAGACTTTTGATGGCCTATAGACTTCGGCAACAAGTAGGTTACACCGCCCGTAACAAAAAAGCCCCACTTAAGTTCAGGAAAAAACGCAATCAGATCCTTAGCCGCTACAACTAGGTCACAATTGAGCAACCACTCAAAACCACCGCCTACAGCATACCCATGAACGGCCCCAACGACGGGTTTATCACATCCCATAATGAGGTGGGTAATCCGCTGTATATCCTGTATGTGTGAGCGCACTGCAGAAGGATTTACGTCGTCCCAGTCAAAGTCCTTCAGATCATCTCCTGCACAAAATGAGCGGCCTGCGCCTGTAATAACGATTGCATGCGTCTCAGCATCATTGACAGCATCTAGCAAAGCCGATTCAAAGTCATGCAACAAACGGGTGCCCAGAGCATTTAGCCTATCAGGATTATTAAGCGTAATAAGCCTAGTCTTATGGTGCTGCTTATGCAATACATATGCCATGCTATGTCCTTTCTATGAGTTGGGTTTTCCCAGCCGTGCGTGGCAAGGTGTCAGCGGGTATTAACGTAATTTTTGCCGTAGCTCCGATTATCTTTTTAATTGATTTTTCCAAAGAGGAAATAGCACCATTCCATTGGTTTTCGGATAAATCTCTCGCGGCTTCCACCTTAAGTGAGATGTAATCCCAAGGACCTTTACCCACAAGCTGAATCCGAAACTCACCTGTCGATATATCAGAATGCTCTCGGATTATTCTTTGGATAGCGCCCGGAAATACGTTTACACCACGAACGTTAAACATATCGTCTGCACGACCCACCACGCGAAAACGCCAACTGGACCTACCTGATAAAGAAGGCTCAGATTGAGTAATCGTAATCAGGTCACGCGTCCTGTAACGAATTAAAGGCTGACATTCTTTGCGCAGATGAGTACAAACCAACTCACCAGTATTACCCTCCACAATTGGCAGGCTAGTACCATCAGCATCAATTAACTCTACAAATACAGCGTCCGAAGCATGAAAACATAAGTCATTTGACGTAGCCGTCTGGCTAGCTAATATGCTCATGACCTCTGACATACCATAGTTAGCATTACGAACAGCAAACCCCCAGGTATTTTCCAGCTTTGTTCTAAAATTCACATCATCAAGCCCTGGCTCGCCTCCAAACAAAGCCAACTTTAAACCCAAGTCTTTAGGCTTAAGGCCCCGTTGCTCAAGGCGTTGTTCCAATAACGCAGGATAAGATGGGGTACATGAAATGGCAGTAATTTTAAGATCAAGAATTGTGTCCAAAAGCTGATCCACATTACCAACACCAAAGGGCACAACACTCGCACCAGCAGCTTCTAGGTTTAGGTGATCAGTCAGGCCCCCTGTCCAAAGACAATAGTTAAGACAATGCACTACCCTATCATTCGGGCGTAAGCCTGAGGCATAAAACGCCCGTCCACCTATGCGTGAAATCCAACTGAGGTCATCACGAGTATTTGCAAGAATTAATGGTTTTCCAGTAGTTCCCGAGGTTATTTGAATACGCGCTACCTTGTCACTCTCACACGCTATGTAATCGCCATATGGATAAGTTCCCTCCTGACTTATCCGCAATTCATCTTTCTCTGTAAAAGGAAGCTCTTCAAGATTTTCTAGAAAAGTATTTTTACCGCTTATCAATTGCCCAAATTTATTCTTATAAAACTCAGATCGATGCCTCACATACTCCCACTGGTGACGCCATAAATTATCCTGAAGCCTACGGATTTCGGTCTGAGACAGGGTTTCAAACTCAGGATGTAACATACTCATCGAAACAACTCCACTAAACCCAGTGATAGAAAAGGTATAAAGGTAACGGCCAACACTACAGGAAGAGCCCCAAATATTAAGAACACCATTGTTGGCTTAATATATTGATAAACAGGAGTTTTCCCATGCACCATACCTGCCAAGTAAAGCATAGGTGCTACGGGTGGCGTAAGATTGCCTAAAGATAGATTCAGTACAGAAATAGCTGCAAAGTGAACTGGATCCACGCCTAGCGAAATTGCTACCGGCATAATTAACGAGGCAGATAAAATATTTCCTGATATATCGTCGACCAGCATGCCCATAATCAACAATATGAGGTTAATGAGAAGCAAGGCTTTCCATTTGCTATCTGTAAAGTCAGTAATTACTTCAGCTAAGGCCTGTGGCACTCCGTCAAGCACCATAACTCTACCAATGATAGTTATTACAAAAAGCAGTAAAACTATAGCGCCTGCCAAAAGCATAGATTCCCATAAGCCCTTGTACAACTGCCCACAAGACAAGGTTCTATATGCAAGTGTGCCGATTAATATCGCAAAAAAACATCCAACAGCAGCGGCCTCGGTAGCAGTAAACACACCGCCATATATCCCCCCTAGAACAACAATTGGCAAAAGCAATGCTAATGCAGACTTTTTAAATGAAGTCCATATAAAAGCCTTATTCTCAGTGTCATTTATTTCAAATGATTTTGTTAGCTTTTTAGGTTTATATTTTCGCATCCAGAAATAGTTAATGATTCCGTACAGAATAATTACCAAAATTGCTGGCACAACAGTACTTAAAAAAGCATCCTTGATAGATATTCGCGCCGTCATGGCAAAAATAATCATCGGTATGCTAGGAGGAATCATCAATGACAATAAAGAAGACGCGGCAACCAAACCAGTTGCATAACCTTTTGTATAACCATCACGCTCCAATTCAGGAATCATGGTTGCGCCGATTGACGTAATGGCAGCAGATGCAGATCCGGAGATAGCGCCAAATATGGCACAGCTCAAAATTGTGACCGCCCCTAGCCCGCCTGCAAATCTGCCTACCAATGCCTTTGATAGCTCTATCATGCGAGTAGATAGATTGGCATCACGCATGAGCGCCCCCAACAGGATAAACATGGGCAAGGCTAACAAAGTAAAAGAATCTATAGAGCGCACGGCAGCAGGCATTAATGTGCTTAACTCAACACCTGCCATGCTGGCATAAACTATGCCCCCTAGAGTAAAAGCAAATACTACCGGCACACCAATAAGCATTAGTGCAACGGTGAGAGCAAGGAAAATAGTAATTTCCATTACAAGGACTCTCCCTTATTAGAAATCGACAGATAAACCTGCCGTACTAATTGCAAAAATGCAATACACGATAATGCGATATTGCCCACAGCCGAAGCAGAAACCAGGATATAGCGTGGCCACCAAAGCCCTGGGGTTAACTCTTTGCTTTCGTATACCCACCACGCATAATCAAAACATAACCATGCGAGTAATATGCTAGCTAAAGTAATTGCTGTGTGAACGATTATGTCCAACACCTTAGTCAACATAGCGGGCATGGAAATCAACCCGCGTATGTCGGCGCATATATGCTGATTAACAGCCAGCGCATAAGCTCCAGCAATAAAATACACCCACATAGCAATTATGCGTGCCAGCTCTTCCGCACCAAATATGGGCCACTGAAAAACATAACGAAGTACCACCTGCGTTACTAGTATCAGTAAAATGGCGGCGCCACCCAACGCCAGGCAGGCCCTGACGATGACTCTCACAAAACTAGTCATGTCTTACTTGCTTAAAGAAGGCACGTTATCGCGTACAGTCTGCATAAGCTCCACGCCAAGCAGTTCTTTTTCAATAATTGGCCATACCTCATCACGCACAATTCTCGCTGACTGCTCCCATTCGTCTTGAGTTAGCTCGTGAACGTCAATACCAGCATCAATAAGCTGCTGCTTAAACTTCAACTCATCCTGCTCCGCTTGCATTGCCTGTTCGTTCATCACTTCATTAGCGACTTCTTGCAGTAGGGCTTGATCTTCACTCGATAGCGCCTTCCACTTCGCAGCATTAACCGTTAAAAACCAGTATTCAAAGTTATCGCGCGTCTCTACCCAATAGTCCAAGGCATCACGCATCACATATGCCTCTACAGCTGGCGCCGCAGATCGAGCATTCACGACGCCAGTCTGTAAGGCGCTGTATGTTTCAGAAAACGCGATAGGCGTAGAGATAAATCCGAGAGAGGGCATGTAGCTTTCAAAGATCAAGATAGGTGGCGTTCGTATCTTGATGCCTTTGAATGAGTCAGGAGTTTTAGCGATATGCTTGACACGATCCGTAAAGGCCATCCCCCCCCAGGCGTTCAAATAAACCCCGAGCACCTTCATCCCTACCTGACCGTACAACTCGTCAAATAGAGGCATCAGCCAACCATCGGCGGTGCTTGCGTCACGCACTTGCTCCCAAGTACGGAACATATAAGGCATAAATGTCAGGTTCAGACGTTTATCGTAAGTGGTTGAGCCTGCATTCAGACTGAATTCAAGCGTTCCCATACGATTGGCTTCTATCTGCTCCGACCAATCACCCAAAACACCCGATGGATAATACTTAACATTGAAGCGCCCATTGCTACGCTTACCTACCAAATCTGCGAACTGTTTTGCACGCTCAGCCGCAGGATGATCTTCTGCAATACCCTGACTTATTTTCCAGTTGTACTTCTGTTCAGCGTGTACATTTGGACTAATGGCAGTCATACTTAATGCACCAGACAACGCAAAGGCAAGACCGTATTTACGGACAATTTTGTGATACATGCTTATCTCCTGAGTAGTCGTTTTTAGTTATAAGTAGCAAGCAATCATGAGACTGATTAGCCAAACGCTTACTGTGCTCTTACAGCCACTAACGCAAACTCATGCCAACATAAACACAAAAACATAAGCTATTGATAAATAACCACTTTATATTCACTCGACTTTTAGCGTAAAATTAATTAACGTTAAATATTTTTACACTGTAAAATTTTTTTTCAATCAATCGAGCTTTTTTATGGGCTGCTTGTCAGAAGTATTAAGCAAAGTTGTTGAGCGCTATCTTAAGCACATGCTAGATGGTGAATTCAATATATATTTGCTTGATAATGATGGAAATATATTGTGTCACCGGGCTGAAACAGATGGCTACCTATCTACCGATCAGAGCATGCAGGAAATTTTATTTTTTAATGAAATTTTATCGAGCAAGCACTATGAGCCTGTTCTCATTGACACGAAAGACACTGATACTTCTTTATTAACCGCTGCAATACATATAGCAGCAAGTACAGAATCAAAACTGAGGTGCTTAGTCACACAGAGCAACAAGAAAGCTAGCAGCCTAGAGCTCTTTGCATTCTGTAAAATTGCAGCTAACTTGATTGAGGACCACGTCAAAGACGGTGAAAAACTACGTAGAGCACACGTCACTGTTTTGCAGCAAGAAGCAATAATCAATCATATTTCAGATGGCTTATTAGTACTTGATAAGCATGGCATATTGCAATATTGCAATGTGCCAGCTGCGCAACTTCTAAATATCAATATGCGTACTAGTATAGGAAGGCCTATATCAGAAGTCCTAGACTTCACACCCATAATTAATCATGTATTTACTGAGGGTAAAGGCTATATAGACAGAGAGCATCAGATCGAGTCACCTTCACTGAGCCTGCATATTATCGATACCGCCCTACCCGTACGGGACGAAAAAGGAGAAATAGTTTCTGTAGTGAACACATTTAGACGTATTGAACGGGTCAAAAAACTGTCCTATAAAATGATGATGGACAGGCCGCTATACAGTTTCGATGATTTACTAGGTGACTCCGACACACTAAAGCTAGCAATAAGCTCAGGCCAAAAAGCCAGTAAATCAGACACCAATATAGTGCTATACGGTGAGAGTGGTACTGGCAAGGAGCTTTTTGCTCAAGCCATACACAGCCATGGACCGCGAAGTGAAGGACCGTTTATCGCTATCAATTGCGCTGCCATACCACGTGATTTAGTAGAAAGTGAGCTGTTCGGATATACCGCTGGCAGCTTCACGGGCGCAGATACGGCAGGGCGACCAGGTAAATTTGAACTTGCCTCTGGCGGAACATTGTTTTTGGATGAAATAGCGGAAATGCCACTTGAAGTACAAGTGAAACTTTTACGTGTACTCCAAGAAAAACGCGTATTGCGTATTGGCGCTGCTAGCAGTACGCCGATAGATGTGCGCATCATTGCTGCATCTAATGTACGACTTAAAAAAATGGTAGAGGAAGGTTCGTTCCGGGAAGACCTTTTTTATCGCCTTAGCGTCATAGACATTGAAATACCTGCCTTACGTGATCGTGCCGGAGATATTGCCATACTCACAAAGCAGTTTCTAGACAACTACTGCAAACGTGCTATGCGCCCATTAATAGAGCTCAGTGCACATGCCATGGATCAATTAACATCTTATAGCTGGCCTGGAAACGTGCGTCAGCTACAAAACATCATCGAACGCTTGGTAAGCCTCAGTGAGGCAAGTGTCGTGGAAACCATACCTGTTACGTGGCTTACTGGAGCCCCTAGTAATAACGATTTTATTATGGCTAGTAACGCAGAAGATACACTTCTTTCGATGAAAGAATGGGAGCGTTATGCCATTGCTCACACTCTGAACTCAACCGATTTCAACATCACAAAAACCGCCGATATACTCGGCTTAAGTAGGCCAACTCTGTACGCAAAGTTAAAGCAACACAGTCTAGAAAGAAGATAACAGGCATGAGTTTTAACTCTGATCTCAATAAAGCTAAAGCTGATCGATAAAAACTCGACACGCTGTACGACGACGCTAGGCATACACCATGAACCTGGTGGTGCCCTAGCCTTGCGATAGGCAAAACACCCGTCAGTTTATGTTGAAACAAGCAGCTACTTTATACTGACGACTCCCTTAGTCACCTCTACGCTTTTACTGTGCCCCTTACCTTTTCTCTTATCCACTCCCTTAAACAAGTCAGTGCCAGCGAGTGGGACCGCTTAAGTCAGCATGTCTTTACCCGCCACGCTTTCCTGTTAGCCCTTGAACAGACTGACTGCGCCAGCGCTTCTACTGGATGGGGGATTAATTACTTATTAATGCACGAGGGCAGCACCTTGATGGGTGCTGTGCCACTGTATCTGAAGTCTCACTCTCGAGGAGAGTACGTATTTGATCAGGGCTGGGCGCAGGCTTATGCGCAACATCGGCTGCCTTATTACCCCAAACTGCTGGCGGCTATCCCCTTTACCCCGGTCAGCGGTCCCAGACTGTTAGCCGCCACGCCTGAACTGAAACGACAGCTTGCTCTAGCACTGACCCAACTTGCTCGACAGCAAAACATCGCATCACTCCATGTGCTGTTCCCCGATGAGGCAGACCAACAGGCCCTCATAGACGCTGGCTTTATGCTGCGCTCCAATGTTCAATTTCATTGGTACAACCACAACTACCCGTGCTTCGAGAGTTTTTTAAGCAAGCTAACACGCGATAAACGAAAAAAATTACGTCAAGACAGTCGCAAAGTACACACAGCAGGCATTAGCTTCCGACACCTCAACGGCACACAGATTTGTGCGGCTGATATTGAGTTTTTCTATACCTGCTACGCACAAACGTATCTGAGTCGTGGGCAGACGCCCTACCTGAGCCTGGAATTTTTTCAGCGCTGGTTTGCATCAGATCCACAAGCATGGGTCTTAATCATCGCCGACAGAGACGCTGACAGCTTGGCCAGCGCATTATGCATAAAAGATCAAGACAAACTCTATGGACGCTACTGGGGCTGCCTGGAGTATGTGGCCGGACTGCATTTCGAAACCTGTTACACACAGGCTATTCATTACTGCATTGCTCACCGCATTCAGCAGTTTGAAGGTGGTGCACAAGGAGAGCATAAGCTCGCGCGGGGTCTGCTACCGGTTAATACTTACTCTGCCCACTGGATTGCTGACCCACAATTTGAGGCCGCCATCCAAGACTTTCTTGACAGAGAAACACCGGCCGTTCAGGAATACTCTGAGCTACTGCAAGCCCATAGCCCCTACAAACAGCCGTTAGACGAACAATAAGCTGCCATAGCGCGGCTACTCTTTTTTGTCGTTTTTACCCGGTGCCTGCGCAAAAGGAAACACCGAAAACATATGCCGTGTCTGGTCTTGCATCTGATCCTGCATTTGGACGAACAGATTTTTGCTTTGATCGATGTAGTTATTCATGACTGACTGCAACACGGGGGCCTGTACTTGCATAAACTGTGCCCACGCCTCAGTACCAAACTGCGTACCATATACCTGTTTAGACTGCTCCGTCATGCGCTCTTGAACCTCCATGAAGGTCTGGATGTTCTTTTCCAGATAAGAGCCCATGACGCCTTGCAAAGCATTGCCATAAAAACGGATAATCTGCGTCAGCACAGGGGTAGAAAACATGGGAAGCCCCCCACTTTCTTCTTCAAGAATAATTTGCAGCAAAATACTACGGGTTAGATCCTCGTTTGTTTTCGCATCAATTACCGACAGTTCTTCTCCATCCAAGACCAGTTGCTTGACATCGACTAGCGTGATGTACGCACTAGCCTGAGTGTCATATAAGCGACGGTTGGGATACTTTTTAATCAGACGAGGGGAACCCATGTTGTTCTATTACCCTAAAAAAAATAGCAGTAGCTGCTAATGTTAGCTCATGTGCAAACCGCCGTTTAGCGAGAAATCTGCTCCAGTCGCAAAGGCCGACTCTTCGGAAGCTAGCCACGCAATAATTGAGCCAATTTCTTCTGGCGTGCCCAGTCGCCCCACCGGTATGGTGGCTACAATCTTTTCTAATACGTCGGGACGAATGGCACGCACCATATCGGTACCAATATAACCCGGAGACACCGTATTTACAGTGACGCCTCGACTCGCAACCTCCTGAGCCAGCGCCATCGTGAAACCATGTAAACCAGCCTTGGCCGTGGAGTAGTTGGTTTGCCCAAACTGCCCTTTCTGGCCATTCACAGAGCTGATGTTAATGATTCGTCCCCAACGATTATTAACCATATCATCGATAACCTGTTTAGTAACGTTAAACAAGCTATTAAGATTGGTATCCATGACACTGCGCCAGTCTTCTAAACCCATCTTACGGAACGTACCATCGCGCGTAATACCGGCATTGTTCACCAATACAGACACCGGACCATGCTCAGCACGCACTTTCTCGAAAGCGGCCACTGTTGAATCCCAGCACGCCACATTACCTGAGGACGCATGAAAGGTGTAGCCTTCAGCCGCTTGCTCCGCCAACCATTTCTGATAATCACGATTTGGACCACAACCAGCCACCACCGTAAACCCATCTTTGGCCAAGCGCTGGCAAATTACTGTTCCTATGCCGCCCATCCCGCCAGTTACATACGCTACCTTACTACTCATAAACCTTCTCCTGATGGTGCTGATTGGTAAAAGTCACCACCCAATACCGTGATGACAGAACAAATTACGAGATACCGCTAATACTTAACTTGCACGCACACGCACATAGCTTCCAGGTGCAGCCTCGAGTGGAGGAAACTGTGCATTACCCGGTTTTCTGGGGCTAGGCTGCATGGATCCACTACGTTCCTGCAACCACTGCATCCACTCGCCCCACCAACTGCCCTCGTGTCGTGTGGCCTGCTCCAACCACTGCGTGGCGCTTTCGCTCTGCGCCGGCAAAGGCGCCGTCCAGTAATGACGACGCTGACGCGCCGGAGGATTAATCACACCCGCGATATGCCCCGAAGCCCCGAGCACAAAACGGTGCTGAGCTTGAGGTAAGGCCTGAATGCTGGCATAGGCCGAATGCCAAGGCACAATATGGTCATCACGTGATCCATAAATAAACACCGGCAGATCCAACTGGGCGATATCGACCTGAAAATCATTGATCCTGACCCCTCCAGGCCTCACCAGAGAGTTTTCTAGATAAGTGTGACGCAAATACCAGGCAAAAAATGGGCCGGGCAAGTGGGTGCCATCCGAGTTCCAGTACAGCAGATCAAAGGCACTGGGCGTTTTTCCCTCTAGGTAGTTGCTGGCCACATAGTTCCACACCAGTTCAGAGGGCCGCAAAAATGAGAAAGTTGTGGCTAGCTCGGCAGCATGCAATAAATACCCCTGAGCCATTTGCCACTCACGCAACTGTATGTGAGCCTCGTCAATAAAGACGTCCAGTACACCTGTATCGGCAAAGTCCAGCATAGTGGTGAGCAAGGTCATTGACGCCGCTGGTTCCTGCCCCTGGGCCTTTGCCAGAGCCAGGGCAGTAGCCAATAGCGTTCCCCCTATACAAAACCCTAAGGTGTTAACTTGAGACTGCTGACTGACGAACCGAACAACGTCCAGAGCCTGCAATACGCCATGCTCGATGTAATCGCCCCACGTAGCCTGATGCATAGCAGTCGATTGTTCACACGCTGGATTACGCCATGAAATCAGAAAGACGGGAATGCCTTGATCCAATATATAACGCACAAATGAATTATGAGGCTGCAGATCTAAAATATAGAATTTATTAATACACGGCGGCACAAGCAGTAATGGAATAGCATGTTGCTGTTCGGTGGTAGGTTGGTAATGCACGAGCTGTATAAGCTCATTCTGATAAATTACCGCACCTGGAGTCGAAGCCAAACTATCGCCAATAACAAATTGCGTCTCGTCGCTTTGGCTTAACCGCCCTTTTTGCAAATCGTCTAAGAAGTTACGAGCGCCTTGCAACAAAGATTGCCCCTGGGTAGCGACTAAAGTTTCCAAAGCCTGGGGATTGCTATGCAAAAAATTAGTAGGCGACATCGCCTCTATCCATTGCATGGCCGCAAACGCTAATTTTTCACGCTCACTGTCGTCAATAGCAAGCTGGGCAACATAACGATTCAAAAGCTGTTCGCTAAGCTCCCACAAATGTGCCGGCAATGCCATAGCAGGCTGAGACTGCCAGGCCGGATGAGCAAAGCGGGAGTTTTTTAGCGCTGGCAGTTTTCCCTGCTGCGCCTGCTCTATCAAAACGGTATAGGCTTGAAAAAATTCTGCCTGTAAAGCAGACAAGAGTTCGGGCTGTATAAAACGAAATGCTTCAAAAGAGAATGGAGTGCTGCTATTCATTTGCCACCTTATTTCACGCTTGTCTTTTATACCCCATCATGTTGTTATGCGCCGTAATCGTCAATTGGGGAAAATCGTTAGATTGCGTTACAAATCAAGCTTATTACAAAAACAATATACCTTACACAGATGACGCACTGGTTAAATAGACTATAGTCGCCTGACGCCCAGTTTCCGAACTGCGTCTGTAAGAATAGTAACGCTTTGAATCAGTATACGTACAAGCCCGGCTTTGATACACCTGTATATATCCTGAACTTATTTTTCGTAATAAAAATTCGGCTATTCCATTTAAATCGGCATACCACTTATGGGCGAATAGTCCAGGCTTAAAGAATTGTTTTAATTCGCCATCGCGTGCTACAAATCCATCATAAACTTCCTGCCCCACTTCAAAACACGGCTGGCTAATAGCCGGCCCTATCCAAGCATGCCAGTCTTTATTATCAGGACGTTTACGTATTAGCTCGGCCCAGGTGTTTTCCAAAACCCCATCTAGCAAGCCTCGCCAACCGGCATGAGCGGCGCCAACAACGGTGGCGGGTCCATCCCAGAAAACCACTGGCAAGCAGTCTGCCGTTAAAATAGCCAGGACTCTATCTGAACGCGTGGTGACAATAGCATCCGCCTGCCTGTCTTGCTCCGGCGCTATGATTTGCTGATCCGCATCGAATACCTCTGTGCCATGTACCTGTCTTAGCCATAGGGGTACGGCTGGCAATGAGGCCAACTCGCACAAACTAGCCCGATTGGCTAATACACGGTCAGACTCTTCTGGCGTGTTTAAACCCAGATTAAATGCGTCCGTTTCATACTGCGGCAACTGACTTAACTGACGGGTCGTACAAAAATATTTAAGTCCCTTAACACTAGGGCCAGATACAAAATACGGACTTATTGGCTCTGCTGATTCCATACTACAGACTCCTGACAAGCGAGATAGTCCTCAGCCAGACTCGCGGTAAACGCACAAATTTGCTGACTGCTCGGATCCATAAAGCTTAACTCAAAAGCGTGTAGCATTTGACGGGGAGCTTGCTCAGATATACGTCCCCCATAGAGCACATCGCCCAATAGCGGGTGGCCAATACTGGCCATATGCACTCGGATCTGATGGGTACGCCCCGTTTCTAGCCTGCACATCACTTCGGTCACCGGCTGGCCTTGCTCGCTATAGCCCTGCTGCAATACTTTATAGTGCGTCAGTGCTGTTTTAGGCGCAATACTATGATCACAACTCATGCGTACAGGGACTCGGGCATCACGGCCGATAGCGGCATCAATCTGCCCTGCTCCGCTAAGGCAGCCATGCACCAATGCGCGATACTGTCTACCCATGCTGCGCTCTTGCAACTGTCGCACAAAGTGCGTCTGAGCAATTTCATTCCGTGCCACCACCAGCAAGCCGGACGTATCCTTATCCAGACGATGCACGATACCAGCCCGTGGAACATGCCTGAGCTCGGGGTAACGAAACAGCAAACCATTTAACAAGGTATTGCGCCAGTTACCCGCCCCAGGATGCGTCACAACGCCTACAGGTTTGTTGACTACCAGCCAGTCAGGGCTTTCCGCTAAGACCTCGAATGCCACATCGTCCGCTTCGTACGCCTGATCTTCAGGTGCCACTTGCACCCAGACTTGTATTTTGTCGCCTGGCGCAACAATGTGACGCGTCCTGACTACCTGCTCATTCACCAAAACATGGCCGTCTGCCACCCAATTTTGTAAGCGACTGCGGGAGTGTTCAGGCAATAACTGTGCAAGAACCTTATCTAAACGTTCTGGACGAGCAGAAATAGGTAAAATAAAGCTCAGTGGCTCTAAAGTAAGAGAATTATCTTTTTCAGTATCTATGTCAGGCATGGCGACAAATCATATAATCGACGTGCAATGCTAACACCAAGGATGCTTTTGTGACTTGTTTCAATATAAATTTCCCACGTTTGCGTAGTCTTCGTTTCCTCATCGCAACTGTGATGATGGCTGTTTTGGCCGCTTGCGGTTCCATCAAAAACGAAGTCGATCCAACCGCAGGCTGGACAGCAGATCGCCTGTACCAAGACGCCCGTGCCGAAATCTCGGCAGGCAACTGGAAAGCGGCACGTACACGCCTGGAAACAATAGAATCTCGCTACCCATTCGGTACTTATGCTCAGCAGTCTCTGATTGATCAGGCCTACGTCAACTGGAAAGACGACGAGCCCGCTCAAGCTCTAGCCGCCATTGATCGTTTCCAAAAACAATACCCCAGTCATCCTGGAAGCGATTACATGCTTTACCTGAAGGGTCTCATTTCCTTTACCCCACCCAGTGCCGCCTTATCCAGAATTACCTTACAAGATCCGAGCGAGCGCGACCCTAAAGGCCTGCGTGAATCATACGAAGCCTTTCACGAATTGCTGCAACGCTACCCGGATAGCAAGTACGCTGCCGATGCCGCAAAACGACAAACCTGGCTCGTTAGTACCATTGCACAAAACGAGGTACACATCGCCGAGTACTACTACCAGCGCGGCGCCTATGTCGCTGCCGTCAACCGCGCTCAAACCGTAGTTACCGACTTTAAAGGGGTACCCATCGTTGAACGCGCTTTATACCTAGCCTATTTGTCTTACGACAAACTCGGTAACACCGAGCTTCGCGATGATACCGAAAGGGTCTTACGCAGCAACTTCCCTGACACCGTCTACTTCGACCAGGGTCTGAAAGCAAAAGTGAATTACTGGAACCCTATTAACTGGTTCTAAACTCAATCCACACTATACATACTGGCCTCTCTACGCGAGGCCAGTATCCTGAGACAGCGCCTCTGGCTACCGCAATCTCAGCACAGCCGCAACATGCAGCATTATTTTCATTCTTCCAAAGCGGCCGGCAATGCCTGTTGACTGCGTTTTTCGCGTAAGAAAGCCAGTGCCCGAGCGGCGTCTCGGGTACGGGAAAACGGGGGCAGACCGCGCCAAAGCACTTTGCCGTAAGGCTTATCAACCAAACGGGTATCACCTACCATCAAGACACCCCAGTCACGTTCGGTGCGAATAAGGCGGCCTGCGCCTTGCTTCAAGGCTATGGCCGCTTCGGGTAGCTGATATTCCATGAAGGGATTGCCCCCGCGCGCCTTGCACTCGTTTATTCTGGCCTCCAGTACCGGATCATCCGGAGGAGCAAAGGGCAGCTTATCAATAGCCACCAAAGTTAAGCTATCGCCCGGCAGATCAATGCCTTCCCAAAAGCTGGCACTGCCCACCAAGACAGCGTTCTTACGAGCACGAAATTCGTCCAGCAACACTTGTCTGGAGCGCTGACCCTGGCGCAAGACGGTGCGTTCCACGCCTTGTGCCTCGAAGCGCTCAAGCAGCAAATCTGCAATCCGCTCTACCGCGCGCAAGGTTGTACACAAGACCAGTGCGCCGCCATGATTTTCGTTGAGCAAGGGATATAAAGCATCCACAAACGCTTCGTTAAAACGCGGATTACTCGGTATTGGCAAGGTAGAGGGCACATAAAACAAGCCCTGCTTAGCGTAATCAAACGGTGATGACCAGACTTGAGTGTGTGCCGTATTCAGCCCCAGTTGACGCTGAAAATGCGAAAAATCACCCTGCACCGTCAAAGTTGCTGAGGTGAGCACCCAGCTTTGATCCTGCGCCCGATAACGTGAAAATATACCCGCCACCGACAAGGGAGCGCTGTGCAAACGCAGATAATTACGTCCGGTTTCAAGCCAGCGTACGGCTTGCTCTTGCTCGCGCTCGTCGTCAGGCAAATACGCATGCCTGCCCTGACGATCAGGCTGGCTCCACTGAAATAGTCGTGCTCGTAAATCTAAAGCCAGCTTATGCGCAGCGGACAGGTCCGGATGACGCTCAGCCACCATTTCCAGCACTTTTAATAGCCGATCAAACACTTCCAAGAGCTCGTCCAGCATTTGATCGAAATGCTCGGCTTCTGGAATATCGAAATACCCCACTCGCCCCTGACCTTGCTGTATGAGTGACGCGGTACACAGATGCAGCTCTCGCGCTGCCTGCTGCAATTTACTAGCGATCTGGCTCCAGTTCACCGTGTCACGCGCATGCGCTAAGCCAGCCGTCTCCATCTGACGGCTGAGATCTGTAATTTCATATAAGGAAATACTGGTACCCAAAAAACGGGTTGCCACATCCGGAAGCTGGTGCGCCTCATCGAACACCACCAGATCTACCGTTGGTAATAAATCGGTCACACCGTCTTCACGCAGTGCAAGGTCGGCCATAAACAGAGCGTGGTTCACCACCACCACATCGGCTTCTTGCGCCTGCCGGCGTGCTTTCATCACAAAGCAGTCGCGCAGAAAAGGGCAATCCTGCCCCAAACAGTTTTCTCGTGTTGAGGTCACCTTCTGCCAAATTTCAGCCTCTTCGGGTACAGTGCCCAGTTCGCTCTTGTCGCCAGAGCGTGACCGTTGAGCAAACACTTGAATTTCGCGCAGGTACTGAACCTCGGTGCGAGAACTGAGCGCTGCTTCTTCACCCTCGATTCGGTCTAGATAATAATGGCAGACATAGTTTCCACGACCTTTCAATAAGGCTAACTGTATGGGTACCGCCAGCATTTTACGCAACTGAGGAATATCACGCCGAAACAACTGATCTTGCAAGGTACGCGTACCCGTGGAAATTAAGGTTTTACTACCCCGCAGAAAGATAGGCACTAAATAAGCCCAGGTTTTACCGGTACCGGTACCCGCCTCAGCGATCAGTACCGCATTATCATGTATGGCCTGCTCAATCGACTGAGCCAGCTCAATTTGAGCTTGGCGTGGTCTATAGTGTGGCGAGCTTTCGGCCAAGGGCCCCTGGGCCGAAAAAACATCGGATAAATCCTGCGAAAACATATTTTTACCAAAGAAGCGAACAAACAATTGTAGCGAATACTGTCTACAATCACAGTAAGTACACAAGATGATACTCGCCATTTTTGGGTAAGCGGCGCGCTTTATGGCAAAATGCGGCGCAGGAAGACCCTTTTACAACGACGGACACATGAACGATACAACAGTTGACATGACGGTTCAGAATCAGGACCACGAACAAATACTCAGCTTACTCGCTGCGGAATTAAACATACCGGTACGACAAGCCAGCGCGGCGGTCACCTTGTTGGATGACGGCGCGACTGTTCCGTTTATTGCCCGTTACCGCAAAGAGGCCACGGGCGGTCTGGACGACAATGTGCTGCGCGAACTGGAAGTACGCTTGCTTTACCTGCGTGACATGCAGTCGCGCCGACAGACTATCCTGAGCTCGATTCGGGAACAGGACAAACTCACTCCAGAGCTGGAAGCAGCAATTTTAGCGGCTGAGACCAAGCAAAGACTGGAGGACTTGTATGCTCCTTATAAACCTAAGCGACGCACCCGGGCACAGATCGCACGTGAAGCAGGCCTAGAAGAGTTGGCCGATAAAATTCTGGTGGACAACAATGCTGACCCACTTAGCCTGGCCGAGCACTACCTAAACCCCGAGGCAAAATTCGATACCGCTAAGGCGGCACTGGATGGCGCTCGCGATATTCTGGCTGAGCGTTACGCTGAGGACGCCGATATTCTGGAAAAAATGCGCGCCTACCTATGGAAACATGGCCATTTGCACTCCAAGCTTAGCGACGGCAAAGAACAAGAAGGCGACAAGTTCCGCGACTGGTTCGATTTTCACGAGTCCGTGAGTCAACTGCCTTCGCACCGCACACTGGCCTTATTACGTGGCAGACAGCAAGGTATCTTGGAGTTGCGTTTAGGGCTAGAGCCTGAGACCGATGCACAGGTGCCGCACCCATGTGTGATAAAAAGCGCCGAACTCATTCAAAATGGGGCTGACTTCTCCGCGCAAGCCACCCCAAGAACCCAATGGCTCGCTGAGGTCTGCCGATGGACCTGGCGAGTTAAGTTGCTTACCTCTTTTGAAACAGAGTTTATAACCCAGCTACGTGAACAGGCTGAACAAGAAGCAACCCGGGTATTTGCCGCCAACTTACGCGACCTGCTGCTTGCTGCACCAGCCGGCCCTAAGGCAGTATTAGGCTTGGACCCAGGCATACGTACTGGCGTCAAGGTAGCGGCCATTGATCGCACAGGTAAAGTCCTTGATACCGCAACCATTTACCCCTTTGAGCCGCGTCGTGATCGCGAAGGCAGCTTACGCGTGCTCAGTAAACTAGCGCGCCAGCACAATATTGAATTAGTCGCGATAGGCAATGGCACCGCGTCCCGAGAAACCGAAAAGCTCGTGGCCGATTTACAGCGGGCCGAACCAGATTTACCGTTTACCCGCGTCGTGGTCTCCGAAGCAGGCGCGTCCGTGTATTCCGCCTCTGAGCTCGCCGCGCTGGAGTTTCCCGATCTGGACGTGAGCCTGCGCGGAGCCGTATCCATTGCCCGCCGCCTGCAAGACCCACTGGCCGAACTGGTAAAAATCGACCCTAAAGCAATAGGCGTCGGTCAATATCAGCACGATGTGAATCAACGGGAGCTTGCACGTAGCTTAGATGCTGTGGTCGAGGATTGCGTAAACGCCGTGGGCGTAGATGTGAACACGGCCTCCGCTCCCCTACTGGCGAGAGTCTCAGGCCTAAACAATACCCTTGCTCGTAATATCGTCAGTTGGCGCGACGAGCATGGTGCTTTCCAGACCCGCAAAGAATTGCTTAAGGTACCTCGTTTTGGCGAAAAGTCCTTTGAGCAGGCTGCCGGCTTTCTACGCATACCTGGTGCTAGCAACCCACTCGATGCCTCAGCGGTACACCCTGAGGCCTACCCAGTGGTAGAAAAAATCCTGGCGCGCATACAGGCTGATGCAGCTCATATTATGGGCAAACCAGGTGCCTTGAAGGGCGTATCGCCTAACGACTTTACCGATGAGCGTTTCGGACTGCCTACAGTCATCGATATTTTCAGTGAATTAGAAAAGCCGGGCCGTGACCCGCGCCCTGAGTTCACGACGGCTAAATTTGAAGAGGGCGTCAATACCCTCAACGATCTGAATCCGGGTATGATTCTGGAAGGGGTGGTCAGTAATGTTGCCAATTTCGGCGCATTCGTGGATATTGGAGTACACCAAGATGGCTTGGTGCACATCTCTGCTTTATCAGACACATACGTCAAAGACCCACGTGATGTGGTGCGAGTAGGCCAGACCGTCAAGGTCAAAGTACTAGAGGTCGATGTAGCGCGTAAGCGTATTGGTCTCACTATGCGTCTGAACGACGACACTCAGGCCATGTCACGCCGTACGGCCAGCCCCAAAGACAGTCGCGGGCGCGGACCGCAACGCAACACCAAGCCCGCTCCCATTCCCGACGGCGCCATGGCCGCCGCCTTTAGCAAATTGAGAAAATAAGCATGACTATAGCCAAAAGTGATTTAGTGCGACTCTTGGACTTGCTCTCAAACTGCGAGCAGCAAGCGGACCAACTAGAACTTATCGCCACGCATATTCAGGAAGCCCTACAAAGCCCTGAGGCGATGCAAGCGACTTATGGTGACGACACCCAGGCCTTAGCCATCGATACGCCGGCAAATAGCTTGCTATTGGCGCTCAGCTACGAGCTGGACGATTACTTCGCTCTGGGCGATTCGGTGGATGAAATCTGGGAGGAAGTACTGGCGGCCTTTGAAACACCTGGTATGCCCGCCTTCCCCTACGAGGACATGCCTTTTCAAGACATAGAAAGTTTCTTTCTGTGGGCCGACCAGCAGTTGCTGCAAGCGCACCCAGACTATGCACTGATTGAGTTTGCGAGCAATCCTGAGTATGAGTTTCAACTCATACTGATTCAACGCCAACACATGAGTGAAATTCTGGAACTGTGCGAGCGTCTAGGTCTGACCGCGGCCAGTGTAGTGGAATAACAAACTCACCCAGCAGCACCAAGAAAAAAGCCAGCATTGTTTACGATGCTGGCTTTTTTACTGCTTACTCTGCGTCCTGAAAGCTATCTAGAGCGCTCAGCAATCGAGACTGTTGCGCTAGCTCAAGGCTGGCTATGCGCCGCTCATTCCAGACAAGATGAATCTGCTGTGCCTCAGCCTGTAGATACTGAGCATAATTGTCCGCCTGTAATGCCTTAATAAACGCGCCAGCATCCTTGGGGTTCGCGAATGGCTCAGACAGCAAAAGCTCAACATTCTCACTATCTACCAAACGAAAACGGAACTGTCCATCTGGCTCGCGAAACTGAATAAACTTGGCTTTTTTAGCTTTAGTTTTTTCTACTGCTGGCGTAGCCTGAGGACGGGCCGCCCGTAAGCCCACGGCGGCTCTGACCTCTTGCATAAGCGGGCGAGCATAAGCTCTGGCCTTATCTGCCCCCGCTTGCAGTATGTCTTCGATTTGATCGGGTCGCGACATCAATTCTACATACCGTTCGCGCATCGGTGCCAGCGTATGCTCAAGCAGCTCGTATAAACGCTGCTTAGCCTCACCCCAAGCCAAGCCTTGCTGCAAATCCGCACGCAACTGCACACTTTGCTCGGAACTGGCAAACGCCTGATACAGTGAAAATAGATGAGAACCCTCGACCTCTTTGGGCTCACCTGGCAGGCGGGAATCGGTCACAATACGCGCGATCGCTGACTTTAGCGCAGCACTTCCACCTTCAAATAAGGGGATGGTATTGTCGTAGCTCTTGGACATTTTCCGTCCGTCCAAACCGGGAAGTATGGCGACTTCCTCATCGATCTGAACTTGCGGCAAGACAAAAAGCTCACGCCCTTGACCGTATAAATAATTAAAACTCTGAGCAATATCTCGCGCCATTTCCACATGCTGGATTTGGTCTCGTCCCACAGGGACTTTCTGAGCATTAAACATCAGGATATCCGCAGCCATCAAGACGGGATAACAAAATAAGCCCATGGTTACGCCATCGTCTGCATCATGACCTTTTAGCTCATTCTGATCCACAGCCGCCTTATAGGCATGTGCACGATTCAGCAGCCCCTTGCCACTTACACAATTCAATACCCAGTTAAGCTCAGGAATCTCCGGAATATCGGACTGTCGATAAAACGTGACGCGCTCAGGGTCCAGACCAGCAGCCAGCCATGTAGCCGCAATCGCAAGCCGGGATACAGCTACGCGCTCAGCATCCTCGCACTTAATCAGCGCGTGATAATCGGCCATAAAGAAAAAAGCATCCACATCGGCCTGTTGACTGGCACGTATAGCGGGCCTGAGCGCGCCGGCATAATTACCCAAATGTGGGATGCCTGAGGTGGTGATTCCGGTTAAGACTCTGGTCTTCATAGGTTTTTCTACAATTAAAAGCGATATAGATAGGAGCGACGCACTACAGCCTGACCGTCATTCTACGCTCAGACTCAAGATATTCGCGCGATTGCATTTCCAATAGACGGGAAACGGTGCGATGAAACTCATTTGACATCGTACCTTCGACATACAACTGTTCAGGCGGACACTCTGCAGCCAGGATCAACTTGACCTTATGGTCGTAAAGCACATCCACTAGCCAAGTAAAACGGCGGGCAGCCGATGCATCACGTGCGCTCAAACGTGGCACATCAGAAACAATAATCGTTTTAAAGCGTTCCGCCAAATCCAGATAATCGTTCTGGGAGCGAGCCTCGACACATAGAGTATGAAAATCAAACCACACCACACTGCCCGCCATGGCTTGAGCACGCACTTTTCTGTGTTCAATTTCCAATACTGGGTCTTGTTCTGCACTAGCATCGGACAAGGCATCAAAAGCCTCTTGTAGGCGCTGAGTGGTCTCCGGTGATAAGGGCGTCAGGTACGTATGCACTTGCTCTAATGCTCGTCGTCGGTAATCTACCCCAGTATCCACATTGAGGATATCCATTTTGGCTTCAATCAAAGCAATGGCAGGCAAGATACGATCACGATGCAAGCCATCTGGATATAGTTTTTCCGGTTCGTAATTGGACGTCATGACAAACGACGTACCGCGGTCAAATAAGCCTTGCAACAACTTATGCAGAATCATCGCATCCGCCACGTCGGACACATGAAACTCATCAAAGCAAATCAAGCGATAGCGCTGGGCGATACGTTTAGCCACCTCATCCAAGGGGTCTTCCATACCGCGCACTTCGTCTAGTTGTCGGTGCACACCGCGCATGAACTCATGAAAATGGAGCCGGCCTTTACGCTTTAGTGGTACGGTCAGATAAAAAGCATCCATGAGAAAGCTCTTGCCACGCCCCACACCACCCCATAAATACACACCACGCGGCACAGACGGCTTATGCAGCAAACGTCGCAAGCGCGAGGAGCGAGCCTGGGTGTACGCCGTCCACTCATCAAAAAATCGCTGCAAACGCGATATGGCCAACTCTTGTGCCACATCCGCCTTATAACCTTTTTGGCTCAAGGCCTGGTGATAGTACTCGGTAACGTTCATAAAACCTTTAACTCTTGTGCTCTGGCACACAGTGAATCTGCAGCTCTTCTGAAACTGGCTAAGCTCGCAAAAAAAGGGCGAGTCTATGCTCGCCCTTAGTATTCAAACACGTGAAACTTAGAAGTTCAGTGCTCGCTTATCAACTGCCAGTGCCGCTTCTTTCATGGCTTCTGACAAAGTGGGGTGAGCGTGACATATACGGGCAATGTCTTCAGCTGCACCACGGAACTCCATAATAGTAACAGCTTCAGCAATCAATTCAGAAGCTACAGGCCCAACGATATGTACGCCCAACACTTCGTCAGTCTTGGCATCGGCCAGCACTTTCACAAAGCCTGTGGTATCACCCAAGGCACGCGCACGACCGTTAGCCAAAAATGGGAAGCTACCAGCGCGGTAATCACGTCCTGCTGTTTTCAGTTGCTGCTCGGTCTGACCTACCCACGCAATCTCTGGCGAGGTATAAATAACCCAAGGCACTGTATCGAAGTTCACATGAGGATGCTGACCTGCCAAGCGCTCGGCAACGGCTACGCCCTCTTCTTCGGCTTTGTGAGCCAACATGGGTCCACGCACCACGTCACCCACCGCCCAGATACCGGGCAAGCTAGTTGCACAATCGTCGTCCACAACAACAAAGCCACGCTCGTCCAGTTTCAAGCCTATGGTATCCGCGCCCAGCCCTGCTGTATTGGGTACACGACCGATAGACACGATTAGTTTATCGGCTTCGAGTTTGTGCTCTGTGCCGGCTGCATCGGTGTACGGAACCGTCACTTTTTTCGCTGTTTTCTTAACTTCGCCTACCTTCACACCAGTCTGGATAGTCAGGCCCTGCTTGGTAAATGCTTTCAGCGCTTCTTTAGCAGAGTCTCTGTCTACGGTAGCCAGGAAGTCGGGTGCACCTTCCAAAATAGTAACTTCTGCACCCAGACGACGCCATACACTGCCCAACTCCAGACCAATAACACCGGCACCAATTACGGCTAATTTTTTAGGCACGGATGTTAAACGCAGCGCACCATCGTTAGACAGAACTTGCTCTTCGTCAAACTCCAGACCTGGCAATGCACGGGCAGAGCTACCTGTGGCGATGATCACGTTTTTAGCGACCAGCTCTTCATTTTGAGCACCGCTAACATTCACCGACCAACCTGCATCTACTTTTGCACCAAACGCGCCGCGTCCGTGGAAAAAAGTAACTTTATTCTTTTTAAACAGGTACAAAATACCTTCGTTGTTTTGCTTAACAACGGTGTCTTTACGGCCTAAAAATTGCTTGATATCTAGCGATACGCCTTCTACCTTGACGCCATGCTCAGCCAAATGCTTGCTTGCATGCTCAAAGTGCTCGGAAGACTGCAACAATGCCTTAGAAGGAATACACCCAACGTTGGTGCATGTGCCACCAGGAGCAGGTTTACCATCAGAGGTGGACCATTCGTCTACGCAAGCAACGCTCATGCCTAACTGGGCTGCGCGAATCGCTGCAATATAACCACCAGGACCGGCACCGATAACAACAACATCAAACTGTTTTGCCATGATTAATTTCCATTCTATAACGAGTATTCAGCCCCAATTGGGCGGTCGGCAACGCTGCTTAACACGGCGACCAAACTAAGGCTGAATAAATGAAGTCGGCCAAGGCTTATTAAACAAGCACTTGGCCGTACTTTACACCACTTAGTGTGACAGACGCATGCTTACAGGTTAAGCAATAAGCGCTGTGGATCTTCCAAAGCCTCTTTCATGGCTACCAGACCCAGCACCGCCTCACGACCGTCAATAATACGGTGATCGTAAGACATAGCTAAGTAGTTCATGGGGCGAATAACAATCTCACCGTTCTCAACCACGGCACGATCTTTGGTAGCGTGTATGCCCAAAATTGCGGACTGTGGTGGGTTGATGATAGGTGTGGACAGCATAGAGCCAAACACGCCGCCATTAGAAATGGAGAATGTACCACCTGTCATTTCTTCAAGTGTCAGCTTACCATCACGTGCACGCGCGCCAAAGTCTGCAATTTGCTGTTCAATTTCAGCAATGCTGAGCTGATCTGCGTTACGCAAAATAGGAACAACCAAGCCACGTGGGCTACCTACGGCCACACCAATATCAAAGTAACCGTGGTAGATGATGTCTTTACCATCCACCGATGCGTTCAGCACGGGGTACTTTTTCAGTGCTGCAACAGCCGCTTTAACGAAGAAAGCCATGAAGCCCAGTTTCACGCCGTGCTCTTTCTCGAACTGGTCGCGATACTTTTTACGCAGCTCAATAACCGCTTGCATATTGACTTCGTTAAACGTGGTCAAGATGGCATTTTCAGACTGCGACTGCAACAGGCGCTCGGCCACACGTGCACGCAGACGGCTCATAGGAACACGCTGTTCTGGACGACCGTCCAGAGAGAAAGCGGTTGCTGGCGCAGCAGTCGCTTTTGCAGCCGGTGCACTGGCATCAGCGCCTAACGCGTCCGCTTTAGTGATACGACCACCACGACCTGTACCCTCTACGTTAGCCGCCTCAACGCCTTTTTCGGAGAGAATTTTAGCCGCAGCCGGTGATGCCACCGCACTAGCGCCCTTGGACGCCGAAGCGGCGGCCGCAGGAGCCTCAGCCTCAGGAGCAGCTGGTGCTGCTTCTGCCGCAGGTGCTGCGCTCGCCTGAGCTGCCGAGTCAATACGAGCCAAAATCTCGCCAGAGGTAACAGTGCTGCCATCGGCCTTCACGATTTCGGTCAGTACACCAGAGGCTGGTGCAGGCACTTCAAGCACCACCTTATCGGTTTCTACTTCAATCAGGATCTCATCGGCCTGGACGGCTTCGCCTGGCTGTTTTTTCCACTCAAGCAGTGTTGCCTCAGAGACGGACTCAGAAAGTTGTGGTACCAGTACTTCAGTAATTGCCATGATAATAATTTCCGTATATAAAAATCTGGGATGCGTTATTTAGTCAGCACAAATTTGGCGCGTGCCGCGTAAGCCTGCTCAAGCAGCGCTTTCTGCTGCTCTTGGTGTTTAGCCAAGTAGCCCACTGCAGGCGACGCCGAAGCGGCACGACCTGCGTAACCCAACTTCTGACCTTCGATCATGTTTTCATAAATGTGATGCTGTACATAGAACCAAGCACCTTGGTTCTGCGGCTCATCTTGCACCCAGATGACCTCTTTGGCATTGCTGTATTTTTGCAGCTCTGTTTGGAAGGATTTATGGGCGAAGGGGTAAAGCTGCTCCACACGGACAATGGCAATATCTTTGCGCTCTAGCTCTTTGCGGGTATTGACCAAGTCGTAGTACACCTTACCGGAGCACACCAGCACGCGCTTAACAGCGTTCACATCAATCGTCTCGTCCAGCTCACTAATGACGGGCTGGAAATGCCCTTCCGCCAACTCGCTTAAAGACGATGTGGCATCTTTGTTACGCAGCAAAGACTTAGGCGTCATGATCACCAAAGGCTTGCGGAACGGACGAATCATTTGACGACGTAACAGGTGGAAAATCTGGGCACCCGTAGTAGGCTGCACCACCTGAATATTATTATCAGCACATAATTGCAAGAAACGCTCGATACGTGCAGACGAGTGCTCAGGCCCTTGACCCTCGTAACCGTGTGGCAGCATCAAGGTTAAACCGCAATGACGGCCCCACTTAGCCTCACCTGAGGTAATAAATTGGTCAATTACTACCTGTGCTCCGTTGGCAAAGTCACCAAACTGAGCTTCCCAGATAGTCAGAATATTCGGTTCTGCCGAAGCGTAACCATATTCAAATGCCAATACCGCTTCTTCGGACAAGACCGAATCAATGACGGTGAACTCGGCCTGCTCGTCTGAGACGTTTTGCAGCGGAATATAAGTACCATCATTCCAGCGCTCACGCTTTTGATCGTGCAACACAGCATGACGGTGAGTAAACGTACCGCGCCCCGAGTCCTGACCGGTAATGCGAATGGCATAACCAGAATTAAGCAGGGTGGCAAAAGCCAAGTGTTCGGCCATGCCCCAGTCAACGCGAGTTTCGCCTTGTGCCATAGCACGACGGTCGTTCAGCAGACGATTGACCAGAGGGTGTACCGTGAAGCCTTCGGGTACCGTGGTGATTTTTTCACCAATTTTACTCAACAAGCTGATTGGCAAGCCGGTGTCGGCGTGATCTGTCCACTTAGCTGTCAGGAACGAGGTCCAGTCAATGGCGTACTTGTTTTTGTAATCGGTCAGTACCGGCTCTACCGTACGCTTGCCATCTTCCATCAGTTGACGGTAAGCCTTGACCATTTCCTCTGGCTCGTTTTCGGCCAGTACACCTTGTGTTACCAGTTTGTCTGCGTACAGTTTACGGGTACCGTTGTGGGTACCAATTTTTTTGTACATCAGAGGCTGAGTCAGCGAAGGAGTATCTTGTTCGTTGTGACCCAGTTTGCGGAAGCAAACAATGTCCACCACTACATCGTGTTTGAATTCACGACGGTAGTCCAGTGCCAGTTGAGTCACAAAGACTACTGCCTCGGGATCGTCACCATTAACGTGGAACACGGGGGCTTCAATCATTTTGACCACGTCTGTGCAATACAGGGTGGAGCGCGTATCGCGAGGGTCAGAGGTGGTGAAACCAATCTGGTTGTTAATGACCACGTGCAAGGTACCACCGGTACCATAACCACGAGTCTGAGCCATGTTCAGGGTTTCCATCACGACACCCTGTCCCGCAAAAGCGGCATCACCGTGTACCAGTACGGGCAAGACACGTGAACCATCCGTGTCACCACGGCGATCTTGACGCGCACGCACAGAACCCTCTACCACAGGATTCACAATTTCCAGGTGGGATGGGTTAAAGGCTAAGGACAAGTGTACGGGGCCACCACGTGTAGACAGGTCACTGGAAAAACCATTGTGGTATTTCACGTCACCGTCGGTCAGGCCCTCGACGTGGCGACCTTCGAACTCGGCAAACAAATCACCAGGCATTTTGCCCATGATGTTGACCAGCATATTCAGGCGACCACGGTGAGCCATACCAACGATGACCTCTTGGACACCGTTTTCACCCGCGTGGTTAACGACCTCGTCCATACAAGCGATAAAGCTTTCACCGCCTTCCAGAGAGAATCGTTTTTGCCCTACGTATTTGGTATGCAGGAAGCGCTCCAGCCCTTCGGCTTCGGTCAGTTGCTGCAAAATATTGCGTTTCTCGTCCACGCTGAAGCTAGCCTTGCCATGTACGGTCTCAAGGCGCTCCTGAATCCAGCGCTTAGCAACGGGATCAGAAATATGCATGAACTCGGCACCCACTGAACGGCAGTAGGTATCGCGCAACGCCTTGAGCATGTCGCGCAGGCTCATGGTGTCGGCTTTGGTAAAGTAGGTATTGGTGGCCGAGTAAACCTGATCCAGATCGGCTTCAGTTAAGCCATAAAAAGCAGGATCAAGTTCTGGGAAATTGGGACGCTCGGAGCGTTTCAAAGGGTCCAGATCAGCAATGCGCACACCTAAAGAACGGTAAGCGGCGATCATGGACTGTATAGAAACCTGCTTCATGGCCATCGCCAAATCAGGCGCCTGAGCACGGCTCAGGAAGCTGTTCGCTTTAGCACGCTGAGCGAATGATTCAACGATGGGGGCATGAGCCTGATCGCGCGTAGAATCAGAACCGTCAGTAGCAGGCAGGTTTTGAAGTTGATCGAAATAATCGCGCCAGTTATCGGCGACAGAACCTGGGTTGTCGAGATAGGACTCATAGAGTTCTTCGACATATGGAGCATTACTGCCAAACAAATAAGCGTTTGACTGCAGATCTTTCTGTGATGACATTATTACGCTTCACCTATCCGAGTGTTTCACTCGCGTTGAGATGCAGGAGGACCTTCCGCGACACGGCCACGCCGGTTAGCGGATAGCGGAGCAGAAGGCAACGTTTGACGCCTTATACAAGCCGTATGCTTTCTAGTATACCGCTGCAATCAAGAGCTGCAATTGTTGTACCCATAAATTTACGTTTCAAATGACTAGACGTTGGCCTAAACAAACACAATTGCTGCACTGCACGATAATTAATACCAGACAAAACCCTGAAAGAGCGCTATAAATAAGGACTTACGCACATAGTGAAAACCAAAACCACTATATGAAATCGGAAAGCTAAGTAAAGAAAAAAGTGTATGAACGCACTTGCGCAGGCCCACATCACAAGGCATATTGATTACTCGTGCTTGTCACAAGCAAGACCACCTGCGTAGGCAAATGCTGTCTATAACAAAATAGCCATTCACGCGCGCGCTTTTTCTTATAAATTACTGATATATTTCACGCCGAAAAATTAAACACAGGAGCTATACCACGATGGATGCCAATGCCGATCTGGCCAAACTTGCGCTGGACTACCACGCATACCCAACGCCAGGAAAAATTTCGGTTGTCCCCACTAAAACTTTAGCCAACCAGGACGACTTATCGCTGGCTTACTCTCCCGGTGTGGCATCTGCCTGCATGGCCATTTATGAAGAGGGTGATGAGGCTGCCGCTAAATACACCTCTCGCTCTAATCTGGTCGCGGTCATCACCAACGGTACTGCCGTACTGGGTCTGGGCAATATTGGGCCACTGGCTGCAAAACCGGTCATGGAAGGCAAAGGCTGCCTGTTTAAGAAATTTGCAGGCATTGATGTCTTTGATATCGAGCTTAACGAGAACGACCCGGATAAGCTGGTAGACATTATCGCCGCCATGGAGCCTACGCTCGGCGGGGTCAACCTTGAGGACATCAAAGCGCCCGAGTGCTTTTACATCGAGAAAAAACTGCGCGAACGGATGAAGATCCCCGTTTTTCACGATGACCAGCACGGTACCGCCATTATTTCCTCCGCGGCCATCATTAACGGTTTGAAAGTCGTCAATAAAAAAATTGATGAAATCAAACTGGTATGTTCGGGCGCAGGCGCAGCATCTATTGCATGTCTAGATTTGCTAGTGGCGGTGGGTGTGAAGCGCGAAAACATCTATGTTGCTGACTCTCGCGGCATTATCTGGAAAGGCCGTGAAGAAAACATGGAGGCCAACAAGGCCCGTTACGCCCAAGACACAGACGCGCGCACACTGGCTGACGGCTGCGTCGATGCAGACGTTTTCCTGGGTTGCTCGGCACCGGGTGTATTAACAGCCGAAATGATCAAAACCATGGCTGAGCGTCCACTGATTTTGGCCCTTGCTAACCCCGAGCCTGAAATCCGTCCAGAGCTGGCTAAAGCCGTACGCCCCGATTGCATTATTGCCACTGGTCGCTCGGACTACCCGAATCAGGTCAATAACGTATTGTGCTTCCCCTTTATTTTCCGTGGTGCCCTGGACGTAGGTGCCAGCGTTATCAACGAAGAAATGAAGCTGGCTTGCGTGTACGCCATTGCCGAACTGGCTCAGGCCGAGCAAAACGACGAAGTCTCCACCGCCTATGCAGACGAAGACCTAAGCTTTGGACCCGAATACATTATTCCCAAGCCCTTTGACTCTCGTCTGATCGTACAAATCGCTCCAGCGGTAGCGCAAGCGGCCATGGACTCCGGTGTGGCTGCTCGCCCCATCGAAGATATGGAAGCCTATCGCCAAAAACTGATCAGCATGATCTACCACTCCGGTCAGCTCATGCGCCCTCTGGTCATGCAAGCCAAGTCTGATCCCAAGCGTATTATTTATGCGGACGGCGAAGACGAGCGTATCTTGCGTGCAGCCCAAACCATCATTGATGAAAAGCTGGCACAACCGATACTAGTGGGTCGCCCCAGCGTGATTGAGATGCGTGTCAAAAAAGCAGGCTTACGTCTGGAAATCGGCAAAAACATCGAAGTGGTTGACCCGGAAGACGACGAACGCTTTAACGAAACCTGGAGTGCCTACTACCAGATGAAAGGTCGTGACGGTGTCACCCCTGACATCGCCAAGGCCATGATCCGCAAGCACAACACCTTGATTGCAGCGATGTTGCTGCAACGTGGTGACGCGGACGGTATGATCTGCGGCGTAACTAGCAACTACGATAAGCAACTGAGCCATGTAGAAGAAGTCATTGGCAAGAAAAGCGATAACCACACTCTGGCTGCCATGAACGTACTCATGCTGCCGTCACAAACTTTGTTCGTGTGTGATACCCACGTAAACGAAGACCCCAGTGCGGAACAAATCGCCGATATGACCATACAGGCCGCCGAAGAGGTGAAACGCTTTGGTGTAGTGCCTCGTATTGCACTGCTCTCGCACTCTAACTTTGGTAGCCGTAAAACCGCTTCATCACGCAAAATGGCAAAAGCACGCGAATTGATCAGGGCACGTGCACCAGAGCTCGAGGTAGATGGCGAAATGCATGCTGACTCTGCCCTGTCAGACAGCATCCGCTTCAAGGCATTCCCAGACACCACGTTACGTGGTGCTGCCAACCTACTCATTACTCCCAACCTGGATGCAGGAAATATCACCTATAACATGTTGAAAATGACGGGTAGCAATGGTGTTGCCATGGGCCCCATCCTATTAGGTGCAGCACGACCTGTGCATATTCTGACAACCAGCGCCACCGTGCGCCGTATTGTCAATATGACCACACTGGCCGTTGTTGACGCTCAGCAAGAGGCTCAGGAAGCGAAGTAATACATGGCTGGCGCTGTTCATGCGCCAGATCCATCAAAAAGGGGCTGCACAGTCGTGTGCAGCCCCTTTTTACATCTATAAACTAGCTTAGCCCATCAAAGCATTACGAGTTTGCCGTTTGCAAGGTGGGTGCAACCCCTTTGTAATAGCTGTTCAAGCCCAGGAAAATTGCCAGCCAAGCCACTGCCGCCACACCCCAGACCATATTACCGGTTATCAGAGCCTGTCCTAGCAAACCCGCCTGAATAACGTAATAGCACATAGGAATCAGGGTCTTACGCACAATCTCCCCCTCCCGATTGAGCATACCCACTACGGCACCTGCCGCCACCACGTTATGCACACAAATCATATTGCCTGCAGCGCCACCCACGGCCTGCAAAGCCACTACAACGGCAGTCTGATCAACTCCCAGACCAATGTGCTGCGCCGTGGAGAACTGGAAGTATGCAAACATCATATTGCTCACAGTGTTAGAGCCAGCAATAAAGGCCCCTAGACTACCTACCCATGGGGAAATATTCGGCCAGGCCTCGCCCGCCACCGCGGCCGCACCTTGAGCCAGCATCAACGGCATACTGATCAAGCTGCCATCTGCAGAGGCCGAATTAATAAATACTTGCACCATGGGTACGGCTAAGAGCAAAGCTGGTGCCGCACTAAGCATGGTATGTACCGAGCTTTTTACGCCCGCCGAATACTGACGCCCAGTCATGCTAAAAATACCGATACACGCCAGAGACACCAAAATCAAGATAAACCCGGGGGAATAGAAAAATTGTGCCGCACTGGAAATGGGGGTGTCCAAAATATTACTGAATCGTAGCGTCGTCGATGGACCGGTTAAAAATGCTTTCACGGCCGGTACGGTACGCGTAAAAATCAACAACAAAACCACCAGAACATAGGGCGAAAAGGCACGCAAAACAGAAAAGCGTGGCGCAGCCTGATCTTCCTCGCTAGGCTCTAGATGTAGAGTTCCCATCCAGTGAGACTCCCACTGGCTTTGCGGTGGAAAATCAAATACCTCTTTAGGCTGAAACCAGCCCTTGCGCGCTGCACTAATAGTAATGGCCAAGCCGATGAGCGCACCAAGCATTGAGGGAAACTCCGGCCCTAGCGTAGCAGCAATAAGAAAGTACGGCACGGTAAAGGCCAAGCCCGCAAACAGGGCAAACTTCCAGGCTTTCAAGCCTTGCGTAAACGAGCGCTCAGCACCAAAAAAGCGAGTCAGCAAGCCACACAGAATCAAGGGAACAAACACCCCCACCATGCCATGCAAAAGCGCCACATCCATCACAATTTGCTGCAGATACTGCTCGGGGCTAAGCGGTGCGATGGCATTGGCCACATCCACTTTATTATCAATGCCAGACATGACACCCACCAACATGGGCGTGCCCACGGCACCGAAGGACACCGGTGTAGACTGGATAACCAGCACGGCCATGACAGACGCCATGGCCGGAAAACCTAGGGCCAACAATAAAGGCGCCCCTACCGCTGAAGGCGTCCCAAAACCCGAAGAGCCCTCAATCAGCGATCCAAACAACCAAGCAACAATAATGACCTGTACTCGACGGTCGGGAGAAATATCCATAAACCCTTGCCGTATCGCCCGTAAGGCACCACTTTCCTTAAGGGTATTCAACAACAAGACCGCACCAAACACAATAAACAACAAGGTAATCGCAGTGACTAGCCCGTTAATCGTGGCCGCTGCCACGGTAGCAGGTAAGGTGCCCCAAACAGACAGTGCTAGCAAGACAGTGACAATATAGGCAGCCCCCATAGATAGCTTGGCTGAGCGCCCCATACCCACCATTAATACAAACACCACAAGTAAAGGCGCAAGCGCCAAAAGAGTGTAAACCGCAGTCATAGATCCGTCCTTTATCAAGTTACGACGCATCCAGGCTTTAAGCCGCTTTGCCCGGTCTTGCTTACCTGATCCCCCTGTTAATCAGGTTGTCATCCATAAGCTCACTCCATCATAGTGGCCTTACCACATTCTTTTTATTCGAGATAACCCTCAATAAAACAGCAAAATTGACCCTGTTTTACACATGCAGTCTGAATATATGACTAAAATGGTTAGACCACTTGATCTAAAGTACTCGTGTATGAGCACTCCTCTGTCTGAACTCTTAGCTGAAAAAATCAAATCCCTGATTCAGGAGCAAGGGCTAGAAGCCGGTGAGCGCTTGCCTTCCGAACGCAAGCTGGCAGAACTACTTCAAAGCTCACGTGCCCCTATACGTGAAGCACTACGCATTCTAAGCAGCCAAGGCTTGCTCTACACCCGACACGGTGGTGGCAGCTATATACAAACAGACTACGCGGTGTGGCAGGCACAGTTCATCGAACCGGTAAACGCCTTGCTGCAAAAAGACGTATTTTACCGCTACGATGTACTGGAAACCCGTCGGGCCCTAGAAAGCAGTTGTGCCTGGCACGCGGCCTTACGTGCCACCCATGAGGACAAAGCACACATACAGCACTGCTTCGAACAATTACTTTTACGGCAGCAACAAGGTCATGCCATCGAGGCTGCTAAGGCCGATGCGCAGTTCCATCTGGCCATTGCTCAGGCCAGCCATAATGCAGTCATGCTACAAGTGATGCGTAGCCTAGTGGATCTGGTCTTCTCCACAGTGCAGGAAAGTCGACGTATTATTTTTCAGTTTAATGACCAAAAAGCAGTCGAGGAATTAACAGCCCAGCATCAGGCGCTCATGCACGCCATCTTGGACGGCGACCCACAGGCGGCCAAACAACACGCCGAACAGCATCTAGACTATGTGCAGCACAGCATACGCGATGCCGAAGAAGGTGAGGCTCGTCGCCAGCGCTTACAGCGCCTCAAGATCGAACTGGACAAGAACGCGTAAGTGACGTTCCCTTATTGCTGCGCATCACACTGTCAGGCATAAAAAAACGCACCAAATGGTGCGTTTTAAGTCATACCGCGTGAGCCTGGCTTAGCCTTTTGCAGGTACGTCGCGACGCTGCGAACCTACGTACAACTGGCGCGGACGGCCAATTTTGTAGTCAGGATCAGACAGCATTTCGTTCCATTGTGCAATCCAGCCTACTGTACGCGCCAGTGCAAAAATGGCGGTAAATAAGGAAGTGGGGATACCAATGGCACGCTGCACAATACCGGAGTAGAAGTCTACGTTAGGGTATAGCTTGCGCTCTACGAAGTATGGATCTTCCAGGGCAATACGCTCCAGCTCCATGGCCAGCTTGAACAAGGGATCGTTTTCCAGACCCAAGGCTTCCAGCACCTCTTTACAAGTTTCTTGCATTAACTTGGCACGTGGATCATAGTTTTTGTAGACACGGTGACCAAAGCCCATCAGGCGTACACCTGACGATTTGTCCTTGACCTTCTCCATGAACTCGCCAACTTTCTCAACACCGCCATTCGCTTGCAAGTGCTCCAGCATGTTCAAGCACGCTTCGTTAGCACCACCATGAGCTGGACCCCACAGGCAAGCAACCCCTGCAGCAATCGCAGCAAAAGGATTCGTGCCAGAAGAGCCACACAGACGCACGGTGGATGTAGAGGCGTTTTGCTCGTGATCTGCATGCAAGATGAAGATACGATCCAAAGCACGCTCAACAACTTCGTTAACGTGATAGTCCTCGCATGGTGTCGCAAACATCATGCGCAAAAAGTTTCCTGTGTAAGACAGGTCGTTTTTGGGATAGATGAAAGGCTGACCCAAAGAGTACTTATAGGTCATGGCTACCAGCGTTGGCATTTTCGCGATCAGACGAATAGCCGAGACATGACGATGGTGAGGGTTAGTGATGTCGGTAGAGTCGTGGTAGAAAGCTGACAGCGCTCCAACCAGACCTGTCATCACTGCCATGGGGTGCGCATCCGGGCGGAAGCCACGGATAAAATGCTGCATTTGCTCCTGAACCATGGTGTGGTTCGTCACCAGCGAATCGAAGTCTTGCTTTTGCTGACTGTCTGGCAAATCACCATTCAGGATCAGGTAGCAGACATCCATGAAATCGCACCTTTCCGCCAACTGATCAATCGGGTAACCCCGGTACATCAACTGACCTTTGTCACCGTCAATGTACGTAATACCAGATTCACACGCAGCCGTCGCCATAAAGCCCGGGTCGTAGGTGAATAAACCTGTTTGACCGTATAACTTGCGAATATCGATTACGTCTGGCCCTACCGTCCCTTTGTACACGGGAAATTCGATAGCAGATGTGCCATCGGAGAACGATAGCGTAGCCTTTTTATCTGACAATTCCATCACTTTTTTCCTCAAAGATTAAAGCTCTCTCATAACTGCAACAAGGCGCCGGATGTCAGGTGTATCGTAGGGGCCTGCCAGCTCTTTGCGAGCCAGCAGCACGTCCAGCAACTCCGTATCATCCATAACGAATAAACGAGTCAGGGCAGATACCTCGACCTCCGTCAGTTCGGATTCAAAACGATCCAAAAAACGGGTAATGATCAGATCGTTTTCCAACAAGCCCCGACGGGCGCGCCAGCGCAAACGAGCACGCTCCAGTTCGGATAAAGTTCCCATACCTGCTTACGCCCTTTTAAATACTGCGCCGTACAAGCATTTCCTTGATCTTGCCGATAGCCAGTGACGGATTTAGCCCTTTTGGACACACATCCGTACAGTTCATGATGGTATGGCAACGGAATAGGCGATAAGGATCTTCCAGATTATCCAAACGCTCACCGGTAGCCTCATCACGGGAATCAGCAATAAATCGATATGCTTGCAATAAGCCTGCAGGCCCGACGAATTTGTCGGGGTTCCACCAGAATGACGGGCATGAGGTAGAACAGCATGCGCACAAAATACATTCGTACAAGCCGTCTAGCTCTTCACGCGCCTCGGGCGTTTGCAAACGCTCTTTCTCGGGCGGCGGGGCGTCGTTAATCAAGTAAGGCTTGACAGAGTGGTACTGATCAAAGAAGTTGGTCATGTCCACAATCAGATCACGCACAACAGGCAGACCAGGCAAAGGACGCAAAACTATGGGTTCTTTGAGGTCATTCAGGTTGGTCGTACATGCCAGACCGTTTTTCCCGTTGATGTTCATGGCATCGGAGCCACACACACCTTCACGGCAAGAACGGCGGATTGCCAAGCTGTCGTCCACATCATTTTTGATGCGCACAATAGCGTCCAGCAACATTTTATCGGTAGGCTGCAAGGTAACTTCCAGCTTTTGCATGTACGGACGATCGTCTTTGTCGGGATCGTAACGATAGATCTCAAACTTGAGTGTACGGGTTTGACTCATTTCAGTATCCTGCCTTAGAAAGTCCGGGCTTGTGGAGGGATGCTCTCAGCAGTCAGAGGCTCCATCTGCACAGGCTTATATTCGAGTTTGCTGCCCTCGGAAAACCACAGCGTATGACGCAGCCAGTTTTCATCATCGCGCTCAGGGAAATCGTTCAGAGCATGCGCACCACGACTTTCTGTACGCGCAGCGGCCGAGCGTGTCGTTGCACGCGCCACTTCGATCATGTTTTCAATTTCCAGGGCTTCAATACGAGCAGTATTAAAGACTTTAGATTTGTCTTTGAAGTACACAGAGTCCACTTCAGGTACCAAGCTTTCGATTTTCTCCACGCCTTTTTCCAGCAGATCCATGGTGCGGAAAACACCACAGTGAGCCTGCATAGCGTGACGAATTTTATCGCCCACATCTTGCGCTTTTTCGCCTGATGTACGGGACTCCATACGATTAATACGATCCTGAGAGAACTCAATGCTAGAACCGTTGATCTCTTGGTGAGCATGCTCGCGCTCAGGATGGGAGTCAACAATATGGTTACCAGCAGCACGACCAAACACAATCAGGTCGAGCAAAGAGTTAGTGCCCAAGCGGTTCGCACCGTGCACAGAGGTAGCGGCGCACTCACCAATGGCATAAAGACCATTAACGATCTTGTTCTCGCCACTAGGCGTTTGAGTAACAACTTGGCCGTAGTAGTTCGTAGGAATACCACCCATTTGATAGTGAATGGTGGGCACCACGGGGATAGGATCTTTGATCGGATCCACGTTACCAAACTTGATAGCAATTTCACGAATTGAGGGCAGACGCTTTTTAATCACATCGGCACCCAGGTGATCCAGCTTAAGCACTACATAGCTGCCATCGCCACAACCACGACCTTCCTTGATCTCTTGGTCCATGGAGCGCGACACGAAGTCACGAGGCGCCAAGTCTTTCAGGTTAGGGGCATAACGCTCCATGAAGCGCTCGCCATCTTTGTTCAGCAAGATACCGCCCTCACCGCGCACACCTTCGGTAATAAGCACTCCTGCACCGGCTACGCCTGTGGGGTGGAACTGCCAGAACTCCATGTCTTGCAAAGGAATGCCAGCACGTGCTGCCATACCCAGACCATCACCCGTATTGATAAAGGCGTTTGTGGAGGCCGCCCAGATACGACCAGCACCACCTGTGGCCAATACCACGCGCTTACCTTCAAGAATGTAGATCTCGCCGGTTTCCATTTCCAGGGCGGTCACGCCCAATACATCACCCGCCTCGTTACGCAACAGGTCTAAAGCCATCCACTCAACAAAGAACTGAGTACGGGCTGCGACGTTACGCTGATACAAGGTGTGCAACATGGCATGACCAGTACGGTCGGCCGCTGCACAGGCACGCTGAACAGGCTTCTCGCCAAAATTAGCGGTGTGGCCACCAAAAGGACGCTGATAAATAGTACCGTCAGCGTTACGGTCAAATGGCATACCAAAATGCTCGAGCTCGTACACGGCGTGTGGAGCCTCGCGACACATAAACTCAATCGCGTCTTGGTCACCCAGCCAGTCAGAACCCTTAACGGTATCGTACATATGCCAATACCAGTGATCCTCGCTCATGTTACCCAGTGCTGCACTAACACCGCCTTGAGCCGCTACGGTATGAGAACGCGTAGGGAACACCTTGGATAACACCGCGACAGACAAGCCTGCCTGTGCAAGTTGCAAGGAACAACGCATGCCGGCGCCGCCGGCTCCTACTACCACCACATCAAACTGGCGGCGAGGCAAAGAAGATTTGACAGCAGCCACGGTTACAGACTCCAGAGAATTTTGGCAAAATAAACGATGGAAGCAATCAGCCACAGCAAGGTCAAGGTTTGCAGCAGCAAACGCACACCTGTGGGCTTGACGTAATCCATCCAGATGTCTCGCACACCGATCCAGGCATGCCAGCACAAAGACAAGAAAAACAAGGTGGCCAGCAACTGCCCTACAGGCAATGCGCCCACATGAAAGACAAACAAGTGACGCCAGGACTCGAAGTTGAGCTCGCTGGTGAACAAAATACCGAAAGCAATGACCAAGGTATAAATGGCCATAATGACGCCGGTTACACGCTGGGCAATGAAGTCCAGAGTGCCGTAATGTGCACCCACTACCAGACGGTTAGCACCGATACGTTCGCGATTAGACATTACCAAACTCCAAACAGTTTCAGGCCAAAGATAGCGGTCAGCGCCAAGCTAACAACAAACACCACAGCGGCTGATTTCTTTGCACTGTGCTTATCGTTACCCATTTGCAGGTCTAGAGTGAGGTAACGAATGCCCGCACAGAAGTGGTGCATGTAGCCCCAGATCAACGCCAATACGATCAGCTTACAGACAGGGTTATCGACATAGCTACGCAAACTGGCGAAGGACTCGGGAGAGTTCACGCTTAACGCGAACAATGGCAATATCACTAGCGGCAGACACAGAAACAGCAAAGCGCCGCTAACCCGATGCAAAATGGATGCTTTTGCAGCCAGGGGTAGGCGATAACTTAATATCTGCGGCACGCTGATATTGCGATACTGCGGACGCTGCTTTGGTGCGGTATCAGACATGATGGCCTCGAATAAAAGTAAAAAACAAAATAATTAAAACCTAGTTATTTTCACCGATTTAACGCTGCGGCGCAGCATCAATTACGTATAGTGAACGCTTAGTTCAGATGGTTTCGGTAATGAAACCTATCCGTCAGGTACCAGCCACGACGCACTTCTACGGGCCTGTCGCCATAGGTGAACGATACTCGCTCAACGTGCAACAGGGGGGTACCTGCCTCAACTTGCAATAATTTGGCTGCCTCATCGTTAGCCGACACCGCCTGTATTTTTTCATCAGCACGAACCATGCTTACTCCGAACTCGCTTTCAAACCAAGCGTACATAGGACCACGGTTTTGCTCTGCCAGATCCAGAGTGAGTTTTTTGAACACAGCACCAGGCAACCAGATATCGTCAAAAATTGTAGGCTTATCGTCGAACGACAACACACGCCGCAAATTGACAACCATGTCTGCGGTACGTAAATCCAGTAAAAGAGCAATATCGGCGGGTGCCTTTAGTCGCGTGCAGTCAAGAATCTGACTGCTGGACACGCCAACTTTACCGCTATCGGGAGTCAGGCGCAAAAATCGAAAGCGCACGTTAGCTTCGTGATGCGTTGCCACGAACGTGCCTTTACCTTGCCGGCGAATTAATAAATTATCAGCAGCGAGTTCATCAATGGCTTTACGCACGGTACCCTGACTAACCTGATAACGGGCTGCCAGTTCGAATTCGCTGGGGATGGACTCACCCGGCTTCCATTCACCACGGTCAAGGCTTTGCAATAACAAAGCCTTGATCTGCTGGTATAAGGGGCTATACGCTGCGCTGATCGCTGATTTAGTCATTGTTTATTCTATTCCAGTCAAAAAGGCGAATTACCTTGTTACACATAAGCGTACCACCCTGCTGGCTGGACATGACTTGCTTCACAAATAATACGGCACAATTTTCGCATGCATTACTCCGAATGTCTAACACTCTTCTGTCTTATATAAGATATAAGATATTTGACGTCATGCGTTTTTTGCACTAGGCTGCGCGCTGTGATCTGTCATTTTTACATGACCTAGAATCTGAATTTTTTTGCGTACACCGTAAACTCAAGCAAGACGCAAAGCATTACACTGTACGTTTACGACCGACTTTCAACACCTACGGAGTCATACTCTCATGTCCAAACCAGCCAAGCGCGTTGCCGTTACCGGCGCAGCCGGACAAATCGGCTATGCCCTGCTATTTCGTATTGCATCCGGAGAAATGCTAGGCAAAGATCAGCCTGTTATTTTGCAACTGCTGGAACTACCAGATGAAAAAGCTCAAAAGGCGCTACAAGGCGTCATGATGGAGCTGGACGATTGTGCCTTCCCCCTGTTGCAAGGTATGTCTGCGCACAGCGACCCTGAAAGCGCTTTCAAAGACGCGGATATCGCCCTGCTCGTTGGCGCTCGCCCACGCGGCCCCGGCATGGAGCGCAAGGACCTGCTGAACTTCAACGCTCAAATCTTTACCGCTCAAGGCCGTGCCTTGAATAAAGTAGCCAGCCGCGATGTAAAAGTACTGGTTGTAGGCAACCCTGCCAACACCAACGCTTACATCGCCATGAAGTCTGCACCGGACTTGCCGGCAAAGAACTTCACCGCCATGCTGCGCCTGGATCACAACCGTGCTTTGTCACAACTCGCGGCCAAATCGGGCCAAGCCGTTGCAGACATCGAAAATCTGATCGTATGGGGCAACCACTCGCCCACCATGTACCCAGACTCTCGTTTCGCTACTGTGAAGGGCGAAAAAATCGATGCCCTAATCAACGATCAGGAATGGAACCGCAACACGTTTATCCCTACAGTAGGCAAACGTGGCGCAGCCATTATTGATGCGCGCGGCCTATCTTCTGCCGCTTCTGCTGCCAATGCCGCCATCGACCACGTGCGTGACTGGGTGCTGGGCTCTAACGGCAAGTGGGTCACCATGGGCATTCCCTCCGACGGCTCTTACGGCATCCCCGAAGAAATCATTTATGGTGTCCCGGTTACCACCGAAAACGGTGAGTACAAACGTGTAGAAGGCTTGGAGATCGATGCGTTTTCTCGCGAACGCATGGATCACACCCTGAATGAATTGCTAGAAGAGCGCGACGGCGTTAAAGATCTGCTTGGCTAAGCACTAAACAGACCTGATTACGGCACCTACCTAGGTGCCGTTTTTATTGCTACTGACAAAATGAATACCCTGTGCCTTCATGCGACGCCACAAGGTGCTGCGGCTAATGCCCAGCTTGTCAGCAGCCTGTGCGCGATTCCCGTCGCACTCTTGCAGCACTGCCTCCAGCAAGCGACGTTCGTGGTGCTCCTGTTGTACTTGCCAGCTTGATAGCGTCTCGACCTCTATGCCTGCATACAGCTCAGGCGTTATCTGCTGCAATGACTCGCCCTCTTGCAATAAACCTGTCGCATGCAAAACCAGCAAGCGCTCCACCATATTCTCCAGCTCGCGTATATTGCCAGGCCAGTCGTAGCCTAGGCCACGAGACAACAGTTCTTGCAAAGGCCACTTAGCGTCCGCCTCTCCTAGGCGGGAGGACAACTGCTGACATAAGAATTCCAGCAGCTCGGGCAAATCCTGCAGGCGCTCTCGTAAAGGCGGCAACTCAAGGGTCAGTATATTTAAACGGTAAAAAAGATCATGCCGAAACCGCCCCTGCTCCACAAGCTGACTCAAGTTCTGGTGTGTGGCGGCAATAATACGCACATCCACGGGTGTAGCTTCTGTCGCACCCACGCGCAACACCTCTTTTTCCTGCAACACACGCAACAAACGCGTCTGCAAGGTCAGTGGCATCTCCCCCACCTCATCCAGAAAAAGAGTGCCCGTGTGCGCCGCCTCAAAAAGCCCGACCTTCCCGCCTCGACTGGAACCCGTAAAAGCACCCTCTACATAGCCAAATAACTCACTTTCCAGCAAAGATTCGGGAAACGCACCGCAATTGACCGCTACAAAGGGCTGTGCATGACGAGCACTGGCATTGTGCATGCCTTGCGCCAGCAATTCTTTCCCTGTTCCACTTTCACCCCTGATTAAGGCCGTCGCACTACTGCGGGCATAGGCTAGCGCCAGGGCTCGCACTTGTTGCATCACCGGGCTGCTACCCACCAGGTCAGTTAACTGATAGCGCGCACGCCCTGCTCCCGCGCGACGACTACGTAAACTACGATCAAGCCGCTGAATCACAACGGGGTCCTGACACACCAGCACCGCCCCGTTAACTTGCCCCTGCTCAATAATAGGGATGCGCGTTAACACTAACGTACGCCCGGCCACCTGCTGCACTTTTTCCACATCCGGTCGAGCATGGCGCATAACAAGCTGCAAATCGAGCTCAGGTAAAACATCATGCAATAACTGCCCCTGCAAGGCGGATTCCGATAAGTTCAGCAGAGCCAACATGGAAGGGTTCACCGCATATACACGACCATGCCTGTCTACGGCCAACACACCGTCACGCAAATGCCCCAGCATAGCGCGCAGCCTATCATGACGCGCCGCCTCTGCACGCGAAGCTCGTGCCATTTCCAAGCCATCTTCCATGGCCACGCGCACGGCGGCTGCCGAATAAAGTAATACAGCATGCAAACCCGCAGCCCTTGCCAAATCCACGACCAGCCCCGGAGCCAGGACCGCCTCCACCCCCAGTTCTTGCATACGCTGCACGCAGCTATACGCCTGAGTTTCATTCGTGTAGCTCAAGACATGTACCGGCAGGGCAAACTCCGTAACCAGCGCCTGCAAGCCTTGGGGAATTTCGCCATGCACCACCATGGCCAAGCACTTGAAGCGACTAGCCAGTTGGGCTAACGAGTCCATCAGCTCAAAGCCGCCTGCCCGCACTGTGGCAACCGGCACAGGCAAATGCTCACGCAAATAACTGCCGTTCGAGCCAGCCGAGACCACGGCATCTACCCCACCCTGATGCAATAAAGCCTGCACGCTTTGCCTGGCCTGCTCATAAACCTTATCGATAATGATAATGTCAGCGCGCTGAGCATACTCGGGTGCCAAGCTTTCCAACAAACCACGCAAGCCATGCATGCCCACCGCCGCGATACGCAAGCGTGTATCGAACTGTCCAGAGCGATCTGTATATGATGCATTCATGAAACACCTGAAACACAAATCAATCAATAATGAAACACTATAAAGCAAAATTTCTGAACGCGCTGAAGCCGCACACTGGAAAATGGCGCTCCCTCGTTAAACCGTCCGCTTCACAAACATGGCATGATTCCTGCTTAATAGGTATTCATATATCATTATTCAATTCGACTACTGACAAAAAGGATAAGCATGAGCCAGTCAAACTCTTCTTTACGTTCTGCCGGTGCTGCATTTCGTCAAGCGCTGCGCGAAGAGCAACCCCTACAAGTTATTGGCGCTATTAATGCCAATCACGCCTTACTGGCCAAGCGGGCGGGTTACCGCGCCATCTATTTGTCCGGTGGTGGTGTAGCCGCGGGCTCTTTAGGCTTGCCTGATTTAGGCATTAACACACTTGATGATGTGCTCACTGATGTGCGCCGCATCACAGACGTTTGCGATGTGCCTTTAATGGTGGACATCGACACCGGCTTTGGCGCATCCGCGTTCAACATTGCCCGCACTATCAAAAGCCTGATCAAATTTGGCGCAGCCGCTTGCCATATCGAAGATCAGGTAGGCGCTAAACGCTGCGGCCACCGCCCAGGTAAAGAGATTGTCAGCGCCGCTGAAATGGTGGATCGCATCAAGGCAGCCACTGATGCCCGCACCGACCCCGATTTTTTCATTATGGCGCGCACGGATGCGATCGCTGTAGAAGGTATTGATGCGGCGCTAGAGCGCGCGCAGGCCTGCGTTGAGGCAGGTGCAGATGGCATTTTTGCGGAAGCGTGCTATGACTTAGAAAGCTATCAGCGCTTCACCAGCGTTCTGGATGTACCCGTGCTGGCCAACATTACCGAGTTCGGACAAACCCCTTTATTTACTCGTGACGAACTGGCCTCAGTTGGTGTACAAATTATTCTGTACCCCTTGTCTGCGTTCCGCGCCATGAACAAAGCGGCTGAACAGGTTTACCAGTCTATTCGTCAACAAGGGCACCAAAAAGAGGTGGTCGATTTAATGCAGACTCGCGAAGAACTGTACGATCGTATTGGTTACCACGAGTTTGAGCGCAGCCTGGACGCCTTGTTTGAGAAAAACAAAAACGCGTAACGCTGGCCGAGCGCAGAATCAAGTAAAAACTAATCACATTAGGAGCAAAACTGATGACAAGCACCGATACCCAAGCACCCAGCACGTTTAAACCAAAAAAATCCGTCGCGCTATCTGGCGTTATCGCTGGGAACACCGCACTGTGCACCGTAGGCCGTACTGGTAACGACTTGCATTATCGCGGCTACGATATCCTGGATCTGGCTCAGGCATGCGAGTTTGAAGAGGTTGCCCACCTGCTGGTACACGGTAAGCTGCCTAACAAGGCTGAACTACAAGCGTATAAAAGCAAGCTAAAGCGCTTGCGCGGCTTACCATTAGCCGTGCAAACCGCGCTAGAAGCCCTGCCGGCACACAGCCACCCCATGGACGTCATGCGTACCGCCGTATCTGTACTGGGCTGCACCTTGCCTGAAAAAGACGACCATAACCTGCCCGATGCGCGTGACATTGCTGATCGCCTGATGGCTAGCCTGGGCTCCGCGTTGCTGTACTGGTATCACTACAGCCACAACGGCGAAATGATTGACGTACAAACCGATGATGACAGCATAGGCGCCCACTTCCTACACCTGCTACATGGCGAAAAGCCCAGCGCAGAGTGGGAACGCGCGATGCACATTTCTCTAAATCTGTACGCCGAGCACGAATTTAACGCTTCTACATTCACCAGCCGCGTTATCGCCGGCACGGGCTCAGACATCTACTCAGCCATTACTGGTGCTATCGGTGCCTTACGCGGCCCTAAACATGGCGGCGCTAACGAGGTGGCCTTTGAAATTCAAAAGCGCTACGAAAACCCCGATCAGGCCGAAGCAGATATACGAGAGCGCGTAGCCAATAAAGAGGTCATCATTGGATTTGGCCATCCGGTATACACCGTCTCTGATCCGCGCAATGAGGTGATCAAATCAGTCGCCAAAGACCTGGCTCAAGCCGACGGCAACACCAAGATGTATGACATCGCCGAACGTCTGGAAACAGTGATGTGGGACAGCAAAAAAATGTTCCCCAACTTAGACTGGTTCTCGGCCGTGTCCTACCACACCATGGGAGTGCCCACTGCCATGTTTACCCCTTTGTTCGTCATTGCCCGAACCGCTGGCTGGGCCGCCCACATTATTGAGCAGCGTATCGACAATAAAATCATACGCCCCACAGCCAACTACACCGGACCAGAAAACCTGAAATTTGTTCCGATCGAGCAGCGTCCATAAGGCAAGAGATCAGTTTTCACTTGCAGCACGCGTAATATCTGGCAAACTGATCGCCTACAAGATGCCCTGGCTTTTTAGCCGGGGCACAATACGCGACATTTCAATACCCATCATGTTATCTGCCATCATTTATTACGCTTTACCCGGTAGCGCAACCTTGCTGATTGCCTGTGTGCTGAGCTGTTTGCTGGGCGGCCTTTACCTGTTTATTTTTAATCTGCGCAATACCAATCAGGTACTACGCCACCCGTACTTGGCGACACATAACTGGGAACAATTACCCCTCTCGCTAAAGCTAAGTGTATTGCTGGACTACTTTTTACGCTTAAACTTTCCCAAACAAAACAAGTGGATCTTTGGACAGGCCAACCGCCTGCTGGCACATGTCAACACAGACGAAGTGCCCATGAATGTCAAATGGCCACTAATGAGTTTTTGGGGTGGCTGCTTTCTAGGAATCGCATGCATGCTGTGCCTGTGGATTTTACTCGCCTTGCTATCTGGGCTGAACTAACTCTTCACCGAGTAACATTATGAACCTAGTCATCGAACACGACGCAGACAAACAACAGTTTTTTTATCTGGAAGCAGGCTTACGCAGCATTATCGATTACGAGCTACAGGGCAATACCATGACCATTACGCATACCTTGGTCCCCCCCGCCCTGGCAGGCCGTGGCATTGCCGCCGCCCTCACCCGTAAAGCTTTGGAAACTGCGCAATCACAGCACTGGCAGGTCGTGCCCCGCTGTAGCTATGCCGCTGCCTACATACAGCGCCACCCAGAGTTTGCTGCACTGTTACCTTAAGACCTCACCAACTCTTATATAAGATATAAGACCATTGATTCATAAGACGCTTCAAACTACAATTGAGGCAGCATCTATATCTATATATGGTTTTCTATTTAACCTCTCACCCGATAGGCTAGTCTCATGCTGGAAACTTACCGTGAACACGCTGCCGAACGTGCAGCGCAAGGCATACCTCCGCTGCCGCTTTCCGCGCAGCAAACTGCCGATCTTATCGAACTGATCAAAAACCCACCTGCTGGCGAAGAGGACTTTTTGCTGGACTTGCTGGTCCATCGTGTCCCAGCAGGCGTAGACGAAGCCGCAAACGTTAAGGCTTCTTACTTAACAGCCTTGGCTCTGGGCAGCGAAACCTGTGCATTAATCAGCCGCGCCCGCGCCACCGAGCTCTTGGGCACCATGCTGGGCGGCTACAATATCTCGCCCCTGATTCAACTGCTGGACGACGCCGAACTGGCCCCTATCGCAGCAGATGCCCTGAAAAAAACCTTGTTGATGTTTGACGCCTTCCATGACGTCAAAGAAAAAGCCGACAACGGCAATCAGTACGCACAAGCCGTACTCCAAAGCTGGGCAGACGGCGAATGGTTTACTAGCCGTCCTGAAGTACCCGAAAGCCTGACCCTGACCGTATTTAAGGTTACCGGCGAAACCAATACCGACGACTTGTCTCCAGCCCCCGATGCATGGAGCCGTCCAGATATTCCTTTGCACGCACTGGCGATGCTGAAAAACCCGCGCCCAGGTATTGAGCCTGATGAGCCGGGTAAAATTGGTCCTGTTAAATATCTGCAGACCCTTCAAGAGAAAGGCCATTTGATTGCCTATGTTGGCGATGTAGTAGGAACGGGCTCATCACGTAAATCCGCTACTAACTCGGTACTGTGGTACACCGGCCAAGACATTCCTTTTGTACCTAATAAGCGTTTTGGTGGTGTGTGCTTGGGTGGAAAAATTGCACCTATCTTCTATAACACCATGGAAGACGCAGGCGCACTGCCCATCGAGCTGGATGTTTCTCAAATGGAAATGGGCGATGTAATCGAACTACGCCCTTATGAAGGCAAAGCCCTTAAAAATGGCGTGGTCATCTCCGAATTTGAGCTCAAGTCCGATGTGCTGTTTGACGAAGTGCGTGCCGGCGGTCGTATCCCCCTGATCATTGGCCGTGGTTTAACCACGCGTGCCCGTGAAGCCCTGGGTCTGCCTCCAACCGACCTGTTCCGCCTGCCACAAAACCCCACAGCCAGTGAGCGTGGTTTTTCTCTGGCACAAAAAATGGTGGGTCGTGCTTGTGGTCTGCCAGAAGGTCAAGGCGTACGCCCAGGCACCTACTGCGAGCCACGCATGACTACTGTAGGTAGCCAAGACACCACCGGCCCCATGACGCGCGACGAATTGAAAGACTTGGCCTGCTTGGGCTTTTCTTCCGATCTGGTCATGCAGTCGTTCTGCCACACTGCCGCCTACCCCAAACCTGTAGACGTCAAGACTCACCACGAACTGCCCGCTTTCATTAGCACACGCGGCGGTGTTTCCCTGCGTCCGGGCGATGGCATTATCCACTCCTGGCTCAACCGCATGTTGCTGCCTGATACAGTCGGTACAGGTGGTGACTCCCATACACGCTTCCCCATTGGCATTAGCTTCCCAGCCGGTTCCGGACTGGTTGCTTTCGCTGCTGCCACAGGCGTGATGCCGCTGGATATGCCTGAGTCCGTACTGGTTCGCTTTAAGGGCGAAATGCAGCCAGGCGTCACACTGCGTGACCTGGTCAATGCCATCCCCTACTACGCGATCAAGCAAGGTCTACTAACCGTAGAAAAAGCAGGCAAAATCAATATTTTCTCTGGTCGCATTCTGGAAATCGAAGGTCTGCCTAACCTGAAAATTGAGCAGGCTTTTGAACTGTCCGACGCCTCCGCAGAACGCTCCGCCGCGGCATGTACAGTACGCCTAGACAAAGAGCCCATCATTGAATACCTGAACAGCAATATCACGCTGCTCAAGTGGATGATTGCTAACGGCTACGAAGACGAGCGCACCATAGGCCGTCGTATCAAAGCCATGGAAGAGTGGCTGGCTAACCCCCAACTGCTAGAGCCTGACGCCGACGCAGAATACGCGGCGGTCATCGATATTGACTTGGCCGAGATTCACGAGCCTATCGTAGCTTGCCCGAACGATCCAGACGACGTGAAAACACTGTCTGATGTATCAGGCACCAAAATCGACGAAGTCTTTATCGGTAGCTGCATGACCAATATCGGTCACTTCCGCGCAGCCTCAAAACTGCTGGAAGGCAAACGCGACATACCAACTCGTCTGTGGGTAGCTCCTCCTACCAAAATGGACCAACAGCAACTGACAGAAGAAGGCCACTACGGCGTACTAGGCGTAGCCGGTGCACGTATGGAAATGCCAGGCTGCTCGCTGTGCATGGGTAACCAAGCACAAGTGCGCGAAGGGGCTACCGTTATGTCAACCAGTACCCGTAACTTCCCTAACCGTCTGGGCAAAAACACCAATGTGTTCTTGGGCTCTGCCGAGTTAGCGGCTATTTGCTCACGCCTGGGTCGTATCCCCACACGCGAAGAGTACTTGGCCGATATGGGTATTTTGCAAAGCGATAGCGACAACATCTATCGCTACATGAACTTCGATCAAATCGAAGAGTTCAAGGAAATTGCGGACTCCGTAGGTCTGTAAAGTCCAGCTAGTCTGAGACACCCCCGCCGTTAAACTGGCGGGGGTATTTTTTTGTCTGTCTGCAACACGATATTTAACTGCGCAGCGAGTTAAACTAGGCTCATAGTTATTCAAGAAATGTCGCCATGCCCTTTATGACCTTACAACTGTTCACTCAGTCTCCTAAAGACGTACAGCGTCTGATTCATTACGCAGACGCCCTCATGCGCTCAGGCTCATTAACAGAGGAAAAATATTGGCATACGCTACTGTGTAACCATATTAACAAGCTGCTAAACAGTAAAAAAAATCACAGCATCGAACAAACACTGGATTTGCTCTTGCAGCATGAACTGCTACAACACTACGAAATTGTGCTCGAGCATACTGAGTCCATGGCCGAAAGCTTGCAGCTAGAGCACGCTGGGCAACACTACGAGGCCTTGCTGTTTTCAGCGCCTATTACACTGTGGACACGTTATCAGCTGCCCGGTGGTGAGCTGTCCGCCGCCACACTACAGGCCTTGAAACAAGGTCTACATGACACAGTCTTGAGCCAGCAAGCGCAAGTGGCTTTACTTCCCGAGCTGGTCAATTACGACACCATGCCTGAAACCTTCAGGCAGGTACGAGAATGGACACAGAAACTAACGCAACAAATACTCACAGCCAACAACGACTCGCTGATTTCACATGGTGCTACCGACAACGGTAATCTGCTGGCTGACGCCAGATTTCTAGTAGGGGTCATCCTTGTCCCCCAAGGTGCACCCTTATTTAACTGGCAGCAAGCTAGCGACAGCCCACCACTGGCCGCCGAACGCAGCCAGAAGGCCTGGCACGAACTGTGCCAGCGCGAATTGGCAACCATGCTAACCGGCTGCCAGGCTCAGTTCTTGACGCCTAATGGCTACTATCACAATATTCGCGAAGCCGATCGAGAAATACGTCCCTTAACAGTACAAGCGGGTATTAACTGGCTGCAAACAGCAGCTAATATTCAGCCGCGCGAGCTCATCGTCAGTATTGCGGCCTGCGGGCAAGAGCACATCGAGGAGTACCGTATCGGCTTTAGCATAAAAGGGGCTAACGACGTTATTTACGGTTGTATCTGGCCTGTGCTCAGCCAAGAGGAATCGGATACCAGCAAACTGCACACAGAACACATTGATGTCCCCGACACCATTGCCGCCCTGCTCAAAAGCCTAGGCGTAGAGCAGATCCAACGCCTGCCTGGCATGTATAACCCCGAGCACTGTGACGACTGTCAGGCGCCTTTCTTTCCTGATTCACAAGGTGAGCTAAAACACCCTGAACTCCCGGATGAGATCAACCTGGACCCAGTACAGCTGCACTAAGCCATGAACCAACAAGGTGCTGATATCTACTGTCGGGTTATCGACAACTACGGCGACATAGGCGTCTGTTGGCGCCTTGCTCAACAGCTCAAGCGTCAACTCCCTACAGTACGTCTTTGGGTAGACGATTTACGCAGCTTTTCATACATTAACCCACAGATTCAAGATAATCTGGACATCCAAATCAGCCAAGAGGTGGAGGTCAGGCACTGGACCGCCCACAGCAGCTTTACTGATCCGCTGGGCTTACTTATTGAAGCCTTTGCCTGTGAACTGCCCGACGTGGTCAAGCAAAAGGCCAACGAAAAAAAAGTAGTCTGGTTAAATCTGGAATACCTGTCCGCAGAAGATTGGGTACCTAGTTTTCATCTGGGCCCTTCCCCTCAGCCTGGCGGACAAATTAAGTACTTTTTCTTTCCTGGCTTTACCGCTGAGACCGGGGGACTGTTACGTGAACCCGATTTGTTCACCGCTCGCGACGCCTTGCAATCCAGTCCTGCAGCTAAAGCGGCTTTTTTTCAAACCCTAGGGGTGCCCCCTGAGCTACTGAAGTCCTTGCATGAGCGTCGTACCGTCTTTCTGTTTTGCTACCCCAATGCGCCGGTACCTGCCCTGCTACAAGCTCTGGCTGACGAAGACGCGCTGCTATTAGTACCCGCCAGTGTGGCTCAGCACATCAGTTGGCCGCATAACAACGCTTTGGCCACCCATATCCTGCCCGCTATCAGCCAAGAAGACTTTGACCGCGTTTTGTGGTGCAGCGACCTTAATATCGTTCGTGGTGAAGACTCTCTGGTCCGTGCACTCTGGGCCGGACAGCCCATGCTTTGGCAGCCCTATGCCCAACAAGAAGACTGGCACCTACAAAAGCTGCACGCCTGGCTGCAACATAGCGGCTATAGCAAAGAATTACAGCAACTGCACTTTGCCTGGTCCCAAGGTGAGCAGCAGGCCAGTTATGAGGCATTTAAAACACTGTTGTCGCCCCAAAAATGGCCACAATGGCAGTCAGAAGCCACAGATTTTAGCCAAAGACTTAGAAATGGCCCTGAATTAAGCCAAGCTATACTCTCTTTTTATACTCATAGCGCCCGAACGCGGTAAAATAACCGGTTTACGCTAAATGCTCCTCGATATGCGCGGAGCCCCTATACGGAGTTCTTTTTCATGAAGACCGCACAAGAATTGCGCGTTGGCAACGTAGTCATGTTGAACGGCAACCCTTTAGTTGTACAGAAAACTGAATACAACAAATCAGGGCGTAATGCTGCTGTTGTAAAACTAAAATTCAAAAACCTCCTCACTGGCTCGCCCAGTGAAGCTGTACACAAAGCCGACGAAAAATTCGAAATCGTCATGCTGGATAAGCGCGAATGTACATACTCGTACTTTGCTGATCCCATGTATGTATTCATGGATCAAGAATACAACCAGTATGAAATTGAAGCGGAGAGCATGGGCGATGCCCTCAATTATCTGGAAGAAAACATGGAAGCCGAAGTCGTGTTCTACGACGGTCGCGCCATTTCAGTCGAGCTGCCCACCATCGTTGTACGTGAGATCGTCTACACCGAACCAGCAGTACGCGGCGATACCTCGGGCAAAGTGCTAAAACCAGCCAGACTGTCCACAGACATGGAAATCAGTGTACCCATGTTCTGCGAAATCGGTGACAAAATCGAAATCGATACCCGCACCAATGAGTACCGCAGCCGCGTCAACTAAAACGGCTACGCAACAAATACTAAGGCCGCATCAAGCGGCCTTAGTCTTAACAATACGGCTTACCCTGCCGCGACTATTGCAAGCGGTCATCATCCAGAAAATCTGGGATAGGCATAATGTCTATGCCGTCTTCCAACAGCTCCACACACTCTTGCTGGGTAGCTTGCCCACGTATGGCACGAGTTTGCGACTCCCCTTCGTGCATACGTCTGGCCTCGTCAGCAAAACGCACACCCACATCCTCGGACTCACGCACCATGGCACGCAACTGCTGTAAAAGCTGGCTCTGCACCTGCTTGGTGCCTGCTGCAGGAGCGGCAGTTGAGGCCTGTACGGGCGCAGGCTTCGCTGCACCCGTATTAATACGCGATGCAGAAAGCTTACGCTGCACATCACTACTGTGACACACAGGACATTGCAGCAAGCCTTGCTCTACCTGCTGATCAAAGTTTTCTCTGGAGCCGAACCAGCCCTCGAAAACATGCCCATGGTGACACTGCAAATCAAAAACTTTCACAGTTCTATTACCTAACAAATAATATAAACATTGTAGTGTTTATTCGTATCATTGAAACGACTCATCGCACTGCAGTCACTCGCGGAACAGCGGCCAGTAACTGACGAGTCTGCTCAGCTTGCGGCTGAAACAGCACCTGCTCTGCCGGTCCGTGCTCTACAATTTTACCCATATCCATAATGGCCACGCGATCTGCCATATACTCGACCACGCCAAAGTTATGGGTAATCAGTAAGTAAGCCAAACCTAAATCGGCCTGCAACTGTTGCAGCAGATCCAAAATTTGTGCCTGTACGGACACATCCAGCGCCGAGGTTGGCTCATCACAAATTAGCACCTGCGGCTGTACCGCCAAAGCTCGGGCAATAGCGATCCGCTGTCGCTGCCCACCGGAGAACTCATGCGGATAGCGCATCAGAGCATTTTTCGATAAACCCACTTGCTCAATCAAGCGTTGAGCCTGTGCCTGCCGCGTGGCGCGTCCCTCTCCTTGGCGTAAGGCCGCCATTCCCTCGTCCAGGATATCGCCCACCATCATACGAGGATCTAAGGAGGCGTAGGGATCTTGAAAAACGATTTGCAAACCCGCACGCAAGTGGCGCAACTGTCGACCTCGTGCTCCCAGTAAATCTTGTCCCTGAAACTGCACCTGTCCCGACACACTAGCCTGCTTATCAAGCAAGCGCATCAAACTACGCGCTACGGTGCTCTTGCCACACCCTGAAGCCCCCAATAAGGCTACGGTTTCCCCCGCATGCAAAGCGAGCGAGAAGTCGCGTACCACAGGAATTAATTCAGCAGGCTTGAATATACCGCCACGCTGCTTATAACTAACCTGCAAATTTTGTATAGTCAGCACAGGCTCCGCAGCGGCAAGGGCTTTGGTCGGCCATGCCAGACCATGCTGCAAGCTACGCCCACGGCGTTCAAAGCTAGGAATGGCATTTAACAACTCTTGGGCATAAGGGTGAGTCGAAGCACTAAAGAAGCGTTCCACAGGCCCCGTTTCAACAATTTCGCCATGCCGCATTAAGGCCACAAAGTGCGCATGTTCACGCACCACCGCCAGATCATGCGTAATTAACAATATACCCAGACCCATTTCCTGCTGTATGTCGGCCAATAACTGCAAAATTTGTGCCTGCACCGTTACATCCAGTGCAGTGGTGGGTTCATCCGCCACCAAAAGCTGGGGCTCGGCAGCTAAAGCCAGAGCAATCATAATACGTTGCTTTTGCCCACCCGAGAACTGGAAGGGAAAATCACCATAACGCTGTTCCGCTTGGGCAATACCTACGCGTTCCAGCCACGCAATGGCTTTTTGCTTTTGTGCCTCTTTAGTGCCCCCCACGTGGCGTGCAATTACTTCGCAGACCTGTTGGCCAATGCTCATGACAGGGTTCAGGCTAGTGGCGGGTTCCTGAAAAATCATACTGATTTTCGCCCCTCGCACACCTTGCATCGCCTGCTCACTTAAGCGCGGCAAATCCTGCCCATCCAGAGTGACCGTTCCATTTTCTATGGCGGCCACGTCGGGCAGCAAACGCATCAAGGCCATAGCCGTCATGCTCTTGCCACAGCCAGACTCACCCACCAAAGCAAAGGTCTGAGCACGGGCAATTGCCAACGACAAGTGCTTAACAGCCCAATGCACGCCATCCTCAGACTGCACGCTGACTTGCAAATCACGCACGTCCAGCAAATTCACGTCAGCACTCATGCCTGACTCCTTGCCCGCAAGCGTGGCAGGGCAAGCTTACGTGTGCGTGGATCAAAGGCAGTTTGTACGGCATCAGCAAAAATATTTGCCGATAGCACCAGAGCAAGCATAGTAAGAAAAGCGCCAGTTAAGCCCCACCAGATCATAGGGTCGCGGGCCAGCTCGGTTCTAGAGGCGTCAATCATACGGCCAAACGACGGCATACTTGGATCAACGCCTATACCCAGGTAGGACAGCACGGCCTCGTACAGCACCAAGCCAGAAAACTCTAAAACGATGGTAATCAATACGATATGCATCACATTGGGCAAAAGGTGTCGGAACATAATGCGCAGATGCCCCACGCCAAACGCCTTGGCTGCCTGAACATAATCCAGCTCACGCAGCTTCATGGCCTCGGCACGCAATAAACGGCACAGGCCCGACCAGCCTGTTAAGCCCAGGATTAAACACAAGAGAAACAGACGTAAATCGGCACGTGCAGCCACCGTAGAAAATAGCTCAGGATGGGTATCAATGTACACTTGCATCATCAGGACGCAGGCCGCAATCAACAGCACGCCTGGTATGGATGTCAGGGTGGTGTAAATGTACTGAATGAGATCATCCACCCAGCCCCGAAAATAACCGGCAGACAAACCAAACAGCAAAGCCGGGGGCAACATGGCAAAGGTGGTCAGCGTACCAATCACCAATGCAGTGCGGACACTTTTTAATACCTGCCAAATAATATCGTTACCGGTTCTGTCTGTACCCAGAACATGATAATTAGAGCTCAGCACCCACACACTACACAGTACAAAGCCAAGCAAACTGGCTGTTATCCACACAGCTCGCCACGGCACCAGGGCTCTGCCTTGCCACCAGTATTTCCAGGCATTGCCCCAGCACTGCACCGCTGGCCGGGTACGTCCCCAAACAGTCAGCAACACAGCCAACAGCAGTGCCCAAAGGCCGCCCGCCAAGAGCGACCAGCCTGCCAAACGCAGCAAGTCCTGCTTATGTTGTAACGCGGACTCTATCCCAACACCCGCCGCTTGAAGGCGCGGATAATCACGTACGGGCTCGCCATCGACCAGCATGCTTTCTTTGGAAAACTGATAGCGAGCCAAGGGCGCTGAGTATGTTTTCTCGGTAGCGGACACCCTAGCCCAGTCTAAAACATTATCCAGCGCTGAACGAACAATAGGCGCATATTGTGGCTGACTTTGCTCCTGCCCGGCCACCGGTTCAATCAAGGGCCGATAATGAATCGAATCGAGCAAGCCTACGAGTAAAAAGAACAGCAGAAAAACTGCCGCACACATGGCTGAAGGAGTGCGGGCAACACTGGCCCAGGCAAAGCGTAAAGACGGGCTGCGCCAGACACGGAATGAGTACACCAGTACCGCCAGCACCAGGCACAGCACAAAAGTATCCGTCCAGAGAAAAATAAACTGTGGCATAGGCTAGTCGAAGCGAATACGGGGGTCAGCCAGGGTGTAAGAAATGTCGGCCAATAACAAACCCAGTATATACATGACCGACCCCAGAAACACCATGGCCCTGACGATAGAGAAGTCTTGCGCATTAATGGCATCAATGGTGTAACTGCCCAAACCCGGAATACCAAAAAAGGACTCTGATATCAGGCTGCCCATAAACAAAAGGGGGATGGCAGCTACCGTACCCGTTAAGATGGGCAGCATGGCATTGGGCAACACATGCTTGAACAAAACCCAGCGTTCTGTGAGCCCCTTGGCCCGTGCCGTGCGCACATAATCCTTGCTAGCCTCTTCGAGAAATAAGGTACGATAAAATCTGGCCTCAGGCCCAAGGCGCGACAAAATCCCCACCAATATCGGCAAGACCAGAAAACGCCAGTTAGTTAGCCCTTCGTTCCAACCTGAATACGGCACCCACTGCAAGACTCTGGCGAACAACCATTGCCCTGCTATGATATAGAACAAGCCCGAGACGGATAACAAAAAGACGCACAGACAAACTGCCGCAAAATCCAGTTGGCTACCTCGAAAAAACACCATCAGCAAGGAAAACGACACACACACCACTAGCCCAAGCAGGAAAGTGGGAATGGCCAGCGCCAAGCTGGGGATCATGCGTGTGCGAATCTGATGACCGATATCTTTGCCTTGATCAGACAGGCCAAAATTCAGGCTGAGCAATGGTACTGAACGTTCGTAAAAGATGGTGTCAGTCCATTTCTGTGTTCCCGATGCCTGCTGGTTATACATCAATGGCTTATCGTACCCACGCTCTGCCTTCCAGTTGTCGATCGCGGTCTGACTGACGCGCTGTCCACCTATGGCTAAGCGAGCCATATCATCGGGCGTATTCACCGCAAAAAACAAGGTAAAGGTCAGCAAGTTAACACCGAGCAAGACGACCAGTCCATACAGCAAGCGCCGTAAAATATACAGTATCATGGCTGCCTCCCCTGAGCCTGAAGGGCCCTAGTCTGGCTGCGCCGTCGAGCCAGTACCGTAACCATGGCGACTAAAGCCCAGATTGCTAAAAACAAAAGGGCCATAGGCCACCAATTAGGCTTATTCCACTGAGCGGTTAAGGTACTACGCAGATCGCTCTGCACACGCAGATACTGCAAAGAGTCCCGCACCATTTGCGTGGGCTTGGCATTGCCTACCCAGGACTGGTACGCGCCACCTGAGTTAGGTATATAGCCCCACATCCACGCCGCATCATGACGCACCAGATCGACCATACGGTGTATCACCGCCTCTTTCTCCGGTCCATCGTCCAAAAAGCGCATTTTCTCGAATAAACGATCGTACTCGGGGTTGTGGTAGTTACTCGCATTTTCTCCCCCATATACGGCTTTAGCCTGAGGGCCATAGAGTAAATAGAGGAAATTTTCGGCATCTGGATAATCCGCATTCCAGCCCCAAATAAAAAGCTGGGCTCCGCCTTTTTTCATTTTTTCTTGGAAGCGGTTGTAATCCGTGGCTCGCACTTCCAGTTGCACACCTAGCTGCCCCAATTGACGGCGCATCCAGTCCATACTGGCATCCGCCCCCATGCCCGTCATCGAGTCAAAATATAAGATCAGCGGCTTACCCGTGGTCGCATCCCGCCCATCCGGGTACCCGGCTTGAGCGAGCAACTGGCGTGCCTCTTCCAGGCTGCGACGCTGTATTTGCTGATCCACCTGCTCGTACACATACGGGTTCGCCCCCTCTGGCAAAGGCTGGTAACCAAGCACACCAGGCGGCACAGGGGAGTGAGACACCAGAGCCTGGCCGTTCATAAATATGGAAACATACTGCTCCCAATCAAACACTATGCTTAAGGCCATGCGCAATTTACGATTACGCTCTGCCTGCTCAGGGTTGTCGCCCTGCCCCACAACAGGATCCAGCCAATTAAAGCCCAAGTAAAACAAGCCTGACTCGGCCTGTGTACGCAATTGCAATCCGCGCTGCGCATACATTTGAGCCTTATCCGTGGAATCCCCTGCAGCCACCGTCATGGCCACACCATACTCTCCTCGCTCTACCTGAGGAATATCGTAATAGCCTTGGAGAAATTTCCCCATAAGAGGGACACTTTCCTTCTCAATACTGAATACCACCTTGTCCAGAAATGGCATGGGTAAGCCACAATCGCGTAATAAGCCGGCCTGCTTATCCCCGGGCTCCCCCTCGCAAGGATAGGGTTCACCACGGTAATTAGGGTTACGCTCTAACACATGGCGACGATTCGTAATGGACTCGGTCAACATAAAGGGGCCTGTGCCTACAGGCCAGCTATTTAAGCTTAAATTATGTTCAGCCATGCCTTGCTGGCTAAAAAACCGCTCTGCTTCCCACGGCACAGGCGCGGCAAACGTCATGGCCAGCCAATACTTAAACTGTGGATACTTACCAATCACCGATATTTGCAAAGTGTGCTCGTCAATAGCCTGCACACCTTCCAAATTTGACTGCCGCAAATCTAGCCAGGCCGACTTGGGGTCTAGCTTGTTTTTCTCGAGCAAGTCATTAGCAAACTGCTCAAACCCTAGGATATGCGCCGCCATCACACTGGAAATAGGGGAGGCCAAACGCGGACTGGCTAAACGCTTAAAACCATATTCGTAATCATGGGCGCTCAGCTCACGCGTTCCCTGATACGCAAAATCAGACAAGCTGTAAGCACCTTTCAGATCTTGTTCACGGATAGGGTAGTATCGATAATTACCTTGTTCATCCTTGGCGAAAGCAGGATGAGGCTGATAGAGAATATTAGGTTTTATTTTTATGGTGTAAACACTTTTATGCACCTGCTCACCCGGAGCTGAGGCAGCCAAGATATTACCGTGCTCATCCTCATATACGGGCTCACTAATGGCCTCCGCAGTCTTAGGAATAAGCTCGTAGGGGCGCATCAAATAATGGTAGGCATACAGCGGTTCGTAGATAGAATACGTAAAGGGTGTCTCATCAGTGGAATAAGACAGGGCGGGATCCAGATTATTCGGAGAGCGGTTCGTAAACGCCGTATACAGGGCATTTTCACGCATGGCTTCGGGGCCATACGGACTATTTACCGGCTCACGCACTCCCCATACCAAAGCGAGGGTAAGAGCTACTAAAACTACTATGACGCGCCAGGTTTTTAACATTTTGCCTTCTGCCAGCAATGGTAACGCCACTCCCAAGGGGCGACCGGATTGGGTGTAGACCATAAGCCACGCTTTGCAGCACGTGCCTCTTGCTCACGCTCAAGCATACTGGAGTCGTGCAAAAACCGGCCTTTCTTTTCCTGATTCGCCCAGGCTAGCCCCTGCTCCACCAACCTCTGATTGGCAGTACTACCATCGTCCAACAATACATCGCAGACAGCTCTTTCGTGCAGATCGTATTCATAGCACGACAAGCTCACTGATTTATTCCCCACCAAACTACTCAGCACGCGGCCAGACTGTGCTGCAAATGCCTGGCCCGGCTGCTCTGCGCTTTTATGCGTTTCAGGCGCGTCAATACTGGCTAAGCGAATACGTTGCTGAGCTCCTGTCGCCAAACGTACTGTTAAGGTGTCCCCATCTGCCACGCGTACCACCTTACCTTGCAAGGTAAAGCCCTGCGTACTGGGTGTCACTTCCTGCTGCTTGCTGTACCAGCTAGCCCCAAGTGCGATCGCCAAGATCAGTACGTACGTCAGATTTTTTTTCTTGGAAGCAGACAAGGTGTATTTACTCAAATCAAGACCTACATCAAAAGATCATAAAAAGAACCGCACAAAACCTACAAATTATAGGTATTTATGACCACCTGTCTAGTTTAAAGAAATTCCACTTTGCACTATGTCTACCCTGGCCACGCCCGATCCAGCAAGGCTTGCGCATGCTCTTGGTGCAGCAAGCCAAATGCCGAACCGTCAAAGTCGACTAAACGGCTTTGTATAAAACCTTGAGCCACCTTGGCTGGCGCTATTTTTAGCAATAGACTAGCCTGATAGAGCAGCACCAGTGACTGCGCCAAGCCTCGCGCTACGGCGAATGGCTCTGGCTGCTGTAAACGTACAAGCAACTGCTTAGCATAGCGATCATAGTCTTCATGCTGACCACGTGTTTCTTCAATATAGGCCACAAGGTGCTCACGCACCGCAGCGTGTTGCCAGGCTCGTAATACATCCAGGCACATGATGTTACCCGACCCCTCCCAAATAGAATTGACCGGCGCTTCACGATACAGCCGTGGTAACGGTGAAGTTTCGATATAACCGTTACCGCCCCATACTTCCATGGCTTCAGCACAAAGCTGGATTGCGCGCTTACACACCCAAAACTTCGCAGCAGGTGCCAAAATGCGTAGCAATGCCTGCTCCCGGGCTTGTCCGCATGAGGATAGGTAAGCCAGATTCAGTGCCAGCTGAGTCGCTGCTTCACTTTCCAGAATCATGTCGCTCAATACACTTTGCATTAAGCCATGCTGGCTCAGTCTGCTGCCAAATGTAGAGCGACAACGGGAAAAGTAAACCGCCTGCACCACAGCTTGCCGCATTAAGGCAGCGCTACCCAAAACACAGTCAATACGCGTGCGACCCGCCATCCCGATAAGCAGTCTTACCCCCTCTCCCACCTGTCCAAGACGTAGGCCACATGCCCCATGAAACTCCACCTCGGCACTGGCATTGGAAGCATTACCCAATTTGTCTTTTAAGCGTCGTATGAGTACGGCATTACGCTTAGCTTGCCACCACCGAGGCACCCAAAAACAACTTAATCCTTGCTCTTCACGCGCAAGCACTAAATGCGCATCCGCTTGTGGTACTGAATAAAACCACTTGTGACCGTATAAAGTATGGTGCCCTGTGCCTACCGCCTGCGCTCGTGTGCTGATGCCAGAAAGGTCAGAGCCTCCTTGCATTTCCGTTAGACCCATCCCCACCAACATACTTGTTTTTTCTGCAAGCGGAACATCACGATCATCCAGACCCAGTCCATCTAGCAAGGTCATATCAGGCAGTAATTGAGCATGCTGTTTTAATAAGGGAGCCGCGGCACGCGTCATGGTCATAGGGCATAAGCTTCCCGCCTCGATCTGACCATGTAAATAAAACCCTGCCGCGCGGCCCAGCTCAGCCCCCGACTCAGGGCTTACCTTATGCAAGCCTTGTTCCATACCCGTATGCAACACCTGTTGCCAAGCAGGATGAAAGCGTAGCGTATCGACACGCTCACCGTGATGGTTAAAACACTGCAGCTCAGGTCGATGGCGATTGGCCAGCTCGGCTTGCTCACGCATGAACCCACTACCCATCAAACTGCCATAAGCCGGTAAACCCTGTGCATGCGGCTCTATCTGATAGTGCTGTAGGCCTTCTTGCAAAGCAAGGTCACTGCTCCACAGATCATCGTCCTGCAATATAGGTACCTGTTGTGCGATCTCATGCCGTAAATCCATGCCACAGACCTCCTAAGTACAATCACAGCCACTTCATCTTCTTAAATTTCCAATACAAGGAACCACAAACACTTGCCATAACCCCCAACACCAAGGGATAGCCTAATGTCCATTCCAGCTCGGGCATAATTTTAAAGTTCATCCCGTAAATACCTGCCAATGCCGTGGGTACGGCCAGTATGGCTGCCCAAGACGCTAGCTTGCGTGCGGTATCAGTCTGCTTCATCTGCTCTATCATCATGCCGCCCTCAAACGCGAAGGCCACGGCCTCTCGCAGAGCATTAATGAACTCTGAGGTACGCCGCACCCGATCGGCCACCTCTAGAAAGTACGCACGGGCCTGACCGTCCACCACACTGTGTTCAATGCGCGCCAGTCGCTGACAGATTTCCGCCAAGGGCGTCACAGCAGTGTGAATGCGTAACAAGTCACGGCGCAAGCGGTAAATACGACGCACATCTGTTTCACGAAAGCCATGCAGCAAAAACTGCTGTTCTATCCCTTCCACCGCCTTCTCTACGGTATCGAGCGCCTGCAAATAGTGATCAACAATCAGATCAAGCAGCTCGGACGCGACATAGTCGGCCCCACGATCCAGTAAGGCTGGAGAATGCTCAAAACGCCGCCTAACTTCAGCATAACGCGACTGCGACGCCCGCCGTATCGTCAGAAAAAAATGCTTACCAATCACGATCTGCGTCTCGCCCAGCACAGGACGCTTATCTTTTAAGCCCACCGTTATCACCACCAGCAACAACACATCATGCAGCTCAATCAGCTTAGGGCGTCGATGAGGAGTCAGCAATTCTTCCAAGGCGTCTTCGGGCAAGCCATAGGCCTGCCCCACACGTACTAGCAGCTCGGGCTCAGGGTTGTACAAGCCTGTCCATAACAAACCGTGCTCCTGAGCTAGGATATCAGGCACTTGTTCGGCCTGCACAGTGCTCGCGGGCTGACCTGGCCGGTACCAAACCTGCGCGACAACCCCTGAGTCGTTGTTGGGGTCTGCAGACAGCACACTCTCGGACATACGACATTCACTCCCTTGTTGGCTTTTATCCGATAATAGCAGCAAGTAATGCATGGCACCGAGTCTTGTGCTGACAATAGCTCTGAGGATGTTCGCGAATGAAACACACGTATTTTGTGCGCTGGGGCGCCATATTTCTTTTTCTAGGCGTAGCATGTGGTGCCTTCGGTGCCCATGCACTACAGGCCAGACTGAGCAGTACCGATCTGGGTATCTGGCACACAGCCGTCTTGTACCAGCTTGTACACGGACTGGGCTTAGTGCTAATTGCCGCCCTACCCATTAGCCACTTTTCTGAACTGCTATTACGCTGGAGCGGGCGCTTGATGGTACTTGGCATCCTATTATTTTCAGGCAGCCTGTATGCCTTGGTGCTCACGCAAACACGTACACTAGGCGCCATCACCCCCATAGGCGGCACCGCTTTGCTGCTAGCCTGGTTGCTGCTCTTTGCTGCTAGCTGGAAACGTAGCCCCTAATCACGACGACTCGTGCTTGTTCTTCCACGCCAGATAGATCTCTGACTTTTCCGGCATGGGTACATAGTCGGCTGTATAGCCCTGCGCACCAAACTCCGCCTGCAGCTGCTGATAGCCCACCTGCGTACCCCAGCCAAAAGGGTCTCCCATATCGTCACCCGCGGCATAGACCACGCGGGCAATCCCTGCATGAATCATGGCAGCACTGCACATCACACAAGGCTTGCCACTGGCATACATCGTCGCCCCCTGAAACTGCATACGACGGTACTCATGAGCCGCATTACGCAGAGCCTGAATTTCAGCATGTGCTGTTAAATCAAAGTCAATATAGCTTTCGTTGACACCATCCGCCAACACTTTGCCTTGATGCACCAGCACTGCGCCAAACGGTTGCCCTCCACGCTTTACATTTTCGCGTGCCAGATCCACAGCGCGTTGCAGGTACAGTTTATCTTCCTGTTGTGTGCTCATATTTATACTCTCCGTGTAAACAGACCTTATGCTTGATACGAATACCTACACCTAGCATAGAACCAAGCAGACAGCTTGCCTAGCGTCACGCAAAATAGCAGCTATCTGCCTGAGTACATTGACAACTGCTAAACAGAACACTAACAATCTTTCTCATCAACGTGTATGGAGCTTATATGACATCTACCGCTTATCATGCGGCCCTACGCGCCTTACCCAAGGCCGAGTTGCATCTGCATATTGAAGGCACGCTAGAGCCTGAACTGATTTTCTCTATGGCTGAGCGCAACCAGATCACCCTGCCCTATGCAGACATTGAGCACTTACGCGCCGCCTACGAATTTACCGACTTGCAATCGTTTCTGAACCTGTATTATGCCGGCGCGCAAGTGCTGCAAACAGAGCAGGATTTCTACGATATGACCATTGCGTATCTGCAACGCGTCCATCAGGACGGTGTCATACATGTGGAAATCATGTTTGACCCGCAAACACATACTAGCCGTGGTGTTGCGATAGAAACCGTCTTTGCAGGCCTGGCCAGAGCCTTGCGCCAAGCACGCACCGATTTAGGCATCAGTAGCTACCTAATCATGAGCTTTTTACGGCACCTCAGCGAGGCAGACGCGTTTAGCTGTTTGGAAGCCGCTTTACCGCTACGCGAACAGTACGCCGATCTATGGATTGCGATCGGGCTGGATTCCGCCGAACAAGGCAATCCACCCGCCAAGTTTCAAGCTGTGTACCAGCGTTGCAAAGAACTGGGGTTCAGACTGGTGGCCCATGCAGGAGAAGAGGGGCCTGCCGACTATGTGCGCGATGCATTAGACCTACTTCATGTAGAAAGAATTGACCACGGAGTGCGCAGTGAAGAAGACCCCGCACTGATGGAGCGCTTACGCCAGCAAGGCACCCCCTTAACCGTATGTCCTTTATCAAACTTGCGCCTGAAAGTCGTCAGTGACCTGCGCCAGCACAACCTAAAACGTCTACTGGACTTCGGACTGTGTGTCACCATCAACTCAGACGACCCGGCCTATTTTGGTGGCTACTTGCTGGATAATTACACACAAACTATCGACGCATTAGACTTATCAAGCAGCGAGGTACGTCAACTAGCCAGCAACAGCATTTCGGCTAGTTTCTTACCCGCGGAGCAAAAGCAGCACTGGCTGCAACACATTGAACAAGCCATTCTTGACCCATGAACTATCAAGCTTTGCACCCAGACTTCTACAACCGCGACCCTCGCATCGTGGCGTACGAACTTTTAGGTAAGTACCTGATACACGAACGCAGCAAGCATGTCCCGCAGCTAGCGCGTATCGTGGAAACGGAAGCCTATTTGGGCCCCCATGACAAGGCAGCCCATAGCGCCAAAGGCCGCACTCCGCGCACTGAAGTCATGTTTGGTGAAGCTGGCCACGCTTATGTCTATCTTATTTACGGCATGCACCATTGCTTAAATGTGGTCACCCAAGGCCCTGGCGTAGCTTCAGCCGTACTGATACGGGCGCTGGAGCCTCTCAGTGGCATTGAACTTCCTACACATGGCCCCGGGCGGCTTTGCAAAGCACTGCATATTGATCGCTCACTGAACGGCAAGAACCTAAGCCATCGCCCCTTATGGATAGCGAATGCGCCCGCCTTGCCCCACGATGCCGTTCACTGCGGTCCGCGTATCGGCATCGACTACGCACAAGAATGGGTCGCCGCTCCCTTACGCTACTGCATCAAGGACCACCCATTACTCTCTAGAAAAACAAGCACTACGCCCATCATGCGCAAACTAGACTAGAGTTATCATGACACACACTGGCTATTTATTTAAGGAGTAAACTATGCGCCTGAAAAGCGTCGCTCTCAGTACCGTAATCGCCTTACTTAGTGCCTGCACAAGCACCCAGAGTTCATCAGGCTCAGGTGCGAGCTCCATGCCCCAAACCCGTAGCTGCAATGCAGACCTGATCACGGTACAGGGGCAGACAGCCAACGACTCAAGCGTACAACGTGCACAACAACAAGCAGGAGCTGAAAAAGTGCGTTTAATCTTGCCTGACCGTATGTACACCACGGATTACGACGAGCAGCGCTTATCAATACGCCTTGATGACTCCAACAAAATACTGAGTGCTTATTGTGGATAACACCCTCGACCTGACCCCGACGCAACAACTAGAACAAACACTTCCGCCCACGCTACAAGGCTTATCCCCCACCATAAAACACCACGAGCCGGGTAAGGTTAGCCTGCATATACCCTTTGCGCCCCAGTTGATCGCGGCCAATGGACAAATTTGCTGCGCCACGTACACGGCACTGGCCTGTTTTGCCATGCAAATAGCCAGCCAGCTTCCTAGTGAAGCGCTATCTATCCAGACTATCAATACACGCCTGGAACAGCGCATCGCGCAACACGACATCCTTATCCAGGCACAGGTACTACGCCGAGGCAGAACCTTAATATTTGGCGATATTAAGGCGTACAATCCGAGCAAGCAACTGATGGCCCACAGCACCTGTACATATGCCCTATAACTGATTACCAGTCTCTAGCAGTAGGCCGTCCGCAAGCACCGCATAAAGCGACTGCCTTACACCTAACTCATGAAATTTCTAAGCTTGGCATAACGAATTTATCCTAACAGAGGGAGCCCACAATGACACCTAGCTTTGCCCGTTTTTTGATCTCTGGCGCCTTAGCCTTTAGCATTCCTATGCAGTCCAGCCTGGCCTGCACATCGCTGCTCTATACCAACGGTACTGGCGAACATTACGCAGGACGCACCTTTGAATACCCTCTTGAGGTGCCCTACCAAATTCGCTATCTGCCCACAGGAACACAGTTCGAGTCAGAAGCCGATGGTCATGCCCCCCTTAAATACACCTCTAACTATGCGTATGTGGCCATTACCACTGCCATTCCTGAGATCCTGTCTCCTAAAGTGCTGGATGGCATGAATGAAAAAGGGCTGACATTCAGTATGCTGGCATTCAGCAGCACAGAAGGCCCGGTGGATAACGTTGCCAAAACACAGGCTGCTTTAGCCGCCATTGATCTGGGTAGCTGGACTCTGTCACAGTTTGCGACCGTACAGGAAGTCAAAAAAGCCTTGCACGAACAAGACGTACTCGTCACCGCACTCCTTCCTCTGGGCCAAATGAAAAGCCCGTTTCACTATAGTTTGCACGACGCCAGTGGTGCCTCTATAGTGATTGAATTTTCGAATGGAACACAGAAAGTCTACGACAATCCGGTCGGCGTTATGACAAACGGCCCAGACCTGCCCTGGCATCTGACTAACCTGAACAATTACACGTTCCTGAATAATCTGGATACCTCTACTGGCAGCTTTAACGGACAAGCCTTCACACAGCCTGACTCGGGCATTGCCACCGTTGCCCTGCCCTCATCCAACACGTCGGTAGGGCGATTTGTTAAAGCGGTGTACTACTCCCAATACGCTGAAAAAGTGAAAGAGCAAAAAGACTCACTGCTTACACTTTCACACGTGATGAACAACTTTGACCGACCTCGTGGCATTACGATTGATCTACGCACCAAGTCAAAAGGACTGGATTTGGTCGCGCCCAGTGTCAACGGTAACCCCAACCACATTTCTGAATACACCAGTTGGACACGCATGGCTGACTTGAAGCGCGGACAGTACTACGTACGCACCTATTACGGTTTAAACTATGTGAAATTCGATCTGCCTACCCTGATGAAACAAAATCAGCCTAAAACCTTGAATCTGGAAACCGTGGCGAACTCGGGCAAACTGGACGTAACAGCCGAGCTGATCGCTGCCAAATAAATCTGTTTGTATCGGCGGGCTAGCCCTGCGCTTGGCCCTGCACGTAGCTGGACCTCTTTCCCTTAAACTCCTAGGAGAAACCAAGATGGCAAAGATACTGGTTCTGTATTACTCAGCATATGGCCACATAGAAACCATGGCCCATGCCGTTGCTGAAGGTGCCCGCTCAGCAGGCGCTAGCGTTGATATCAAGCGTGTACCCGAATTAGTACCTGAGGCAGTGGCCAAAGCTGCCCATTTCAAACTGGACCAGGCTGCACCAATCGCTCAAATCGCTGATTTGGAACACTACGATGCCATCATCATCGGCACAGGTACCCGCTTTGGCCGTATCAGCTCACAAATGGCCAGCTTTCTAGATCAGGCCGGAGGGCTGTGGGCCAAAGGCGCACTCAATGGGAAAGTGGGGGGTGCCTTCACCTCTACCGCCACACAACATGGTGGGCAAGAACTAACCCTCATGAGCATGATCACCAACCTGCTTCACTTTGGTATGGTTATCGTCGGTTTACCGTATAGTTTTCAAGGGCAAACTATAGTCAATGAGGTGACCGGGGGAAGCCCCTACGGAGCCACGACTATCGCGGCTGGCGATGGCTCTAGAGCCGTATCTCAAAACGAGCTGGACGGCGCTTATTATCAGGGTAAGCACACCGCTGAAGTTACCTTAAAGCTACACGCCTAAACCCAAGGGGTGCAGGGCAAAGGCCCTTGCACCCACTTTACGATGCGCTTAGGGCTGATCAAAAAAGCCGGGGTTCAATAGAATCGAGCGATCCACATCCGCAATATCCGTGCGTCCGCATAAAGCCATCGACACATCCAGCTCATTGCGTAGCAACTCAAGTAAGCGTGTGACACCTGCCTGCCCCGCTGCACCCAGTGCATACAAAAACGCGCGGCCTATCAGCACACTATCCGCCCCTAAGGCACGCGCTCGCAATATATCTTGCCCAGAACGTATGCCACCATCCAGCATTACCTCGATTTTATCCCCCACCGCAGCCACAATCGCTGGCAAGGCGGCAATGGAAGAAGGCGCCCCATCTAACTGACGCCCACCGTGATTGGACACAATCAAGGCATCAGCGCCAGATTGCACCGCTAAACGCGCATCATCCGCGTCCATAATGCCCTTCACAATCAATTTTCCGCCCCATTCTTTCTTAATCCATTCAATATCGGACCAGTTAAGCGTGGGATCAAACTGCTCAGCCGTCCAAGTGGATAAGGAGCTTAAGTCTGACACTCCCTTGCATGACCCACAATATTGCCAAACGTGCGCCGATGCGTTTTAAGCATATTGCGACACCAATACGGCTTAGTCGCTAAATTCAACAAATTACGCAAAGTAGGTCTAGGGGGTGTAGACAAACCATTTTTTATATCTTTGTGCCGTTGTCCTAGCACCTGCAAGTCCAGCGTTAGCACCAAAGCAGAACATCCAGCTGCCTTAGAGCGGGCAATCAAGTTACGTATGAAATCCCGATCACGCATTACATACAATTGAAACCAGAAAGGGGCTTGCGTCGCTTGCGCAACGTCCTCCAGCGAACAAACACTCATGGTGGATAAGGTGAAGGGCACCCCAAAGTCACGCGCAGCCAAGGCCGCCAGCATCTCACCATCCGCATGCTGCATGCCGGTCAGCCCTGTGGGTGCCAGCGCTACTGGCATAGACACCGGTTCACCCAACATGGTGCTGGCAACGGTGCGCTTAGAAATGTCCACGGCAACACGCTGCCGGAACTTCAGATGCTGTAAATCGGATTCATTCGCTCTGTAGGTTTTTTCGGTCCAAGAGCCTGAGTCAGCATAATCGTAAAACATGCGTGGAACTCGCCGTTCTGCTATGCGCCGAAAGTCCTCTGTACACGTAACTTTTGTCAGATCCATTTTTTATCCTTGTACCCGTTTGCCCTATCCGCCAATCTTACTGGCAGACCACCTACTAGCGAGCATACACACGAGCTTTTGCTTAGGTATCAAACCACCTAGCATATAACAAAGTACCGCAAAGGTTTAGGCTTTCCGTACCGATTTTCCATTAGCCTTAGGCACAAACGTATAGCACCGCCCCAAAAGAGGGCTGAAAATATCCCGCCACAAGACTAATTTTGCCCCATCCACGACAAAATGATGAAAAAAGCACAAAATACTTGCGCATCGCAAAACTTCAATGCTATAGTACACTTCTTTACGCGGCTGTAGCTCAGTTGGATAGAGTACTTGGCTACGAACCAAGGGGTCGTGGGTTCGAATCCTGCCAGCCGCGCCATATTTAAAAAGGCTTACAAGTTTATATGCTTGTAAGCCTTTTTTCATGCGCATCAGTAATGCGCTCAGCCCCTCAGCAAGGCTTTTCAGTTTCCCACCTAGCATGCGGTATGCCCCAGGCAGCCTGCGCCACATGTGCTCAGTAACTATCTCCAAGGCTTAGGCCTACAGCCGCCATTCCCAAAGGGAATACTTAAATCGCGGATTATTCACTATACAGAATAAGTCGCACAATCAATAATAGCGTCTTCAGTAAAACATAAGCTTATAGCGTTGCAGCACGCTAGCGCCGAGGTCTCTTAAAAAAAGAACAACAGATACCTTTAATACGTGCGCAAATAGGCGTTTTTCTGATCGGATAGCGTGCATCGCTAAGCAATAAAGACTGCCACCCTGCCAAATCAGCAATCAACATCAAAAACTCTAAAAAGAGGAACTACATCTATGATCAAAAAAATTACCCCCTTGCTCTTAAGCGCTGCTTTAAGCGTGGGTGCATGGACCAGTGCACACGCCGAATCTGACTACCCGAATCGTGCAGTACGACTGATTGTGCCTTGGGCTCCTGGTGGTGCAACAGACGTGATCGCGCGTTTAGTGGGTCAACAATTAGCAGAAAAAATCGGTCAGCCCATCGTAGTGGAAAACCGGGCAGGCGCAGGTGGAAACATTGGCACCGCCGCTTTTGTGCGCGAGCGTCCCGACGGCTACACATTGCTCATGACCACCAGCTCCACCCATGGCATCAACTCACACTTATATGCTCGCCCTGGCTTTGATGTAGACAAGGACTTTGCCAACGTAGCGTTTGTAGGATCCATCCCGAACGTGCTGGAAGTGCCCAATGATTCCAAATTTTCCACCGCTCAAGAGCTGCTGGACTACGCGCGTCAAAACCCAGGCAAGCTCAATTACGGCTCGGCTGGCGTAGGGTCTTCTCAGCATTTAGCAGCTGCCCAACTGATACAAAGTGCGGACATTGATATTGCCCACATCCCTTACAAAGGCAGTGGTCCAGCCGTTGCTGACCTAATGGGTAACAATCTGGATTTCATGCTCGATACTGGCTCTTTGAACCAGGTAAAAGGTGGCGCGCTAAAAGCCTTAGCCGTTGCCTCGAAAACTCGATTAAAGGAATTGCCCGAAGTGCCCACCTTTGACGAAGTGGGTCTGAAAGACATGTACGCAGCAGCTTGGTATGGCGTGGCCACTCATGCCGATGCCCCTGAAGAGGTGGTCCAAAAGCTCAACAAAGCCATTAACGAAATCCTAGAAGAGCCTGAAATGCTAAGCCGCCTAGAGGCTATGGGCGTACAGGTTGGCCCCTTGCGTGAGCCCAAAGAGCTGGACGCCTTCGTGAAAGACGAAGGTGTACGCTTTAAAGCTCTGGTCGAAATGTCTGGCGCCAAAATTGAGTAATGCACCAGCTTTTTAAGCACTTGTCTTCACTATAAGGCGCCACGGCAGGGTGTCATCATTTTTCTAACACCCTGCCCGCTTCAAAACAGCAGCTAAGCAGCATTTAGCTTGCGCTCTATAGAGTAAGCGGTGTATATTTAGCAGCTTACTTATTTATCTTAGTAAGTAAACGGACAGGTGGCAGAGCTGGTCGAATGTACCTGACTCGAAATCAGGCGTACGTGATAAGCGTACCGTGGGTTCGAATCCCACCCTGTCCGCCAATTCAACTTTAGGGCGCATAAATATTATGCTGTCCCTCTGCATCAAACCTAACACTAATCTGGCTTAACACACATCGCGATCTGAATGCATCGTGTCTATTACCTTGCGTCTCATCGTTGAAGAATAGCTCTTTCGCTCAAGTGAATTGAAAGAGTCGAACAATTAGGCACACGATAATTTCCATGGTCCAACTCAAGACTGTACTGCTAGCAGGTAAAGTCCTGTCCACGAGAGTTATTATCTAGGTATAAATAAAAATGGTTTTTATACCTTCTCGCTTACCAAGACCAACCCACCACCAAGTCTACGCTAAAGCTTAACTCGCTACGCTCACTCTTGCCCCCTCTAGTTAATTTCCACCCCAGTCTGCACAACCATTTCTTGCCACTTGTCCACTTCACTTTTTTGATAGTCCGCAAGCTCTTGGCTGCTGCCACCAACAATAGTTAGCCCAAGCTGATCGCTAACCTGCTTTACTTCTGGCGTGGGCAAGCGTTTATTAACGGCTTGGTTCATGCGCTCCACAATATCTGCTGGAGTTCCTGCTGGTGCAAATAAAGCAAACCAGACAACTAATTGAGGGTCATCAAAACTGGATTCTGCAATCGTGGGGAGATCCGGGGCAAAGGGTGCTCTTTCCTCCGATGTGACGGCAACCCCTTTTAGCTTTTGTGATTGCAAAAAAGGTAAGGAGGTACCTACATTTTCAAAGGCATATTGTATTTCCCCAGCCATCAAATCAACGAGCAGTGCACCTGCATTGCTATAAAGTACCGTTTCCACATCAATCCCCGCATTGAGTTTTAAGAGCTCGACCCATATGCGTGCGGTGGTATTACTCGCACCGAAATTCAATGTCCCTGGCTTACTTTTAGCAATTGCCAGCAGCTCATCTAAGGTGTTCGCCTGAGCATCAGGATTGGCAATCAATAGCATAGGCACTTTACCAATCAATACCACCGGACTGAAATCACTAATCGGATCAAAGCCCGGATTTTTGAATAAAGCCTTATTAGCAGCAAACGGACCATTCGAGCCCATCACAAATGTATATCCATCTGACTCGGCTCTAGCAACACTGGCTGTACCAATATTACCTCCAGCGCCCACACGATTTTCTACAATGATCGCAGTACCTAGGTCTTCCGCCATGCCCGTAGCCAAGGTTCGTGTTAACCCATCAAGCCCCGTACCAGCAGCCCATGGCACCACTATTTTGATCGGTTTGGACGGGTAGCTGCTTGTTGCCGAGGCCATGCCTACCATTAATACACATGCACTAGATAGAAGAACTTTCATTAACGACTTCATTATTTTTTCCTGTTTTACTCTTACAGACAATCAATCGGACTACTAAATAGCTGGCGAGGTTTCGGCCACTGTGGCGCGTCGCATTGCACGACGATACTCTGCCGGGAAAGGCCGCCCCCTGTGCATCGTGCATCGGTTATCCCAAATCACCACATCATGGGTGCGCCAGCGGTGCCTGTACACGAACTGAGCTTGCGTACACGTCGTCATCAATTCATCAAACAACTCATCGCTTGACTGCTGATCAAGGCCCAATATTCTTTTAATATGAGAGGCTAAATAAACAGACTCGCGACCACTGTTGGGATGTTTCCTAATTAAAGGATGAGTGACCGCAGGCGCGGCCTCTCTCCACTCAGATGGGACTACACTTGTGTCGAAACCAGTTAACCCTCTAGAGTGGAAATAATCGTGCTCGGCGCTTAGCGGACGTAATATTTCCTTCGTTTTCTCAGAGAGTGCGTCCCAGGCGGCTCGCATATCCGCAAACTCGGTCATGCCACCCACTGGGGCTATCTCTTGTGCTGATAAAATGGAAATGCTAGCCGCAGGAGAGCGAAAAGAACTATCTGTATGCCAAAGCTGATTACTAATATTAATCAGGCGTCGCAGGTCAAACTGCTCTAACACCTGCCCCTTCTCATCCAGATTAGAAATATCGGACAATTGGGGTTTCTGTAAACGCCGCTTTTCCCCTACTTGATAGACGGCTGCACTCACCGATGTTTCCAACGGGCCAAAATGAGCGGCAAACTTCACCTGTTGCTCTTCCTCTAGCGCTTGCCCAGGAAGCACCAAAACCGCATATTCATCTAAGGCCGACTTTAAAGCCCTTATCTCCTCATGCTCCATGTCACTCGCTAAATTCACCCCAATCACTTCCGCGGCAAAACCTTCTAGAATAGGATATACCGTTAACATAACATTTCACCTATTGAAATAATTTTCACTGTATGAATATTATGAGCGACAAAATTATCGAAACAAATGAGGAATTACCCCGAAGAGGTGATGTCTTCGTTGAGGCCTTCGCAAAAGGTTTAGCCGTTATTAATGCATTCAACCCAAGTGAAGGGGCTTTAACGCTATCGGAAGTCGCCAAACGCGCACAACTACCTCCAGCCAGCACGCGTAGGTTGTTGTATACCTTGGTCTCGCTAGGATACGCTCGTATCGTCGATAAACGATTCGAGCTCTGCCCTAAAGTCCTTGACCTAGGTTTCGCTTATTTAGCGTCTCTGCCCTTCCGCGATACTGCCCATGCATTGCTGGATGATTTTGCGCGTGACATGGGCGAGGTGTGCACTGTATCCGTGTTAGATACTAACGACGTGATTTACATAATGAGAGCCGAAGTGCGTACACAACTGGCCAGGAGCGTTGGCGTGGGGGGAAGGCTTGCCGCTCATGCAACATCTAGCGGTCTCATACTACTAGCATCGTTAGACAACGAGGCTTTGGAAAGCTATCTGGAACAGGCTCCCTTTGAAGCCTATACCAACAAAACTCGCAACGATGCGCAATCAATTCGAAACGCAGTAGACTTCATCAAAGAGCATGACTGGATGCTTTCTAGTGAAGAGCTGGAGCTAGGCGTTTGCGGCCTTGCCGTCCCAATCAGAAACCGGGCAGGCCAAACCGTGGCCGCTTTGGGATTAAGCGTCAATCTGGCAAGATATTCATCTGATGAAGTAAAAGAAATATTTCTTCGTAAGTTGCAAGACATCGCTCAACAAATAGGGCGGGTATTCTAGCCAAAGCCCAACCCCTCCTCCCTTATCACCTGCCCGCACAGCACCCTAGCTCCCTAGCAAGGCAGGGACAGAACACCCGCCCAGTAACAGCCCCAACCTAAAGAGCTGCTAATGGGCCATGACATCCTCGTCACACATAAACACCGCAGGTCTGCGGCAAGATTGGACAAAACCCTGATTGCACCTATGTGCTAACAGTCCTATAGTAAGAACTAGCGACAGCTGTAAAAAATGGGTGCATTTAGCCCATGCACCTCCCTGACGTCCACAAGCTTTGCTTGTGATTATCTGAAGGAGTTGTCATGCGTATTTATACTTTTCAGTTACTGAGCAATCTAAGCCAGGACCCAGCAGGCTGGAGTGCCTGGAGCCTATTGAGCTGGCTTTATCGCTTACCCGGCAGTTTATTTTTAGAAGCAGTGGGAAATATTCCTGCCGTAACGCAAATTTTGCCGATACAGGCCTCTGCAGCAACGGGATACAGCACATTAGACGGGCGTATTGTTAATGTGCTGTCGCTCTTTTTCTGGGCCGCAACGGCTTTGTGGATATTGCATAGCAGCTCTACTCCCAAAGCGACAGATACCAAAGCCAAGGAAAAAAAGGCACCGACCTGGCATCATGAAGAAAGCACAAAACGGCAAAAGCACGGAGTGAGGCTAAAAACCCGCTATCTAAATTAATAAGCAAAAGGCTACAGACGTAAGCACTTGAAAACCGTACACGGTAGTACACATAGTTCTGTAGCCTTTTGATGCGATTTGCCCAACTTGCTCACCAATAAGTTCCTCATAGCAGCGACAATAGGCCACCTAAGCAATGTGAGGTGCACAACATGAATAAAATAATCGTCGCTAGCCTTGCCACTGTAATGGCCTTATGCTCAGCTGGCGTAAACGCGGGCGGGCTAAACGTTGATGTCAATATTGGCATTCCTGGTTTCGGTTATGGTGGCCCGGTCTACCACCCACCTGTACGCGTTGTTGAACGCCCAGTCGTGGTCGTCCCTCCTGCTCGCGGCTACTATGGCCCAGTGGTATATGATGGCTACGCCCCTTACTACAACTCTAAGCAGTGGCGCAAAGAACAAAAGCGGGCCCAGAAGCGCTGGCGCAAAGCACAAAAACGCTACTGGGATGACTAAGCTAGTAGCCTGATACAACACAGGCCTGACAGCAAACAAAAAACGGATGCCGCAAACTGCTGGCATCCGTTTTTTATTAGTCAAAGCACGCTATCTTGCTTTAATTGGCTGGACGAATAAGCTCCAGGCCACCCATATAAGGGCGCAACACTTCGGGCACGACCACAGAACCATCAGCTTGCTGATAGTTCTCGAGCACGGCCACCAAAGCACGCCCCACCGCCAAGCCCGAACCATTTAAGGTATGCACAAATTCCGGACGACCTTTTTCTGGGCGGAAACGTGCTTGTAAGCGACGAGCTTGAAAAGCCTCGCAGTTAGAGACTGAAGAAATTTCACGCCAAGTATTTTGTGCCGGTAACCAGACTTCTAAGTCGTAAGTTTTTGCGGCAGAAAATCCCATATCGCCGGTACATAACTGCACGACACGGTAGGGCAGACCCAGTTTTTGCAAGATGGTTTCGGCATGCCCCAGCATTTCCTCTAGTGCTTCATAGGAGTGCTCGGGATGCACAATCTGTACCATTTCGACCTTATCGAACTGGTGCTGGCGTATAACCCCGCGGGTATCACGCCCGCCACTTCCAGCCTCGGAACGAAAGCAAGGAGTGTGTGCCGTTAAGCGCAATGGCAAGTTACTTAAGGGCAAAATCTCATCGCGCACCGAGCCCGTTAAGGTGATCTCAGACGTAGAGATTAAATATAAATCTTCGGCCACCACCTCTGCGGACTGAGCATCGGTATGGTCTTGTCCACCTTTGGTGACCCAGAACATATCGTCTTTGAACTTGGGTAACTGCCCGGTACCAAACAAGGTAGACGCGTTCACAATGTAGGGCGTGTAGCATTCTTCGTAGCCATGCTCAGTCGTTTGCACATTCAGCATAAACTGAGCCAAGGCACGGTGTAAGGCGGCCAAAGGACCGCGCAGCATCATGAATCGCGAACCCGATAATTTGCGCGCCGACTCGAAATCCAGACCGATTTTCTCGCCTACTTCTACGTGATCCTTGGCTTCAAAATCAAGGTGAGCGGGTTCGCCGTTGGCATTCTTAGCGCCAGGCACCCAGCGTCGCACTTCCACGTTATCGTCTTCAGACTGCCCAACTGGCACGCTGCTATGTGGAATATTAGGCACAGTCGCCAACCAGGCACTTAATTCGGCCTGTATATCGCTGAGGTCTAGCTCGAGCTGCTTTAAACGCTCTGGAATGGCCTGAGACTCAGCCATCAAGGCGGAGGCGTCCTCGCCCTTGGATCGTAGTTGACCAATACGCTTGGACAACGCATTGCGCTGTGCCTGCAAGTTCTCGGTTTCCACCTGCACAGACTTGCGTCGTGCCTCAAGCTGGTGAAAGCGCTCGGCATCAAATTCAACACCACGGGTAGCCAATCCTTGCACCACCAGGTCCAGATCTTTGCGTAACTGGTTTTGATCTAACATGTAAAAGCCTAAAAATTGGGGTCAAGAGTAGATTGTAGCGAATCCACTCGCAAATCGGACAGTCAGCGGTAAATCTTGTCCCTATCACAACGCTGTGACACCAGGACACCAAGTATCAGGCCAGACTAGCGCTTCTTAGCCTCACGATCTAACTGTCGCAGATGCTTGAGTTTTTCGCCGATTTTAATTTCCAGTCCACGAGGCACGGGCTGATACCACGCCGGCTCAGACATTCCCTCGGGCAAATACGTAGCCCCTGCCGCATACGCGTTGGGCTCATCATGCGCATAGCGATACGCTTGACCATGCCCTAACTCTTTCATGAGTTTAGTGGGCGCATTGCGTAAATGCAGAGGTACGCCTTGGCTCTGATCCTGCTGCACAAAGGCACGAGCACGGTTGTAGGCCATATAGCCTGCATTACTTTTAGCCGCTACGGCCAAGTAAATGACGGCTTGAGCAAGCGCTAGCTCGCCCTCAGGGCTGCCTAGACGTTCGTAGGTCAGCGCCGCGTCATTGGCTATTTGCATGGCCCTGGGATCCGCCAAGCCTATATCCTCCCAAGCCATGCGCACAATACGACGCGCTAAATAATACGGGTCAGCACCACCATCAAGCATACGTGTTAGCCAATACAGCGCAGCATCGGGATGAGAGCCACGCACGGACTTATGCAGAGCACTGATTTGATCATAAAATGCATCGCCGCCTTTATCAAAGCGACGTAAGTTTTGCGACAGGGAAAGCTCAAGCCAAGCCGCATCCACTTGCTGCTGCCCAGCAGCCTGAGCAGACTCCACCACTACTTCCAAGGCATTTAACAAACGCCGGGCATCGCCATCGGCCCACTGCGCCAACTGCTGGCGCGCCTCGTCAAGAATCTGAATCGAGTCGGCACTATCCTGAGCCAGCACGAGCAAGGCTTTATCAAGCAATGCCAAAAGCTCGTCTTGCGCAATAGCCTCTAGCACATACACACGTGCGCGGGACAGCAGAGCCGAGTTCATCTCGAACGATGGGTTTTCCGTAGTCGCCCCGATAAAGGTAAATAGACCACTTTCCACATAGGGCAAAAACGCATCTTGCTGCGCCTTATTAAACCTATGCACCTCATCCACAAACAAAATGGTCCGACGCCCCTGCCCCTGAGCCACTTGAGCTCGGCTTACCGCTTCGCGTATATCTTTCACGCCCCCTAGCACGGCAGAAATCGCTAAAAACAGCGCATCAAAACCATCAGCCATCATGCGTGCCAAAGTGGTTTTACCTACACCCGGAGGCCCCCAAAAAATCATGGAGTGAGGCCGTTTAGAGTCAAAAGCCACGCGCAACGGCTTACCGGGGCCAATCAAATGCTGTTGGCCGACTACATCTTCCAGGGTTTTAGGACGCATACGCTCCGCTAGGGGTGCATAAGCCCCTGCAGAACCCACAGCCGAAAATAAATCGTTAGAACTCATGAAGCTATTGAATCTGCACCACATCCACCCCTGCAGGAGCGGTAAAGGTGAAGGTGTCTGATTTCAGGGCAGGATTAGCCTGCAAAGCGGTGAAATCGATAAGGGTGGTTTGATCGAAGGCATCTTTGAGCACCAAGCGTTGCGGCAGCCCTTTAGCAAAGCCGATCTCTACATAAGCAAAGCCCGCATCGGCGCTCAGAGGCTTGGCGCGCAGCCAATCCAGACCGTCTTTTTGCCCTTGTTCACTCAGCTCGAAAGAGCTTTCCAGACTTGCCGTGCCAAACAAGATCGCGGCCGGGGACGTACCGATGGACTCATCAACCCCGCGCACCGTAACCTGTTCCAGGTCGGGATCGTACTGAAATAGCTGCTTGCCATCAGAAATAATGTGCTGCGCAAAAGGCGCCAGCACATCCCAGCGAAACTGACCTGGACGCCGGAATACAAACTGCCCTTTTTGCCCAGCTTGAGTATTGCCACTGGCATCTTGGGTCTGCTGAGTAAATTCGCCTTGCGCCGCCGGTACAGTGCGAATAAAGGCACGCAACTGATCCTCTGCAGAACTGGCTGCCCACGTTAACATCGGACTTAAGGCGAGCGCTGCACTGAGCATTATGACTTTAATCTTCATCTGGATTACTTCCGCCTTTGACCAAAATTTCTCGATTACCATTTGACTGCATAGGAGATACGACACCTGATGCTTCCATTTGTTCAAGCAAACGTGCTGCACGGTTATAACCTATGCGCAATTTACGCTGAACAAAAGAAATGGATGCCCGCTTATCTTGCAACACAATTTGCACCGCCTGGTCATATAAAGGGTCGGACTCAGCGTCCACCAAGCCCGTGACAGCATTCACACCGTCTCCGCTTTCCCCTTCTACTGTACCTTCTAGCAAACCATCGATATAGTCAGGTTCGCCATGCTCCTTCAGGTGCTCTACCACGCGATGTACCTCGTCGTCGCTAACAAAAGCACCGTGCACACGGGCGGGCAAGCCTGTACCCGGAGGCAAATACAGCATATCCCCCTGACCCAATAGCGTTTCCGCCCCCATTTGATCCAAAATTGTGCGCGAGTCTACCTTGGAGGACACCTGAAACGCGATACGCGTGGGAATATTGGCTTTAATCAGGCCTGTGATCACATCCACACTAGGTCGCTGGGTAGCAAGAATTAAGTGTATTCCGGCTGCCCGCGCTTTTTGTGCCAAGCGCGCGATCAGCTCTTCAATTTTTTTCCCTTGCACCATCATCAGGTCGGCCAACTCATCGATGACCACGACGATCATAGGCATTACCGATAAAGGCTCGGGCGCGTCCGGGGTCAGCGAAAAGGGGTTAGGGATCACCTCGTCGCGCTTTTGTGCATCACGTATTTTACTGTTGTAACCCGCCAGATTACGTACACCCATCTTGCTCATCAGGCGGTAGCGTTTTTCCATCTCGCCCACACACCAGTTCAGCGCATTCGCCGCCAAACGCATATCCGTGACCACTGGCGCTAGCAAATGCGGGATGCCCTCGTAAACGCTCATCTCCAGCATTTTTGGATCTATGAGTATCAGTCGTACATCGGCGGCATCCGCCTTGTACAGCAAGGACAAGATCATGGCATTGATACCCACAGACTTACCCGAGCCCGTCGTACCCGCCACCAGCAAGTGAGGCATTTTTCCTAGGTCAGCCACAACGGGCTTGCCCGCAATATCTTTACCTAAGGCCATGGTTAATAAGGAGCTGCTGGCATGATAGGTTTGCGATCCCAGAATCTCTTCCAGGCGCACCATTTGCCGACGCGCGTTCGGCAATTCGAGCCCCATCAGGTTTTTGCCAGGTATGGTTTCCACCACACGTATGCTAACCAGGCTTAGGGCACGCGCCAAATCCTTGGCCAGATTCACAATTTGACTGCCCTTGACGCCCGTCGCAGGCTCGATTTCATAGCGGGTAATCACAGGCCCGGCCTGAGCGGTCACCACAGTAACCGACACACCAAAATCGGACAGCTTTTTTTCAATGAGCCTTGAGGTGAACTCTATGGTTTCTGCCGAAACCGTTTCCACTTCACCCTCGCTGCAATCGAGCAACGACAAGGGGGGCAAATCGCCACTTTCTCCCTGTTGCTTCGGTGCTTTAAATAAGGTTTGTTGCTTTTCTTTTTCTACACGCACCGACTTGGGCACTTCCGTAATGGCGGGCTCTATGCGCACAGGCTGCTCGTGATGCAACTGCTCTTGGCGTGTGCTGACCATCTCGTTGCGCTCTGCTGCCTTTGCCACACCAACCTTACGATCCTGGCGAGCGGCAATCGCGCTGCCAAGGCGTCGTACGCCCAGCTCTACCAAGGTACCTACTCGTTCGGCTACCGTTAACCAGGAGAAACCGAAAAACAGGCTGGCTCCAATGGCCATGACGCTAAGCACCAGCAACGCACTACCCGGATAACCAATACCGGCTTGCAGAGCCTGAGTTAAGGCAATACCTAACTGCCCCCCTGCCCCCACCGGCAAATCCAGACGTTGACCTAACCCTTTCAAGAAAAACGCCTCTGTGCCCATGCTCCCCACTAAGAGCAAGGTGAAGCCTATACCTGTTTCCCAGCGCACGCGGGGCAAGACTTCCTGAACCTTGGCCTGAGGCAGTACCAGGCGCGTCAAGCGGTAAAAGCCCACCGCCACCCTTTGTATCAAGAGCACTACCCACCACCAGGCAGATAGACCAAATAAAAACAACAGGCCGTCAGAGATCACTGCCCCGAACATACCACCGCTGTTTTGAATTACGCTGCTATGCACAGACTTTGACCATCCAGGGTCAGACGCGCTCCAGGTCGCCAGCACCAGTCCTAGCCATGCGGCCAGTGCAGCAAAGATAATCCAGCGCGCTTCGCGCAATAAACTCGTCAACCGTTGCTGTAATGGAGAAGGCCCATTACGCACGTTTTTCGAAGACCGAGAGCTACGAGGGGATGTTGCAGGTATTCTTGCCATGGACTCATTATAATTGGAGGATCTTAAATTTTCGGATTTTCTGTGATGTCTACAAGCAAACACGCTAAAGTCATGATTCTAGGCTCCGGTCCCGCCGGTTATACCGCTGCCGTCTATGCTGCTCGAGCCAACTTGAAGCCGGTTCTCATAACAGGCATGGAGCAAGGTGGCCAGCTCATGACGACCACAGATGTGGATAACTGGCCCGCCGATGCTCAAGGTGTACTGGGCCCCGACTTAATGGCCCGCTTCCAAGCCCATGCCGAACGCTTTGAAACAGAACTGGTATTCGACCAAATTACTAAAGTTGATTTAAGTCAGCGTCCATTTACGCTATTTGGCGATGGTGGAGCCACTTACACATGCGATAGCCTGATTATATGCACAGGAGCGTCCGCACAGTACCTCGGCCTGCCCTCAGAACAAGAATTTATGGGCCGCGGAGTTTCGGGCTGCGCTACCTGTGACGGTTTCTTTTACCGAAACCAAGACGTCATTGTAGTGGGTGGCGGAAACACTGCCGTGGAAGAAGCCCTGTACTTGTCAAATATTTGCAAAACAGTCACTCTGGTTCACCGCCGTGACAGCTTCCGCTCCGAACCTATCCTTACCGATAAGCTGATGGACAGGGTTGCTAACGGTAATATCAAGTTAAAACTATTCCACGTTCTGGACGAAGTACTAGGAGATGCCAGCGGCGTCACCGGTGTGCGTTTGCGTAATGTGCAAACCGACACTACTGAGGACATGGAAGTTAGCGGTGCCTTTATTGCTATTGGTCACAAGCCCAACACCGGTATTTTCGAACAGCAACTGGACATGCACGACGGCTACATCACCACACGCAGTGGTTTGAAAGGCTTGGCCACCATGACATCTGTGCCCGGTGTGTTCGCAGCTGGCGATGTGCAAGACAATATTTATCGCCAGGCTATTACTAGCGCGGCCACCGGTTGTATGGCTGCCCTGGATGCTCAGCGGTGGCTGGATGAAACCGAATAAGCCCAAAGTACTGGCGCGTAGCCTGGCTGAACTCAAGCACTTGCGCAAGCAAGCTGAGCTAGCCACCCGGGCTGCGCCCGCTCCCGTGCAGGCACAAAAACGCCAGCGTCCTAGGCCACCTGACCCCGGTCAGGCCAGCACCCCTAGCCCAGGCATGTCTAGTAGACAGCTCGTGCAGCCTGCCAGCCCCGAGCCGGCACTCAGCCCTGAAGATCGTGCCCTATTACGCCAGGCCTATGCTCAGGTTACGCCATTGAGTAAAACAAACAGTGTCCAGCACGCCGTATTTACGCGCCACTATCACGACCCCTTGTTACAAGAACGGCGGCGTCATGCAGAGGGCGCCCCCACGCCCAACCTTGTGCTGACACCCGTGTCTGACCAATACACTTCGGCGCTAGCTGAAAACAACGACAGCCACTATCGCAATCCTGCCTGCGGTACCGATGTGGTGCGTAATCTGGTGAAGGGCAAATGGCCGATTGCTGCCAGCATGGACTTACATGGCGCCAATCTGGATGAGGCACGTGAACGTCTAGATAATTTTTTAGCCTCCTGTTTAGAACATCAAATTAAATGCGTACGCATCGTACACGGCGTGGGCTATGGCTCAAAAGGCGATCCGCTGTTACCACGTACCGTACGCTTGTGGTTACAGCAACTGGATGCCGTTCTATCTTATGTGGAATGTGCCGAGCATGAAGGCGGCCAGGGGGCTGTCAAAGTGCTGTTACGCACACTGCATCAGGACTAAGCAGGGAAGAATAAAAAAAGGGCCAGCTTACACTGGCCCTTTTTTATTTCTAGTTATTATGTGTCCTGCTTTATTGCTTTTATAATTTGTTGCCGCTTTTTGCAGCAGCCCTTATTAACGGGCTTATAGTCTCCTCACCTGCATGATTAGTATTGTGCAGGAATTGTTACTCTGTCACACTTAGGGTATGCACTGATAACATGCTAATTATTAGCCTAAAGTGCTAAGTATTTTCCCTAGGCGCGTCATTAAGAACCTAAAAACGCCAGGTTAAGCCGGCAGCCGGCCCCGACAAGCGGGTATTAAACACATGCCCATCCCGCTCGTAATTCACTTTATGATAACGATAGCCTACCGAGGCCCACAGATTATCCGTAAAGTTATAATTCACAGACGCCTGTAACAAGACACTCTTGCGCTCAGGCCAGCTCCATCCTCCAAGATGCCCCTGCACCAAGCCCGTCCACCGAGAAGAAAGGCGTTGAAAATAACGTAGCCCAAGTTCTGGGTCTATCCAGCGCATGCTCTTTCCGTATTGCCCGTGGTATGGGCCACCACGCAAACTAATATGATTGCTCACCTTCCAGTAGCGAGCACCTGCCAAGACAGATAGATTGCTCTGCTCCGACCGCCACAACTGGTAGCCCGGCAAAATAGCACCCGTTAACTGTTCGCTCGTAAGCTGACTGGTAATGGAATGCACAATCGGAACACCCGCCAAATGATGTTTTTCACGTGTTTTGACATACATCAAATCTGAAAACAACACATATTTCTGTTTGCGTAACCATAACTGCAAAAAGCCCCCCACTTCCAGATTAGACAGTACGTCGCTAAATTTCTTGTCTACTGAAATAAGGGGGGCTCGTCTAAACGGAGATATGTCGCCGCGTAGGCCTGCTGCCCACACATAAGGGGTCAGCTGGATCGTGTCCAGCGCTGGAAGTGCGCCTTGCTGGCCATATGCCGCAGAACTGCTCATCAAGCCTGCCGTCAAGCACAGCATCCATCTTGTTAATCTCATTCCTTATTCCTACCCCAAAACTAAAAATTGGCAACTCAACAAACGTGACGACGAGTCCGGAACGCTTATACACCTAGAAAGGTAAAAGGCTTGGTCGGCACAAACTCTTTGCTGACTTCACCAGAGTACACATTGCGCTGATCCTTACCCAACTCCAGTTTTTTTACTTTGCCGGTTTCGGCGGAAAAATCGGCATTATGCAAATCTAGCCAAAACACATTGGGCGTTAAGGCGGATTCAAAAAAGTAAAGTAGACGCTTGTGATCGGACACCGTACGCCAGCGGGTAGAGGAGATATTTGGCTGATCCGGCGTAGTAATGCCGTAAGGCACGGACACATTACGAATTACACTAAAAACACTGGCTAAGGTTTCAACGGGATCTGGGGTTTTGGGAATGGCGTCTACATAAAACGAAGCACGGGCAAAACGATCGGCTGAACGATTGGTACCCGGCAAAACCACCGTACCGCCAATATCCTGCCAATAGGTTTCCATAGCCAATTGTTTTTCAAAGGTCGGGGAGTTAGTCATGACTTGATATTGCGAGCCATGATGAATCACCTGCTTGCCTGCTATGTATTCAATAATCGCGCTATCGCCACTGCTGTCAGACATGGCTAAGTGCAAAGTCGCCAAGCGTTCCTCACCGGGTACCGCATCGGTAATTAAGGTGAAAGGTTCTGTCGACAAGTACTCCACTGCCTCTTTGACCGTGGCAAAATTATCCAGTACATATTGCGCCCATAATGAAATACTTAGGCCTGGCTTGTTTTTTTCCCCCTGTGGGTACTCCGATTCGACCAGCCATAACAAACCGACCGCTAAGCCTTTTTCGTTCAGACCATCGGTGGTCGCAATGTCGTAACCAGAGCTAATAACACTGCCGTAACGCGAAGTCCAGGCCAATGAATCAGGCCCCGCTTGCCCTGTACGCGCCATGCCTCGTGGGAAGATCCAAAGATTGGTTTCAATGTCGGATTTCCAGTCCATAGACCGGGCAGTAACAATTTGATCATCGGCACCGTGATAAACCAGACGCGTACAACTGATGGCGGATGGCGCCACCAGCATGCTAGCGCACGCCGCTGTGAGCGCAAGCACAGAAGCTTTAATCCGAACTTTCATTTTCACCCCTTAGATGGAAGAACTCTGGGACTCAGGCCAAGTCGAACAGCCTAAAGTCTGCACGACAGTAATTTTTCACAAATTGCCTTGTGAACGATCTTTTTACCATGACTTACAGGTAAACGCGGCCTCTATCTAAGCATCCCAGGGCCTAAATACTGCCTGCAGCACGGTATACACCTACTGACAATCCGGTTCCTTGCTGCGCGATGAACATTCCGCTTTCTTAAAGCATAAAGGGATTACCCGATATTGCTAAACAGCATTCATTAATATAGGATGTCCAACAACCTACATTGGACAAGGATATGGCTTTGAAACCTCTAGCACGCTTTACCGTTTTAGACCTGACCAGGGTTCGTTCCGGCCCTGCCGCTGTACGTCAGTTTGCTGACTGGGGTGCGCAAGTCATAAAAATTGAACAACCCAGCCAAGTAGCCGACGACAAACCTGGCGGCTCGGCACAGTTTGCTGACTACCAGAACACCCATAGAAATAAAAAAAGTATTTCCCTGAACTTAAAGCACCCCAAGGGCAAAGCTCTGTTTATGGAGCTGGTCAAAAAAGCGGATGTGGTGGTGGAAAATTACAGACCTAGTGTGAAATACAAGTTAGGCATAGATTACGAAAGCCTGCGCGCTGTCAATCCGCGTATTGTGTATGCGAGCATTTCAGGCTTTGGGCAAACCGGTCCCTATGCGGATCGTCCTGGCCTGGACCAAATTGCACAAGGCATTAGTGGCATGATGTCAGTCACCGGCGAACCGGGGCGCGGCCCCATGCGGGCTGGCATACCTACTGCAGATTTAACCGCTGGTCTGTTTTGCGCCATTGGCACACTGGTCGCTTTACTGGAGCGGGAACACTCAGGCCAAGGTCAGTGGGTACAGACTTCATTATTACAGTCACAGTTGTGGATGATGGATTTTCAAGCCATGCGCTGGCTACTCAATAAAGAAGTGCCGGCTCAAAGTGGTAACGATCACCCTATCAGCAGTCCCACAGGCGTATTCCCAACCCAAGACGGTCATATGAACATCGCCGCAATGGGCAATGATATTTTCGCCCGTTTATGTCATGTGATAGGCGCAACGGAACTGCTGGAGGATGAGCGCTATAAAACCGTACCTTTGCGTGCTCAGCATCGTCCCACGCTGAATGCGGCAATCGCCGCCCGCACCCGCAACAAAGACACACAGACCTGGATAGCTCTGATGAATCAGCAAGGCGTGCCCTGTGGCCCGATTCTATCCCTGGATAAAACCTTCGAGAATGAACAGGTGCGTCATCTTGAAATGACAAAAATGGTGCATCTTCCCTCTGTGGGGGATTTTCCCGTCATGGGCACAGGCTTCGAGCTGAGCCGTACAGGTACCGGCGACTTTTACCCTGCCCCTGAACAAGGTCAGCATAATCACGATATTTTCCATGCCTTGGGTCTGAATGCAGAACAGCTCGATGCCCTAAAGGCAGAAGGAGTGATATAACCATTCTTTTATCCTTTAAATGAGTGAGTGAGCCATGTTTACCGCCTTTGACCGTCCTCAAAATCTGCCAGATGCGATCGCCCAACAAATTCGGCAGCATATTCTGAATGGCAAACTGGAAGAAGGGACTCGTTTACCCACCGAACACGAGCTGATGGCCAAGTTCAATGTCAGCCGTAACGTGGTACGAGAAGCTATTGCTCAGCTCAAACTGAATGGATTAGTGGAAACCCGTCGTGGAGTCGGCACATTTATCGCCAATAACATTACCGGACGAAAGTTTGAAATTATTAAGGAAGACTTGTTGGACATACGGCAACTGGAGCAATTATCGCAGTTACGTATAGAAATTGAAGCCGGTGCGGCGGCCTTGGCGGCTCTTAACCGTACTGAACAACAACTGTCTGACCTGGAGCGCAGCTTGCAACACCTAAACGTCAGAGTCGGTAACTGGGAGGACGGTGCCGCCGCCGCGATGGAGTTTCATATGTGCATCGCCCAATGCTCCAACAACCCTTATTTCATCCGACTCATGGAACACCTGAGCTATGTATTGCAAAACGCTGTGCGTACATTACGCAGCCGTAATCAAGAACGTTCGGCGCAGGTAGACAAAGAACATCAACACATATTTGAAGCAATACGTTTACAAGACAGTGAGGCCGCTAGACAAGCCGTGCGCAACCATCTGCAAAATGGCCTCAATAGTTACAGGAACAAACAAGATGAGCAAACAAAGAATCCTTCAGGATCAAATCTGTGATCAGCTAATTGTTGAGCAGGACCAGCACAGCGGCTGGATCTGCTTTAATGACCCTGCTCGTCATAATGCGGTGTCATATGAAATGTGGCAAGGCATCTCCCTCGCCTTGGATTACTTTAGCCAGACTGCCGCCATCAAAAGCGTAGTGCTTAGCGGGGCTGGCGACAAAGCCTTTGTCAGTGGCGCCAATATTAGCCAGTTTGACACGTTGCGCACAGGCCCTGAAGCCGTACAAGAATACGAACGTGTCGCAGAACATGCGCAACTGGCCTTGCGCGATTTCCCCAAACCTTTGATTGCCATGATTCAAGGCTACTGCGTAGGCGGCGGGCTAAATATAGCGCTCAGCTGCGATATACGCCTGGCCTCCGACGATTCCATGGTGTCCTTGCCTGCCGGAAAACTGGGCCTAGGCTATCGCTTTAGCGCAATACAAAATCTCGTGCGTGCAGTAGGTACGGCCAATGCACTGGAAATTTTCCTGACGGCAGATCGCTATACCGCCCAAGAGGCTCTTGCTAAGGGGCTGCTACATAAAGTCGTAGCACGTGATGAGTTAGTCAGCACTGTGACGCAATACGTGGAACGCATCAATGCCAACGCGCCGTTAACCTTGCAAGCCGGAAAAAAAATGATCAATGCCTTGGCAGACCGCACTGAGCAGATTGATCTGCAACTGATGCAGGACTTGATCATGCAGTGCTTTAACAGCGACGACTACCGGGAAGGCAAGCTAGCTTTTGCACAAAAACGCCCTCCTCAGTTTCAGGGACGCTAAACCTTTTACCACCTATCACGTAGCACATTCACTGTCAGCTCTGCACTGCCAGCAAACCGTGTTGCGTCTTACTTCTTTAGCAGCACACTTTTTTATAACAAAGCAATCAACATTACCGCTCATCTGGAGACATTATGTTTAAGAAAATTGGCTTACTTGCTACCAGCCTATGCATTGCCTCGATGGCACATGCGGCTTACCCTGACCGCGCCATCACCGTACTTGTGCCATTCGCGGCAGGTGGTCCCACCGACATCATTGCACGTGTCGCAGCGAAAGGCTTGGGACAGCACTTACAACAAAGTATCGTAGTAGAAAACAAACCTGGCGCGGGTGGAATGATAGGCATCGAGCTGCTTAAACGCGCTCGCCCCGATGGTTACACCATAGGTGTTGCCACGGCCAGTACCCAAGGCGTTGCGCCCAACATTTATGACTCACTGAATTACGACCCGCTCAAGGACTTCAATTCGATCGGTGCGATTGTCGCCGCCCCCGGAGTGATGATTAGTAACCGTGAAAAACACCCGGATTGCCGACTCGACACTTTGGTCAAGACCTTGCAAAAACAGCCTGGCGAATTGACCTTTGGGTCCGCTGGCGTAGGCTCCTTATCACACATGACTGGCGAGCAGTTTCAAGCCGTTACCCAAACCAGCATGCTGCATATCCCCTATCAAGGCTTGGCGCCGGCAATGAACGATCTGTACGGTGGCCAGCTTGATGCTATTTTTGATAATGTCAGCACGTCTTTGCCTCATATACAAAGTGGTCGAGTCTGCGCATTAGCGGTACAGTCCGAGCAACGCCTGAGTAGCTTGCCCGATGTCCCTACCTATGCGGAACTGGGGCTGGACGCCATGAACACCCCTACTTGGTACGGGCTGCTGGCTCCGGCCAATACGCCGGACGAACTTATTCGCTCGCTCAACGCCGCCTTACAGGCTGCGCTAAACGACAGTGAAACCAAAGATGCCCTGGAAAAGCTAGGTGTACAAGTTCAATTAGGTAGCCCTGAGGACTTTGAGCAAACACAAAAGCGGGAAATCCAGATGTGGAAAGACATTGTGCAAAACAGTGGCTTTGAAGTGATTAAACGCTAAGGAAGCAGAGCAGCGATTATGCCCATTGTTACTACGAATTCTATCCAGCTCTATTACGAGGAAGTGGGGCACGGCGTGCCCATACTCTTTATACACGAGCTCGCCGGTGACTACCGTAGCTGGGAGCCGCAGATGAGACACTTTGCACGCGACCATCGCTGCATCGTCTATAGCGCACGAGGCTATCATCCGTCCAGCATTCCCGAAAGCCCTGACGCGTACTCGCAGGCACAAGCTGCTGCCGATGCCATTGGACTACTTGATGAGCTTGGCATTGAGCAAGCGCACATCGTGGGGCTATCCATGGGCAGCTTTGCCACCTTACAGCTAGGTCTGGATTACCCAGAGCGCGCTTTATCACTGAGCATTGCCGGCTGCGGGTCAGGCTCGGACCCAGAAACCTATAAAGATAATGCGCGTCGCTATCAGGCTATGGCCGAACGCATTAGCACCCACGGCTATCAGGATTTTGTCGACACCTACAGCACCGGACCTTACCGTCAGGCATTTATGCGCAAAGACCCGCGGGGCTGGCAGGAGTTTGCACAGCGGCTGGCCGAGCATTCTCCTTTAGGCAAGGCCAATACCTTACAAGGCGTACAGGGCAGCCGCCCTTCCATATATAGTCTGCAAGCACGCTTAAATGCTCTGCGTGTTCCTAGCCTCATACTGTGCGGGGACCAGGACACGCCTTGCCTGCTGCCCAGTCTGTATCTGGCAGCACAGATTCCTGATGCCAGATTGGCTATTTTGCCGGACACCGGTCATACCTTAAACCTGGAAGAGCCCGAGGCATTTAATCGCCACATGGAAAACTTTTACCGATCCCTATCGGCAAAGTAATCTTAGCCCCATAAAAAATCCCGCACTGACTTAGCCAGTGCGGGATTTTGTTAATACGTAGCTAAAGCAAGCTTACATATTTTCGATCATGACATCGCCAAAGCCCGAGCAAGACACTTGTGTTGCACCTTCCATCAAGCGTGCAAAGTCATAAGTAACTTTCTTGGAAGTAATGGCTTTTTCTGTGCTGGCAATAATCAGGTCAGCCGCTTCGGTCCAACCCATGTGACGCAGCATCATTTCGGCAGACAGAATCAGCGAACCGGGGTTCACGTAGTCTTTGCCTGCGTACTTAGGAGCGGTACCGTGAGTGGCTTCGAACATGGCAACGGAATCGGACAGGTTAGCACCTGGAGCAATACCAATACCACCTACTTGTGCAGCCAGCGCATCAGAAACGTAATCGCCGTTCAGGTTCAATGTAGCAATAACGTCGTACTCGGCAGGACGCAACAAGATCTGCTGCAAAAATGCATCAGCGATGGAATCTTTAACGGTGATTTCACGCCCAGTTTTGGGGTTCTTGAATTTGCACCATGGGCCGCCATCGATCAACTCAGCACCAAATTCTTGCTGGGCCAGCTCGTAACCCCAGTCACGGAATCCACCTTCGGTGAACTTCATGATGTTGCCCTTGTGAACCAGGGTAACGGAGGAACGGTCGTTATCGATTGCGTACTGAATAGCCTTGCGCACCAGACGCTGAGTACCTTCGCGAGAAACAGGCTTAACACCAATACCCGATGTATTGGGGAAGCGGATTTTGTTCACGCCCAAGGTGTTTTGCAAGAAATCGATCAATTTCTTGGCGTTTTCAGATTCGGCCTCGAACTCAATACCTGCGTAGATATCTTCCGAGTTCTCGCGGAAAATAACCATATTGGTTTTTTGTGGCTCACGTACGGGGGAAGGCACACCCTGGAAGTAGCGCACAGGACGCAAACATACGTACAGATCCAGTTGCTGACGCAGTGCAACGTTCAGTGAACGAATACCACCACCAACTGGTGTGGTCAGAGGACCTTTGATCGATACCACGTAGTTTTTAACGGCATCCAAAGTTTCTTCAGGCAGCCAAACGTCTGGACCGTATACCTGGGTGGATTTTTCACCCGCGTACACTTCCATCCAGTGGATTTTGCGCTTGCCGTCGTAGGCTTTGGCAACCGCCGCATCAACGACCTTAATCATGACGGGGCTGATATCTACACCCGTACCGTCGCCTTCAATGTAAGGAATGATAGGTTCGTCAGGTACGTTCAGAGAGAAATCTGCATTAACCGTAATTTTCTGTCCCGACGCCGGGATTTTTATGTGCTGATAAGACATGGATGCTCCAGTAGTGCTCCAATTTTGGAATAGAAAACAGGTGAACACGGAACGCGCCAGCGTAACCCGAGTCTTATATAAGAGTTTAACGCAAATTCAGACAAAAAAACCGTAATCCTTCCAGAAAGCTGATACCAGTCACTGTTTTACACACTTTAAAGAGTAAGTGTGTTACGCCTGCCAAAGCGTGGCATCTGAACTTTCCCACAGGGCTACCGCAGCAGTTTACAATCAGTGTTTCTCTCTTTCAATCAGGCACCTAGCCTGTTTTGCGTTGAATCAAACTATGTTCAATCCCTCCCGCGACCAGGTTCGCCAGTTTTTCGTTGAAGCTTGGCAAAAGCATTTAGGTCAACACATCCTGACCCCGCTGGAAACCATGGCAGTACAGCTCATGGAGCAGCACCCGGAATACCATCAAGACTTGTCTGATCCCGATGTACTGCAACAAGACTACTCGGTGCAGCAAGGAAAAAGTAATCCCTTTCTGCATTTATCCATGCACCTGGCCATCGATGAACAGCTATCCATTGATCAGCCACCCGGCATTAAAGCGGCTCACCAGCAGCTTTTACTTAGCCACTCCCCCCACGATGCCAGCCACATTATTATGGAAGCCTTGGGCGAAGTACTTTGGGAAAGCCAACGCTTGGGCACACCCTTGAATAACGAACGCTACATTGAGCTTATCCTGCGCCACAGCACGCGGGACCGCTGAGCGGAACCGCTAAGCCGCCCCGCCCCCTCAATACCTGGCTAGTGGCGATACGACAAAGGGCCGGGTAAACCGGCCAGCCACACACTCAGTTGCTCAATTTCACTGGCGCTCAAATTCACAGCCAGGGCACCCATCACAGGATTTTTTCGAATGTTGGTCGTGGCAGCGGCCCCTTTCTGGCCGCGCTGATAGGCCAGTAGCGCCTGTTGCAAGTAATCCGCATGCTGTCCGGCAAGCACCGGGTAATCAGGGCTAATCGAACTTTTCGCATCCTGGCCATGACAGGCAGCACAGTTGTGTTGCTGCCATAATGCCGCGCCCGCCACGCGCTCAGAATCTGCCATAGCGGGCGTGTGGCACAGCACGAGCACACAGCTTATCAATATGCTTTTTTTCATGCTGCTCTCCTTAGCGCCGCAAACTGGCGTAATAGGCGGCAATATCGGCAATATCCTGATCAGATAAGCCAAGTGCCACGGCGTGCATGGTTGGAAAGCTACGTTCTCCCTTGCTGTACGCACGCAAAGCAGCCTCGATGTACTGCGCATTTTGCCCAGCAATCATGGGAACGTGATACACCTCGGGAAAACTGGCGCGGTAGCCCGGCAGGCCATGACAGCCCACACACATGGATATTTTATCTTTGGCCGCTTCAGGATTCGCCTTAATGGGCGAGTCTTGCGCCTGTGCAAGTGGCGCCCCAACAAGACAGGCCACCCCAGCAGTAAGTAAGAAAGTGCCAAACCGTGTCATTATCAATCTCTTCATCGCATAATCGCTTTAGTAGAGTGGTAAAAACGGCCTGAGCCAGAGGTTCGGAACTGCAATGCAAACTAAAGCCACACTGAACCAGGCTCAATGCTGCTGACCGACGTCTAACTTCTAATTTACTACGCTAGATCAATAAACTGCTATGGTAGATACTGAGTGTTCATACTAGCATTTAATTTTTGAAACGTGAAACAAAAAAGCTCGTTTTCGGAACCGTAATTCAATGACAGACAAACATCTAAATCAGGACCTGAATCAACGCTTTGAAGGCTCGGAGCGCTATGTCGCCACCGACGACCTTAAACTGGCTGTCAATGCCGCGCTGACTTTACAACGCCCTTTGCTGATCAAAGGTGAACCTGGCACAGGTAAAACCCTGTTAGCCCAAGAGGTGGCGGCCAGCCTAGGCAGAGAACTGTTGCAGTGGCATATCAAATCCACCACCAAAGCACAGCAAGGCCTGTACGAGTACGACGCCGTTTCGCGCTTGCGCGACTCTCAGTTAGGCGACGACAAAGTACACGATATTGGCAACTACATTGTACAAGGCGTGCTGTGGCAAGCTTTTGAATCAGAGCAGCCCACTGTCGTGCTCATTGATGAAATCGATAAAGCCGATATCGAGTTCCCGAACGACCTGCTGCAAGAACTGGACAAAATGGAGTTCCACGTATACGAAACACGCAGCACAGTGAGCGCACGTCATCGTCCGCTCATTATCATTACCTCGAATAACGAAAAAGACTTGCCCGACGCCTTCTTGCGCCGCTGTTTTTTCCACTACATACGCTTTCCTGAACCCGAGACACTGGCCCACATCGTGCAGGTGCACTTTCCCAATGTGAAAGCCGATATTCTGAATGCTGCACTCAATACGTTTTACGCCTTACGGGATGCACCGGGTTTAAAGAAAAAACCATCAACCTCCGAGTTTTTAGACTGGCTGCAACTGTTATTGGGCGCCAACATCAGCCCCGAGCAGTTACAGTCTTTGGACGAGGGCTTGCCACCCATGGCCGGTGCACTGCTTAAGAACGAACAAGACTTAAGCCTGCTGCAACGCCTCGCGGCCATGAGTCGCTCCGGACGGCGTGTATGAAAGAGCTGGCCTTTAAGCCATTGCTAGATCCCATTAGCCTGCAAGGCCATGGGGTTCGTCTAGAGCCCTTACGGCTACACCATACCGAGGCATTAGAAGCTGCTGCGGCCGATGGTGAGCTGTGGCGCCTGCGTATCACCAGCGTGCCCGAGCCCGGTGCCATGGCCGCTTACATACAGCAGGCCTTGGACGGTGAACAGTCCGGCCATATGTTGCCCTTTGCCGTGCAGGACACCCACACCGGGCGTTGGGTAGGTTGTACCCGCTATCACGACATCGTGGCGGGTCTAGCGCGTCTGGAAATTGGCTATACCTGGTATGCCCGCAGTGTGCAACGCAGCCACGTCAATACCGCCTGCAAGCTGCTCTTGTTGGAATATGCGTTCGAACAATTGGATGCCGCCGTAGTGGGCTGGCGCACCGACAACTTTAACTACGCCTCTCAACAGGCCATTTTACGACTCGGAGCCCGCTTTGACGGCTGCTTGCGCCATCATGCCAGACGCCGCGACGGCACTGTCCGTAACACCATGATATATAGCTTGATTCGTGCCGAATGGCCCGAGTCCAAAGCGCACCTTTTGAATCGTTTACAACAGCATGCTGCTTGATTTCTTTTATCACCTGCGAGCCCGCAATTTGCCTGTGAGTGTGCAAGAGCACCTTGCCTTGCTTGACGCCTTGCGACAAGGCCTCATGCCTTTATCCCTGGACGAATTTTACTTTCTTGCGCGCCTTATCCTGATTAAAGACGAAACACTCTACGATCGCTTCGACCAGGCCTTTGGCGAGTTTTATACTCTGCATCAACGCAGCCTGCCCAAAGACAAAGAGATCCCCTTAGACTGGCTGATCAAAGAGTTTCAAAAACAGCTTTCCCCCGAAGAAAAAGCAGCCATAGAAAAGCATGGCTGGGACAAACTCATGGAGCTGTTCAAACAACGCCTGCAAGAACAACAGGAACGGCACGCCGGCGGCAATAAATGGATAGGTACGGGTGGCTCATCGCCTTTTGGGCACGGTGGCTATCACCCCGAAGGCATACGTGTGGGCGGCCCATCAGCGGGCAACCGTACCGCCGTTAAAGTATGGGAAGAGCGCGAATACCGCGATTATGATGACCAGCAAGAACTGGGTACCCGTAACTTTAAAATGGCCTTACGCCGCTTACGGCGCTTTGCCCGAGAAGGGCAAGCCAGCGAACTGGACCTAGACGGAACTATACGTGCCACAGCGCGTAATGCCGGGCTGCTAGACTTACAAATGATGGCTGAGCGTCAAAACAAAGTAAAAGTGCTGATGCTCATGGATGTAGGCGGAAGCATGGACGACCATATTGCTCAGGTCGAAGACTTGTTCTCAGCCGCTCGCAGCGAATTTAAACACCTGGAGGTGTATTACTTTCATAACTGCCTGTATGAATCGGTGTGGCGTCACAACTCCCGTCGTCGCGAAGAGCGCATAGAAACCTGGGACTTATTACGCACCTACAACGAGGACTGGCGCGTAATTTTTGTTGGGGACGCCAGCATGAGCCCCTACGAGATCTTGCACCCTGGCGGTTCTGTCGAACACTACAACAAAGAAACCGGCGCCACCTGGCTGCAACGTGCGCTAGATCACTGGCCCCATACCATCTGGCTGAACCCTGAACCCAGCGCTTGGTGGGAATACCGACAGTCCATCGCCATTATTAAAAACATGTTTGATGAGCACATGTACCCCTTAACCGGCGCGGGACTGGAAGCAGGTATGCAGTATCTCTCGAAGTAAACATTGCCCCCTGGCTACACAGCCTGGGGGCATGTCATTTATTGAGCGCTTAAACCCAGGCTACTGCGCTGCTGCTCCAGCAGCTTGATCTGACGGCGCAATTCTTCAAGCTGCTCACGCGCCTCTTTTTGCTGCTCGGCTAACGCTGCTGCCTCACGTCTGGCCTGTTCACGCTGAGCAATCGCCAGCGCTTCCTGACGGCGCTGCTCTTGCACATCGTTTTGCAATACAGTCAGCTCATCGGCACGCTCTAACAATTCTTTTTCAGCGCGATTCACCTCAGCCTGTAAGGTGATACGCTCCAGTTCAGTGGCAGCAAACTCTGCACTGTCTTTGCTGTAACGGGCATAGTGTTTTTCAGCGTTCGCTGCATCACGCGTTTTAAGTACACGCCAAAACTCGCGTTGCTGGAACAGCACCACATAATAATCCAGGGTTTCAGGATTAAATAATAAGCTGGCACCATAGCGTCCGTTATACGCCGTGCGTAATTCCTGCACCTGATTTTGCTGAATCAACTGGCGCAGTTCGGTCGCTGTGCTGGATTGCTGCACGACGGGAGCCGTGCTCACCGCCACAGCACGTTCATCGATCGCCTGCACTTGCTCAACGGGTGCATCCACCTGCGTTACCACGGGCTCATCTTGTTGTTTTAGCGACAGCGTATTGCATGCTGTCAAGGCCAGCACCATACCGCTTGCTATTAGCGCACTGTTTAGCGCACGCAGGTTCAGCATAGCTTCATATTCCTTAGTAAATACTGCTTAACAATGATCGAAAAATACCATTTTACCCAGACGCTTGAGCAACTTGGGCAGTAATGTTGAATTTGCGCATTTTTTCCCAAAGCACTTTACGGCTAATTCCTAGGTAAGCCGCTGTATCCTGGCGTCGCCATGCGTGTAAATCCAAAGCCTCAATGATGCGCTCTCGCTCGTCTTGCTCGGCCTGCGTCAAGCTTTCCAGCTCAATATCAGCGTGAGTTTTAGATGCTACGGGAGTTTGAATTGCTTTACTTTCACTTACCGTTACACTGAGTCGTCCGAAGCGCGACAGCACTTGCTGTAGCTGCACAGACTCCCATGCGCCGAACTGACGATTCATTAATGCTACGCGCTCCACCAGATTAGCCAGCTCTCGTACATTACCATCAAACCGCATACGACCCACACTCTCCAGAACCCAGGGCGGGATATCCTCTACATCACACTCGAGCTCTTGCTCGAGTAATGTGGTGAAAATGGCTATTTTTTCTTCGGCCCCACGTTCTTCCAGGCTGGGAATACTCAACTCTATAACGGCTAGCCTGTAGTAAAGATCGGCACGAAATTTTTCTTGCTGCACCAGCTCAACCAGGCTTTTATTACTGGCCGCCACCATACGAAAATCAACAGGTATTTCCTGAGTCGAGCCCAGCCGCGTTACACTGCGCTGCTCAATCACCCGCAGCAGTTTTACCTGCTGATGCAGGGGTAAGTCTCCGATTTCATCCAGAAACAATGTGCCGCCATCGGCTTGCTCAAAATACCCTTTGTGTGCGCCTATGGCCCCGGTGAACGCACCTTTAGCATGACCGAAAAAATGGGCCTCAAACAAGCCTTCGGGCACAGCTCCGCAGTTAACCGGTACAAATGGCCCTTGCACACGCGAGGAGCGCTCATGCAATAACTGCGCGATTCGTTCCTTGCCCACGCCAGTATCACCATGAATCAATACACTGGCATTGCTGTCGGCATACAGTTCCACCTCGGCTAATAAGGCACGCATGACAGGCGATACGGCTACCATGGGCTGTTTATCACTTTTTACCTCTGTCTCTGCCTGCACCACCAAGCCCGACAATTTGGACACCAGACCGCGTAGATCGGCTCCACTAAATGACAAAGGCAGCGTATAAGAATAGGCAGAAGGATAAAAACGGGGATCATAGCTGCGCTCTTGCGAGGCGACCCAAATCACGGGTATGGCATGCTCGACCAGCCACTCATGTTGGTCGAACACCCCATCGGCCATCACACTGACTGACACCAGCGCTACAGCATGCTGCGTGGTGTAATGAGCGGCATCCAGGCGTAAGCCAGGCTCCACCCGTAACACTGCTACGGCAGTGCTCTCCATGGCACGCTCGGCTCGCAGGGCTAGGTCAGACGAGCCCTCCCACACATAGAGTATGGGTTCGTTAGGCAGAAAGGTGGTGCTCATTGTTGATTCCAGAACATAGCTAGCTTATTGCACCAGATAGGCGGTGCCGCATTGAACATCGTGTACTTTTAATTGCGAGCTTTGTAACTGCAGACCTAAAGTATCGAGTAACTGCCCTACAATATTGCCCACTAGCTCTAAGGCAGGGTACAGGGTACTTAGCAAAGGCTTTAACAATACAGACAAAAGACCATTGGAACCCGGCGCTACCGTATTGCTCACAGCACCGACTCTGCACTTACGAATATTATCGGGAGTCAGGCCTAATAGACACACTGCATCGCTAACAGGATCAAAAACCAGTGTACCTAATAAATTTCCAGTACCCGTTAATAAACCCCCTAAAAACCCGCCAACACTACTCGACATATTCTTACCTAAAGAATCTATATACGCTTTATCCCACCGTATCTCACTGTTGACATCAGTGATTGATCTGCCCAAACCCGAGTTTCCTGTCCCAACCAGGTTCTCAGCAACTGCCTTACTATTACCGCCCCCCCAGCTACCCGAGTTAGAAGCGGTTTTATTACCTAATACCACTGCATTCAAAATCGCATCTAAGGTGCTGATTAATACCCCATCCACCACATCGCTCACGACACTAGCCAGATTCACTGAATTATTTTTGGGGATACTCAGGGAACTCTCACCCAGCCCGGGTTTGTACAGTTGAATATGATTTTCATTGATCGGTAACACCCTGCTTTGTATCGCGAGTTTCACCGGGGTACGTAAAATCTCCAGGGCAGTTATTTCTTCTATCGGTCCACTCACGCAGCTTTGTTCAGTGGAAAAGCCAAAGTGATCCACATTAGCCCCAGCACCAGCAGGTATACGACCTACACACACGTTGGCCAATGCACCACTTACATCAAAGGTCACATTCTTCATGCTCGTATCGTCCGGCGTACACATACGAGTTATTTCAGCTTGTGCCTGTGATAACTCAATAGCTATTGGAAGATTAATCTTAATGCCTAATAGGCTGGCCAATACGCCAATCACTCCCCCATCAGAGGAGATGTTCACATACATTCTGACTCCGGCAGAATTAGCTTTAGTGCCCACCCCTCCCATTTGTATGCTGGGCGGCTCCACCACACGAAGTTTGGTGTCCACCTTTAACAATAATGGCGCTATCCCTAAATCCAGATCAATCAAGTTATCTTTATTCGCTAAGATGATTCCTGTGGTCAGCAGATCCACGACACCTATCTTAGTATTTAAGGCAGCGCCTGGTTCAACGCCATCCGCGATAACCATGACTCCCCCATCACCGAATAGCTTAATTTTTTGACTTAAGCTCTCTACACCCAATGCAGCCGTAATCGTATTCAGCAATAAACTTGCCTCGGCCTTTGCCGTCGCATCTTGCGAGACGGCCGTAACGGCAGCCTGTAATAGCACGCCTAGCTCTAGCTCCGGTATATCCAGCACAGACTGGGGGCTACCCAGATTTAACTCAAGATTAGGCTCTATCAGCTTTAAAGCCTTTAATAACTCGGAACTTTGCACACTTAAGTCCGCCAAACCCGAAGCACTCAACGCGGTCAAATCCACATCACCTACTAAAGGGCTTAACAGCATGGTCAGTAAACCCTGCTTAGTGTGTAGCAAAACAGGACTAATTGAAAAAGTCGCTGTTTCCGCGCCCAAGGCAGACACCGCACTAGCCTCTAAACGCACAGAGCGCATAAAAGGCATAATATTCAGTGCTTCATGACTTAAGCGCACATGCACAGACGCTTGGCTCTCCGGGCTTGGACGTGTAGCTTGTGCTGTAAACGTGGCCGTATTACTGTCCCACACCCCGCAGGTGGTCTCAATGTTCTCAGCTTGCATCTGCGCGAGCATGCGGCTGCTATTACTATTCACGCTCAATCTGGCTCTATCTTGAGCAGGGCCACACTCTATAGTTTGACCACTCAGGTGCATGGCCTCCGCGCCTGCCAGAGCCGCCAGATCGGCCGCATTTTGCAGGTCACGCTTTAAATAATAATATTGGCCAATTTGCGCTGCTCCGAGCAAAATAAGACCCACCAGTATGGCTGCGGCAGCAGGCACAAGAATAGAGCCTCTTTGCCGCGATACAGGTACGCTGCTTAGCTTATGGATCAGCTTAAACATGCTCACTCCTCGTCTATCTACCTCGATGATTGGGTACTAACACGCTCTTCCATAAACTCTGGAATAGGATGGCTAAAACTATTCAAGTAACGCTCCCACGCAAGAGCCGCCGCCGCACCAGACACCGGCACTGGTTTACCGGGACGCCCAGGATCGGCCTGCATACTCAGCAAGCTACGCGTGTCACCGCCCACACCTAAAAATGGGGGTATGTGGCGACGCTGGGTGTGTACGGTGGCTGGTAAGCCCTCTACTTCAGGCCAAGGGTGAACCTGATCTGGACGCAGATGATAGTGCTCGTACGGCTCACGCTCCTTGGCTAAGGCCGGTGCTGACGCCGTGGGCAGCACTGCCTCGCTGCCTACCGCATAGGTTTGCACCTCTTGGTGCAAGGTCTCGCGCAATGGAGCATGTTGAGCCTGAGCCAAGCTGATCACGCTTAAGTAGCCAGTCAATAGGGCGATCGTCGTCATTTTCATGTTTTGTCCTCGGATTTAATGAGTCACCGAACTCATGCTTTCCAGCAATGGCCGATGCAAATTGCTTGTAGCGGGTGGTGCCTCAGACTGACTGGTCTGTGGGGCAGACGTGTTCACCACCACAGCAGCTGGCTGTCTAGCCTGCTGCTGGCGCTGCACCTGCAACTGTCGTAGTTCCTGTACGATTTGGGTCGCCATGTCCAGCACTGCCGTTTGAGCGGTCTGAGGCATGCCCGCATGTTCCATCACATAAGCAGCCCGGTTAGGCTCACCATTAACCAGTAAAAACAAGGCCATATTGCTTAAAATCCGGCCATTATCGGGGTCTAGCTCCGCCGCTTTGCCTAACGCTAAGCGCGCTTGGTCGGGCTGCCCGGCTCGCAAACTGGCATAAGCCAAATCGCTTTGCAGCTCGGCATCGGCTGGCTCCAGGCTAGCGGCACGTGCCAGATATATGGCTGCCTGAGCGTAATCACCCTGACCGCCTGCGATCAAACCCAGACCTTGCCAGGCACGCGCACTATTCGCCGTTTTGGTCAAGTTCTGGTATATCTGTACGGCTTCGGGCAACTGCCCAGTCTGCCTTAAGGCCTCGGCACGTAAAATTAACAACTCGGGTGCCTGGCCGTACTCGGCCTGCATAGCATCCGCATAGGCCAGAGCCGCAAAGTACTTGCCTTGATCCAAGGTCTGCTGCAACAAATGCACAGCCATTTGCTGATTGCTGGGCTTACGTTTTTCCCAATGCTCTATCTCTTTGCCTTGTACATAGGCTTGCTGCTCTTGTTGTTCACGCATCAGTTCATAAGCCGAATCTGTACGCGTACCGGCACAAGCGCTTAATAACAAGAGCGCAGCGGATACGGCAATCGTGGTTTTCAATGTCTTAGTCACTGCTTATCCTCCCATGACACGCCCAAGGCCGCGAAACAAGGCTAAAAAGCCAGCCCCCGCAGTAATGATGAGCAGCGCAGGCATGAGAGTAAGCACCATCACACCTGTCATTTTTACGGTTAATTTTCCTACCCGCTCTTTTAGCTCGAGTCGCCGCTGCTCACGCAAGCGCACACCAAAGCGGTGCAAAGGCTCTTGCATGGCACCACCGTGCTGATCCACCTGCACAATCAAGCGACAAATCACTTCCAGATCTTCGTTATCGAAGTTTTGCGCTATACGTTCCAAGGACTGAGCGCGTGTACGGCCACGGGCATATTGCTCTACCGCTACACTTAACTCCCCCCCTAGCACCGGCAAGACATCCTGAAAGTCCCGCTCTATCGTGTGCAAGGTCTGATCCATGGACAAGCCTACCCCTTGCAGCAGGCGCAACATATCCACAAACAAGGGTAACTCTTCGGCTATCTGCTTGCGGCGCTGTGCTGCTCTGTACATGAAAGCCCATTTTGGTAGCATCCAGCCCAAGGCAAAACCAAAAAACACCGCAATAAACGGAATGAACTGATTTAGCTTGCTGACCACTGGCAAGACATTACACAAAACGGCCAGCCCTATACTTAAAACACCCCGCGCCAAAACAAAGTAATGCCGCGCCGCCTCTAAGTCCTGGTAACCCGAGTTGTTGATTAACTGCCTGTCCTCTTGTGCCAGCAGGCTGTCGCCAAAACGGCCATGCAACCAACGCGCGCCCACACCGCTGGCCTTGTCCTTGATCTGCGCCAAACCTTGCTGCGGCTTAGCGACAGGCGTAACGGGTTCCGGCCTAGCCAGACGCTGCTCCATGGCTTGACTTAAACGACCTTGCTGATGGCGATTACGCACACCCAGCCCTAACCAAATCAACAGCAACAGCAGGCTGGCCAAAGCGCACAACACCCCCGCCCACATCAAGACAACTTCAGGCTCCCAGTTTTGCATTATCATGCTCCTATACATTCCGAGCCATGCGGTACAACCAATAACAACCGCCCAGTTGCAACAGCGCTGCCCCGATCAGCATGCGAAACCCTACCGGGTCCAGCCACATAGTCATAAACAACTGGTTGTTAAATAACATGATGTACAAGGCAATACCCGCTGGTAGTAAAGCCAGCACCCAGGCAGACAAGCGCACTTCCGCCGACATGGCCACCAGCTCATTACGTGCCGACTCACGATCGCGCATAAATCCGGCCATACGCTCCATGGTCTGATCGCTACGGCCACCAAAACGCAATGCCACCCCTACCACCGAACCCACTAAAAACAGCTCGTGTATACCGTGGCGACGCGCAACCGTGCGTAATACCAGATCCAGCTCCTGTCCAGACTGATGTAAGGACTTGGCCTCTTGTAAGATTTCACCCAAGGGGCCTGTGGTCTGATCCGCGGCGCTTAAAAACGCGGCCCCCATGCTCTGACCAATGGTAATCAGGCGTACGATCAAATCCAAGAAATCAGGAATTTGAGAAATCGCTTTGCGTTGACGTTTATCCGTACGTAACCAGATAAACACATACGAACCCAGTAAGGACGCACACAAGTAAGCCAGTGCGGCAACTGGCCCGATCAGCACAAGCAGCAATAAAGGCGGTACAAGGCATGCCCCAGCCCACAGCATTAACACCGTTTTACTCGGTTGCAGCCCTGCGCGTAACAGTCGCTCCTGCCAGCTTTTGGGGCCTCCTTGCCAAGCCTGTGGCCTATGACTGACGCCCTGAGTCACATCCATACGCCGTGCCAATTGCTGCTCAAGTACTGCCCGAGATAATTGCCGCGCACGGCTACGCCCGGCGTGCCACCACAGCACGAGCGCTACCAAACACAGAACAACGGCCAGCAAAGCAAGCAGCACGGCATACATTAGCGCCTCCAATCCCAGAAGCCACCCCCTTCTTTGGGCTCGTTGCCACTATGATCCTGAGCCTGCGCCGTCGCGCTGAGCTGATCACGGTAGGCCGTCAACTTGCGCGTATGCGGATGAATACCCAGGCTGACCCAGCGATCCATATCCTGCTCGTCTGGCCCCACATAGCTTTCGTGCTTATACAGCTCCTGCATGGAGATCACACCATCCCCCATGCCCGTCACTTCAGTAATGGATAAGATACGGCGTTTGCCATTTGGCAGGCGACCGATCTGAATAATGAAATCCAGTGCACTGGCGATCTGTCTGCGCAAACTGTCTTCACTTCCCTGAAAACCGGCAAAGCCAGCGAGCATCTCCATACGGTACAAGCATTCTCGGGGCGAGTTCGCGTGTATGGTCGCCATCGAGCCCTCATGTCCGGTATTCATGGCTTGCAGCATATCAATCACCTCAGCACCACGCACCTCGCCCACCACCACACGATCCGGGCGCATACGCAAACTATTCCGGATCAAATCACGGATGGAAATTTCACCACTGCCGTCATACCCGGCCTGACGTGCCTCCAAGCGCACCACATGAGGGTGATTCAAGGCCAGCTCGGCCGTATCTTCTACGGTCACCACACGTTCGCCGCGCGGTACAAAAAACGCCAGAGCATTTAGCAAAGACGTTTTCCCCGAACTCGTGCCGCCGGAAATCAGTATATTGCAGCGCGCTGCCACAGCAGCTTGCAGCAAGTTATAAATTGGCTCATCAAAAGCGCCCAGCTTTAAAAGATCGTCTGGCTTTAAGGGGTCTTTACGAAATTTTCGTATCGACACCATAGGCCCATCTACCGCCAAGGGGTGTATCACCACGTTCAGGCGGCCACCATCGGGCAAACGCGCATCCACCATGGGCACCGACTCATCCAGACGTCGGCCTAAGGGCGCCAGTATCCGTCGTACGATACGCAGCACATGGTTATTATCACTAAAGCGGCTGGGCTCTTTACCCAGTACCCCGCCACGCGAGACGAAAATACTGTCGTAGCCGTTAATCAGAATGTCTTCAACCTCGGGGTCCTCTAGCAAGTCCTCCAAAGGGCCTAAACCGGCCAGCTCTTTGGTCAGCAACTGCACCAGGTCGCGAACCTCGCTCTCGTTAATGGCGATGCGTTTAATACGCACAAAGCTTGCCACCTCAATGCCCACAAAGTCTTGTATTGCCTGCCGAGTCCAACGGCCAAACTCAGCGCCTAGCTCTTCGATGCGTGCCAACAAATGCTCGTGAGCTTGCTCTCGGATTTGAGTCAAGTCTGGCGCATTGCCTAATATAGACATGGTATTCATGCTTTAACCTTATTTTTTTTCGGCTTAAGCCGACCCCAACTCGTCTTCATTTGTCCCCACAGCGAGCTGGCTGCGGGGCTGCTTAATGTGTTGTACCCGGACGCCATCAAGGATTGGCAGAGTCCCTGTACAGCACGTGTGTAACTATCTTTCTCATGCGTTTGCACCAATAGCTTGCCCACACTGGCACTACCCATATGTTCAGCACGACGATCGGGTAACACGGCAAGCAACTCCAGATCAAAGCGTTTGGCAATCGCCTCAGCCGACAAGCCATAGCGCGTGTCGTACTGATTAACAATTAACTTAGGCTGTTTGCTCAACGACTGCCTGGCCCGCTCAGCCAGCGTATCAGCCAACGCCACCAACGCACTTAAACTTTGATCGCACACCAGCAGTAGCTCCTGCTCGTCCGCTTCCAGTTCTTTAAGTAAGGCGGGGTTAGGAAAGCCCCCACCATCCACCACCACGCTGGCCATGGTGCTGCGTAAATACGCACCCACACTGCTGGCATCACCACTGCTTAGCTGGTGCAGACGTTGCGGATCGCTAGGCAGACTCAACACATTCAAGCCACTGCTGTGCTGCGCCAGCGCAGCGCTCAGCATGGTTTCATCCAAACGCTGCCGCTCCAGTGCCGCCTGTATAAAATCAAAATCGCTATGCACATCCAAGTAAAGCGCCGCATCCCCCGTAGGCCAGCCCAAGTCCAGCAAAGCGACTCTGTGCTGCAAAGGCAAGGTCGACACATCGCGATCCTTACTGTCTCCTACCTGTTCATTACAGTGCTGTTGCAATATATACGCCAGACTGGCTGCCAAGGTGCTGGTACCCACCCCTGCCCTGGCTCCCAGCAACATAATATGCGGGCAAGACGTAGCACGCATCGGCGTCGCAGCAGCCGGGCGCACCGATGTTACCCGAATCAGCTCATTGGCTAGGCTATCGGGCTGATTCAAGTTCACAAACTCGTGTACGCCTGCACGCAAGGCTTCCAATACAGCATCCGAGCACGTGCTATTGCCTACCGCCACACGCTGGCAGTCCGGCTCCCACTGGGCGCAATCGCGTACCAGCTTGGCCATCTGCGCCACATGCTCACTCGCGTAAAAATCAAAAAACACCACCTGCTGCGTACCGGCCTGCCATAACTGGCGCACCGTGCCCTGGCTGGCTGGCACTACCTTAAGGCTCACGCCTTGTGGTGCGAACTGATTCATGCGTTGCGCCAGCTCAGGTTCGTTCGTTAGCAGCAGATATTCCCTATAGGTAGGCTCCATGCGCACTCCTTCCTATTTAGCGGGAAAAGCCAGGCATTTGCTCGTAGCCATGGCGACCTAATAAAAAATAGCCCCAGGCATTCGGTGCATCGTCGACTTTCTCCTGACGCTCACCCGGAAACTTCAAGTCGGTACCGCGCTGTATGGGTTTGATCAGGCGTGGCGTTACCGCAATCACCAATTCCAGCTCTTTTTGGCTGTACTGCACATTACGAAAGAAGCTGCCCAAAATCGGCAAATCGCCCAGGAAGGGAATTTTTTTAACGGCGGCACTGGTTTGGCGTGATACCAAGCCACTAATAATGTAGCTTTCACCATCACCCAGCTCTACCGTGGTGTCGGCCCGACGGGTACGTATCGCTGGCATCACGGCACCCTCTCCTACCCTCATCACAGTACTGAAATCCAGCTCACTGGCTTCGGGGGCCACTTTCAAGGCAATACGTTCGGGCGATAAGACCGTGGGTGATACAGTCAGGCCTATACCAAATGGCTTGTACTCCACAGTGGTTGTGCCCAAGCCACCCGAGACGGGAATGGGGATTTCGCCTCCGGATAAAAAGCTAGCGCTGTGCCCAGACATGGCCACCAAAGTGGGTTCTGCCAAGACACGGGCCAAGCCGTTTTGCTCCAGTAAGTTCAAAGTGGCATTAAAGTCTCGCGAGCGATACATTAGATTGAGCCCACCCGATAAGGCAGAAGGCAGCAAACTGGACGTGCCCGCCCAGCGGCGGCCATGCATGGCACTGGTATCTAAACCAATGTCTTTCATCACCTCGCGGGAAACCTCCACCACCTTTACCTCGACCTGCACCATGCCACTGGTGGTAATCTGCGATAGATCGGCAATGGGGCCATCTCCTGCCTCACGTGCCGCCGCCAGCGCCTCTTGGTGCTCCAGCAGGCTGGCAGACTCACCCGTAATCAAGGTTTGCCCACCTGCTGTGCCCAAATCTGCTGCTAAGCTACGCCCGCTTGCACTCAGCTTTTGGGCCACTTGGCTACTGACTGTAATCGTCCAGCGTTGTTCACGCTGACTGCCCGGCATCCAGACGCGCAACTCGGTTTCCCCGGGGCGCTTGCCCACAATCAAGACCTCTCCCTGCCGCCCAGCGGTCGGCGACAATAACTGTACGTGTGCCACACTGTCATCGCCTATGGCCAAGCGTACAGGCACCTGGGGAAAACGTAATATGTCCTGATCATTGACCACCAACTGCACGCTGCGCTCCGTACTGGCACTTTGCGCCCACGTTATCTGCGTGGTCGAAAGCCCCAGCCCCAGTACCACAGCACTGACCAGACTGATTGTGCCCACTGTTCGTTTTATCTGTAATTTCATTGTCTTAGGCCCCATCAATACTGCACCACTTCTACACGACCACCTCGAATCACTTCGGCACGACGCTCGGGCACACTCGCACCCGCCGTTCCCTGTGTCGCTTGCGGCTGGTTCTGCGCCTGCTCCGCACTCAAGGCGAACTCCCGCAGGCTTAGCCCCGCCAAAGCGCGGTTAGACGGCGAGTCCACCGCCTGCTTTTGCTCAGCACTCAGGCTTTTTTTAGTGGGCATCAGCGTGACGAACTCCGGAAACAAATCACTGTCTGGTAAAGACTCGTCTTGAGGTGAACGCAATACAAGTTGCAAGTTACCGCTACGCGCTGCCAATAAGATCTGATTCACGGCGGCCTCGGGCACCGCTAACATGGCATTACGTGCCTGACTGTCCTGCCGTGATGGACTGCTATCGGCCTGCTCGGGGCCGGCTACCGAATCGCGCCCATACGACAGGACGCGCACTCTGGGCAACAACAGGCGCGCCTGCGTATTACTGATCTCGCCACTGCTGCTAAACGTGAAAAACACATCGACCAAATCACCCGGACTCACTCTATTGTTGGCGCCCGAATTCGCATCGACCGCGATGGTGACCGCACGTTCCCCCTCTTCCAAATAAGAAGCCAGACTACGCGCTAAGGCACTGTGTAAAACGGGTACACCTTCATCCAGGTCGTAACGCAGCACTTTCCCCTCTAACTGGGCCAGCTCCTCAAAGCCCTGACTGGGAACCACTGGCCACTGAACCAGCTGCAGATGCTCTGCACTAAGCCGCTCCCCTGCCTTGAGCGCCTTAGCCGTAACAATCACCGTATGCAATTCCATGGCAGGAGCCTGCTCGCTACGTGGTTCCAACACAATGGGCGCGGGCACGGGCTTGGGCCGCATACCCAACCACACGGCTAAGCCAATAAGAGCTGCCGCCAAAAACAGCAATATCACCGCCACGACTTTCATGACACCGCTCATGTATCCCCCTCTGTAAGAATCACAGCCGCTTCGGCTGTCAGTGCAGACACCGAATTACCCGCCTGGTCACTGAGAACGAGTGCAAGCAATTGCTGAAAAAAAATATTATTCACAGGCAAACTAAGCGTGAATCGACGACAGGGCGCGCCATTGCATTGCTCATCTTGCATCGTCAGTGTCGGTTCACCACCTATCATGGCAAACACGGCATCTTGACGAGTCAATGCCAGTAAATGGTTTTTAATTTGTTCATTCGTATCTGACTGCGCCGCCTGCTGCAATAAGGGATTCATTCTGCTTTCACGCGCGATGTCCCCTACATAATGACTCACACGCTGCTGCGCCAGAAAAAGCAGGCTAAAGCTAATTAGACCAGCAAAAATTAGCAATAAAATCCCTAGCACCAAGCTCAGCTCTATCGCGGCCACCCCTGCCTGATCGTTTTTTTTATTCTGCATGTAGCCCCTCCCCTGCCAACACGCCTGCCACCTGTAAATTCACACTGGCCTGGCTGCTTAAGCGCTCAGGTACTACTAAGGCAAACATCCCCTGTGGCCCTAGCATGGGCATCAAAGGAGCTTGGGCATAGTGGTACACCACGGTAACTTGTAAACGGTTATCAGCAGGCAATAGCTCGGCATTAACCTGAAGCTGCTCTGCGCCTACCCAACTGCTCAACCAGCTAATCTGCTGGGCAGCACTAAGCGTGGCAATATCTTTTCTAGCGGCCATACCCAAGCCTTGCGTGGGCGCCATCAAGGCAGCACGCGCACCGGTTTCAGCCGCATAATTAAGCGCCTGTTGCGCGGTCATGATCAAACCAAACGTCAACAGAGCATAGATAAGAAGAAACAAAATGGGGAATGCCAAGGCAAACTCCAAGGCATAGGCGCCGCGCTGTCTGCGTGTCGTGCGAGCTAAAATTGCATCCATAGCCACCCCAGTAAAGCCACTGCCAACCAGGCCCCTAATGGTATGCTGCGTGCCTTGACACGCGAGCCTGGTAAAGCGAAGCCGTATTTTTGTTCTAAGGACGGTAATAACACCAACACCAAGGCATGCACACCTGCCAACGCTGTTCCCAGTAACACCACCACCAGACCCGCTTGCCAGCCCAGAGCAAAACCCAGTACGGCAATCAGTTTCACGTCAGCAGCTCCCATCTGTCGTCCTAGCCAGACAGGAAAAAAAATGATGAATCCACCTACAAATCCCAGGCCTGCTTGAGGCCAGTCCGACACCACCCCCAGTGGTAAGCCGTGCTGCAGCCCCAAGACAAACCTAAGTCCAGCAAAAAGCAGGAAGAACAGAATGAGTAGAGAGTTGGGGATTTTTCTGTGTTTAAAGTCGCAAAAAATAACTCTAGCGCACAAGAAGGCAAGACAGCATTGATAAAGAAATACTGTATTCATCAGCGCTATTCTCTAGTTGCCCAGTAACCTTACCAACTAAATCTCACGCTGTCCCATCATCCACTGCCTCTAACCGTTCTGATATCGTGCCGAATAAATTTTTCAACTCACCACTTACTAGCATAAGTGCGCCAATAATAGCCACCGCAATTAAACCCGCAATCAAACCATATTCAATTGCCGTTGCACCGTCTTCGTCTTTCCAGAAGTTAACTAATAGATTTTTCATGATTTTCCCCCAAGGAAATAAGAAATTTAACGTCTGATTCCAAATCAAAAACCGCCATGAGGGCAGAAACCTTCACCATCATTTTTATCAATTTGGACACATCTGACATACCACTACTGCCTGTAACGCGTTGAAGCAGAGTACCGATTTCGATACATTTTTGCAGTATTAGTGCAAAAACAAGATCAAATATACACAAACGACATAAGAAGGTCTAGAAGCAGGCATTTTAAGCATGAATAATCTGTATCAAATTTCGTCTTTTCATTGCTTTTCAATGCCAACTAGTAACATTTACATACAACCATATGAAAAAGACACAAAAAAGTGAAACAATTAGAACAATAAAAAAAGAGTGTGACGCACCATACATAAACTGCTTAGCGGCTGATTTATATGGGCTTTTGATTAAAAAAAACAATAATGGAACAAACAATACAGGCTTTAATTCGTACCTAACTCAACACTAACACGAAAAAAAAATCAAACAAGCTGAATTAAGGTAATAAATACAGATTTAAAAGGCTCTTTATTACAAAAACCACAGAATTCACTCATAACATGACAAAACCAAGGCTTTACGGCAAAGTATTAGGGTTTGTGTTTCTTATTTTATTGCGCATATGGCTCCCACTGACTCAGCACTGTCTCATGTTCTATTACACACTCCGAATAAAAGAGCTGCTTTTAAGTGGGCTCAGGGCACCTGCTTACTAGTTAGCTTGATTAGTACTGGCGCATTGGCCGATGCCCCTTTACGTGGCAACCCAGTGGATGCCTTGCCATCCGTGCAAAGCCCACCACCACGCCAAGCCCCTAGCCCCATCACGCTACCCAGCCCTGCAGTGCAATCAGCCCTGCAAGCGCGACTACAACAACAAGTAAAAGTGCGCGGCTTTGATGTCAGTGGCAGTCGCAGCATTCCATTTAGCGAAATCAGCGCTATTTTGACACCCCTAAGCGGGCGCACCCTGTCCATCGCCGAACTCATACAGCAAGTCAATAAAATTACTACGCTTTACCAGCAGTCTGGCTATCCCCTGTCTTTTGCCGTCTTACAGGAACAGGATTTTTCTCAAGAGAAGATCAAGGTCACGGTGATTGAAGGGCATATCGGAACACTGACCCTGAAAGGAGATCCGGGTCGTTCTGAAGCTCGTATTCGGCGTATTGCACAAACCATGATGGACGAAAAGCCCCTAAGTCAAAAAACACTGGAGCGCACCATGAACCTGCTGCGCACCATACCCGGCTTACAGTTCACGCCCGACTTGAAACTGGCCACCCGCACGGACGGCAGTAGCGAGCTGATTCTTGATGCACGCCATCAAAGCCTAAGCGCAAATGCCAGCATGGCAGACATGGGTTCGGGCACTCAGGCCATGCTGCAACTCAGTGCCAACAGCCTCACACCGCTAGGGGAAAAGCTCACGATTACCGGCGCTTTACCTACCTCGTCGGAAGATGTGAAATACATAGCCGGAAACCTGAATGTCCCCTTAGGCGGCAATGGCCTAGCCCTGGATATAGATGGGTATCACTATCGCTCCCACCCCAAAGACGCTCAACTACAACGTCTGGGCTGGAATCGTACCGTCGTTAACGAACGCATCGGTGCAGCGCTGAGCTACCCCTTTATCTTGAACAACCATCAAAGCCTAAAGGGCAGCGCAGGTTTTTACGTGAGTCGTTCTATGGATGACTACGAACGCGAACCCGATCTGGCCTGGATAGAAGAAACCACGGATCTGCGCGTACTTAAGGCAGAACTGGATTACCGTGATGCCTCAAGTCGCCAATCCCGTGAAGTACGCCTGGGCGTGTACAAAGGCATAGACGCCATGGGGGCAAAAAAAGACTTAAGCACGTACATACAGCCCATAGGCCAAAGTGATGTCGATCTTAACTTCACGCGCTGGACCCTCGCCTTCAAACAAAACCTGACATTACCGGCAAAATTTGGCCTGAGTCTATCGGGAAGCACACAGTACAGTAACAACATTTTGCCTAATACCGAACAAATCTCCTTCGGAGCTTGGCGCCACGGATACGGCTACCCGCAAGGAGAAATTGCAGGCGATAAGGGCTTGGGTGGCACCATAGAACTGAACCGTCGTTTCCAACTTAGTAACAGTTGGCTAAACAGCATACAAGCTTATATTGCACACGACTGGGCACGCACTTGGTATAACCGCCAGAACCTGAACCCCGATGCGCAACGTCGCAGCATACGCTCGGCTGCAGTGGGTTTGCGCCTAAGCAATAATAAGCATTACCTGATCGACCTGAATGTCGCCAAGCCACTGGGGGCCCTGCCCACCAATAGCGACAAGCGCAAGCTACGCTACAACACCAATATCCTGTTCTACCACAACGCTTTGTAAACAGCCTGAAACAAACCGGTAATGTGCCGGTTTGTTTAAACCTAAACTAGCCAGCTTTTTACTCTCACCCAAGAATAAATGTAACGTAACAAAGCCCTTAAACGTAACGTAACACAGGTTCAAGGTAGGGGGCGGGCAAGAGCAAACACCTCAGCAAAAACATCAAGCCATTGAAAACAAAGGAATAAAAATAACCGCTTAAATTGGCACGAAAATTGCTTCTCATTTATTAAACGCAAAAAGCGTATCTCAATAAATGAGGAACATAAAATGAAAGACGTAAAAACAGCAAGACTTCACTACCTGGCTACACGCACCAGCCTAATCGCAGCCTTACTGGTAGGCGCTACTGCCCTTACGGCCTGCACAACACGTGGCGAGCGCAACTTTGTCACGCAAGTCACACCTAATACCTCCCCTGCACTCACACAAAACCCAGGCATCACCGCAGGTGGCGGCAGCGGCGCAGGAATAGGTGGTGGTGAAACAGGAGGTGGTGGCGCAGGCAGCCAAGAACCGAATGGCGACACGACACCCCCCTCCCCCACACCCACCCCCTCGCCACAAGGAATAGGTACGGCTGTTCTAGAACCGGCCTTAAGCAATGTGGGTGCAGCCCTAGATACGCTCTCCGGGCTAGGCGTAAGAGACACCCTGCAACAAACAGGAAGCACACTGGACAGCCTTGTAAGTCCCGTCACACAGAGCGTCACACCTGTTACGCAGGAGCTGGGTGATACCTTAGGCATAGGCGAGCCTATTAATGCACTGCTAGGCGGTCTGGGCAGTGCCCTGGCTCAAACCGGATCAAACCTTGACCAGCACGCTCTGCCCCTATCAGTCGGTGGCGTACTCACCTCTCTGGGTGCCACCGTACAAAGTGCTGGCGGCTTAGTCCACGGCAACAGCGCCAATCCTGTAGGAGAGGTCCTGAATCATGCCACCGGCACAGTCGTAGCACTCACAAACGGTCTGGGAGGCACTGAAGCTGGCTTACTGGCCCCAGTTACCCACTTACTTGGAGGCATTACTGGCGGACTGGGAGGTGTTGAAAACAGCAACGCAGGTTTGCTTGCCCCCGTCACGAACTTACTCGCCGGCGTAACAGGTGGACTGGGCGGTGCTGAAAACGGCAACCCAGGCTTGCTTGCCCCCGTCACGAACTTACTTGCTGGCGTTACAGGCGGCCTCGGCGGCGCTGAAAACAGCAACCCAGGTTTGCTTGCCCCTGTCACGAACTTACTCGCCGGCGTAACAGGCGGACTAGGGGGTGCTGAAAACAGCAAACCAGGATTACTCGCACCGGTTACGAACTTGCTCAATGGTGTGACAGGCGGCCTGACTGGCACGGAAAGCAATAAGCCAGGATTGCTCACACCTGTCACGAACTTGCTCAATGGTGTGACAGGCGGCCTGACTGGCACAGCGGAAACAACGACAAACTCGCCCTCTACGCCTAAAGAAACCAACAAAGGTTTGCTCAGTCCAGTAAGCGGTCTGCTCGGTGGCTTGCTGGGAGGCAAAAAATGATGAACGCAGTCATGAACCCCATACACAACCCTGTACACGGCTCACCAACATCTCTAAACAGCCACCCACACAGCGCTCGTAAAAGCATACTGTCCGAGCACATGCTGCATGATTTAGGGCACCTTCTGAATCGCCAGTACGGCGTGCAGGCAGCGGCCATGAAATCGGCGGTTGCCGCCGAGATGGGGCTGCGACTGAATGACTACAAAGCACTCGAATACATTATGGAATTTGATGCTTTACCCATAGGCCAGCTCGCCCAGCTTCTAGATCTGAGTGCCAGCGGTGTTACGTCTTTAGTAAAACGCCTCATAAAAAAGGGCTTTGTTCGCAAAGGGCAACACCCGCTCGATAAGCGTGTCACTGCACTCTATCCGATTGAATCAGAATGCACACCCATCTTGCACCGCAAGGAACAAGCCCTGGAATACAGTCTACGCGAGGCGGCAGAACACAACCCCAGCCAACTGTTAGCGGTCTATGATTTTTTACTCAACAATACCAACAGCATGCGACGCAGCACCCAGCGCTGGCTAGATCACAACGACTTGGTATCACGCAGCCTGTAATTAAAACTGGATCACTAAACCCTGCTCTGCCTGCCAGACAGGGTTTTTTTTGTGCCCATCCCCCCGCTCTGTAACCGTTACATCGCACACCGAATGTTACCCAAGAGCCAGAACACATGTAAGCATTTGAAACAACCCAGCTTACTGCCTGAACGCCAGCGCTCGCTAAGCCCCATCCCATATGACTCTTATCCATTTTCTCACTATTTATCACACAGACAAAAAATTGGCACGATATTTGCTTATATATCCATAACAGCCTCACCTTCCCAAACGGAGAATATGATGAAAACAAAGCAAAACAGCAAGACAGAACCTTTACGTTATACCGCTTTAGCTATTTTACTTGGCTGCACCTTAGCCATTAGCGCCTGCAGCGGCTCTTTAAAAACACATGCCGACCCCTCGTCCATCATCACGCCACCTGACAATGGTGGTATCCCCGGTGGGCAAAACCCTGGTGGTGGCAAAAACCCAGATGACGGCAAGGACCCAGGCAAAAATCCTGGCAACGGCAAAGACCCCATTGACGATCCTAGCGGACAGCGCAGTGGTCTACTTGCACCCAGCCTAGACAATGTAGGCTCAGCCGTAGACAATGTGCTGCCTCTGGGCCTGGCCGACACAGGGCGCCAACTTGGCGAAACGCTAGACACGCTAGTCGTACCGCTAAGCGATGACGTGACTTCTCTTACCCAAGGGCTAGGCGATAGCACAGGCTTGGGCGAACCCATTAATGCCCTGCTAGGTGGATTGGGCACCGTGCTGGCCGACGCGGGTGGACAACTAGACCAGACCGTACCGCTAGGCTTAGGTGGAACACTTCAGCACCTGGGCCAAGCCGTCAATAGCGCTGGCGGTTTATTACAAAGCGGCGAGGACAACACCAACCCACTTGGCGACACCCTCAATCATGTCACCTTGGCCGTAGCATCGCTAACCGCTCCACTAGGGGGTGAAAATGGCTTATTAGGTGGCCTGACCGGTGGCCTGGGTGGTGACGCAAATAATGGCGGCCTACTGGCACCTGTCACCAACCTACTGGGCGGACTCACAGGCGGACTGGGTGGCGATGCGGCCAATGGTGGTCTGCTCGCTCCGGTCACTGGCCTATTAAGCGGTGTCACCGGTGGCTTGGGAGGCGAGGCCGCTAACGGTGGCTTATTAGCTCCCGTTACAGGTCTGCTTGGCGGCGTAACCGGTGGACTGACTGGCGGTAACGCAGCCAACGGCGGCTTGCTTGCTCCCGTCACCAATCTCTTGGGTGGCGTAACCGGTAGCTTGTCTGGCGGTGACGCAGCCAATGGCGGCTTACTGGCACCTGTAACAGGACTGCTAGGCGGCGTGACCGGAAGTTTACAAGGCGGTGACAGCACTAATGACAACGCTGGCTCGAGCAATCAGGGGCTCCTGTCTCCTGTAACCGGTCTCCTGGGAGGCCTATTAGGCGGAGGGAAGTAATGACATACTCGCTCTATAAAACAAGCTACTCCACTGAGTCTTACCGGGCAATGCAGCACGCCATTCCTTCAGAACACGCTGAGCTCAAAAAATGGGGGCAAAGCACGGAAAACTACAGCATGGCCTTATCACCGTCTATGCAGAAAGATCTGCACAGCATGATAGGCAGGCGCTTTGCCATCTTCGCTGAAGCCTTAAAGGCACAGTTGGCAGCCAGCGCAGGCATGTCACTCCAGGACTACAAGGCACTGGAGTACATTTTGGAGTACGACGCCCTGGCCGTAGGCCAACTAGCACAAATCATGGATTTAAGTGCCAGTGGCGTCGCCGCTTTAGTGCAACGCCTGGAACAGGCTGGCTACATAGAGCGAGGGCATCACCCCTTGGACAAAAGGGTAACGGCTCTGCATCCGGTCATGGATAAATGCCTGACAGTGATCGAGATGAAAGAACAGGCTCTTGAGCATAGTATTGGGCACCTATCGAAACACAGCACGGCCCAGATCACTGCCATGCTCGAATTTCTGCAAGGCTACCCATCTTTGTCTTCTGACTCCATTGAAGAGCGCGGCCTATTAAGACGTCACAACTAGAAACTATCCGTAGATGAGCATTTAACCGCTACCACTGTGTAGCGGTTTTTTTATCTGCCCACTGCACCACCCCGCCTAGTCGTGGAGAGTCAAGAAGCACCATGTTCCCCCACAGACAGAACATTTGTAAGCAAAAGATACGGCCCATGCCGAGACCGCTTACCAAGGTGAGAATAAAATAAATACTTCATATATATCAACAACTTAACAAATAAAATAAAATCAATTAAATTGGCACGATATTTGCTTGTATATCTATACATATTTAATCAAAGAGCCAACTGGAGCCAAAAATGACTTCAAGCCAAAACAGCAAGACAGACGCCTTAAGAAAAACCGCACTCGCGATATTACTAGGTAGCAGCCTCACGCTGACTGCCTGCAGCGGCGGCATCATGACATCAGCCAAAGGGGCCAATGGAATCGTGGCACCAGATCCGGGCAACGGTGATGGAGGCGGCGGTGGTGGTGGTGGTGGTACAGACCCCAACAACCCGAATGATCCAAACGATCCCAAAGACCCGAGCGATCCTAAAGACCCAAGTGATCCCAAAGATCCAAGCGATCCTAAAGACCCGAGCGATCCCAAAGATCCAAGTGA
>JAEXRL010000030.1 GCA_023440825.1 Pseudomonadota bacterium | reverse complement strand
TTCCCATCTTTCTGCGCCGCCTTGTAAGTCAGCGTCAGCACCTGGTTAAGTGTGGCAGCGCTCATCGGCGCATCCGAGTCGTACCGTGATGGCAAAACGAAGTCGGAACCACCGGCAAAGGTTTTCATGGCAATGAAAATATCCAGAGCCTGCTGGGACAGAAATACCAGGTGCGGGTTACGGCGTTTCATCCGCTCCTTTGGAATCGTCCACAACGCTTCGCTGAAATTGATCTCGCTCCAGGTCGCATTGGTCAGCTCGCTCTTGCGCACCATCGTCAGCAATAACAGCTTGGCCGCCGCACGGTTTGTTGGGCTTGTGCCCACTCGCTCCATGTACTGGTACATCAGCCCAATTTCTTCTGGCGTCAACGCTCGGTCACGTGGCTCGAATCGAGCGATGCTTGTTGGGCGCACCAGTTCTGCCGGGTTTTCGACCTTCTGCCCACGCTCGATGGCCCAGCGAAATACCTGCAACACGATTTCACGCACATGAACGGCGGTGGCCGGTGCGCCTCGCTCAACAATGGCATCAGCCAGCGCACGCAAGTCTTCGTGGGTGATCTCCACCAGCTTCTGATTGCTGAATTTCGGCTTCAGCTCACGCTCATAAACCGAGCGGCGCATATCGCGGGTGGAGTCGGCCATCTGGTAGCCACGCAGCCACTTCTCCGCCCAGGCACCGAACGTCTCTGCATCTTTCACCCGCGCCTTGTCTCGGGCTTTCTCCTTGGCCGGCGACTTGCCCGCCGCAACCATCTTCTTGGCGTCACCCAACAGCTCGCGGGCTTCGGCCAGGGTGATGCCACCGACACCATAACGCCCAAAGGTGATGGTCTCCTGCCGACCGTTGATTGAGTAGTTGTAACGGAACGAGATGGAGCCGGCTGGAGTCACTGCCACATAGAGACCTTCCCGGTCATTCACTTTGTAGAGTTTGTCCCTGGGCTTGAGATTGCGCAGCTTGGTATCGGTCAGCATGTACCTTGTCCTTCTTCGTCTCCGATACCATGCTGAAAAAATCTCGAATTTATCGTATTTTTTCTTACGAAACAGTAACTTATAGAATATTAATACCATGAACACACAAAAGAACGCAGCATGGTATCGGCATCAATCATGGCATCGCCAAACCATAATACCAGCTTTAATGCCATGCTCAAACGGTGCTTGGCGCTTCCTCCCGTTGCCAGATCGTGCCAAACACAAACAAAAAAAAGCCCGCAATTACGCGGGCTTAGCGGCATTTCATGCCATCAGGTGCCTGGCTGTGCCAGACGCGGAATCATTCCCACTCAATCGTCGCCGGTGGTTTGCTGGAGACGTCGTAGGTGACGCGGTTGATGCCGCGGACTTCGTTGATGATGCGGCTGGAGACGCGTTTTAAGAGGGCGTAGGGTAGTTCGGCCCAGTCGGCGGTCATGAAGTCGGTGGTTTGTACGGCGCGTAGGGCTACAACGTAGTCGTAGGTGCGGCCATCGCCCATGACGCCTACGGATTTGACGGGTAGGAACACGGTAAACGCTTGGGAGGTGAGGTCGTACCAAGACTTGCCGGTATCGGGATCTATGGTGTTGTTGAGCTCTTCGATGAAGATGGCATCGGCGCGGCGGAGCAAGTCGGCGTATTCGCGTTTGACTTCGCCTAAGATACGCACACCTAGACCTGGCCCTGGGAAAGGATGGCGATACACCATGCCGTGGGGCAAGCCTAGCGCAACGCCTAGCTTGCGCACTTCATCTTTAAAAAGCTCGCGCAAAGGTTCTAGCAGCTTCAGATTAAGTGTGTCAGGCAAACCACCTACGTTGTGATGGGATTTGATGGCAACGGCTTTACCTGTTTTGGTCGCGGCCGATTCGATGACGTCGGGATAGATGGTACCTTGAGCTAACCAGCGTGCATCTTTAAGCTTGCCGGCTTCGACTTGAAATACCTCGACAAATTCCTTGCCGATAATTTTGCGTTTCGCCTCGGGATCGCTTTCACCTTGCAGCTTGGTCAGAAATTGCTCGGAAGCATCAATATGAATGACTTTGACGCCTAGGTTGTTTGCGAAGGTATTCATGACCTGATCGGCTTCGTTCAAGCGTAATAAGCCGTGATCAACAAAGACGCAAGTAAGCTGGTCGCCAATGGCGCGATGGATTAAGGCGGCCGCCACGGAGGAATCCACCCCACCGGATAAACCTAAGATAACGTGATCGCTACCTACTTGCTCACGTATACGAGTAACGGCCTCATCGATGTAGTCGGGCATGTTCCAGTCGCCACTGCAGCCACAAATATCGCGTACAAAGCGATTAAGTATGGACTGCCCTTGCACGGTGTGGGTGACTTCAGGGTGAAACTGCACTGCATAAAAACCGCGCTCTTCATCGGCCATGCCAGCGATGGGGCAGGATGCTGTAGAGGCCATGAGCTTAAAACCAGCCGGCAAGTCGGTGACTTTATCACCATGACTCATCCAGACTTTCAGCATGCCATGACCTTCAGGCGTAGAAAAATCCTGAATATCACTTAATAAACGGGTGTGCCCGTGCGCCCGAACCTCGGCATAGCCAAATTCGCGCTGGTCGGAAAATTCTACTTTGCCGCCTAACTGCAACGCCATAGCTTGCATACCATAGCAAATCCCCAATACAGGCACGCCTGCGGTAAACACGGCCGCTGGTACTTTCAGGGATTCTTCCGCATAGGCCGATGCATGGCTGCCGGATAGTATGATACCTTTTAGGCCTGTTTGTTGTGCGATGAACTGCTCATCGACATCACCAGGATGGATTTCACAGAACACGCCTGCCTCGCGTACGCGTCTGGCAATGAGTTGAGTGACTTGTGAACCGTAATCAAGGATCAAAATACGCTGGTGCATGGAGCTATAGTGCCTAAATAGGGTAAAGAATAAAGGGTATCATTTTACCCTTTGTCGCCCATCTTAGGAAATCATCCTTACACGCTTGCTGGGCGCCGGATAAAAACACCACGCCCTGATGGTGTTTCTATGTGCTCGCAATTACAGTAAAAAGCTGTTCTGGAGTCTTTTATCATGTCTACACGCAAGAAAAAAACGTCCCCGCAAACCGCTACCCGCGATGCAGCCAGCCAACACTTTAGCAGTGGGCAGCCCCATCGCCCTCTTTCTAGCATGCATTACGATTGCGCTCAGCAAGAAAGCGAATCTGCGCAGGTCTTTGTACTGGTACACGGTGCCTGGCATGGTGGCTGGTGCTGGCAAAAAGTGGCCACGCTACTGCGAGCCCAAGGGCATACTGTGTATACCCCTACCCTAACCGGCCTAGGCGAACGCAGTCACTTACTCAACCCCGAGATTACACTGGACACGTTTATTGATGATGTGGCCAACCTGATACGCTGGGAACAGTTGTGCAAGGTGGTCTTGGTGGGCCACAGTTTTGGGGGGCTGGTCATTAGTGGAGTGGCCGACGCAATACCCGAGAAGATCCAACAGCTGATTTACTTAGACGCTTTTATCTTGCCACACGGCACCAGCACGCTCGACACCTTGCCAGCCAGCATGGTGGAAAAAATGCGTGCGGCTGCACAGCAACATGCTATTGCTGCTCTCCCTGCGCCCAGTCCAGCACAACTAGGACTGCAAACGCAGGAAGATCAAAGCTTTATCGCAGACCGTCTTACACCGCAACCATTTAGCGTGTATGAATCCCCCATGCGTCTTAAGAATCCGCGTATTGGAAATCACTTACCGTGCACCTATGTTTCCTGCACCCATCCTGCCTTCAAGGGAGTGGATGGCTCGCGTGAATGGGCCGCTGCGCAAAGCAATTGGGAAATGCGTGAGCTGGAAACTGGCCACCTACCCATGATTAGCGCGCCAGTGGAATTAGCACGACTATTAAAAGAACTGACAGACTAGCACCGTGTTTCAATTATTTTCTTTGCTATTAGCCGCCTACGTATCATGGCGCTTGGTATTACCCCTAAAACTACCCGGGCAATGGCTGCTGATTGCTGCTTTGCTAATAGTCAGCCAGCATCATCGAATTATTGCCAGCTTCTGGGGCTCGCGTGCATCACCTGAAATACCGGGCTGGCTTATTATGATTTTAGGGGCGCTGTACGGTGCTTTGTTACTGGGTAGCTGTTTAGCTTTGCTGCTTGATTTAAGCGGCTTACTGCTAAAACCGCTACGCGCTGATCTGGCACAGGTATTATTACATGCACGTACCCCCAGACTGGGCCTAGCACTGCTAGCTATCAGCTTGGCCGCATATGGGGTATGGCAGGCAGTACGTGTACCAGCCGTTAAAACCGTACACGTGACACTGCAAAACCTGCCACCCGAGCTGGATGGTTTTCGTATTGTGCAACTGACGGATTTACACGCCAGCCGTTTGCTTCAACACAACTGGATACAGTCTGTTGTGCAGAAAACCAATGCCTTACAGGCCGATGTCGTGGTGCTCACGGGCGACTTACAGGACGGCACGGTAGCCAATCGCCATCACGATGTTGCCCCTTTAAAAGCTTTGCAAGCCAAACATGGGGTGTATGCCATAGTCGGTAATCACGAGTATTACGCTGAATACCAAGCCTGGCTCGACAAGTTACGTGAACTTGGGCTACAGCTTTTACTCAATGAGCATCGTCTTATCGGTACGGCACCTGCTCAATTTGCCTTGGCCGGTATTACGGACGCCACCGCACGTAGTCGTCAACAAGCAGCTCCAGATGTGCATGCCGCCGTTCAAGGCATTCCTGCTTCCATGCCTATTGTTTTGCTGAGCCACAGGCCAACTGATGCCGAACAAAATGCCGCCGCGGGGGTAGATTTACAATTATCCGGCCACACACACGGCGGACAAATTTTAGGTTTACATAAAATTGTCCAAATGGCGAATCAAGGTTTTGTATCAGGCTTTTACCCACTAAAAAACATGTTGCTTTACGTTAGCAACGGTACAGGACTGTGGGCAGGCTTTCCTTTGCGTCTCGGTGTGCCCTCGGAAATTACCGAGATCACTCTACACCGCCCACAGCAGGAGCACGAATAAAGCATAAAAAAAGCCAGCACCCAAAACGGGTACTGGCTTAGGGCAATATACGAACTACTTAGTCGGCGCGGTAGTTAGGCGCCTCTTTGGTAATTTGTACATCATGTACATGAGACTCGCGTACGCCAGCCGCTGTAATTTCTACAAATTGTGCTTTTTCGTGCAGCTCTTCAATGGTGGCACAACCACAATACCCCATTGAGGCACGTATGCCGCCAACCAGTTGGTAAATAATCGCCAAGACACTGCCTTTATAGGGCACACGGCCTTCGATACCCTCGGGCACGAGCTTATCGGCATTGTTACCAGGATCCTGGAAGTAGCGGTCGGCTGAGCCATCGACCATGGCACCCAGACTACCCATACCGCGATACGCTTTGTATGAACGCCCCTGAAAGAGTACGACCTCACCGGGGGACTCTTCGGTACCAGCAAACATGCCGCCCATCATGCAGGCAGACGCACCAGCCGCCAAGGCTTTGGCCACATCGCCAGAAAAACGTATACCACCGTCAGCGATTAACGGAATGCCCGTACCTTTGAGCGCTGCTGCGACATCGGCCACCGCATAAATTTGCGGCACACCCACACCCGCTACCACACGTGTGGTGCAAATGGAGCCTGGACCAATACCGACCTTGACGCCATCAGCGCCTGCCTCAGCCAAAGCCAAAGCGGCCTCTGCCGTAGCAATATTGCCCCCAATGACTTGAATACGCGGGTAGTTTTTCTTGACCCAGCGAACGCGCTCGATCACACCTTTGGAATGACCATGAGCAGTGTCCACCACTATAGCGTCCACACCGGCATTAGCCAGCTTTTCGACGCGCTCTTCGGTGCCATCGCCTACGCCCACGGCAGCGCCAACACGCAACTGCCCAAAGGCATCTTTACATGCCAGAGGATGTTCGGTGTTTTTAACGATGTCTTTAACCGTGGCTAGGCCACGCAACTGGAACTGATCGTTAACGATCAGGACACGCTCTAGCCTGTGTCGATGCATTAAGGCCTGGGCTTCGTCCAGGGTAGCACCTTCGTTCATAGTGACCAGACGCTCTTGGGGGGTCATGATGTCGCGCAGTGGCACATCTAGACGCTCTTCGAAACGTAAGTCGCGGTTAGTCACGATACCCACTAGCTTGCCCGCCTCGACAACGGGCAAACCCGAAATACCATGCTGCTTTTGCAAGCTAATGGCATCACGCACCTTCATGGTGGGGGTAACGGTAATAGGGTCAATAACGATCCCGAACTCGTGGCGCTTTACACGTGAGACTTCACGTGCCTGAGCATCGGCGCTCAGGTTTTTATGAATAATACCAATGCCACCTTCTTGAGCCATGGCAATTGCCAGACGGGCTTCGGTGACGGTGTCCATGGCGGCGGACACCAGCGGTATATTCAAAGAGATGTCGCGCGTAAAGCGGGTGACTAAAGAGGTGTCACGAGGAAGGATCTCGGAATAAGCGGGAACCAACAACACATCGTCGAAGGTTAAAGCTTTCTTGATGAGACGCATGTTTTAATACTCCGTCCAAAAATGGATTATACGCATAAGTATTTATCCAATCCAGACCCTGGCATTACGGAACATACGCATCCAAGGTGTAAAGCCACCATGATCGAACTCATTACCGTTATCTTGGGCATGCCATTTTTCGGGTGCCCAGGACATCATGACATTGCGTGTAACGCGCTCTGGGTGCGGCATCATAATGGTAAAGCGACCGTCAGCAGTCGTCACTCCGGTCAGGCCCGAAGGGCTGCCGTTAGGGTTTAAGGGATAGCGCTCGGTGCGTTGGCCACTGTGGTCAACAAAATACACTGCACCGGCTACCTGACTGGCATCGCCCTGGCGATTAAAGTTCGCAAAGCCCTCTCCATGAGCAACAGCCACTGGCAAACGGGCACCGGCCATACCTTGTAAGAAGATGGACGGTGAGTCTGCAATTTCCACTGAGGAAAAGCGAGCTTCGTATTTTTCAGAGACGTTACGGGTAAAACGTGGCCAGAATTCGGCCCCAGGAATCATGGGAGCCAGGGCAGCCATCATCTGGCAACCGTTACACACACCCAACGCAAAGCTGTTATCGCGTTGGAAGAAGGCAGCGAACTGATCCGCCAGCAGTTGATTAAAGCGTATTGTTTTTGCCCAACCCTCGCCTGCACCCAGCACATCACCATAGCTAAAGCCGCCTACGGCAACCAGACCCTGCATGGTTTCGAGTGAAACACGGCCTGTGAGCAGATCTGTCATGTGTACATCAACCGCTTCAAATCCGGCCGTATCAAAGGCCCAGGCCATTTCTACCTGGCTGTTGCAACCTTGCTCGCGCAAGATCGCCATACGTGGGCGTGCGCCTGTGGCAATAAAGGGGGCCGCGATGTCCTCTTGGGGATTGAAGTCGGCCTGCGGGGACATGCCCGGGTCTTGAGCATCGTCCCACAGGTCGAACTCGGCTTGAGCGGTAAGCGGGTTATCACGCAAGCTCATGATTCTGCGGCTGACCTCGCTCCATTCTTTAACCAGCTCTACTCGGCTAGCCTGATAAATACACCCACCATCGCGATAGATTTGAATCTGATCTGCATTGTTCAGGCTACCAATCACATGGGAATGAGCGGACAGCCCTACCTCACGCAGTTTTTGCATGACGGCATCACGCTGAGCCAAAGGTACCTGAATAACACCACCCGCCTCTTCATTAAACAAGGCCTGGATACTTGCTTCGTCGCGCTGTACCGACACCTGCTCGGGACGTATTTTGTAGTCACCCCAGTCGGCTGTGTAGGGGTCTACGGTGAGCATATCCAGGTTAATGGACACACCCGTACGCCCAGCAAAGGCCATTTCGGCTACTGTAGCCAGCAAGCCACCATCGGAGCGGTCGTGATAGGCCAATACCAGCCCTTGCGCTTGCAACTCACGAACGATTTTGAAAAATGCCAGCAGGCTTTGCGCATCCTGCATATCGGGCACGGTATCGCCCACTTGATTAAACGCATGCGCCAGCACCGAGGCCCCCATGCGCTTTTGTCCCATGCCTAAATCTATGAGTATTAGCGCTGTATCGCCCTGATCCGTACGCAATTGTGGCGTCAAGGTACGGCGCACATCCCCTACCTGAGCAAAGGCCGTAACGATTAAGGAAACAGGAGACTGCACATTACGCGCTTGGCCTTCGTGTTCCCAGCCTGTGCTCATGGACAGGGAGTCTTTACCCACGGGGATAGATAGCCCTAATTCCTGGCACCAGAGGCTGACCGCCTGCACAGTGTCATACAGGGCAGCATCTTGCCCATCTATGCCGCAAGCGGCCATCCAGTTTGCAGACAGTTTGACGTCTTTCAGGTCACGCACATCGCTGGCGACCAGATTGGTCAGTGCCTCGGTGATTGCCATGCGACCCGAGGCGGGCGCGTTGATCACGGCGCTAGGGGTGCGTTCGCCCATGGACATGGCCTCGCCACGCACGCTTTCAAAATCAGCCAAGGTGACGGCACAGTCGGCTACCGGCACTTGCCAAGGCCCAACCAACTGATCGCGGCTACACAGGCCCCCGACTGAACGATCGCCTATGGTGATCAAGAAATTTTTGTTGGCAACCGTAGGATGACGTAATACGCGACGTATGGCTTCATCCAGCTTGATCACGGTCAGATCCAGGGGCTCTTGTACGCCGGGCAAACGCTGTACATCGCGTTCCATGCGGGGTGTTTTCCCCAAAATGACGCTCATGGGCACATCAACCGGGCGCTCAGATACAGGCTTGGGAGTGTGCTGTTCGTCTACACCAGGCAAGCCTTCGCCAAACGTGACACGCAACTGACGCTCTTCAGTGGCAACTCCTACCACCGCAAACGGGCAGCGCTCGCGCTCGGCAATGCGGCGAAAGCGTGGTAAGTCTTCAGCGAGGATAGCCAGTACATAGCGCTCTTGGGACTCGTTGGACCAGATTTCGGCGGGCGATAAGCCTGACTCTTCTAGAGGCACGCGTTGTAATTCGAAAATCGCTCCGCGCTCAGCATCGTTAACCAGTTCGGGGAAGGCATTAGACAAACCGCCTGCACCCACGTCATGGATGGCGATGACTGGGTTTTGATCACCCTGCTGCCAGCATCGGTCTATGACCTCTTGAGCGCGACGCTCCATTTCAGGGTTACCACGCTGCACAGAGTCGAAATCCAGCTCTGCACGGTTAGCGCCTACGCTCATACTAGAGGCAGCCCCGCCACCCATCCCAATACGCATGCCTGGGCCGCCTAGCTGAATCAGTAAGGCGCCTACCGGCAAGGGATCTTTATGGGTAAGCCTGTCGTCGATATAACCCAAGCCACCGGCAATCATGATGGGCTTGTGATAGCCCCAGCGTTGTCCGCCTGCACTTTGCTCGTAGGTACGGAAATACCCCAGCAAGTTAGGACGACCAAATTCGTTATTAAATGCTGCTCCGCCCAAGGGGCCTTCTATCATGATATCCAGCGGGCTGGCGATACGATCGGGCAAGCCGTGTGAATCGTGCTCCCAAGGCTCTGGATGCTGATCAAAGCGTAAATTGGAGACCGTAAAGCCTGTCAGGCCGGCTTTAGGCTTAGACCCACGTCCCGTGGCTCCTTCGTCGCGTATTTCTCCGCCAGCGCCGGTAGAAGCCCCTGGAAACGGCGCAATCGCAGTGGGGTGGTTATGCGTTTCCACCTTCATGAGCGTATGCACTAAACCTGTGTGACGCTGATAAACAGGGCCATCTACCGCATCATTGGCGCCAGAGTGAAACAAGGTGGCGGTTCCGCCTTGCATAATGGCGGCGTTATCCGCATACGCCACGACGGTACGCTCGGGCTGAGCCTTATGGGTATCGCGTATCATGCCAAACAGCGTATTACCTTGTGGCTGACCATCAATAACCCATTGCGCATTAAAAATTTTATGGCGGCAATGCTCACTATTCGCCTGCGCGAACATCATCAGTTCCACATCGTGGGGGTTGCGCTGTAAGCGTTCAAAAGACTCGAACAGGTAATCGATTTCATCGTCCGACAGGGCCAAGCCCATGTCACGATTAGCCTGCTCCAGCGCCGCGCGCCCCTGCCCCATGGTATCTACGGTTTCCATGGCCTTGCCCGGCAATTCGGCAAAAAGCTCTTGGCCGTCGAAGTCTGCTCCGACCACGGTTTCTGTCATGCGATCGTGCAGCACAGCAGCAATTTGCTCTAGCTGGCTTTGATCCAGAGTTTTCGCCCCCAAGAGACCGCGCTGAGGCGTAATAACATAACGCACGCCTCGTTCAATTCTACGCACCTCGCTAAGACCGCAATTATGGGCGATATCGCTTGCTTTACTGGCCCAAGGGGAGATAGTGCCCAAACGGGGAATAACACGTAGTACCAAGTCGCCTTTGGCCGGCTCGGCAGAAGCAAGGGGTAAACCGTCGTCGAGTAATTGCGACAGTTGTTGCTGACTGGCTTCAGTCAGGCCACCTTCTGCTGCCCAGACATAATACTCGTGCAAAGCGCGTATATCGGCAACAGGTAGCTGTAACTGCGCCAGACGATCTAGCAAGCGCTCACGACGGAACGTGGACAAAAGGGAGGACCCAGAAATAGACAGAATGTGGCTCACGGTTTGACTGATGGCTAAAGTAAATAAAAAGGAATGGCGACATTTTACCCGTAAAGCGGGCCCAAGCGCGTCGCCATGTGACTCAAATGGGACTACTGCTCGCAGGATCTGCCGGTGGCGCGGGTTCGGGGTAAGAAACCTCGAGTATATCCAGCTCATCCATACCGGCTGGCGTACGCAAAACGACGGTATCCCCTTCGTAAGACTTGATCAAAGCACGAGCAACTGGCGACACCCAGCTAATTTTTCCTTGCAAAGGTTCGGCCTCGTCCACGCCCACAATGGTGACTCGAAACTCCTCGCCTGCTTTGTCGCTATACAAGACCGTAGCACCAAAAAAAACCTGTTCTTTATTAGGCTGCAAACCGGGATCGACCACCTCGGCCTGCTCTAGGCGTTTGGTTAAAAAGCGAATTCTACGGTCGATTTCACGTAGGCGCTTTTTTCCATACAAATAATCACCATTTTCCGATCGATCACCGTTAGAAGCTGCCCACGACACCACTTGCACCATTTCAGGACGTTCGGTATTTAACAAGTGTGTTAGCTCCGCGCGTAAAGCCCGGTAGCCCAAGACGGTCATGTAGTTTTTAATCCCCGCTGGCAAGGCCGGCACTTCGGGCAGATCATCATCATCTTGCTGATCATTTTCTTTGACAAATGCTTTACTCATTTTTCTTGTCGCTACCACCAGTCTTTCCACACGGGCTCTAGCCCGGCTGGCAAAGGTGGCAAGCGTCCTAAATCAATCCGACCCTCGCTAGGGCCATGAAAATCGGAGCCACAAGATACTAAAAAGCCATAATGCTTGGCGACCTTGGAATAGGTTTCGTAATCTTCTGGCGTATGACTGCCGGTAAGCACCTCTATGCCTACCCCTCCGAGCTCGATAAAGTGCTCGAACAAACTTTGAAACTGCAGATCAGTATATTTATAACGACCCGGATGGGCAATCACAGGCGTACCCCCTGCTGCACGTATCCAACTGACGGCCTGTTCAAGCGTGGCCCACTTCATGGCGACACTGGCTGGCTTGCCATCAGCCAGCCAGCGATTAAACGCTTCTTGCAAATGGTCGCAGTATCCAGCCTGCACTAAATAACGCGCAAAGTGAGTACGACTTAGCATGGCCGGATTGGCGGCAAACGCGAGGGCCCCGTCAAAGGCGCCCTCTATCCCCTGCTCGGCTAGGGCATCTGCTATTTTGTGCGCTCGCTCCAGACGCCCCGAACGTAGTTGCGCCAACTCATTGCTCAAAATCGGATGATCAGCGTCAAAGTTTAAACCAACGATATGCACTGTTATGCCTGCCCAGGTGGTGGATATTTCCACACCATTAATAAAGCGCATTCCCAGTTGCTCAGCAGTGTCTCTGGCTTCGGACAAGCCCGACAGCTCATCGTGATCCGTCAAGGACCACATACGCACCCCGTTTTCGTAGGCCCGCTCAGCCACTTGCGCAGGCTCCAGCACACCATCAGAACGGGTGGAGTGACAGTGCAAATCGACAGTCAAATAACTCGTACTCATGCTTTCTCCAACAAAAACCGCTCAATAATATCCAGCTCTGTGTCCAAGCGCAGGCTAGGCGCATGCCCCACCCCAGGAAAATGATGGACGCGCGCAGTGGATTGAGCCTTAAGCATCTGCTCGACCTGTTCAGCACTGAGCAAGTCGGACTCCACACCGTGCAAAATCAGCACAGGGGCGGGCCAACTGCCGAACGCCCCCCACAGCAAGGCTTGGGCTTGCTGTAGATCGGATTCTGCCTGATGCCTAAACGGCACAGCTAAACGGGAGTCATAATGCCGATGCCACCGGCCTTCACGCTCGCGGTATTGATGAGCGATGATATGTTCCCAAGGCTGCTCAGCGGGTAAGCCTAAACGTGCTGCAGTGGCTTGAACGTAAGCAAGCACTTGCGCATAGGTGTCAAACACAGGCTGCTGTGCCAGATTGTCTGCGATGCGCTGTATCCCTTGTACGTTGAGGCTGGGACCCACATCATTTAATACCAGTTTACCCAATGACAGTCTGGCACTATCGGGCAAGCCCAGCTCAAAAGAAGCCTGATGTGGTGTTACGCCCAGACCCAACAGCCCTGCTTGCAAGCCCAAGGCAATCAGCCCGCCCATAGACGTTCCTACCCAATCCAGATGAGACGCCTTTACACGGGCCAGCAATACTAGAATATCGGCCACATACTGCATAACGGTGTATGCGCCAGGCTCGTGTAGCCAGTCAGAGCGGCCACGACCTACAATATCCGGCGCTACCACTCGGTATTGCGCAGACATGCGCTGGGCAAGTGCATCAAAATCCCGTCCATTGCCGGTTAAACCATGCACGCAGAGCAAGACCCTATCGTTATGCGGATCTCCCCACTCCCAATATGCCATACGGTGTGTTCCACCAACGCTAGCACACATGACCCAATCTAAGCGTGGCTCTGACGCTAAGGGACTCAGCACCGCAGCGCCAGACTCGTATTCCTGTTCCATGATGTACTCTTTACCGGGGAGGCTCAGCGTTCATTGTATCGCAGCCTGTTAAAAGCCACAGGGGTTAAGCCGCTTAGGCTGGTGGCTTAGGCAAGGCCCAATAGGGGGCACGACGCTCGCGTTCATTTTGATACCACAGCCCATCAGGCTGAGAATAGACTTGCACAGCACCATCATGGTCAGTACGCAAAAACACACTGCCCGCTTGCTCCCAACGGGCTTGCACTAGGCTATCTGGATGCGAAAAACGGTTCCAGTGTCCATTTTGCGAGATCGCTAAAGCAGCACGCATTGCATGCACAAAGTCTGGGCCTGAGGAGCTGCGCGAACCATGGTGCCCCACTAGAACAACGTCGTGTGCAGGCAAACCCTGTGCCAGCATCTGTAATTCTTCGGGCACGCCTACATCGCCCAGCAATAGGGCACTGTGATATTTGCCCCGCACAGACAATACGCAGCTTTGGCTGTTTTTCTGATTTCCCACTAATTGCGCCACCGTATCGCTTTCGATACGGGTAGGCCACATGAACTCAAAGCGCACGCCGTCCACTACCCAGCTTTCGCCCACCAGACACGCGCCCATATTAATGGGTAGCGGTACCGTACCGGCTGCGCGTTCTAATAGTCGTTCTTCACGCCGAATAAAAGCGGGCAAATCAAAACCTGACCAGCTTTGCTTAACAGCAAGTTTTTGCAAGACACTGCTCGCTCCTCCTACATGATCCAAATCGGCATGTGACAAAACAAGCACATCCAATTGCTTTATGCCCTGAGAGCGAAAATACGGCAAGACACTACGCAGACCCTCGTCCGAGTCCGGGCTATACCGTACCCCAGCATCGTAAAGCAGTGTCTGATGGCGTGTACGAATCACAATACTGCTGCCCTGCCCCACATCCAGAGCAGTTAGCTGCCACTGCCCGTCAGCAGGCAGCTTAGGACGATAAAATAAGGCAGGCAGCATAATCAGCACACCAGCCAAACGCGAGCAAAGGCCACGTGGCAGACTGATTAGCAGCACACCCAATAGGGACCACAGCATCAGCCAAAGTGGCGCTGCGGCTGTAATGCGAGCCGCCCATCTGCTGCTTACCAGATACTGTGTGATATGCATGGTCCAGAGCAATAAAAAATCCGCTAGTGCGGCCAGACCATAGGCGAGATAACTGAGGCCGGGCACACTGGCCAAAAAAGCCAGCAGCAAAGCCATAGGCGTCAGTACGCTCCCTATCAATGGAATTGCATAGGCATTGGTCAAGGGTGAAACCAGGGATATTTCGTGAAATAAATACGCCAGCAAGGGAAACAAGGCCACGGTAATCAGCAGTTGAAGCAACACAGTGCGATGCAGATTGTGGCCAAAGCGTCGCCAACTGACGTAGCGCTTTAAGGGCAACCCTTGCCAATAACTGCGAAATAGCAAGATTGCGACTGCTGCAAACGACAAATAAAACCCACTGCTTAACAAGGCCCAAGGATCCCACAGCACAACAAGCCAAGCGGCCAGAAGCAAAACCCGGGCAGGCCCGAGCACCATGCCCGACAAGCGTGCCAAGACCAGGACGAGCAACATCAAAAACGTACGTTGGGCTGGCACTCCCCAACCGGCCAATATGCAATACAGAAACGCCGTGAGCAGCCCTGCCCAGGAGGCCGCGTGCTGCGCAGGGTAATACTCAGCCCATGTACGTCCACGCCAACTTAAACGGCGCCAAACATAGGAAACCAAGGCTGCAAGCAGCACCGCAATCAAGGTAACGTGAGCACCACTGATAGACACCAGGTGCGTTAAGCCTGCACGGTTGAACAATTCCCAGTCTGGAGGATGAATGCTGGCTTGGTCTCCCATTGCCAGTGCCAGTAATACGCCACCATAGCGATGCGTACCGACATAGGACAACATATTTTGACGTACCTGATAACGCCAGCGCTGTGCCCAGATACCCACATTCCATCCCATAGGTTCTCCCAGCAGCTCAGGCTGACCTCGCACACTAGCCAAAACACGTACCCCTTGCGCAAACAGATGTTGTTCGTAATCAAAGGCATGCGGATTACGCGCACCATGCACAGGCTTAACAAGCACGCTCATGGACCACAGCTGGCCGGGCTTGAGCTCGGGGAAATCGTAATGCTGTGCCACGCTATACGGCCCCTTGCGCCCAGGTGCCGACCAGTGCAGCAGTATATTTTCTGGCAAGCCTTCAGGCTGGGACTGCAAGACACGCGCATGAAATTGGCGCGAGTCGGGGCGTAAGCGAGCCAACGAGGTAATGAGCACCTGCACTTTACTGACCTTATTGATATCAGCAGCCGGGATAAAGGCTTGCAAGCGCCAGTACGCCAGCGTACTAAGGTAAGCCGCGCCCAACAAAAAGGCAGAGAGTAAGGTGCACAGGCACAGAGCAGTCGCCCACTGACGACGCCAAGACCAAAGTATGCTCAGGCCAGTACACGCTAGGCATAGGTACAGCCCAAGCCTGTGCTCAACATCCGACCAGGTGTGCACCCAGCCCACGCCGAACAAAAATGCCAGTATGTGTAAACGTCCCCGCACCGTCGCGCTCCGAAAAGCCTAGCGTAGGCAAGGGAGCTTAAACGGTACAGTGCCTGAGCCCGGCTTGATCCAGCGGTATAAGTACCTAAGCGCGGCTAGCGCACTGGTGGCAAGACAGCGCCCAAGCGGGGCAGAACACGCAATGCGGCCTGCGCGCTATGGCGGGCAACCGTAGCGATATCCTGTGCTCGCAAACGCGCCAGCTCGTGCGCAATGCCAAGCAGCTCACTGGGCTCGTTGCGCGCCGTGCTGCCATCGCTTAGGCCTGTGTTGTCGCGCCCTAACCAGGCTGGTGCGATATCTGGCGCATCCGTTTCCAGCACTATGGCAGCATCAGGCAAGCTGGACGCTAATCGACGGATTTGTTTGGCCCGTGTAAAGGTCATGGCCCCTCCGAACCCCAGAGCCATACCCTGCTGCAAAAATTGCTCGGCCTGTTGCTGGCTACCGTTGAAAGCATGTGCAATACCGCCTAAGCCCGGGTACTGACGCAAATATTTCAACACTCGGTCTTGAGAGCGCCTAACATGCACAATGACAGGCAGGCGATGCTTACGAGCCAAACGCAACTGCTGGTCGTATAACCACTCTTGGTGCGCACTGGCCTGTTCACTGCGTAGCGCAGGAACGAAGTAATCCAAGCCGATTTCCCCTACAGCCACCAAGCGAGGATCGTTACTATAGCGACTTAGCTGTTGATCTAGCGTTTGCAAGTCGGCCTGGCCCGCCTGCAATGCGCACAAGGGGTGTATACCCAGGGCATACGCCCCGCCAGTCATGCTGTGCGCCAACTCCCGCACAGCAGCAAAATTGGCCACACTGACTGCAGGTATTACGATGGCTGCTACCCCAGCTTGCGCGGCACGCGCTATGACCTGTTTGCGATCAGAGTCAAATTCGATCGCATCCAAATGACAGTGCGTGTCAATCAGCATGGTCTTAGCCTCCAGAGTCTTGAACCAGACGGCCTTTTTCCATTAACAATTGCCGGTCGGCCAAGGCGGCTAAAGCCGGGTCATGGGTAACAATCACAAAGGCCGTGCCCAAATCGCGATTCACCTGACTTAATAGTGAAAACATGCCCTCGGCCGTGTAGCGATCCAGATTACCCGTGGGCTCGTCGGCCAAGACGCAGGCGGGCTGTGTCACCAAAGCACGCGCCAATGCTACACGCTGTCGCTCGCCACCTGATAATTGCCCGGGGTAATGGTGCATGCGCTCACGTAAGCCAACTTGCTCGAGTAAGCCACGCGCCTGATCTCTGGCCTGATTACGAGCCATGCGTCGCACAATAAGCGGCATAGCGACATTATCTAGAGCGTCGAACTCGGGCAGCAGATGGTGAAACTGGTACACAAAGCCCAGCACCTTATTACGTAAACGACTGCGTTGCGTCTCGTTCAGTTGATCAGTACGTTGACCATTGATATGAATGGAACCGCTGGAGGGCTGATCCAGCAAGCCCAAAGAGTGCAGCAAGGTACTTTTCCCTGAGCCCGAAGCGCCCACTACGGCCACCATTTCGCCCTGATACACATCCAGACTCACATCACTTAAGACCTGGGTTTGCATGCCGCCCTCTTCGTAGAGCACGCTTAAGTGGCTGGCGCTAATAACGGCTTGTTTAGGCTCTTTAGTCATGACGCAATACCTGTGCGGGTTGCAAGGTGGAGGCTCTCCAACTGGGGTACAGGGTAGCCAGGAACGATAAAACGAGCGAAACCACACCGATCAGGGTAATGTCACTGAGTTGCGGGTCCGACGGCATTTCACTGATAAAGTAAATTTGCTCAGGCAGAAACTTTTGCCCCATAAGATTTTCTATAAACGGCACAATCACATCAATGTTATAAGCAATCAACGAGCCAAAACCCACGCCCAGCAAGGTGCCCACAACACCGATCAGCGAGCCTTGCACCAGAAAGATGCGAGCAATTTCACGAGGCGTGGCACCGATAGTACGTAATATCGCAATATCAGAGCGCTTATCTTTCACCGCCATGACCAGAGAGGACAGCAAGTTAAAGGCGGCTACCGCAACAATCAGGGTCAGGATCAGAAACATCATGCGCTTTTCGGTTTGCACAGCGGCAAACCAGGTGCGGTTATTATCGGTCCAGTCGGCGACACGTATGCTTGGTGGCATGCTCTGAGCTATTTCGCGCGCTCTCAAGGGAGCCTGATGCATATCGTCGATACGTAAACGGACGCCGCTTACCCCTACCTCACGAAACACTTTGGCCGCATCCTCGACGTTAATGAAAGCCAGGCTGGCATCATATTCGTAGTAGCCAGACGAGAACACGCCTAGCAAAGTAAATTGACGCATACGCGGCGAGAACCCAGCTGGCGAAATGGAGCCCTGCGGAGCCATAAGCATCAAGGTATCACCGATGTTCAAGCGCAAGCTATTAGCCAGTTGCTCTCCAAGTACAATGCCATAACTGCCGGGCTGTAAATTGTCGAGTCGTCCGCGTATCATTTGGCGGCTCAGATCCGATACCTGGGTCTCCAGCTCTGGATCCAGCCCGCGCACCTGAGCGCCTTGCAGGTTATTATTACGTACCAGCATGCCCTGCGCCGCCACATACGGTGCCGCACCTTTAACATGACTGTTTTTCTCGGCGAGCTTGGCGATGTTTTCCCATTGCTCTAGCACCTGCGCATGATCCGTATTGGGAACCCGCAGCTCGATATGGGGCAGCACCGATAACATGCGATCACGTACTTGTACCTGGAAACCATTCATGACCGATAACACCACAATCAGCGCCGCGACTCCCAAAGCAATGCCAACCATGGAGCTGCCCGCTATAAAGGACACAAAGCGATCTGCACGCCCGCCTGCTCCCCGTCTGGCCCGAGCCAGACCAGCATAACGCGCACCTATCCAAAATTCATATGACATTCGAGCAGCTACCGCCTCTAAGAAAACATTACAATCACCGTATGCAGATCGTACTATCCGGCGCACTTCCTGATCCTGCGGAAGCACGCGAGCTTATCCGATACATGCAGGACACCGCACCCACTTTATGCCGCTGGTTAAGCACTTACCAAGCCCGCGAACACACAGTGGATCCCGCTCAATCTTTGTGTACGCCAGCCGAACACTACCAATTACAGCAGGCTAGCTTTAAAGCTGAACACGCAGGCCATATTAGCGCAGGTCTGGCCCCTTTGTTGCTACAACAAGAAAAAAAACGAACAGACTACCAAGCAGACGAAAAAATCTGGCTAGCTCAACTGGTGCATATCGCCCCCGCACGTGATGGTGCCATGTTGATTCCTGCGCGCGAGCTGGGCATCAGTGCCGCCGAAAGCCATGCCTTACTGAGGGACTTCGCCCCCTTTAGCGACGATAGCCCCTTCACCTTTAAGCCATGCACCACCGAGCACTGGCAAATTCAAGTGCCTCCTGAGTTTACTACGCCAAGCGCAAGCCCTGAGCTAGTTGCCATGAGTAGCGTGAACGATTGGTGGTCACAAGACCAGCGCGGACGTCCGTGGCGACAATTAGCCAATGAGTTTCAAATGTTTTGCTTTAACCATCCTATTAACCAGTCACGTCAACAAGAGGGACGTCTGAGCATTAATAGCTTATGGTTATACGGCGGTGCTTCGCTCAGCCAGCTTCCTGCCACGATGGACACAGACAACACGCTTTATCTGCCTTCCTTGCAAGCCAGTTTCTTGTCGCGAGACTGGGGCGACTGGCTGCAACAGCTCAAGGCTTTAGAACAAAGCGTTTTCGCTCCACGCGCCGATCTCGTACCTGAAAAACTGGTCTTGCTAGGCCGTGATCGCTATCGGGTATGCCAGCCCGCCCCAAGTAAAATCTGGCCCTTACGTCTATTTCAAAAACCTCAACCTTGGAGTCGCTGGTGGTCACCCCTATCCTGAATACTCGCCCCGTTACCAATTCCCATAGCGCTACACTTGCCGCCAGTGGCATACACCCTCTGATGGCCAGACTTTTAGCAGCTCGAGGCGTGCAGGATGCCCAGGAAACCGAAATCAGTTGGGCCAACTTAATTCCGCCCAAGCAACTCAGCCAGTCAGCCCAAGCAGCAGCTCACTTGGCCGATGCCATTGCTGCAGGGCAACGTATGCTGATTATTGCTGATTACGATTGCGATGGTGCTACAGCGTGTGCGGTGGGCTTACGCGCCTTGCGTAGTATGGGGGCCATAGTTGATTTTTTGGTGCCGAATCGCTTTGAAACGGGCTACGGTTTGTCTGCTGTCGTCGTGGATCTGGCTGTTCAGCACCCCGCTGGAAAGCCGGATTTACTGATTACCGTAGACAACGGTATTGCCAGCATAGAGGGTGTAGAGGCGGCCCACGAGGCCGGCATGCAGGTCCTCATTACCGACCACCACTTACCGGGTGATGAGTTACCCGACGCCTTGGCGATTGTGAACCCCAATCACCCTGACTGCGACTTCCCCTCTAAGAATCTGGCCGGAGTCGGCGTTATCTTCTACTTGATGCTAGCGCTGCGTGCCGAACTGCGTCAGCGCGGCGTGTACCCTGCCAATGGCGGCCCTAACCTTAGCGCGCTGGCCGACCTGCTTGCACTGGGCACCGTAGCCGACGTAGTCAATCTGGATAGCAACAACAGATTAATGGTTACTCAGGGGCTGGAACGTATGCGCAAAGGACAGATGCAATGCGGGATACGCGCCCTTTTTCAAGTAGCAGGTCGTAACCCCCTGAAGGCGAATACCTTTGATCTGGGATTTGCTCTGGGCCCACGGATTAACGCAGCAGGTCGTTTGGCTGATATGTCTCTAGGCATACAGTGCCTAATGAGCGATGACGAGCAAGAAGCACTTAAGCTGGCTCAGGAGCTAGACGAGATTAACCAGGACAGGCGCTCGATTGAAAATACTATGCACGCCGAGGCACAAGCCATTACCGAACACATCCAGCCTGAAACCAGCGCCACGGTATGTGTCTATCACCCAGATTGGCACCAGGGCGTCGTAGGGCTGGTAGCATCGCGTTTGAAAGAAAAACACTGGCGCCCTACTTTAGCCTTTGCACAAGCAGACAATGGCGAAATCCGAGGCTCTGGACGTTCCATTCCTGACGTGCATCTACGTGATGCCCTGGATCTGGTGTCCAAGCGCTACCCAGGCTTAATTCTGAAATTTGGCGGCCACGCCATGGCGGCTGGACTGACCTTGGAAGAAGAAAACTATGACGTCTTCATTCAGGCATTCGAGGAGGCGGTGCAAGAGCTCACGGGCCGCTATCAGTTTGATCCTATTATCGACACGGACGGATCCTTGGAACCTGAATTTGCCACACTAGAGGTGGCCGGCATGTTAAACCGCCAAGTCTGGGGAGCCGGTTTCCCCGCTCCTGTCTTTCGGGATAGCTTTCGGGTTCAACAACAACGGCTGTTAAAAAACAAACACCTTAAACTGACGCTGGAGCGACAGGGAATGGTGTATGAAGCGATTTGGTTTAACCACAACGTGCTCTTGCCAGAAACGGTAGAGGTCGCTTACAGACTGGATCAAAATGAATGGAATGGCAATGTAAGCATTCAACTGATTGTGGAATACGCCCAAGCCTTGCAGTAAGCCCCCCAAGATAGGCCGCCAGCCCCCTTAGAACTGCCTCTAAGGGGGCTGGGCTAGCCTCTAATAACAGCATTCCAACATCACCACGAACATTAAGCCTGGGGTCTTTCACACTAGCAAAGCCCAGCCTGCCTAGCGTGGATTACAATACGCAAGGGCTTACACACTGACTCATGAAAAACTCTACACCTCGTCCCTGCCCCTGCGGCTCCCGTTCCAGCTACCTCAAGTGCTGTAAGATTTGGCACCAGGGCAAGGTTCCGCCATTGGCTGAGCAGCTCATGCGCTCACGCTATAGTGCTTACGTTCTGGATCAACTGGATTACCTTGCTCATAGCTGGCACCCAAGCACTCGCCCTGCTGCGCTAAGTCCCAACCCGGCCAAACTAAAATGGCTGGGACTGCAAATACGAAGTCAACAGGCCATTAGTCCAACAGAACACCTAGTTGAATTTGTGGCGCGCAGCCGCTTTGAGGGGCAGCCGCAGCGCATGCATGAAATCAGTCGTTTTATTTGGGAGAACGATCGCTGGTGGTACGTGGACGGTACGTTTCCTGAAGAAGCCTGAATCGCTCGTCTCGTGTCGCGCTTCAGTTTTATACTGGCAAATTGTTTGCCTACTTATTGACTCTGCCATGCTGCTTTTACAAAAAATACTGATAGGACTGCTGATCGTGTTGCAACTATTCGCAGCCATAATAGAAATTAACGGCAGAAAAATCTCCGGTGCCAACGGGTTCATTATTTTTAGCAGCACGCTGGTATGTACCTTATTATCGGTACTGGGTTTTTTTCTGGCCTGGTACAACAGTAACTTAACTACCGCCTTTATCTACCTGCTCGCATATTTAGCATGGTCTTTCGGGTCAATATACCTGTGTGTGCGCTGGATTGAGTTTTTACATCAACGCGATAAGCGTAAGGGGAAATAAGGTGCTTGCCTCACTCAGTCCCGCCGCCCTGGGCTACTTGTATTTATTTTGTGCTATTGCCTTTGAAATTGTAGGCACCACTTTATTGCAGCAATCGCAACAGTTCACGCGCTTGTTACCATCTCTGGGCACTGTGCTCTGCTATGCCGGCGCCTTTTATTTTCTCTCTTTGTGTCTACGGACAATGGCCGTTGGCGTTGCCTACGCGCTATGGAGCGGAGTGGGCATTGTACTGATCAGCGTCATTGGCTTTCTGGTATTTAAACAAAAGCTGGACGCAGCGGCTATTATTGGCATTGGCCTGATTGTTGCCGGTGTTCTAGTCATCAACCTATTTTCCAGCTCCGTACACTAACTCAACACCTAGTTTACCCAGATTATGAAAGCACTTATTCAGCGCGTTACCCAAGCTCACGTAATGGTAGGACAAGAACAGGTGGCACGTATCCAGGCTGGCATGCTGGTGCTAGTTTGTGCAGAACCTCAGGACGAGCGCGCACATGCCGAGCAATTACTGGATAAGTTACTGAAGCTACGGATTTTTTCAGATGCCGATGGGAAAATGAATCTTAACCTGGAGCAAACGGCGGGCGAACTCTTGCTGGTCAGCCAGTTCACCCTAGCGGCCGATACGAGTCGCGGCACACGACCCGGTTTTAGCCGGGCGGCTCCCCCCGAGCTGGCTAAGGATCTGTTTCACTATTTAATTGATCTGGCCCGTTTTCGTCTGGGCAAAGTACAGCACGGAATCTTTGCGGCAGATATGCAGGTCCATCTGGTGAACGACGGACCTGTCACCATACCGCTAGATATTCACTAAGTTAGCTAGGCGGTCTTACTCGTCCACCACCAGTACACGCTCATTCATTACGCGACGACAGTCCATCTCGTACTCTAGGTCCTGAACGGGAGGACGCACATAGTTCCAAGTCAAGCCCTTGGCGATGGCACCACGACGCCCCAGCTCACTGGCTAAAAACGGGTACACATTATGCTTGGTATACACTTGCGTAGCGGTACAGTCGTCCCAGTCAAAACCCAGCACCTTAAGGCGGCGTTCCATCTCACCTAACACCCACTGTGCTTTTTTAAGCATGCCCGCATCACTGGTGTCCTGATAGGCGACGATATTCTCTCGGTAATCACCCGGCCCTTCAGGTACTTCGCAGCTACCAGCAATCACAAAGGTGTCGTAATCCATATCGGACTCAACGGTATAGCTAAAGGCGTAAAACCCAGGCTCATCCGGTGCATCCAGTACCGGGGACACATTAGAGCGAGCAACAGGGTTGTGCTCATCAATTAAGCCCCACTCTATCAAGGTCTGGCTATAGATTTCATTAAACGCGGCAAACGCCTCATTACTAGAGGGTTCGGGCGAACGTAACTCACAAGCACATAAGGCCGTTAAGGGGCGCTCTTCAGCCTCGAGCACAGCTTTAATTAATTCAAACCCCTCTTTTACCGGCAAGACTTCGGAAAACACGACCCTGCAAATTTCATAGCCGGGTTGCGCTGCCACGCCGGCTGAATAACGACTTACTCCGGTAGGCACGAAACGATAATTGCCTTGTTCAAATACGATGCTCTTGCTCATGCTGTTCTCTGTACAAAATAGGCACTCCGACAAGAATGCCGTTTAGCCTTAAAAGCCATAAAGAAAGACACTATAGCACCCCTGCCAGACAAACCAGAGCACAGCAAGGCGCACCCCGTTACTTTATCTGCATAACAACGTTACGCCCACAATTAAGAATCGGGCAACAAGAAAAATAACAGCTTGTTTACAATGGTGAGCGCCGGCCAGTAGCCCTAGACGGCAAACACTGGCCACGCACATCCGCCCCAGCACATAGCCAAACGGAGCTCTACGCCTATGCTTGACCATTCCACACTCATCGCTCAACGCCAGCTTACTCACCCAGCTGATCTGGTTGAGGCCCTGAATCAACTGGACACAGAAACCGCCCTAGACGCTGCTCGCCAGTTGGATGACGTGAATTTGATTTTGGTGCTGGAAAGGCCCGAGCTACGCCACGCAGCCACGATGCTGCTTGATCTGGCCTTACATAAACGCTGGCAAATTCTGGAAACGCTGGCAGAAGACCGTTTTGCCGACCTGCTCCAAAGTCTGGAACACAAAGATCAGGAGCGCATCTTATCGCACTTAAGTCAGCCTACTCGCAGCTCCGTTCTGCGGCTGATGCATTATCCCGCCGATACGGCAGGTGGCATCATGACCACCGAGTTTTTACAAGTACCCATTAGCTGGACGGTAGAGCGTACGCTGCAACATATTCGCGAAGTCGAAAGCACGCGCGAAACGGTTTATGCCATTTATGTAGTGAACAAAGAACAACAACTGCAATTCGTTATTCCCTTGCGCAAGCTCGTCTGTGCCGACCCCCAGGCCGCCCTGACCGAGCTTTGGGAAGGCCAATCCCCCGTCGTGGTACATGCCATGACCGACAAAGAGGAAGTGGCTCAAATTATCCGTAGACACGACTATTTGGCCGTGCCTGTGGTCGATGAGGAACATGTGATCATTGGTATTGTCACGGTGGACGACGTGATCGACACCTTGATGGACGCTGCCGCCGAGGATATGAACCGCTTTGGTGGGGCGGAGCATATCGGCATGCCTTATTTACAGGCAGGTTTCTGGGTCATGATACGTAAACGTGGGGGCTGGCTGGCAGCACTGTTTCTAGGTGAAATGCTCACTGCCAGTGCCATGCAGTACTACGAATTTCAACTGGAAAAAGCCGTCGTTCTGGCCATGTTTATTCCCCTGATCATGAGCTCGGGCGGTAACTCCGGCTCACAGGCTACATCTTTACTCATACGGGGGCTGGCTTTAGGCGATGTGCGTGTGCGTGACTGGTGGCGTGTGCTGATCCGGGAGCTTCCCATGGGCATAGTGCTGGGTACCTTGCTGGGCGCGATTGGTTTTTTCCGTATAGAAGTCTGGCAGCACACCGGCCTGTACGACTACGGCGAGCACTCACTGCTGATCGCGTTCACTATCTGGTTTGCCTTAATAGGGATAGTTACCTTTGGTTCGTGCATAGGCTCTATGCTGCCTTTTCTGTTGCAACGCGTGGGCTTTGATCCGGCCAGTGCTTCAGCGCCCCTAGTGGCCACACTCGTGGACGTGCTAGGTTTAGTTATTTATTTCTCGGTTGCGGCGTTAATTCTGACAGGAACGTTACTATAAAGCCATTTTTAAGACAAATAATTACACAAAAGCTGAAACATTACGTTATTAAACAAACTAAAGTGTTATAAAGCTTAAAAGCATAGCTCCAAATGAAGTGCTGAATAAAACAAGGCGGGTACGCCCGTCTTGGGTGTTTTCAATGTGCTCATTAGCTCAATATGAGTGACCCACCTTCACGTACAGCCCAATAATCTTTGTTAGCCATGCCCTTTTTAGATACATTTTTTATCTCCTCCGATTACACCGCGCCTTATGTAATGGGCTCTTACAACATGACATTGGTCGCTCTGTCATTGTTGATGGCGGTGTTTGCGTCCGGCATGGCATTGCAAACGGCTCACATCGCTCGTGTAGCCACGCGACGTTTACACAGGCATATCGCCATAATTTCTGGCACCATCGCCTTAGGTGTGGGCATCTGGAGCATGCATTTTATTGGCATGCTGTCTTTTGAACTATGTACGCCTGTTTACTATGACCCGGCCACTACCCTGCTTTCCATGGTGCCTAGCTTAGGCGCGTCCTGGGTAGCCTTACAATTATTATCACGCCACAGCACCAACCGCTCGCAGTTACTCCTAGGAGGAGTGCTTATCGCCATGGGCATCGCGGTGATGCACTACAGCGGCATGAGTGCCATGCGCATGGCTGCCGTACTTCGCTACGAACCCTATTCCTTTTTCTTGTCTATCCTGATCGCTGTGGTGCTAGCCACCTTCGCATTAGGCATACGTTTTCATCTGCCGCAATTCAGGCTTAGCGCGCGCACCCGCATCATTATTAGTGCAGTGCTTATGGGGCTGGCCATTTCAGGCCTGCATTATGTAGGCATGATCTCGGCACGCTTTATCGGTGACAACAACGAAAGTATCGATGTCATCATGTTCAACACGACCTACGCCTCTATCGCGCTGTCGTCGTTCACTTTCGCTATTATTGTTTTAGTCGTCTCGTCCAATACCCTGATACGTTACCGTTCTTTGTATCAGCGTTTGGAAAGCAGTGAGTCGCGCATACGCGCCATATTCGATACCACCAGCGATGCCATCTTTACTCTAGATGAACAGGGAAAAATCTTAAGCTCTAATCTGGCGGCTGAAATGCTGTTTGGCTGGCCACCCAGTAGTATCCAAGGGCAAACCTTAGAGCAACTGATTAGCGAACCTGACTACCATAAACACGCTATGCAGTTACAGCGTTTGCTTAACGATCAAACACGTCACAAACCGCATCGGAGCACAGAGGTAATGGGTCGACACCGTGGTGGACGACAAATCCCCATGCGCATGTTTACGGGTTTGGTGACTCGCTTAACAAATACGGTGTTCGTTATTATCCTGAGCGACATTAGTCGTTACAGAAAAATGGCAGACTCACTTCTGGCCGCCGCTCAACAAGCCGAAGCGGACGCACAAGTCAAAACACTGTTTCTGGCCAATATCAGCCACGAGCTGCGCACCCCATTAAATGCCATTCTGGGTTTCAGTGAAATTTTATTAAAAGAAGAAAAAAAACCGACTACTTCTCGCCATCTACATATTATCCATGATTCTGCCAAATCCTTATTGGCATTACTTAACGATATTTTAGACAGCACCAAATTAGAGCGTGGTTCATTCATGCTAGAGGAAGTCAGTTTTTCTCTCAAGAACCTGTGTCAGCAAGTGTATGCGTCCATGCGTTTAATTGCTCAATCCAAAGAACTGCAATTTGGCATGGAGCTAGACCCCAATTTGGCCGATCACTATCTAGGCGATCCATTAAGAATTCAGCAAATACTTAATAACTTACTTGGCAATGCCATTAAATTCACTGAAAAAGGTCATGTACACCTTAGCGTGAAATGTAGAAATGACGGAGTGGTAATTAGTGTCAGTGACACCGGCATAGGCATGACGCAAGAGCAACTGGAACGCGTATTCCAGCCCTTTGCCCAAGCGGATAGCTCTATTAGTCGCCGCTTTGGAGGCACTGGCCTGGGTATTACCATCGTGCACCAGCTTATTGAGGCCATGCACGGTCAACTGCATGTGAATAGCGCACTGAATCAAGGCAGTGAATTCGTTGCTAGCATCCCCTTACTGAGCACCACTCAGACAGAAGACCAGCGCGCAACTATTCGATCCACCTTGCCTGCCTTAGATATCTTGCTGGTGGACGATTTGCCATTAAACCTGGAGCTGACTGAACTGTATTTGGAGCAGTCAGGTCACACCATCACATGCGCCCAGTCAGGAAAAGAAGCACTACAATTGCTGGAAAAACACAGATTCGATCTGGTGCTCATGGATGTCCATATGCCAGACATGGACGGTCTGGAAGCCACCCGCCGATGGCGCGAACAAGAACGTAAACAAAAACGCCACCCTATTCCCTTTATTGCCTTGACGGCCAGCGTGATGCAAGCGGATCAGCGCGCAGCACAAGAAGCTGGTATGAACGGCTTCACCAGCAAACCGCTCAACATACATCACTTATACGCTGAAATGCACCGCGTTCTGATGCTTAATACGCCTGAGCACAACAGCGCACTGACTCGTCACATTGCCGAGTATTACGATCCGAATGAGTTGATTAACTGGGCACAAGGCGCTGCACTATGGGGGACGGTGGAACGACTCCAGCGCGCGATTGTTTCGTTCTTACAAGAAATTGATCACCGCTACCCTCTGATGGAGGTCTATACCAACCAACCCAACTGGGAAGCGCTGCTTGCCAGCCTGCACGGTATTGCGGGCGCAACGGCAAACCTAGGCTTAGAAACTACAAGTCATCTGGCCAGACGTATAGAGCAAAGAATACGCCAGGGTGATGTCAGCCAAAGCTTAAGTGACATTGCCCGTTTACAGCAACAGCTCAATCAAATAAGTCAACTTTTACAGAACATCGCACCCGCCGACGATGTACCGAGCGGGGACCCAGTGAAAATAAGCCGTGCACAAGTGCTGATCGCCATTCAGGATTTAATCCATCACCTGAAAGGCCACGAGATTCAGGACAGCTCGCTGAAAACCACAGAACGATACTTACAGCAAAATCAGCTATACACTTATGCCTCAGCCCTGCGCCATGCTTTGGATGATTTCAACTTCCAGCAAGCCTGTGAGCTTTTATCACGCTTGCACGCGCAAATTGAGGCATATTCCGACACCACTGAGGGCTAATCATGCCACACGCTTTTTCTGCAAGCTCCAAACTTTTGTTAGTCGACGATGAGCCAGTCAATTTGCAGATACTGCAACAGTGTCTGCACAAAGACTACCGCTTGTTGTTCGCAAAAGATGGTCAAAGCGCGCTGGATATCGCAGAGAAAGAACAGCCCGATCTGATCCTGCTTGATATCATGATGCCCAATATGTCTGGTTACGGAGTGTGCCGCCGCTTAAAGGCTTCGCCACAAACTCAGCATATTCCTGTCATTTTTGTCACGGCCTTAACCCAGCCCCAAGATGAGCTCAACGGTTTTGAGCTAGGTGCGGTCGATTACATTAATAAACCGATACAACCCACTTTACTGCAAGCTAGGGTAAAAAATCATTTATCACTGATCAAGATACATGAGCTACGCGCCAGCCGTCTGGAAATCATACGCTGCCTGGGCGCTGCGGCGGAATACAAAGACAATGAAACGGGGCGACATGTTATACGCATGAGCCACTATGCCCAAATCTTGGCCTTACGCGCTGGGTTTAGTGCTCAAAAAGCCGAAGAACTTTTACATGCCGCCCCCATGCATGACATAGGAAAAATTGGCGTGCCCGATGCCATACTACAAAAACGTGGCAAGCTGACCCCGGACGAATGGGATATTATGCGTCAACACACTGTGATTGGCGCTCAGATTCTGGGCGAACATAGCCATGGCTTACTTAAGCTAGCGCACACCATAGCCTTATACCATCACGAAAAATGGGACGGTACAGGCTACCCCTTTGGCTTACGCGGAGAAGCCATTCCGGCACCCGCCAGAATTATTGCCCTAGCAGACGTTTTTGACGCGCTCACCAGCGAACGACCGTATAAGCGAGCGTGGTCTATAGACGAAGCCCTGCTCTATTGCAAAGAACAATCAGGCAAGCACTTTGAACCTAAGCTGACCGATTTGCTGGATGACTGCCTGCCAGAAATGCTACAGATTCGTCAACAATGGTCCGATGAAGGCGCCCCCTTGTATGGCAGCCTTGCAAGCGAGCACTAAGCTAGCAAGGCTCAGGCATAAGAATGCTTATAAATCTTGCCTAGCATGCTGTGCCTGAGCCGCCTGCAGAGCATCGATATCGCCTACCCAATGCTGAGTTTGTTGCAGTTTGATCCCATGACTGCGCAAGCGTCGTAACACGCCTAACAATAAGCTGCTACGCACGGCGCGTTGCTGACGTACATTACTGATAAAGCAACGACCGCCAAACAGCAGCCCATCACCTTGTACACCATCACAAAAAATACGTGGCGCAGGTTCAGCAAGAATGTCGGGCTGTTCCTCGATAGCATCCAACAAAATTTGCATAATCAAATCAGCATCCACATCCAGGGGCAATAACAACTTAATATCCACCGCTCCCGGCAAGCTGGTGTCCCAGGTCAGGTTACGTACTGGTCGCCCTACCATTTCTGCGTTAGGCACCACCAATAAGGATTGATCAAAGCGCTCCACGTAGGTGGCTCGAAAGCGCACTTCGCGCACATTACCCTCGCCGCCTTCAACCTCGACCCAATCACCTACTTTAAAGGGGCGCTCAAGCATAAGCACCAAGCCCGATGCCAAGTTCTGCACAATGCCACGCAAACCAAAACCAAGCCCCACCGTTAAGGCAGTGAAAATCCACGTTACTGAGTTAACCGGCACACCTAACATGGTCAGGCTGATGACCAGCAAGCCAAAATAGGCCGTGTAAGTTAAGGTGCCGACTATGCCTCGCTGCAATCCAGGTTCGAGATTACTGGTGGGCATGAGACGATGCCTTAGCCAGTTACGCAGTAAATTAATGGTAAAGACCCCGAGCACCATGACGGCCAAGGCAAGCAGCCACAAGTCTAAACGCCATTGCACAGCGCTTAAGCGCAAGGCCTCGCTGGCGCTGCCCAAACCAGACTCCAAGAGCTCACGTGGGGCCACTAACCAATCTGAGCTTACCAGCCACACACACAAGCCCAACACCATCACTCGCGCTACGGCGAACAATACGATTATCCATTGCCCCTGCACACGGCTGCGCTCTTGTGCCCAGGGCTCGGGCGCAGCACGCGCACGTACGTAAGTTAATAAGGTATCGCTTATGTCTTGCAGCAAGCTCGTCATTAGATAGGCTAGAACGCCTAAAATCAGTACCAGCCCAAGGAAGTGGCTCAAAATATCGTCAGCTAGGCCAATCCAGCCGCCCAAATACGCCACCCAAGAGGCCACATACGATATGACTAAGGCACGATACACCCAGCGCATCCAGGAAATGCTTTGCCTAGGTTCTGCCGCATGCCATAAGTGCTCGGAGCGCAAACCCCAAAAGCCATAGCCATAGACCAGCAAATAAACCAAAATACAAACGGACTCCACCGAAATACTAAATGTGGTGGAGACATCCAAGACACTATCAAAAATATCTGTGCTGATATCCAATAGCAATGCGAGCAAAAATAACCATGGAAACCAGCGTAAGCGCTTGTACGTACGATCCGATAAAGGCAATAAGCGCCAGCTACTGCGGGGCTGCAAGACCACGGCACGTAATACGCCCACGCCCACCGCGCTAAACATGCTTGCCACCACAAGCAAACCTAACAACTCCGTTTGGGCGCTGCTCAGTTCAGGCCGGCTTAGTAATAACAAGACCATCTGCCGCAGCGCAATCGCCAGCATGCTGGCCCATACGACTAGATTAGCCAAGGCTAGCGCCGAGCGTCGTAAACGACTACCGGGAATCAGACGCACCGCCCAGCTAGGCAGACTACGTAATACCAATACCCCGAGCAACACACTGCCCACTAGCAACCAAAGAGATCCATCACTGGTGCGCCAGTCGTATTTTTTCCAGGTTTCCTGCCATTGCTCATAAAAAGCGAGCAGGCTAAGTTTGTCGTTTGGCCACGATTCGGCCAGCTCAGGCCAAGATTGCATAAACAGCAATGAGGGCTCGCGCCGCCAGCGCCTGTCGCCGTCGTAACGCTGCCGTGCCTCCTGCAAAAGCTGTCTGACCTGACTGGCTTCCACCTGCACCAAACGAGCCAAACGTAATTCGGCTTGTAAGGTCGCCATGGACTTTTGCAATTGCCGTCGTTCCTGGCGTACGGTATCGTGCTCTTCGGGGCCCTGCTGCTCTTCGCCCACTTCCTGCAGACGCGCCGATAAAATTTGATTGCGCCGCTCTAGTTGCCGCACCGACTGGCGTGCTAACTCAAGGCTTTCCTGTAATTGCTCATCGGCGCGCTGTGCGTCGGCCAAACGTTGAATAACTTCATCTTTTTCTATGCGCTTTTGCAAGGCACGCACATCGTCTTGCGCTGTCTGTAATTGCGCCAACAGATCACGCTCCAGCCCCCAGTCATAGCTTTGGGCATGACTAGCGAGTGTCCACATCAAGGCTCCACACAGCAGCCCCCACACCATGAAACTGGTGAGTAGCACCCGCTGCACTGGAGCAATTGCCCTAAAACGTAAAAACGCCATATTACACCTTGCCTTGCGTATTCTCTGTGGCATCTGTTGCCTTGCTGGCTACCGCGGATGGCTCAATAGGCTCAGAGCGCTGTAAAGACATGGTCTGAGTGGGATGCAGCACGAGCTGATGATGGGCCATTTTCTCGAGGATACCAAACATAATAGTACTGCGAACCGCAGAGGCCTGCCGTGGGCTGGGCACATAGCACGAGGCGCTAAACACCAGGCCATTATTCGAATCAAAACCATCCAGCGAAACACTGGCTGCAGGCTCTTTGAGCACTTCGACTTGCTCTTGCATGACTTCGAGCATAATTTTTCGCACTATCCTAGCATCCGTATTCACAGGCATGGTGATCGTTACTTTTACTAGCCCCAAAGGATTTGTTAGCGTCACGTTACGCACCGCCTTGGTAATGAATTCGGAGTTCGGTACGATAAGTGTTGAACGATCAAACATTTCGATTTCGGTGGCGCGAGCATTAATCTTGCGTACATTACCCTCCACACCATTCACGCTCACCCAGTCACCCACCTTAATAGGACGCTCAGCCAGCAATATCAGACCTGAAACAAAGTTTTGTACTACCGCTTGCAAGCCAAACCCTATCCCTACAGACAGCGCCGAGATAATCCACGCCATGCGATCTAAACCTATACCCAAGGTAGATAGCACTAAAGCGAACACCACAAAATACCCGACATAGCTAAACAGATTAGCGGTCGAACTGCGCATTCCCGGATCTAAGCTGGTAACTGGCAAAAAGCGCTCTGCCATCCACTTTTGTAATAGACGAACAATCCCTACGCCCAGCAACAAAGTCAGTAAAGCCAGCGCCAGACCTGAGGGCTTAATATGCAATTGGCCTATATCAAAGCCCACAAACAAAAACCCCAAGCGATTTTGCAGCCACTCGCCAGGATACTCACCAAACGGTACCAGCACCAGCGTAGTAGCCAGCACGAGAAAACAGATACGTAAAGCCCCGGTCAGCAATAGCAGCACTTGACTACGTGTACGCCACTGGGATGTCGTCCAATGCTGTGCAGCAAGACGCTGGCTCATCCACGCTAGAACACTGTCTGCCCCATCACGGAGTAAGGCCAGCACCACGTAGACACTACTGAGTATTAAACCTAGCCACAGGATTTCCTGCACAATGCTGGAACTTAAGGCGTTATACCCCAAAAGCAAAGCCAGTACACTGACGCCCACGGACAGCCATAAGGCCCAGGGCAAGACGGAAAGCCAGGACGGAATACTGCGGTTTGCCGTGCCCTGCTTGACTAAATCTAGCCGAGCAAGCCCTCTATCCAGCGTCCAGGCGGAAAAACCAATTAACACGCTCAAGCACAACACATTAAAACTATTAAGCAAAAGCGTGGTGCTCAGGGCAGCATTAATCAAACTTAAGAACTGCTGCGTTAACCACGTTAACGACAATAAAATGGCCAACAGGTATGGCAAAAAACGTAAGCGACTGGCCAAGGAGGATGGGATAGGCGGTAAACGCCAACTGGGCCTGCTGGGCGCCAACAAGACTACCCCTAAACCCGCCACCAAACCGGCAAGATAAGCAGCCCAGACGATTTGCTGTAAAAAGCTGAGCAGAGAGTCACTCACGTTCGCCGACGAGCGCAGCAACACGTCGAACACCGCTGCCAGCAAGCCAGGCGCCAGGGCATACAACAGCACTAGGCCCGCGGCGCGTACAGAACGGCGCAGCCGTGAAGGTTTAGTGTGCGTGATCGCAAAGGCAGGCAAACGACGCATACCCCACACCAGGCCCGCTACTACGCAAGCTCCGCCCATCAAAGCCAGCAAGGCTCCTAAAAGTGATACCTGCCGTACCGCAGTGCCCAGCTCGCCCAATAAGTAACGCGCTTTACCCCAATCCTGAGGCCAGTCACGCTGTACATTTTGCCAGAAGCGCACACTTAAAATGGACTGACTGCGTGTGCCCAAGCGCTCTTGAAATAAGGCGCGTCGCTGTTGGCTCACTTGCGCCAAGGCCTGATCCGACTCAACCGTCAGCAAACGCGCCTGCTTAATCTGCGCGTCCAATTCAGCGTACGTGCTTTGTAGCTGCTGCCGTTGCGAACGCAAGGCATCAATCTGGTTGGAGTCTGTATTGTCCTCGCCTAGCTCGTTTAAGCGCGCTTGCAAAGCTGCGGCCTGCGGCTCTAACTGATTGGCCAGACTCACCATCTGCTCATGTGTTTGTGCCAGCAGATTGCGTAAGTTAGCCAAGCCCGCATCATCCAACGAGTGGGCCGTCAGTTGCGCCTGAACCTGCTGTACATTTACGCGCCCCTGATCCAGCACTTGCTGATTCGCCTCGTTGATAGCCAGCTCAGCAGCCTGTGTTCTGGACATGAGGAACATGCCAAAGAAAAACAGACTCACTAATCCAACTCGCCACCAGGCATAAGACCTAGACACGCTCATTTCTGATTATTCCTTAAAATTCAGAATTCACATAAGAATAACCAAGATTGTGCGCGTATAGCGATTATTTCACCTTCGACTTGCCAAGGAAAAAGGCGTTAGTCTCTGTCACTCAGAGCCTAACGCCACGCACGATTACTACAGGGGTAGGACTAGACTTACTTTAAGGCCTGACCGGGCACCCAGACTCGACCATCAAACAGGCGACGAGCAGTACGATAAAAAGAGCCCGCAACTGCCTGCCACTGCCCATCTTGCTGCTCGACCTGCGCTCCCACGGTGAGTACTCCCGAGGGCATGCCCAAACGCAAGGGACCGCTGGCTGGCGTCGCCGCCGATAGGCACTGAGACGGTATACTGCCCGTCATTCTGGCCGCCACAGCAGTACACAAGGAGATGGTCAAAGGCAAGGCGCGATGGGGCTGGCCATTGGATATCACCCTAGCGACTAAATCGATCTCACTGGCGGGTACCAGCTCACCCGATAAGGTCGGGTTATCAGCCACCGGCGACACAATGGCTACAAACGGGACAATTTTAATCTGGCGCGCACTCTCGATATCAGGCGCAATTCCCATGGCCACAGAGGCTTGCAAACGAATGGCATCTAGACGGGCCAAAATATCAGGATTGCTCTCCAGATAGTCGGGCAGCTCCAGCCCTGTTAAGCCCACATCCTGCGCCCGCACAAATACCGCAGCATTGGCGGCGTCCACCATAGAGACCTCGATTTTCCCAATTCCGGGAACCTCTAGTGTGTCCGTGAGTTGGCCTGTAGGCAGTAACTTGCCCGTGCTAGCACCACCCGGAGAAAGGAAATCCAGACGTATCGCCGAACCACTGCCGCTGACTCCTGGAATCTGCAAATCACCGTCATAGCGGGCTTCGCCGTCTTCGACAGAAAAGGTGTTATGTATGATTTTTTGAGTATTGGTATTAAAGATACGTACACAGGCCGTATCACCACTGGCCTGCACCAAGCCTTGATCAAGCGCAAACGGCCCTACTGCCGCGCTCATATTGCCGCAGTTCCCCCGGTAATCGACCTTTTTCTCATGCACGGATACTTGTGCAAAGGTGTAATCTACATCCGCATCGGGATGACTGGAAGGCGCAATAATGCACACCTTAGACAGGGAGGACACGCCCCCGCCCATGCCATCTAGCTGTCGTCCATAAGGGTCTGGTGATCCCATGGCAGCGGTAAATAAATCGGCCCATGCATCCTGGTCTGCCGGTAAATCTCGCTTATGCACCATTAAAGCCTTGCTGGTGCCCCCACGCATAAAAACGGCAGGAATGGATTTTTGTTTCATAAAAGCTCTCCTGAACCAGGTCTGCAACCTGTACGTAAAATAAAAACTAGTCGGTCAACTGTCCCTGCGCTCGACTTAATTGGGCCACTTTTTCGGCACTAGCATTGCCTAAATGCGTACGCAATAATTGCGCTGCCTGCTCGCGCTCGCCACGTTCGAGCAGATCCAGTATTTCCAGATGCTCCAGACACTGGCGACGCACCCGCTCCCGATCAACGCTGGCCTGATATTCCAGCAAACGTCTAAGCTGATTTTGACGGATGATGGTCTGCACAATGAAACGATTACCCGAAAGGCTGGCTAAAGCCTCGTGGAAATTCGCGTTGGCACTATACATTTCCGTATGCCCTGCATTTTTATAGCCACCATCTGCCAGCGCACGCTGCTGTTTGCGTACCCGGTTAAGCACCTCGCTATCAATGCTAAACCCCGGCATTAACATGGCCGATGGCTCTAGGACCTGACGCAGAGCATAACTTTCTTCGCAGGCTTGAGCGCCATCAATCATGGGCAAGAAGCTCCAGCCCTTGCTAGCCCGTTGCTCCATCCAGCCCTCGTTGGCCGCTCGGGCCAAAATACGACGTGCCCGTTCACGCGTCAGGTCATAACGGCGCATCACTTCATTTTCGGTTAGGACAGCAGGCAACAAAGCCGCCATTTTTTCACGAGCCAGTGTCAAATAAATCTGCTCTTCGTCGCTGATATTTAGCTGCTCGTCCAATTGCCCAAGCTCGTCCGCACTTTTACGCAGAAAAAGGCCACGCTTCCCTTCCTGTGGCCCCAGCACATGTAAATCACGCAAATAAGCCAGTGCGCTGCGTATGGGCGAACGCGAGGCGCCTAGCACCTTGGCCAAGGACTGCTCGGTCATATGGTGCCCAGCTTGCAAGTTTTCCGCACGCACATAGTCCAGCAGACGATGTGCCAAGGTAATGTGTAAAGAGTTGTAGTCGTTTTTCATCACTTAACCTGAAAATAGCATGTGTATCTCAGCGTGATTTATTGTACTATACACTGACTAAATACAAACAAATTGTTTTTTATCTGACTATAAACCCGCTTGTGCCGAATAATGCGCTGCATTGTCAGGCCAGCCCTTAACTTGAGTTTGCTATGACCTCTCACGTCGCTTTGCAAGACCTGTCATTGGGCTCACGTACTGTGCAGTACGTGCCCATCGCCCACGTGCCTGGGGTAGATACGCTGCCTTTTTCCTTGCGCGTACTTTTAGAGAATCTTTATCGTCAACAAGCCCTACGACCAGACGATGTCAGTGCAGAGATCGACTCCTTGCTGCAACGTCGCGTGGGCGACGGAATTACTTTTTATCCAGCCCGTGTATTTGGCCAAGATATTTTAGGACTGGTTATGCTGCTGGATATGGCGGCTATGCGCGAAGGCGTGCAAGAGGCCGGAGGCAAAGCTAGCCTAGTGCGTCCTCATGTGCCAATTGACGTCATTATTGACCACTCTTTGCAAGTGGATAGCTGGGCTAACCCACAGGCTGCCGATATTAATCTGGCACGCGAGTATCAACGCAATGGCGAGCGCTTCGCTTTCCTACGTTGGTGTGCCAGCGCCTTTGAGGGGGTTAAGGTAGTCCCTCCAGGCAAGGGCATTATGCACCAGTTGCACATAGAAAATATTGGCCAAGTAGTCGCCAGCAAGCAAGAGCAAGGCAAGACGCTGGTATTTCCCGATAGCTGTGTCGGCACCGACAGCCACACGCCCATGGTGAACGGGCTGGGCATATTAGGTTGGGGCGTGGGCGGTATTGAGGCTGAAGCCGTCATGGTGGGCTTACCAGTTACCATCGCCATGCCTGCTGTGGTGGGCATAGAGTTAAAAGGTAAGCTGCAAGACGGTGTATTGCCAACAGACTTAGTTCTGGTGATTACCCAAAAACTGCGCGAACTGGGTGTCGTGGGTCAGTTTGTGGAGTTTTTTGGCGAAAGTGTTGACGAACTGTCATTGGGCGACCGCGGCATGATTGCCAATATGGCTCCCGAGTACGGCGCCACTGCTGTATTTTTCCCTATAGACCAAGCGGCACTGGACTACATGCGGACAACCGGTCGTAGCGAAGAACATATTGCTCTGGTGGAACAATACTGCAAGGCGCAAAAACTCTGGCGCGACGACAGCACACCTGCTCCAAGTTTTGAAACGGTCCTGACACTGGACTTGGCCAGCATCAAGCCCTGTATTGCAGGCCCAAGCAACCCTGAGGACTACCTGCCTCTGGATGAAGCAGCGCAACAGTTTCCCGCTCATGTGGAAAAAATTTCTGGACAGCCCTATCAGGCAGAGCGCTCTGTTCCCGTCGCGGGCACCGATATAGCCTTACGCGATGGTGATGTCGTGATTGCCGCCATTACTTCGTGTACCAATACGGCTAACCCCGCCAATATGATGGCCGCTGGTCTGGTGGCGCAAAAGGCAGCGGCGCTAGGCTTGCGCAGCAAACCTTGGGTAAAAACATCCTTGGTACCGGGTAGCCAAGTAACTGCCGATGTGCTGGAACGTGCTGGATTACAAGATAGCCTAGACCTACTGGGCTTTAACATTGCAGGTTTCGGCTGCACAACCTGTAACGGTGGTTCGGGCCCCTTACCGGCAGAAATCGTGCAAGCAATTGAATCCGAAAAGCTGATTGCCACGGCTGTATTATCAGGCAACCGCAACTTCGAGGGACGCATTCACGCCAACGTGCGAGCTGCTTATCTGGCTTCTCCCGCATTGGTAGTAGCCTATGCGCTGGCAGGTAACCTGCGCATGGACTTAAGCCGTGAACCGCTGGGTACGGGTGCGCAAGGCCAGCCAGTTTATCTGAAAGACATCTGGCCCACTGCCCAAGAGGTTAAGCAGGCCATTGAAGGTGCCTACGACCGTCAATTGTTTATTGATCGCTACAGCGAGCTGTACGATGGCGGCGAGCCTTGGGATGCTCTGGCTCGCGAAAGCGATGGAAACTACCCTTGGGAGGCAGACAGTACCTACATACGCAAGCCCCCTTACTTTGAGGGTTTAGCTCTGGAGCCTGCTGCCGTTAGCGATCTAGTCGGAATGCGTCCTTTGGCCATCTTGGGCGACTCTATCACCACCGACCACATTTCTCCCTCTGGCTCCATTAGCCTAGGGACGCCTGCCGCTGACTTTCTGCAGTCTCAGGGCGTAGTACAACGCGATTTCAATAACTACACCACTCGTCGTGCTAATCACGAAATCGTCAAACGGGCGACCTTTGCCAACATTCGCCTACGCAACAAGATCGTAGCCGGTGTAGAAGGCGGTGTGACCAAGCTCATGCCTGAAGGCGAAGTCATGCGTATTTTTGAAGCCGCGCAGCAATACCAAGAACGTCAGGTACCTTTGGTCGTGATCGCCGGTAAAAACTATGGCTGCGGTTCATCTCGTGACTCGGCTGCCAAAGGCCCCGCCTTGCTGGGTGTGAAGGCGGTGATTACCGAAGGTTTTGAGCGTATACACAGAACCAACCTAGTCGGCATGGGTGTGCTACCTCTGCAATTTAAAGAAGGCACCAATGCCGACACGCTGGGTCTGGACGGCTCCGAGACCTTTGACATTCTAAACCTGGCTCAAGATGTCGATGTACGCTCTACCGTGCAATGCCGTATTACGCGTACCGATGGTACCCAGCAAACCATACCACTGACGGTTAGACTGGATACACGCGAAGACGTAGAGTACTGGCGCCACGGCGGCATTCTGCCACGCGTGTGGCGAAACTATATGGCCCAATCAGCCTAAATTAAGCTTCATCGCCAGAAATCACCCGCCCACTTGTTTATTCAGGTGGGCGGGTGATTTTATGGGTAGACTACCAACTCTCAACACTGTGTGGCGGTATAAAGATCCATATGAACATCGTTTTTTATTATCCCCAGATTCATATTGCCCAAAAATGGGCGGAACAGCTTGCCGCTCAAGGCTTGGAGTTTAAGGCAATTTTTTGGGAGCCTGAAAAAACTATCCAGGCTGATTACGCCGTAGTGTGGCTACCACCAGAAAACTTCTTCGACCAGGTGCAGGGCTTAAGCGCTATTTTCAATATGGGTGCGGGCGTAGATGCCTTGCTTAAAAACCCATCGCTACCCGCCGCCTTGCCTGTCGTACGCCTGGACGACGAAGAAATGGGCTTGAAAATGACCGAGTACGTGCTGTTTTACATTGCGCACATTACTCGTAACTTTAATCAGTATGAACGCCTGCAACAAAACAAACAGTGGGGTGGGCCGGCTCCCTACCCCTTTTTTGAAAACTGGCCTATAGGTGTGATGGGCTTTGGCCGGGTCGGTGCGCATATTGCTCAAACCTTGCGGCAGTTAGGCTACCCCGTACATGTGTGGTCACGCCAAGCCAAACAGGCAGAGGGCATACATTGTTACCATGGCAAAGACGGCTTAGCTGCATTTTTAAATGCCACAAAAATTCTGATTAATGTATTACCGTTAACACCGGAAACCAGCGATATTCTAAACACCAACACCTTAAGTCAACTGCAGTCAGGCAGCTATTTAATCAATATAGGCAGGGGGCATCATCTGGATGAACAGGCCCTAATCGCTCAACTGGATAGCCAGCACATGGCTGGAGCCATTTTGGATGTGTTCCGTACTGAGCCCCTGCCCGCCGAACACCCATTCTGGACCCACCCGAACATACGTGTCACCCCACATATTTCTGGGCCCACTCACTCGGGCAGAGCCGTACAACAGATTACTGAGCGGATTCGCAAACTAGAGTCCGGCCAGCCACTAGATGGTGTGGTGAACCGGGAAACCGGGTATTAAGCAGTCAAGACAGGAAAAAAAGCTGGCATAAGCCCGCCGCAGCCAGATAGGGCCCGAAGTGCAGATAGCGTCCTGCATGCCAGCGCCCTGTCAAAGCAAGCAGCAAGGCATACAGCAAGCTACCCAGCGAGCTCAGAAGCAATAACTGGGGCAAGGCAGTCAAGCCAAACCAGGCCCCCAAGGCTGCTAGCAATTTAAAATCCCCCTGCCCCATGCCTTGTTTCTTACGCAATACCACAAAGCCCGCATTGATCAGCCATAAAAATACATAAGCCCCGGCTGCACCCAGCACAGCCAGCTCAAGGCTGGTAAACATGGCTTGTACATTGAGTAATAAACCCAGCCATAGCAAAGGTAGCGTCAGGGCATCGGGCAAATAGCCGGTTTCAGCATCAATCCAGGCCAACACCAGCACGCACAGCACAAACACGGTGACCGCGGCTGTCTTGTAGCTCAAGCCAAATACCATGCCGCCCAACGCCAAGAAAAAAATCAGCAACAGGCATAAAAGCGCACGCCCACTGTAGCTTTGCGACACAGCCTGCCCTTGTTGCTCCAGTTCGCGCAACAAAGAGCACGCCCACCAACACACTGGCCGTAAGGCTAGCAACCCCAGTGTTACGGCCAGCAAAGCGGCCAAGCCATGTTCAAGATTCAGCACTTCCGACACCACAGCTCTCCCAAAACCAAGCTCCACACGCTAAGCGATACTAACAGAGACAGTTCGCTACGCCCAGACATGCCAGGACAAACCGGCATACACTATTTAACACAATTGGAAAATCTGCTTACTTCGTCATTTCGCTTTAGCTATCCCAATACGAGATAATTAATGCCTTACTGTTAACAAGGTGGTTTCCATGTCAGCACGCAAAAGGTTCTTTCCAAACCCGATTCATCTGGCCCTGACTCTCAGTCTAGGCATGGTTCCCTATGCGGCCGGGGCGGACAGTATTAAAAAGGTCACTTTGTCCACTGCTGGGCTGGCCGACATAGTACGGATCGTAGAAGTCCCTGAACAAGGTCCGGTTCAACTGCGCGTACCTTTGCATCAAGTTAACGATGTACTCAAAACCCTGATGCTCAGCGATGGCAAAAATCAGCTAAGCACCATGACGCTAGCCGGTCAGGCGGCGCTGGACAACAGCTTTGCAAACCTACCCTTTAGCGCCCAATCCCTACGTTCATTACCCGAGCTGGCGGCTCAACTGCGTGGTGTTCCGGTACGTGTTTACACTCGCGGCAAAGAGCTTGAAGGCATTGTGCTGGGCGTTGATATACAGCACAGTGAAACACAAAAAAGTGCGGTTTTATCCTTGCTAGGCAGCGCTGGCAATATCGATGCCATTGCTCTGGATAACAACAGCAAGCTGCAGGTCCTGGACCCTCAAATACAAGAGCAACTGCAAGCGGCCAGTGTATTGCTGGCCGATCAAACTAACGAAAACAGCCGTGATATTCAACTGCATCTGAAGCAGCGCACCAGCGATCAACTGGAGCTCAGTTACCTGATCGCGGCACCCGTTTGGAAGAGCACCTATCGTCTGCTACTGAATAAGGATCAAGCCCGCATGCAGGCTTGGGCGATTTTAGAAAACACCACAGGTCAAGACTGGAAGCAGGTTCAGCTTAGCCTGAGCTCCGGCAATCCTGTGCTCTACCAGCAAGAGCTTTTACAACAGTACTGGAATGTCAGGCCCTACTTGCCCATTGCAGTGGGCAGCACCAGCGCTCCCCAAGCGGATACGCAGCAAATTTTGCATGACGTCAACGCCGCCGCCGGTCGACTGGAGATGCAGGCTATGGCACCTCGTCCCAGAAGCCTCAGTGCAGCCAAGCGCTACGAAGCACCTGAACTGGACGCGGCACAAAGTCAGGAAAGCGCTACGCAGGTGTTGTTTGAGCTAGCAGACCCTGTAAGCGTTCCACAAGGGCAGACTGTAGTCGTCCCCTTGCTAGATCAGGCTTTGCAAGCGGAGCGTGTGGCGGTGTACCAGATGGGACAAGCTAGCCCACATCCCACTGCTGCTATTTATCTCAACAACTCGCTGGGAAATAGTCTGCCACCTGGCATCATGACGGTATTCGATAGCCAGTCCGGCCATGTTGGTGATGCGGAACTCGCCGGACTGCCCGCAGGTGAATCACGACTGATCTACTTTGCTCGCGACAACAAGATTCAAATCTCGGAGCAGAGCCAAGAGAGCCGAGAACTGAATCAAACCAAACTGGCCGAGGGCTTGGCGCAAACACGCTGGACAATAAAACAAAGTATCACCTACACCATAAAAGGCGCCAGTGACCAAGATAGCGTGGTTATTCTGGATATCCCCAAGCGTGCAGGCTGGGAATTTAGCAGCCAAGCCGAGCAAGCTGAAAGCACTGCCAATTATCGTTTGCGAGTACCTGTGAAAGCAGGACAAACACAGCAGGTACAGGCAGTCTTTAGCCACCTGCAGGCACAGTCGATCAAGCTGGACGAGATAGATGTTAATACTCTGGAGCTATGGAGCCAAGCAGAACTCAGCCCGGCACTGCAACAAGCTTTACCTGAGCTAATCCGTCTGCGTCAGCAAGAGCAGGCAGCCCTGCAAACCTTGCGTGATGTACAAGAGCGCCTGGACAATCACGTGAAGGAGCAGCAACGCATACGCGAAAACCTGGGTGCAGTAAATGATCAAAGCAGCTTAGGTCAGCGTTTCACCGATCAGCTCGCTACCCAGGAGGATCAAATACTCCAGACACGCACTGAAGAGGGTGAGCAAAGAAAACAGTGGCAAGAGGCCAGAGCACAGTTTCAAGCAGCATTGGCCAAGCTGTAGCGGTTAGATATTACGAGACGCTATGCTGGATAAGCTCTAGCAGTGCTCGGATCGCATGCGCATGCATGCGCTCTTTAAGGCAATACACGTACTCGTACGAATGGATAGAAATATCTGCCAGAGGTACTGTTCGCAACTCAGCATGCGGCGGTACCTCGCGCAAAGGCAGTAAGCTGGCTCCCATACCGCGTGCAATCGCCCAGGCAATAGCTTCTCGGCTACCCATTTCCAATATACGCTGAGGCGCCTGCCCCGCTCGCTTGAACACTTTCAAACTTAACTCTCGGGTCATCGAACCCGTTTCGCGCAATAGCAAAGGGTATTGCACCAGATCAGCCGTACTAACCCGTGCCTGATGAGCCAGCGGGTGGTCGGCACGCACCACTACTACCAGCGGATCACTGGCAAGCAAAATACGTTTCACTCTGTCATCCTCCACCAGAAACGAGGAGGCAATCACATCAAGCTGGTAGTCCATCAAGGCGGTGAGCACCCGTTGAGAATTATCCATGCTCAAACACAGCTCTACCCCTGGGTAGGCGCTGACAAATTGTTGCAAAACGCCCATGATGTAATAAGGGCCGGTAGCACCAATACGCAATTTACCTTTTTTCAAATCGCGTAAATCACGTAACTGAAAATCAAGCTGGGCGGCCTGCTGCAATAAGGCTTCAACCTGTGGCAAGAGTTGCTCGCCCTGCTCGCTGAGGTACACCCCTTTACCACGACGATAAAACAATTCTATGCCATAGCGCGACTCTAGCTGACGTAAATGCGAGGTGACTGTAGGTTGGCTAATACCCAATTCTTTAGCCGCTCGAGTGACCGAGTTGGTGCATGCAATCGCATGAAAGGATTTAAGCTCTAAGGCCAGCATACCGAGTCCTGTAAAAACAATTCAAAACAAAATTATCAAATCCATGTATTACAGGAATTAGATCTACTGTCATAAACATGCCACTTTAGCACGCCATACTTTTAGCCATGCCCACTACACAGCAAGGTAGGACAGGATGGCTACTAGCCCCGCCTTTATCTCGATACAAAATCTGCATAAGCAATTTGGCCACTTTACAGCCCTAGACCATATTTCATTAGACATACAGGCAGGTGAACTGGTCTGCTTACTGGGCCCCTCAGGCTGCGGTAAAACGACTTTGCTACGATGCATTGCTGGTCTGGAAAGCAGCGATGAAGGTCAGATCATTATGGCCGGACGCAACATTACACACTTTGCGCCACAGCAACGAGATTACGGCATTTTGTTTCAGTCCTATGCCCTGTTCCCCAATCTGACCGTCGCGCAAAATATTGCTTATGGCCTAAGCCGAAGACGTCGTACTGAACCAGCAGTCAAAGGGCGCGTGATGGAAATGCTGGATCTGGTTGGCCTAAGCGGCAGTCAACACAAGTACCCCGCACAATTGTCGGGTGGCCAGCAACAACGCGTGGCCCTGGCCCGAGCTTTAGCGCCCTCTCCCTCTTTGCTGCTGCTTGACGAGCCTATGTCGGCACTGGACGCACAGGTACGTGAACGACTGCGTCAGGAGCTGCGCGAGCTTCAGCGCAAGCTGGCCATTACCACCTTGATGGTGACACACGACCAGGAAGAAGCCATGGTGATGGCCGATCGCATCGCCGTTATGCATGCGGGCAGCCTGATGCAATATGGCACACCTCAAGAGCTGTACCGTCAACCCAATAACGCCTTTGTTGCAGGCTTTATTGGAGACGCAAACTGGCTGACCTATCAGCACCACCGCTCCCCTACCACCGTACTGGTTGGGGATGCTCCTTTGCAAGTCCATACACCCGTGCCGCATGCACAGGGGAAACTCTTTATACGACCTGAAAGTATTCGGGTCTTTGAACGGGCTCCCACACAAGAATCAGGTAATCTGTTTCTCGCGGAAATTGTTGACCGTGTATTTTTAGGCCGCTACTACCGGCTAACGCTACGCCCCGAACGCATGCATGGCCTGCTGGTGCAAGCCATTGTAGCGGCCGATCTGGGCGACCGCCTGACCCATCAGCTCGCTGCCCCGCGATGCCACATCCAATTTCCCGCACAGGCTTTACATGCTTATTCCTAAGCCCATGCCGTGGATGGATTTACGTCGTCAGCCCACGCCAGCACTAGTGGAACGTGGACTGAGTCTGTTCCTACTTCTGGCGCTGGTACTCATCTTGTTCGTCTTTTTGTGTCTGCCTATGCTTGCTGTCCTGCTTAGGGCTGTGCAAGATGAACACGGTCAACTCAGTGGAATTGGCGGCTTTTTACACATTGTCAGCAGCACTGGCTTTATGCCCATGGTGGGACGCAGCCTATTAGTGGGGCTCAGCACCGTGCTGATCGTTATCCCCACCGCTTACCTCTTTGCATTTGGACTGCAACGCTGTTGCATCAGGGGCGCCGGACTTTACCGTAGTCTGGGCCTGCTACCCTTGCTGGCCCCCTCTTTGATGCCAGGTCTGTCCTTAATTTACCTGTTTGGGAATCAGGGCTTATTACGCGGGCTGTTAGGCGAAGGGTCTATTTACGGCTTCTGGGGCATCGTGCTGGGCGAAGCTTTCTATACTTTCCCGCATGCCTTAATGATCCTTAGCACTGGCCTGGCGCTGACCGACATGCGCTTATACGACGCTGCACGTGCCATGGGAGCCGGTGCGCTACGTCGATTCCTGACTGTCACCTTAGCAAATAGCCGCTATGCGGTATTTTCAGCCTGCTGCCTAGTGTTCACGCTCACTGTGACCGACTTTGGGGTAGCCAAAGTAGTGGGTGGATCCTATAACGTACTGGCCATGGAAGCCTATAAAGCGGTAGTCGGCCAATTGCAGTTTTCCAAAGGCGCCGCCATAGGTGTGCTCTTACTGATTCCAGCCATCCTGACTTTTGCTCTGGATCAGCACCTGCGTCAGCGCAGCCTAAAGCAACGCAGCACGCAGTTAACGGCCTATCGCCCCGTTCCCCACCCGCGTCGTGATCGGGTCTTTACCGCCCTAATCGTACTGATATGCCTAGCCATACTCCTGATTGTCGGAATGGCGGTGTGGGCATCCCTGATTAGCTTCTGGCCCTACAACCTGAGCCTTAGCCTGAAATCCTACGATTTTAATAATATGGACGGAGGCGGCTGGCTAGCCTGGCACAACAGCTTAAGACTTAGCCTGTATACCGCTGCTCTGGGTACTGGCCTCGTTTTTCTAGGCGCTTGGCTCAGCGAAAAACTTCCGGCGCGTACTCGTACTGTCAGTGCGTTAAGCAGCTTTTTACACATGCTGTCACTCGCGCCCATGTCCATACCCGGGCTGGTACTAGGACTGGGATACATTTTCTTTTTTAATCATCCCGCCAATCCTCTGGGTGGCTTATATGGCACGATGAGTTTGCTCGTGCTGTGCACCATCGTGCACTTATACACCAGCGCGCACTTAACCTTGCTAACCGCCCTACGCGCCCTGCCCAACGAACTGGATGCTGCTGCCGCGTCACTCAAAGCCTCTCGTTTTGACACCTTGGCCAGAATCACGCTGCCGCTGTGCTTACCCGCTTTGCTTGTTGTCGCCCGCTACCTCTTTGTGTCGGCCATGACCACCGTCTCAGCCGTGGTTTTTTTATATAGCCCGAACACCGTGCTGGCCTCTGTCGCCGTGCTCAATATGGATGATGCGGGCTCCATCGGCCCGGCGGCCGCCATGTGTACCCTCATTATGCTGAGCTCGGGGGTATTTTGCCTGCTGATTCATCTGGCCAGTCAAGCCAGCCTACGCCGTACCCAAGCTTGGCGCCACCCCGCTTCCATTTAACTTTAAACGTATTAGCTATGCCTACTCCCCACACCTTTACACGTACTCAGACCCCAGCGCAGGCACCCGCCGTACTGGAAGCGCTCATTTTTGACTGGGCCGGCACGCTCGTAGACTTCGGCTCCTTTGCACCCACGCAAATTCTAGTCGATGCCTTCGCACAATATGGTCTAACGCTAAATCTGAAGCAGGCACGAGAGAATATGGGCACTAGCAAATGGGATCACATACATAGCTTGCTGGCTATGCCTGCCCTGCAAGAACAATTCCAGAAAAACCATCAGCGTCCCAGTAAAGATGACGATACACAAGATATTTACGATACCTTCCTGCCCCTGCAAATTGAACGCGTTGGCCTGCTTTCGCAAGCCATCAAAGGAGCCCGTAGCACCTTACTCTGGGCACGAGCGCAAGGCCTGAAAATAGGTTCCTGCACGGGTTACCCCAGAGCAGTCATGAATGTACTGCTGGCACATGCTAGCGCACAGGGTATTGAGACTGACTTAACTGTTTGTGCCGACGAGGTAAGCCAGGCTCGCCCCTGGCCTGCCATGGCACTGGAAAACGCCATACGGCTGGAGGTCAGTCATGTGGCCGCTTGCGTAAAAATTGATGACACCGTACCGGGTATACAGGAAGGCCGTGCGGCAGGCATGTGGACTGTAGGCCTACGTTTGTCTGGCAATGCTTGTGGACTGGACTGGCAAACGTTCCAACAGCTCAGCCCGGACGAGCTGGCCACCTACCGCGAGCATGCTGAACGCCTTTTACTGAGCGCTGCCCCCCACTACCTTATCGACAGCGTCGCCGACTTACCCGCTGTACTACAGGATATTCAAGTACGCCTGACACAAGGCGAACTTCCCTAACCCCCATTCCTATTAACACCGCTTGCCTTTACCCTGACATGGAGCCAGTCATGAAACAGTTAGTCCTCACTACTTTAGCCATTAGTGCGCTAGGCATAGCCAGCCAAGCTCACGCCAACACCACTCTGACGGTATACACCGCTTTGGAGGCTGATCAGATCAAAGCCTATCAAGCCGCCTTTGAAAAAAAACACCCCGATATCAAAATTCAGTGGGTACGCGACTCAACCGGCATTATCACTGCCAAGCTATTGGCTGAAAAGAACAACCCCCAAGCAGACGCTATTTGGGGATTGGCCGGTTCAGCCCTAGGACTGATGGCTGCCCAAGACATGCTCACACCCTATGCCCCGGCCGGTCTGGAAAAAATTGACCCAAAAATGCGTGACGCTAGTCAGCCACCCAGCTGGGTCGGTATGAACGGTTATGCGGCAACACTGTGCGTCAATACCATAGAAGCCAAAAAGCAGAATCTCCCTATCCCACGCTCGTGGGCAGATCTGACTAAACCCGTTTATGCAGGAAAAATCGTCATGCCCAACCCGGCCTCATCCGGTACAGGGTTTCTGGACGTGAGTGCCTGGTTACAGCTTTTTGGTGAAGAAAAAGGCTGGGACTTTATGGACCAATTGCATAAGAACATAGGCGCCTATACACATTCTGGCTCTAAACCCTGCAATCAGGCTGCCGCCGGTGAATACGTTATTGGCGTATCGTTTGATTATCGCGGCGCACGTCTTAAGCAAGAAGGAGCCCCTCTGGAGCTTGTGTTCCCCAGCGAGGGTTTGGGCTGGGAAGTGGAAGCGGCTGCCATAATGAAAGGGACTAAACACCTGGAAGCAGCACAAAAACTCGCTGATTTTTCGGCCAGCGAAGAAGCGAACCACTTGTACAAAACCAATTTCGCCGTGCTAGCGATTCCTTCCATTGCCAGCTCCAACCCTAACCTGCCCACTGACCTTAATCAGCGTCTGATTGACAACGATTTTGTCTGGGCAGCTGAAAATCGAGAACGTATTGTGGCCGAGTGGACCACACGTTACGACGGCAAATCTGAAGCGAAAAAATAAATCATGAAGCACTACGATGTATTAGTCGTAGGCGGCGGCATCCTGGGCTTAGGTCATGTCTGGGCTGCCGCCCGTCGCGGACTACGTGTTGCCTTGCTGGAGCGCAGCCATCAGGCTCAAGGGGCCAGCGTACGTAATTTTGGACAGGTACTGGTAACCGGCCAGGCTCCTGGCATTATGCTGGAGCTGGCACGTGAAAGTCGACAACTATGGCTGGAGCTGGCACAGCAGGCACAATGTCAGCTCAGCACCCAAGGCTCGCTCTTTCTGGCTCGCAATCACGCAGAAATGCAAGTGCTGGACAACTACTATCACGAACGCGCCAACAGCTTAAATGTAAAGTGCCAATTGCTCACTGCACATGAGCTAGCGCAGCACTTTGGCGGCCGCCTTGCCCATCACCATGGGGCCTTACAAGGTTTGGACGACCTGCAACTGTACTCTCGTGCTGCCTTGCCCACCATTACCTATTATCTGCAACAACAGGGGGTACATATTCTGACTGGTACCCATGTGCATGCGGCCGCTGAAGGTCAACTTGATAGCAGCGCAGGCCGTTTTCAGGCAGACACCATTTTTATTTGTCCCGGACACGACTACGTGGGCTTGCATGCCCCACTTTTGCAAAGCATGTCTTTATCCGTCAGTCGTTTGCAAATGCTGAAAGTACGTGCTGAACATCCAGTCTGGCACTCCTTGGATCGCCCACTGCTTACCGGCTTATCCTGCCTGCACTATGGCGCATTCAGTGACTTGCCCGCAGCACAGCATTTGCGGCTTCTTATCGAGAACCAGCAACCAGAGTTATTGGAACGCGGTATACACCTGCTAATTAGTCCCAGCCCAGAAGGTGATCTGATTATCGGCGATTCGCACGATTATGGCCTACAGGCCAGCCCCTTTAATTACGAGCGCACCGATGAAGTACTACTTGATCTGGCCCGCTCGGTACTGGCCTGCCCCGTTAAGGTGATTGAGCGCTGGCAGGGCGTGTATGGCGCCAAAGGGCCTGGCCCGTATTCGGTATTACGCCCCGATGGACAAACCTGGATCAGCCTGATGCACACGGGCTTGGGCATGAGCACTGGCTTGGCGATTGCTGAACGCAATATGGCCTCGCACTACGGCAAAGTCTCGTTCTGAGTCTTAGCCTGTGTTTTACTGGAGCCGGTTGCCCACCAGGCAATCAGGCCCAGAACTAGGCTCATCAGGCCTACACCTAAGGCCAAGGTGAACATCAGTAGTAGCCCCAATACTATGAACACACCAGGAAACACGTAATGCCGGAGCCACACAGGACGGCGTGGCACAACAAACAAACCGATAAACAAGGCCCATGGCATAACCAAAGACCAAAAAATTTCATCCTGCAATATTGCGCTCATCTTGATAAGCTCTATAGGTCGGGCTAAATAAATTAAGGCTAAACTTTAGCAGTTAAGCGAGTGGCTTGCCTAATTTATAAGCAATTACCTCTAACGAACAAGCACTCTTTACAGGAGACCCTCATGCTGGTCCAGTTACAAAGTAATGATAAACATACATTTAGTGCCTATCGATGTGGCCCTAGCGACGCCCCCAAAGGATTGGTGTTATTGCAAGAAATTTTTGGGGTTAATGACTACATTAAAGAGCAATGCGAACTGTATGCCCAAGCAGGCTACGAAGTGATTGCTCCAGCCTTATTTGACCGAGCTCAAGCTGATGTAGAGCTAGGTTACAGCGCCGACGATGTACAAACAGGCTTACAGTTGCGCAGTCAAATCCCACTAGAAAAGACCATGCTTGATATTCAGGCAGCCATTGAGGCCTTGGGAAATAAACCCATAGGCGTGATCGGTTTTTGTTGGGGTGGCACCTTAAGTTGGTTAGCTGCCTGCCAGTTACAAGGTCTGAGCGCTGCATCGTGTTGGTATGGCGGCGGAATTGCCGAACACAAAACCTTAACAGCCCACGTACCTGTAGAAATGCACTTTGGCGAACTGGATGCGTCTATTCCTGCCGACACGGTTGCAGCTATCGGACTGAGCCAACCGGCTGTCAAAGTGCATCTACATCCGAATGCTGACCACGGCTTTGGCTGCTCGCAACGCTCCCAGTTTCAGGAACAGGCATACCAAGCAGCACTACAAAGCACCTTGGCATTTTTCCAGAAGCACTTGCGTGCAGTGTAAAACCAAGACAACTTAGCGAGTTCGCATCACGATGAACGAGTTTTTGCCATGACCGTCAGTTGGGCACCAGAACCTCAGGCCCATTTAGAAAAGCTGTTGGAAGTGCGCATGCCCTATGGAAAATATAAAGGACGGGTGCTTGCCGACTTACCTGGTCATTACCTGAACTGGTTCGCCCGACAAGGCTTCCCACCGGGTGAAATAGGCCGCTTACTGGCACTGGCTCATGAGCTGGACCATAATGGCCTGCGAGAACTATTAAGTCCGCTGCGTAAGTAATGACGCATGTAATGCTGCAAAGCCATGCCAGATAAGCAGCAGCACGCCTTTAGGCGTGCTGCTTACACAAGAGCAGTTTTGGCTCACATCAATCGTACGACCACTGTAAGCTCAGGCGCAAAGGCTGAGGCATATCGGGCGGTGGCGCAAATCGCAAGCGCATGCTCTGTAAGAGCTCTCGTAAGTCAGCATCGGCCTGAGAGTCATGCAAGGTTTCAAGGCGCATATCACGCAAGGAGCCATCAGTAGCTACCCAAAAACTGGCTTCTACGGGGCCAAGTTGAGCCTGATTTTCACCATTAGCCCAATCGGCTAAGCGCTGCGCAGCGCCAGAGTCCTGATGATGCACATGCTGCTCAAGCTCGGCCCCAAACTGCTGGGCAAAGTTAATCCAATGTGGTGCTGCTGTATCCGCCCACACGACCGTGAATGGCACACTTAACACGGCACCCATACCAGCCTGCCGCGCTACCTTGCCCCAGGCCTGCAACTGCTGACTTAAGCTGTGATAGGCAACTTTCCAAATCTGCTGCGTCATAGTGATTCCTAGTAAGCCTTAAGGTACGCTAAGTGGGGTAGTAACCGGCGTCGCACTTTCTGTTTGCTGATCCAAAGCCTGACGCAACGCAGCACCATTAATACTCACCGTGCCTGTGTCAAGCATGCCGCTCAAATAAGATAAGGCAATTTCCTGCTGACGCTGCTCACGCAGCAAACGTTTCAACTCAGGCTTCACTTCCTCGTAGCTGGCCGCCCGCCCCTCTTGCATCTCCAGCACGCGTAAAACATGCCACCCACCTTGAGAGCGTACGACACCGGAAACCTGCCCTACTTTCAATGCCTCCAGTTCAGCACGAACCTCAGGTAATACCTGAGTGACAGGCGTCAAAGGTGTTTCAGATCGATTCACCAAACCTTGAGTACGCTGATGCAGCTCAGACTCCAGCGCCGTTAGCGTAGCTTTTTCTTGCTTGGCCTTTTTACTGGCTTCGTCTGCTAAGGCTCTCATTTGAGCATCAACATCCGCTTGACCCGTGATAGGAAAAAACAACTGCTCAATACGATACTGAGGAGGAATCATCAGGGCAGACTGATTGCGCTCAAACGCCTGCTTGGTTTCCTCTGCGCTCGGGTAGGAGTCGGGTGCCTGACTTACCGAAGCCAAATAACTTTGTACGACTAACTGCTGCTTGGCCAAATCCAAGCCCTGACTAACTTGTGGCTGCTTATCCCAGTTTTGCGCTAAGGCCTGCTGATACAGCGCCTTCTCGGCTAAGCGCTCGCGCAGCCATTGCTCCAAACCACTACGATTGAGCCTTAACTGCTCAAGCTGAGCCGGAGACAGGCGTGCCAACAATGCGCTTAGCTCAGAACGGCGTACAGTAGCATTCCCTAAAGCAGCTAACACTGGATCCTCGTTGGCTGCTGGTTCTGTTGCGGTAATCGCCTGAGCCGCTGGTATCGATGTACTGGCTGAGCTCTGGGCAGGCGTAGAGGCGCTATTGGAGTCTTTACACGCCGCCAAGCCTAATAAGCTAAGCCCCAGCACCAAACGGCTCATATGGTTTAACCACAGTGAACGATATGTCATGGTATATCCAGATAAAATAGTCGAAACAAGTACAGACTCGACTTAGCAAATAAAAATCGAGTCTGTATAAAAGCAAGGGATTTAGTCTTGTTCAGTGTTGACCGCATCTGCCTCGCTTGGTGTTTCAAGAGCCTCCCCTTCCGCCGCCACCAAGGTATCGACCACTGGCTGTGACGCCGTCTCGCCAGCGGATGCCTCGGAGTTACCGCGTAAAAACAGAATCATTTCTTGCAGTAAGCGATCCCATAACTCGATCTGTGCGCGCACGTTTTGCTCGCTTACGCCACCCGCTACGACCGTATCCATTTCCAGCGTCAGGAACTCTACTTGCAAGGCCATGCGAGCAAAACGTTTTTCTATGTTCCAGCGATTAATCAGGCTGGTAGCCAGGCTGCCCTCTACGCGTATCACGCAAGAAAAAGTAAAGTCTAGATAGGATTGCTCTTCCGGCCCCTGATTACCGGGACGAACAGTAAAACCAATACCTTGCGCAGCACTGAGCAAATGTACGATGTCACCTTGCTTTGCCTCTGTGACCCTATATCCCATCTCTTGCAGCAAGGTGGTTAGTTGTGCTGTATTGACGCTGTTAATTAGGGAAGTCTTGTCCATATATATAAAATCCTAGTTAAAGAAGACGACAAGCGCTATGCCGTCATCAGGGGGTGACCTCGGGCGTTTGTACGGCCCTAGAATCAAACTTCTGCTCGTAAAGAGCATCGCCCATTTCTTGTGCTTTCATATCGAAGGCAACACGAGCCGAGCTGGCAAAAGGTTGGCGTAAGGCCAGTAAATCAGCGGTACTAAAACTTTCATAAGCCCGCAATATTTCCCGGCCAGCACTGTAGAGCTGATCGTTTTTTAAAGAACAAACCTGAAGTTCATGCTCGCGTTGCTGCAAGTTTTGGCTTAAGGTCTGGCCTTGCGTTTCCAGTTGTCGAGCTTGTGTGGCCAGACTGTCATAAGCCGTTTTGGCCTCATTCAACTGTTGATGCGTGGCCGACAAGCGGCTGTTTGCCTCTTGCCGTAACTGTTCTTGCTGCTCGGCCAGAGTTTCGGAGCGGCTCTGTGCACGGGCGAGATCTTTTTTCAGCGTGTCCAGTTCTGCCTGCAAGGCGTCACGCTGTGACTCGGCGCTTTGCTTAGCCACCGTTAACTGCGCCTGCTCTGACTGTAGACGCTGCAATTGCTGAGCCGTTGTGCGCAGCTCGCTGCGTAAACGTTCTTCCATGCTTGGGGACTGAGCCTGTAGCGCTCCCCCAGTCAACACTGAGCCAATCAGCAACACAGCCAGAGCCGACTTTTTGGGCGTTAAATATGTAGGTTTCATATTAGAACCGCGCATTCAGTTCGAGTTGCATAATATTGATGGACAAAGGATTGCCATAGATCTCGCGTGAACTTAACCAGCGCAATTGAGCCATCACATCTTTTTCCAAGGCATACGCTGCACCTAAGTAATAACCTTTGGCGTTGGTGCCACCCAGATGGAAAGTAGAGTCGTTATACGCATCCGGCACCGCATCAGGCTGTATGTACTTATAACCAGCAAACACCTGCCAATCGCCACGCTCACGCACACGGAAATCCTTGCCTAAAGCAGCGTGCAGCATCCAGGCATTGCCCCCTGAGCGTAGAGGTCCGGTTTCAGCATTCGTCACTATTTGAGCACCACGTATACGTTTTTCCATATCGCTTTCGCTATATGCCAAGTTACGTATGTAGTTCCCAGAGATCTGTACGCCCAAACCATTACCCATTCTGCCTTTCCAACCCAAGTTCAGGTCCAGCAAATTAAAGCGTGAAGCTAGGCCAAGCATCTGATACTGCACCCCCCCCATGTGAACAGGAGGGATCACATCACGAATAAAAAATAAGGTGTTACCTTTTTGCATAAAAGCAGGACTAGACCAGTCTGTGCTGCAGCTTGTGTCAAAGGAGTCACAAGGCTCTGACAATACACCCGCAATATTACGGAACGTGTAGTAAGCCAGATCTGCGCTTACTGTGTGCTCATGATTAATTTTCCAATCAGCACCCACTTGCGCACCTAACAACCATTTGCTCTTGGTATCGCCCTCTGAGTCGGCCAAGCTAGGTATCCCTGAGTTGTAGGTGTTCTCGATCAGGTACGCCCCCAAGGTGCCACGCAAGGTAAAGTCGGTGTTCGCCAAAGGACGCTTGAAGGCGGCAGAAAAGCCATCCAGGTTTAAATCATTAGAGAAAAGTATGTCGGTACTAACGAAGGGATTATCAGCCCGTCCTGCTGTAACTTGTGCCCAGTCTGTGGGCTTCCAGCTTAGGTAGGCCTGATCCAGCCAGAAGGCTTTTTTACTGAAGCCACCACCGAAACTATCCGTCGTGGACACTGGGCTTTTATTGCTACCACTGGCTAAACGTATGCCTGCCGACCACTGCTCACTGATATCGGCCGTAAAACCAATTCGTGCACGGAAACGGAACTGGTTATTACGATCCTTGCGAGCATTGAGTAAAGGAAACGGCCCGTAAAATAAGTGATTTCCGTTATTGTCATAGGTTTCAAACGCAAACGGGCTGGATGCATTCATTTTGGCCACGTCGTAGATAAACGGGCTGTTTTTACTACTGAAGGCGCGATTTTCCCAGCGTACTCGTACATCCCCCCCGACAGTAATGCGGGAAACCCAATCAGGGAAGGTATTGGGTGCAGCCCAGTTTTCTTGTTTAGCCGTAGCCAATACTTCGGACTTCACTTCTTCGCGGATTTGATCGCGCACGGTTGCTGGTATATAGGGTACACGCACATCACCCGGTTGGCTCCCCGTGCCTTGTACCGCACTGGCCGCTTCAGTCTGAGCCTGCTTGAGTAAGGTGGCCGCTTGTTCGGGTTGCAATACCCCCTGTTCTACCAATAGTCGGATTAGATTGGCTGTCGCGTTATCACTGGCTACAGGCTGGGCAGCAACCAGGGACGATGAGCACATCAGGCAGGCAGCCAAGGCCAGACTCAATCGATGTGGTTGATATTTCATTGTACGGAACTCCAGGTTTAAGCAGAGTAAACTTGTTAAATTAAGAGGGACGGCGGCTATTCAAGGCTATACGTACGGGCATATCCAACGATGGTGGTGGTCGCTCGTCCAGGCGTCTGACTTCTCGTAAGGCAGCTACCACCGCTTGATCTACATCGGTATCGCCACTTGAGTTGATCAGCTCGACACGAGAAATATCACCGCTATCACTTAGCCATAAATTGATGCGCATTCTGTACACCAACATTCGAGTGCGCTCATCATCACGAAGAATTTTCTGTAGGGCATAACCCAAATACTGGCTATAGGTTGCATTGCCCACCCGACCGCCACCCGAACCCGCCATACCCCGACCCGACCCTGCAGCAATATTGAATGCATCGCTGCCTGCCTGTGCGTCAGAGTCCATTTGCATGGCCTCGGAGGTGTTATCACTAGGTGTGGGCGGCGTATCATCCTCAACTGGCGTAGGCTCATCCAAGGGCGTAGGGTCGGGATCAAGTTCAGGTTCTATCAGCTCCTCCTCCTGAGGCTCCTCAGGCTCTGGAGGCGTCTCGGGTTCCGGGGGAGGAGGTGGTGGTGGCGGTAAGGGAATAATGGCGTTAATCATGGGCGCCTCACGCTTGATACCCGCCATACTGTTCGCCCACTGCCATACGAAATAGCCCAGCACCACAACAACGACTACGATCAGGGCAATAGTCGCATTCTTGCCAAGGCCCTTCTTCTTAGCGGCCTCGGACTCTTTGGTGCTCTTGAAAGGATCAGGAGTGTTTGACGACATGATTTACAGCTTCAAATGATCAGGTTGGTTTACCGGTAACTAACCCGACTTGGGATAGCTCCAGGCGACGCAATAAATCCAGTACTTCCACAACACGGTGATACTGCACCTCTGCATCGCCACGCACGATTACCGGAAAATCAGGATTCAGGGCTTTTTCGGTACGCAAGCGCTCTTCCAACTCGGGTAAGGTCACCGGGTAAGCATCCAAGAACACCTGCCCGGCCTCATTGACTGAAATAGCTTTTGTTTGCGAAACAGAGAGCGAGACAGTAGAGCTGGCCTTAGGTAAATTCACCTGTATACCCGCTACCTGCGCGGTAGCTGTCAAGATAAACATGACCAGCACAACCATCAGCACATCAACCAGCGGCGTAATATTGATGCCGTCTACTACCTCATCCTCGTCTTCTTCGACCATGGAACGTGCCATGTTTAGCTCCTTATTAATGGGTTTCCGGGGCGGCCGCTTGCACGCTAGCAGCTGTGGCTAACGGCGCACTTTCCTTGGCGGTTTTTTTCGTACGCTCTACGCTCCCCACCCCGTAGCTTTCGGCCAAGCGTGTGGAAAACTCTTCGGTAAAGACGCGCATTTCTGCACTAATTACCTTGTTGCGTCCCGAAATGCGGTTGTATCCAAACAAGGCAGGAATAGCCACGAACAAACCTGCCGCCGTCGCTAACAGAGCTGCTGCCATACCCGGGGCAATCGCATTAATATTGACGTCTCCAGCCATAGCCGTTCCTAGGAACACGACCATAATTCCCAAGACGGTACCCAGCAGACCAATATAAGGGCCTCCAGCAATGGCGTTAGACAGAGCACCCATGCGAGAAGACAAGGACTGCTGCTCGTAGGTACGCACGCTATCCATGGAGGCACGAATAGACTCAATAGCAGCCGGACTTAAGGCTGTGCTACCGGTTTCGGTTTGACGCTTGCGCACTTCGCGTATGGCTGTGGTGTACAGCTTCCACAATGGGGCGGAGTCCAGAGCTTTCTGGGTAGTTTCGTCCGGTTTGGCATCGGCCAAGGCCTCAAGCTGCGTACCCAGTTGAGCAAAACGCTCACGAAACACAGCGTTTCCTTTTTCCAGACGAGCTGCTGTGCGACTTTTTTCTAGCATGATGATCCAGGAGTGCACCAGCATAGCTGCCAACACGGCCAAGACAATCCAGGCATCCAGAGGGACGGCGCTGAGTAGGTACCCCAAAGCTCCAAAGCCGAATCCAGACTGCTGTTCGTCTTCGCCATACACCACCAAGCGAGACTCAGAACCCTGCGACAAAGCATCAATATGCAAGGCAGGTGCAGCACGTGCCACTTTAGACAAACGTAGTTCGTCTAGCGCCCCCACATAATTTGCGAAGCTACGCACAACGGGCGCGGCGCTTGCTGTCTCGTCGGTATCGCCCTCAGTCGTGGCGGCCACCGGTGCCGGGCTGCGTGCCGTATCACCACCAATTGCCGTTACGCCACTGAGCGCGGGCAAGCCACCTGCCAAACTGGCAACGGGGCTACCATTAATCAGCAACTGAACCTGATTACCATCGGAACTCGCGGCAAAATGCACCCAAGTAGAAGGTGATAACGCTTGTGAGCCTTGCGCACGTTGACCGCTCACTTCCACAAAAGGCACACCCTGATTCAAGCCCAGCAAGAACGATGCTGTACCGTCACGACGGGCATACACCAATTGCTCACCCACCAACTGATCGGGACGTAACCAGGCACTGAACGTAAAAGGAGCACCTGCTGGCGTATCTAAAGAGGGGCTAGCAGGTAGCATTAAGGCTGCATCGCCGGCAAACTGCACACTGCGGCCAATAACACCATCGATATAAGAAGACGGCAGTGTTTGGGCGTGATTGGCATATGCCGTGCTGTCGCGTGGTGGCGCGTCGGCAGCACCATTAAAGTGGTAGACCAAGGTGTAGTTAGGATCAAAGGTGATTTGACCATTTGAAGCCTGTGGTGCTGCCTCGTTACCGTAGTACATCCAGATGGTTTGTTGCTGACCTGCGGCCACTTCGGGCAGGTCAACCCAAACCATGGCAATGCCCAATAAGGGGTTAAACATTTCTATCTGGTGGTTCAACACTGTTTTATCGTCCTCAAGGACGAAGCGCAGATCAGAACCGTTTTCGTTCACACCATCAAACACGAAGTTACCGGTGTGTAAACGTATTAGTACCGGGGTACGGCCAAGGCCGGTGGACAGATTCGCCCCTTCAGAGGAAGCATCGATAGTAATCGGCTTACGATAATTCCAGTCGGGCTGCCACCAGGCCTGTGCGGCCGCCGGCAATAGGCTGGCAAAAAAAACCAGCATGAGCATGATGTAGCGTTGCATGAGTCGAAAGCTCCGAATACGGTATTAAGACAATGAATTTAGAAGCTGGCACGGACACTAAAATGCAGCCGTGGCTTATGGCGCTCGGTATTAGCGCCATCGTTCAGTGGGTACGCCCAATCTAGATTGGCCGATAGCCAGTTAAGGACTTGCAGGCGAGTACCTAATCCCACGCTCGCCAAGGAGAAATCGTATTTTTGTTCAGGCAAAGGATCGATAAGACGTAAGCGGGCAGCATCAGCGAAAGCGTAGAATCGCCACTCGTTGACATGAGGCCCAAGCCACTTTGCTAAGGAAGGCGTGCGCAATTCGACAGAGGAACTGTAGCCTTCGTCACCAGCACGCTCGGCAGCCAGATAGCCACGAACCGTGCCACTGCCCCCGGCTGAAAACTGTTCGTTGGAAACCAGTGGCCCTGTTGCAAGCTGACCGCCAAGACGCATGTACATTTGCCAATCAGAGGGCAAGTTTTGAGTGTGACTCAGGCTCAGTTTCAATAAGGCAAAGCTGGGGTCAGCGCGATAGCGCTTGTAGTCGAAGTCCTCATCGTTACTACCAAGCCCAAACAAGCTGCGCGGACTGGCGACGAGATCCAGAGACAAGGAACTTTGCATATTTTCTGCGTAACGGTAGCCGCTGTAGCCTAAGCTAAGCGGCAAATAACGCAAGGGAACCTCGTCGCTGCTATCGCCAAAGCGTAGTTCTTCGCGAAATCGCTTGTAATCCAGGCCAGCAGAAAATGTGTGATACCAGGGAGCCTGAAATTCTGGGGTATAGCTAAAACGTGCACCAAAAGAGTGCCCTTTACCCAGCACATTCGTACCACCTATAGTGGCGATATCGCTGTTGGAGTGGTAACCCGAAAGCTGTAAATCCCAGTTTTTAGCGGCAGGCAGTGTGTAAGAGCCTGATACGACACTGGCATCGCCCTTACGCTCGGGTGCGGTGAAGTACGTGAGCGAAGCCGAATGGCCCTTTTGCCACAAGTTATCGTGCCCTAACGATGTAATGGCTCGCAGCTTGGAGGTATCAGCACTGTAGTCGTTATTTAGCGCCACAGAACCGTTCCACGGCATTTTGTCTTCGACGCGTAAATCCACATCAAGGGTGCCGGGCTGACTGCCCTCACGCACCAGAGGCATTACCTGACGAGAGCCTCGGTTTAAGTCGGCCAGCTGGCTTTGGGCCAGCTCGAAATCAGGCACGGTACCTTCACGTAAGGTGGGCACCGCATCACGAATCGCTAATGGGGAATGGTACTGGGCCCCCTGCACGCGTAATCGACCTACACGAGCTTCTGTGACCTGTAAAATCACAATACCCTGCTCTACTTGCTGCTCGGGTAGATCAACGTAGACAGACTGGTACCCCGCTTCCTGATAGGCTTGCTGAAGTGCATCACGGGCCTGTTCGATGTTTTGCATGGTGCGCCCTTCACCTAGGTAGGGGTACACCGCTTTTTCGATATCCCGCAGATCCAGCACAGAGTTACCACGTACGATGTACTCGTTAATGGTCACCGTTTGCTGAGCCAGCGAGTTCGCAGAGTAAGCCGCGCAAGCAAGCAGCACTCCGGCCACTATTACCCGTAGACCAGGTAAGACGTGCGACCTGGGGCGCGGCATGAAATAATGGTTAGTACAGTTTAATGGCTGCATGAAAGGGCTCGCAGGATAGCTGAAACAGTCTTGGTGTTAAGCCAAGAAAAATGAAAGCAGATCAAACAGATCTAAACAAACTGCTATGGTAGAGATTGAATACGTCCGGATTATTAAAAAAGCTCATGAGCTTTTTTTTGGAAAAACCTTTAAATCTAAACCAATAAATTCCTGACAAAAAATGATCTATTTTTTAAATTCGTCATTTTCTAGTAAGCATTCCTGCCATTCTTGTAATTTCTTACTATCAATAGAGAAAGATTTATTAATTGCGTCATTTTTTCTAATTTCATCAAGACAACGTAGTAATAGACCAATTACCATAGGGTCTTTTTTTATATTGCTTAGTCGACTAATAAATCGCGGTCTGGAATCTAGCGGTTCGCGAAAGGTTTCAATGCCAATAAACCAGCGATACAACAAATTAAAGCGCAGCTCTTCGAACACACGCTCTTCGTTGCTCATGGGAAATAAGCTTTGCAGCAATAAACAGCGAAACATGCTCTCGCCGTTCATGTAGCTATCTTGGCTAGCATCCGGGTCTTCAAACAAGCGGTTGTACTGCTGAATAATATTGTCGGTAATGCGTCTAACCTCCGCCAAGGGATGGTCTTCAGGGACGACATTTTTTAATTTTTCAATATCAACCCAAACATTGTGAGCCACTATCCAGACCCACGGAGCGTTATACCGGGTGACAGCCACTGGGCGCTCGCGTGCCTCATCGACTATTTTTGACAAGCGTGTATCAAGCTCTTGCATGGAGACACGTTTTACTAAATTACTCATGTATTAATCCCAAAACCAAGGATGCGTTGGGTCCTATCCACCACATTCGTTTCAATTTTCATACTGCTGTCTTTATTTTTCAGTAATTTTCATGCCTAGCACTTAAGCTATAAAAAGGAAGATAGCGCCCGAAATGACACAGCAGTTTGAAACCAGCTTGCTAAAAAACAGCAAAATATCCAATCATGCTATTGGAATAGTTTTTCAATACTGTTAATAAAGTTCCCGAACATCGACTGTGAAAAATTCAACACACAGGATTTACTCAGCATGAAACACGTACCCGTCTTATTAATTGCTTTAGGGATTAGCGTAAATGGCACGCCTGCGTGGTCTCAGGCTCCGCTAGCAGCGTCTAGCTGTATTGATGTCGAAGTGGACGGCCAACGCTCTGTATCAATGGCATGCTTACAGGAAAAACTGCAAGAGAAAATGCGCCAAGAAGCGCACCGGCCTAAAGCGGCGAACTCAGAAAGTGTGGTGCAAAACGCGCCGCATCAATTGGGTATGCCTACTCCAGCCACATTAAGTAATCGCATGGGTAATGCCTTAGGTCACTCAGTACGTCCACAACGGCCTGCGGCCGAGCCTGTGCCGCCCCCCTTTTTACAGCGTTGAATCAACGAGGCTTAGCTGTGGCCTAAACAAGACATCCTTAATCGGCTATGCGAGAATACCTCTGTCTTGTTTCACTCTAGAATTGAAGGAATGATTCATGTCTACCCTGAACGACTTTCCCATTACTCGTAAATGGCCGGCTACCCGTCCAGACGTATTACAGCTGTATTCCTTACCCACACCGAATGGCGTAAAAGTGTCCATCATGCTGGAAGAAGTGGGCCTGGATTATGAGCCCCATACCGTCAGCTTCAGCACTCAGGATCAACTTAGCCCGGAATTTATTTCCTTGAGCAGCAATAATAAAATTCCGGCTATTCTGGACCCGAATGGCCCGGGCGAACAGCCTTTGCCCTTATTCGAATCCGGCGCTATTTTGATTTATTTGGCAGAGAAAACAGGGCGCTTACTGCCTACCAACCCGCAAGAGCGATACGCTACGCTGCAGTGGCTAATGTTTCAGATGGGAGGGCTAGGCCCCATGTTTGGGCAACTGGGCTTTTTTCATAAGTTTGCCGGCAAAGAAATCGAAGACCCGCGCCCCAAAGAGCGTTACGTCAACGAGGCCAAGCGTTTGCTGGGCGTTCTAGAACGTCACCTGCAAGGGAAAAGCTGGATGATGGGCGAGGAATATACTATCGCTGATATCGCTATCTTTCCCTGGGTTCGTACGCTGCGCGACTTTTATGAAGCCTCTGACTTAGTGGGACTAGCGCAGTTCCCGGCAGTGTTGGCAAGCTTAGAACGTTTTCTCGCTCGACCTGCAGTGCAACGTGGCTTAGAAATCCCCGCTCGCCTATAAGGTGTTCACGCGGCCTGTGCCCTAGCTTTTCGTCACGAAAAACAAACCGCTACGGCCGCGTCCTAATAAAAAGCCATGAGCACCCTGGATTTATTTACCCCCCCGGCACACCCTAGCGCAATTTGCCTACAAGGCCAGCTATTTGCCTTGCCCGGCTTTGCTGTGCCCTGGACTGAAAGCATCTTGACGGAGCTACAGCACATACTCGAGCGCGCGCCACTACGTCACTTTCAAACCCCCGGTGGCCTGAGCCTATCCGCTGCTCAAAGCAACTGCGGCCTAGCGGGCTGGGTATCCGATGCCCGAGGTTATCGCTATAGCAAGACCGACCCATTAAGCCACGCCCCTTGGCCGCCCCTACCTGCTGCCTGGCTACAGTTAGCCCGAACGGCTGCTGACTTGTGCGGCTTTGCGCTTTTTAACCCAGACGTCTGTTTAATCAATGAATATCAGGATCAGGCACGAATGAGTCTGCACCAAGATAAAAATGAGCGCAGCTTTTTAGCCCCAATAGTGTCGGTATCCTTAGGGATGAGCTGTGTATTTTTGTGGGGTGGCAAGCAGCGTCATGACCCTGTGCAACGCTATGTGCTGCACCATGGCGATGTGCTAGTGTGGGGCGGCGCAGACCGCTTGCGCTTTCATGGTGTACGCTCGCCCTACGGACAAGCCCCCCAGGGCATGGCTGGCCGCCGTATTAACCTGACTTTCCGACAAGCTCTGTAAGCCAGCGCGGCTATCAGGCTAACTCTGGCCGAGAAAAACGACGATTTTCCAGCACAGGCAGCACATTACGGGCATGCTCTAGACGTGCTTTATCCAGCTCACAAATCAGTAGGGTCGGGGCTTCAGCAGCTTGGGCAATCACCACTCCTAGAGGATCCACCACCATGCTCATACCAATATTACGTGAACCACACTCTCCGGTGGCCACCACATAAGCCGTATTTTCCAAGGCTCTGGCCGTATTTAACACCTGCCAATGGTGCTCTTTCAAGGGGCCTTTTAACCAAGCAGAAGGACACAGCAGCACCTGTGCGCCATCGGCGCACAAACGCCGTGCCATTTCAGGGAAACGCAGGTCATAACACGTCATTAAACCCACTTTAAATCCTTTAATGTCCAGTAGCTCGGGAACCTGCTGGCCCGCTTCCACATACTGAGACTCCTGCACGGCAAAGGCATCGTATAAATGCAGCTTTTTGTATGCGGCCACCACCTGTCCAGCGCGCAATACCACCTGCACATTCCAGACTTTATCCGTAGCGGCCGGCACATGCATACAAAACACCACACTCATATCTGTGTTTTCAGTAGCCCGCGCCAAACGCGTCACAAACGGTCCATCCAGCGGTTGAGCTGCGTTCAGTACAATCTTAGGGTCCGCCACATTACGCGAACATATCCCCTCGGGCAACACTAACACATCAGCACCCGCTTGCTCAGCCTGCAACATCAGGTTCAAACAGGTTTGCATATTTTGTTCTGCTTCAATGTGTACGGCAAACTGCCCTAAAGCTACTTTCATGTCTCCCCCTATCCAACGGTTTAAGGCCCACAGTTCAAAAACTGCGCCAGCCCTGATAAATCAGCAAGCTACCGGTTAAAAATAAAAAAATCTGTAATAAGGTATAAAACGTGTGGATGTCCACACGTCGCTGTAAATACACACCACTGTATACGCCCAGCGGCACAAACGGGGCCAGCACCGCACAGAGCAATAAGTTACTACTACTAAATTGTCCCAACATAAAATACGGCCCGAGCTTTATCAGGTTCACCAGCAAAAAAAACAGATTAGTCGTAGCAATGAATACCTCTTTGTCCAAGCGCAAGGGCAGCATGTAAATCTGTAACGGTGGCCCTCCCGCGTGAGCCACAAAACTGGTCACCCCTGATACCCCTGACCAAAACCATCCCAAGCCTTTTGACGGCGGCCGATGATTAACTTTACGTGCGCGGCGACGGGCTAATTGATACAGTGCATAACTGGCTGAAATGGAACCGATCAAGACTAAAATGACCGATGAGGGCAGGTATTCAAACAAAGCCCAGCCCAGCAAAGTGCCCACTGCTGCCCCTGGCAGAATCACTCGCAAAATAGTCCAGTTCCACTTGCCATAGTAGGCTTTCAAGCCAGTGAAATCGGCTAAACATAATAAAGGCAGCATAATCGCTGCCGCCTGCACTGGTGGCATCACCAAGAGCAGCAAAGGCAAGCTAAAACCACCTACCCCACCGCCAAAACCGCCCTTGGATAAACCCATGAGCAAAATAGCGGGAATCGCACATAAATAAAAATAGGGATCGTAAAACATCAAAAAATCCATCCCCCAAATAAGGGGGGACAGTCAGGCAGGAAATTAGCTAAGGTATAAGAAGCCGTCAGTGTCTAGGCCAGCAACAAAGCGAGCCAAGCTTGGTCGACCCAACACCTATTTATAGGCCTACCACACCATGATCACACACACTTTAGCACGCGTTTTACTTTTGTTTGCGCTGACTATACTCTCAAGCCTGCAAACCTCCTTCGCCCAGAGTGATTCACAGCTTGAGGCCGCAAGAGCGGCCTCTCAATTAGCGCAACCGCCTAAAATTGTCTTGATTTACTTTGGTAGCCGCAGTTGCGCTGAATGTGCAAACTGGGAGGGGACGCAACTTCCTTTACTGCAACAGTGGGACAGGTTCAAAAACAACGTCGAGTTCTATAAAATTGCGAAACAACGCATCAGCCCGGTACCTGGCTGCACGTGGTGGTCTACCCCCACTATGCCTTATTGCGAAGCTGTCCTACATTATTACGACACGCGCAGAATCAAAAAAGGCGGTACACCCATGAGTGCATTATTGATCAATAATGTTGTTGTGGATGGCGGTCTGGGCACTAGACGACTTTCTAAAGAGCGCATAGGTCGCTTCCTGGATGTTGCCCTAGCACCGGCCTCCTAAGCAGATGGGCCTTGGTTTTTTAACTTTTTTTCTATCACTTTCCCCTACTCTGCCGTCTTTACACACGCACAAGACTCGCGCGCGACATGTCACAAAACATCTGCTAACCTAACTGGTTTGTCAGCCTCTAGTCTGACCGGATGTTGTTGTCGCTCTCATGCCTAGTCCTAGTCTTACCTCCCTACGCCCAACCGTAAGCTCGAAATGGTCTGTGCCTCTCGCATTGCTCGCTTTGGCCATGGGCGGATTTTCCATCGGCACTGGCGAATTTGTGATTATGGGCTTATTGCCCGATGTCGCCACAGATTTACATATCAGCATTCCTGCCGCTGGCCATCTTATCAGCGCTTACGCCTTAGGCGTGGTCGTGGGTGCTCCTGTGCTTGCCATACTGGGAGCACGGCTCCCACGTAAACACTTACTTCTCATTCTGATGCTGATGTACGCCTTGGGTAATGTGTTAAGTACCGTGGTCCCTGGCTACGTCAGCCTCATTTTGGCGCGCTTTTTTTCTGGATTGCCGCACGGCACCTATTTTGGCGTGGCCTCCTTAGTGGCGGCGCAACTGGTGCCCTACCACAAGCGCACACAGGCAGTAGCTATGGTTATGCTTGGACTGGCCGTAGCCACGCTGCTGGGCGTCCCCTCGGCTGCAGCACTGGGGCAATGGGCAGGATGGCGCTGGGCCTTTGTGCTTGTGGGTGTATTTGCTCTGTTGGCCATGTTGTTATTACAGTGTTTTGTCCAATACCAGGCCGGAACCTCAAAAGCCAGCCCATTACATGAATTAAGTGCCTTAAAAAATCGTCAGATCTGGCTCACCCTGGGTATAGGTGCGGTAGGCTTTGGAGGCATGTTTTCCATCTTTAGCTATATCAAGCCCACCATGATGAATCTGGCTCACGTTCCCGAGATACGGATTCCACTGATACTGGCCATGTTTGGACTGGGCACCATACTGGGCAATATACTTGGTGCTAAGCTGGCCGATAAAAATCTGGAACGCACCATTCGGGGACTGCTGCTTTATGCCATGCTCGTTATGCTGTTTTTCCTTTGGAGTGCGCACCATGCTTTTCTGGGTGCGTTCACCCTGCTACTAGTCGGTATGATGGTGGCTCTGGGACCCGCTTTACAAACACGACTGATGGATGTCGCGGGCGAAGCCCAGACGCTGGCCGCTGCGCTGAATCATTCGGCCTTCAATGTGGCCAATGCCTTAGGCGCCTGGCTAGGCGGCCTAACCATAGGAGCCGGCTTAGGCTGGACCTCTACCGCCTGGGTCGGTGCTTGCCTAGCGCTTGGCGGTTTGCTTATACACCGCTACTCGCTAAAACCCCTGAAACGCCCTACCGCTTAACTTTTTCCTGAGCTAGTCCCCACCCATTCATGACTCCACTTTGCTCTTCTGAACCCAGCACCTCCCCTATGGCCACCGCTAAAGATGCCAGCCACTTATCAGCTTACGAACGTAGTCTGAAAGAGCGCATTTTTCATGCTGTTTTATTTGAAATTCTAGGCATACTATTCGCCACACCGTTAGCCATGTGGTTAACGGGTAAATCAGCCACCTCCATGGCCGCACTCTCTGCGGTCATTTCTGGCATGGCTACGCTATGGAATATGGTCTTTAACTGGTTGTTCGACCGCTTTCAGCGCCGCTTAGGCTTTGAACGCACTCTGTATGTGCGTGTATTGCACGCCTGCGCCTTTGAGCTGGGCCTGATCATTATGGTGGTCCCTGTGGTTGCATGGTGGATAGACAGTAGCCTGTGGCATGCCCTAGTGCTGGATATCGGCCTGGTGCTGTTCTTTTTGCCCTACACCTTTATTTATAACCTCGTGTATGACAAAGTGCGGACCTTGCTGGTTGCGCACCGTCGTTATAAAAAACAGGCAAATGAATTGCTGCCATAGGACCACGGAAAGCTTTACCTTACTTTAGGTGGCGATTACGCTTACAGTACCAACAACCATCCACTACTACCTCCGCTAGGTACGGGCCTAACGACACCTTTGCAAAAGTGAGCTCCATCGTGACGACTCAAATCCAGAATAAACGTGCTGCACGCCTACAACTATCGCACATCTCGTCCGGCTTCATCGCCATTTTGGTGGGCTACACCAGCTCCGTGGCCATTATTTTTCAGGCAGCAGGGGCGGTAGATGCCAGTCAAGCACAAATCAGTTCATGGATGTGGGCACTGGGTCTAGGGCTGGGTCTACTGTCTATAGGGCTATCCTGGCGTCACAAAGTACCTGTACTTATGGCCTGGTCCACGCCTGGCGCGGCCTTGCTGGCAGTCAGCCTACAAGGGTTTACGCTCGCTCAAGCCTATGGCGTGTTTCTTTTCGCTTCTGCCCTTACCTTGCTTTGCGGGCTAACAGGTGGCTTCCAGAAAATCATGGCCTATGTGCCGCGCAGCATCGCTGCGGCCATGCTCGGTGGCATCTTGCTCCGTTTTGGCATGAACGTATTTAGCGCAATGCAAACGCAATGGTTATTGTGCCTAAGCATGCTAGGCGTCTTTTTACTGGGGCGTCGCTATTTTTTGCGTTATGCCATTCCCATGGCTTTATTAAGCGGAATCGCCTTATCGTGGTCACTGGGCTTACTGCACACCGAGGTACTGAACTGGCAGATTACTACACCTGTCTTTACGCGCCCTGAGTTTTCCTGGACAGCCCTGATGGGGGTCGGGTTACCGTTATTTTTGGTCACTATGACCTCGCAAAATGTACCCGGTGTAGCGGTATTACAGGCTCATAACTACCATATTCCCAGTAGCCCGCTGATTAGCTGGAGTGGACTGACCGGCGTTTTACTTGCCCCTTTTGGAGGTTTTGCCTACAACCTGGCTGCCATTTCCGCCGCTCTGTGCATGAGCGAGGAGGTCGACCCCGACCCTCAGCAGCGCTACAAAGCGGCCATTTGTGCGGGTGTATTCTATGTCTTGGCAGGCATCTTTGGCGCTAGCGTGGTCGCTTTGTTCGCCGCTTTTCCACAGGAGCTTATTGCAGCTATTGCTGGCCTGGCTTTACTCGGCACCATCATCCATAGCGTTCAGTCCGCCTTGGCACACGCTGAACAGCAAGAGGCGGCCATGGTTACCTTTTTATGCACGGCATCAGGCATGAGCCTATTTGGCATAGGCAGCGCCTTCTGGGGTCTGGTTTTAGGCTTAGCTATTTACTATCTTGATATCTGGCGCAAGGCTAGATAAGCGCTTGGTCTTTATCCATTACTGCGCACTGAACGCGCGAAGCTGTATGCTCTGTGCACGCAAGCCCTGCCGTAAAAACTGAGCAAATTCAAGGGCACCGGGCTGATCTCCGTGTAAACAGATCGTATCAGCCTGCACAACGACCCATGCTCCATCAATCGCCTTGACCCGACCATCTAGCACCATGCTCAGAACCTGTTCCAATGCCTGCTCGGGTGTGGCCAGCATCGCTTGAGGATGCTGGCGGGGGACCAAGGACCCATCAGCCTGGTAAGCACGATCGGCAAACACCTCTTGTACGGTGCATAGCCCAAGCCCCTGAGCCGCCGATACGAGCTGACTGCCGGCCAGACCATACAGTTGTATGTGTGGATCAATATCCTTGACTGCCTGAGCTATTGCGCCTGCCAGTTCCATATCCCGAGCGGCCATATTATATAAGGCACCATGCGCCTTAACGTGCTTGACGCAAGCCCCTTGGGTGTGCGCTACCGCCTGTAAAGCGCCTATTTGCACCACCATCAAATCATAGGCTTGCTGCGCGCTTAACTGCATTTCACGGCGTCCAAAACCCATTAAATCCGGCAAGCCAGGGTGAGCACCTATTTGTACGCCATGCTCGACTGCTAAAGCCACCGTCTTACGCATACTGGCCGGATCGCCCGCATGAAAGCCACAGGCTATATTGGCAGAACTAATGTGAGCGATTAGAGCCTGGTCTTGCCCCATACGCCACGCGCCAAAGCTCTCGCCCATATCACAATTTAAATCTACGTATTTCACCATCATCGTAATCACTATTCTCCACGAGCCTGCAGGGACAAGGCCACACTATTGACCAAGCGCCGGAACCAGACACACGCTTGAGCACCATGCGTACGAGGATGCCAAAGCTGATAAAAACTCATTTTAGGAAAGTCCAAAGGCGGTGCCAAAACACGCAAAGGCATAAAGCGCGCATAATGCTCGGCAAACTGACGGCTCGTCGTAAAAACCAGATCGGTACGCATCAAAATATATGGCACCAATCCGAAATACGGCACACTGACCTGAGCCTGCCTGTGTATACCATGCTCAGCCAAAACCTGATCAATTATGCTTTGTTGCCCTTGTGCATGCAAAGAAGGTACAAGGTGCTGCAACTGCGCATAATGCTTCAGGCTCAAGCCACGTTCGGCCAGGGGGTGTTGATTGCCCACCAAGCATACTATTTCGTCATCAAACAAACGCCCCATATGTAAACGTGGTGGCGGCTCGGGCCAGTTGGCGATCACGATATCAAGCTGCCCAGACTCCAGCGCCTGCTCATAATCTAAGCCAGGACCAAGCGGATGCACAATCAGTTTCGCCTGCGGTGCCTGACGCACAATGCATTCCGTGATCTCAGGAATAAAACTCGCATCCAGGTAATCGGGCGCGCCCAAATGAAAATGACGCGTGCTGAGCAAAGGGTCAAAAGCTTGGGGCAGCGTTTCAATCTGCTCTATCGCCTTTAAGGCCAGCTCTGCATGCTCTAGCAGGCTTTGCCCGCGCTCGGTCGCCACCATGCCATGCCGTGCGCGCAACAAGATAGGATCTTGCGTAATATCACGCAGACGCCGTAATGCATTACTGACCGCAGGTTGCGACATATCCAGGCGAATAGCCGTACGCGACACACTTTGGCATTGAAGCAAAGTGTGCAATACACGCAGCAGATGTATGTCTATGTGTTTTCGTGCTTTTTGAGTCATGTTATACACTGCACTATAAATAAAGGCCTACTGTGCTTCATGCGCTAATAATGATCATCACCCCCAGTGAATGAGACCTGGCCACTGCAATGCTATCTTCATCATAGATCAAAAACACACGAGTCACGCCATGAAAAAACGAGCCATACGTTTTATTTTTCGCGACCAAACACAAGAAATCCAGCACAGCCCCACTACCCGCACGATTTTGCAATACCTACGCGAGGACAAACATTGCACGGGCACTAAAGAAGGCTGCGCCGAAGGAGACTGCGGTGCCTGTACCGTTATGTTGGGCGAACTGGATAGTAGCGGGCAATTAGTCTTGCGCGCGGTCAATTCCTGTATACAACTCTTGCCCACTCTGGACGGTAAGGCCTTATACACTGTAGAAGATCTGGCCACCCCATCAGGCCAGTTGCATCCTGTGCAGCAAGCCATGATGGACACGCATGGCGCACAATGCGGATTTTGTACTCCGGGCTTTCTGATGTCGCTTTGGGGCTTGTACCTGCGCCATCAGGCGCAAGCCAGCATTCCCACGCGTGCTGATATCGATGATGTGCTGAGTGGTAATTTATGCCGCTGCACAGGCTACCGTCCAATTATAGACGCCGCTTTACGCATGCATCAGTACCCTGCCCCAAGCTTTGATCAAGCAGCTCTTATCGGGCAACTGCAAGCGCTGCGCGCGGACGGCCCGCTTGCTTACCACTATCAGGGGCAAACCTTCCATGCACCGCAAACCCTAGCCCAACTTGCACAACTGCGCCTGGATTACCCGCAAGCTCGTCTCCTTGCAGGCAGTACCGATATTGGCCTATGGGTAACACGCCAGTTTCGTGATTTACCCCATCTTATCTATACGGGGCGCGTGGTAGAACTACAAAACATCGAAAAACAGGGCGAGGAACTTTACATTGCCGCTGCTGCCTCACTCAATCACGCTTACGATGCCTTGCTGGAGTATTTCCCTGCATTACGCGAGCTGCGACAGCGCTTTGCCTCCTACCCCATCCGGAATGCGGGTACGCTAGGCGGAAACGTCGCAAATGGCTCACCTATTGGTGACTCCATGCCCTGGCTCATCGCCCTACGCGCCCAGATTGTTCTGCGTAAAGGTGAACGACTACGCCATATGCCACTGGAAGACTACTATCTGGACTACCAAAAAACGGCTTTGGAAAGTGGTGAGTTTGTACAAGGCTTGCGTATCCCCCTCGATACACAGGGGTGGCAGTTTCGCACCTATAAGCTCTCTAAACGGTATGATCAGGATATCTCAGCCGTGTGCGCTGCCTACGCAGTCAAGCTGAACGCACAAGGGTTTATAGAGCAAGCCCGAGTCGCTTACGGGGGCATGGCTGCAACTCCTAAACGAGCGACTGCCTGCGAGCAGCAGTTACTGGGACAAGCCTGGAATGAAATAAGCGCTCAACGCGCCATGCAGGCCCTGGAGCACGACTTTACACCTCTCAGTGATATGCGAGCCTCAGCCCAGTACCGCCTGCTCAGTGCCCAAAACCTGCTGTACCGTTTTTTCTTGGAAACGCGCCCAGACTCACCCTTGCAGGAACACCAGCTTAACGTATTCAACCCCCAAGCAGGTGGAGCTGAGCCAAGCCAGGAGATACGAGCATGAACACGCCTATTTTCCCCCCTAAGCAAGACAATGAGTTTCGGCAGGTAGGGGTGTCTCCCCTACACGAGTCCGCCCGCCTGCATGTGACGGGCCAGGCACATTACACCGATGATATTCCCGAGCGCCAAGGCACATTACATGCTGCCCTGGGGCTTTCCACGCATGCTCATGCCCGTATTCTTGGTATGGATCTGGAAGCAGTACGCCAAGCTCCAGGCGTGATCGACGTGCTCATTTGCGCGGATATCCCGGCTGAAAATAACTGCGGCCCCGTGCTCAAAGACGACCCCATTCTGGCCGATGGACTCGTGCATTACATTGGCCAACCCATTTTTGCAGTGATCGCCCACACTCATGAACAAGCCAGACAGGCTGCACGGCTGGGCACTATACACTACGAGCCTCTCACTCCTATCCTAGGGCCGCGTGCCGCTAAACAGGCCAATACCGCTGTGCTGCCACCGCTACAACTGGTACAGGGCAACGCCCAAGACGCACTGGACAATGCCCCCCATCGACTTCAGGGCGAATTCGAGTGTAATGGCCAGGAACAATTTTATTTAGAAGGACAAATTGCCTACGCTATTCCCAATGAGGGCACCATACACGTATGGAACTCCACTCAGCACCCCAGCGAAATGCAAACGCTGGTAGCCCGTGCCCTGGGTATAGGAGTACATAAAGTACAGGTGGAATGCCGACGCATGGGCGGTGGTTTTGGCGGCAAGGAGTCCCAGTCTGCACTCTATGCCTGCCTAAGCAGCATCGCTGCCATGAAGTTACAACGCCCCGTCAAACTGCGCCTAGACCGTGAAGACGACTTCATGATCACAGGCAAACGTCATGGCGTATATTACGAGTACGATGTCGGCTTTGATGCGCAAGGGCGCCTGCTTGGTGCCTCGGTCGACATGACACTGAACTGCGGTTACTCCGCCGACTTATCCGGCCCTGTCGCCACCCGAGCCATCTGCCACTTTGATAATGCCTACTTTCTTGAGCATGCAGACCTACGGGCACTATGTGGACGCACCAATCAACAGTCAAACACTGCCTTTCGTGGCTTTGGTGGCCCCCAGGGCGCTTTGCTCATGGAAATCATCTTAGATCGCATTGCCCGCTATCTGGGCATGGATCCTCTTGATGTGCGCAAGCAAAATTTTTATGGCACCAAGGATCGCAACCTCACCCCTTACGATCAATGCGTCAGTGACAACGTCATTCACGAGCTTGTGGCTGAACTTGAACACAGCAGCCAGTATAGGCAGCGCCGCGCTGATATACAGGCTTTTAATCAAGCTAGTCCCATTCTTAAAAAAGGCTTAGCCCTTACTCCGGTCAAATTTGGTATTTCCTTTAATATGCCCGCCTTTAACCAGGCGGGTGCGCTGGTTCACGTTTACCGAGATGGCACGGTATTAGTGAACCATGGCGGAACCGAAATGGGACAGGGCTTAAACACGAAAATAGCGCAAATCGTTGCCCACGAATTGGGACTGGAATTACACGATATACAAGTGAGCGCGACCGATACCAGTAAAGTGGCCAACACCTCGGCCACGGCAGCCTCTACGGGTACCGACCTTAACGGTAAAGCCGCTCAGGATGCCGCAGCACAAATTCGTGCCCGCCTACAAACCATGCTGTGTGAACGTTTTCAGGTCAGCCCCGCGCAATTGCAGTTTGCACACAGCCAAGTACACGTCAAGCAACAAACCTTAAGTTTTGCCGACGTAGTAGAGATGGCGTACCAAGAACGTATTCAGCTCTGGTCCGACGGTTTTTATGCAACGCCCGGTCTGCACTGGAACGCCAAAACCATGAAAGGCCACCCCTTTTTCTATTTTGCCTACGGTGCCGCCGTATCCGAAGTCATTATCGACACACTCACCGGAGAGCACAAATTACTGCGGGCAGACCTGCTGCATGATGTGGGCGAGTCAATCAATCCCGCGCTAGACATTGGACAAGTAGAAGGAGCCTTTATTCAGGGTATGGGCTGGTTAACCAGCGAAGAGCTCGTCTGGACAGATCAAGGACGCTTAAGCACGCACGCCCCATCTACCTACAAGATTCCGGCCATTAGCGACTGCCCTGCGCACTTCAACGTGGCACTGTACAAGAACCGCAACCCCATGGACTCCATTCACCGCTCCAAAGCGGTGGGTGAGCCTCCTTTGCTACTGGCCTTCAGTGTTTTCAACGCCATTTTGGATGCCGTGGCCAGTTTGGAACAGGGAAAGATCGAACCCGAGCTCAACGCTCCAGCGACCCCAGAGGCCGTCTTACACGCCATTACCGCCTTACGTCGGCAAGCCAGCCATGCATAAGCATCTGGCTCACGTGATCGAGCAACTGAAAGCGGGAACACCGCTGGTGCTTTGTACGGTTGTTCGTGCGCTAGGATCCACACCACGCGAAATGGGGGCACGACTGCTGCTTAGCCCAAATGAGCAGTGGCTAACCATAGGTGGAGGGCGACTAGAATGGGAGGTGGCAGCCTTTGCTCGCCAATGCTTGCACACGCCGCCGCCCCTTGACTGGATAGTGCAGCGCTACCCGCTTGGACCTAGCCTGGGACAGTGCTGTGGTGGAGTCGTAGAAATACTCTATGAGTGCCTAGGTCCACAAGACATAGCCGTGTTTGAACACATGCTCAGCCAGTATCAGCAACAGCAAGCCGTACAGCGTCAAGTTCGTCTTGAAACGCAACAGCAACGCAAGCTTTTGTGCACACCTGCTCAGCAAGCAAGCCACTCTTTTGAGTCCATCGAACAAGGCTGGGTCTGGCACGATATACTACGCCCCACCTCTATGCACATTTATCTATTTGGTGCCGGTCATGTCGGCACGGCGTTTATACATATTCTGGGCACCCTAGACTGTCGGGTGCACTGGATTGACGAGCGTGCTGACCTCTTTCCTGCGCAACTACCTGATAATGTTAGCGTTGAGATCACCGACATCCCTGAAGCATTGATAGAACAAGCGCCCGCAAACAGCTATTTTCTCATCATGACGCACAATCATGACGTAGATTTGCATTTATGCGAGCACATACTGCGCCACAGCCAAGCTGCCTATCTGGGCCTGATTGGTTCACGTACCAAGCGCGAACGCTTCATTAAACGCTTGCGGCAAAAAGGCTTTAGCTCTGAGCAAATCGACACCCTTATCTGCCCTATGGGCATTAGCGGTATTACGGGCAAAGCACCTGCCGTCATTGCTGTCGCAGTGATCGCAGAAATCTTGCAACATGCCCAGATGCAAGCGCTGTCACAGCCCATGCTGCCCGAGGTGGCACACACCATTGAAGGAACCACACTTACTCATGTCTGATACACAACAATACGCCTGGCGCGCTCAGCTTGTCTACTTTAGTAATGACCCAGTCAGTCACCCGGATGAAGCTGTACACCATCATACTGACGGCCTGCTGATCGTGCAAAATGGACACATCATTGCTGCCGGTGACTACGAACAGCTCAAACACACGCTACAACACGATGCCCAGCTGACCCACCTGCCCAAACATATCATCATGCCCGGTCTGATCGATACGCATCTGCACTACCCGCAGACCGATGTTATCGCCTCACCCGCTGAGGGCTTACTGCCTTGGCTAGAAACCTATACCTTTCCAGCCGAAAGTCGTTTCGGTGACCCCGAACTGGCGGCAGAGGTCAGCACCATTTTTCTTGATGAACTGCTGCGTAACGGCACAACTAGCGCCATGATTTACGGCAGTGTCCATCCAGAGTCGGTCGAGGCGCTGTTCACACAAAGTCACGCACGCAACCTGCGCATGATTGCAGGCAAGGTCATGATGGACAGAAACTGCCCTGAGTATCTGCAAGACACGGCTGAAAGTGGTGCTCGTGACTCTGAAACGCTGATTCAGCGCTGGCATGGCACAGGTCGTCAGGCTTACGCCTTAACACCACGCTTTGCCCCAACCTCCACACCTGCCCAGCTAGCGGCCTGTGGTGAATTGGCAAAACACTATCCTGATGTCTATGTGCAAACCCATGTAGCTGAAAACAAAGATGAAATTGCCTGGGTAAGTCAGCTCTTTCCGCATCATCGCAGTTATCTGGATGTGTATGACAGCTATGGTTTATTACGCCCTAGAGCCGTATATGGCCACAGCATCTGGCTAGATGAAACAGACCGTTTACGCATGCATGACACGGGTAGCGTCGCGGCTCACTGCCCTACTTCAAACTTGTTTTTGGCCAGTGGCCTATTTGACTTTGTCGCCATGCAAAACAGTCAGGTTCTGCACACTCTGGCCACGGACGTAGGAGGGGGTACGTCGTTCTCCATGCTGCGCACTATGAACGAAGCCCATAAAGTCGCACGCCTAAAAGGCTACCATCTCTCTGCTTTGTCCATGTTCTATCTGGCTACGCTTGGCGCAGCCAAGGCCCTAGAGCTTGATGAACACATTGGCAGCCTACAAGCGGGCAAAGAGGCCGACTTCATCATTCTGGACCCCGAATGTACCCCTTTAATGAAACGCCGTATGCAAAGTGTGGATTCACTGGAAGAGCTGCTTTTCTTATTTGCGATACTGGGCGACGATCGCGCTATCAGTGCCACCTACAGTGCTGGCGTCTGCGTGCATCAACGCTAAGGGCGCTACAGCAAAGCACTGTCTAGCTCGCGCCACTGCCCTGGCAGCAAACCATCCAGCTCCCAGGGCCCAATCTTTACCCGAACCAAACGCAAGGTAGGTAAACCCACTGCAGCCGTCATGCGCCGTACCTGACGGTTACGGCCTTCGGTAATGCTGATACTTAACCAAGCGGTTGGAATTGCCGCCCGATAGCGCACCGGTGGGTCTCTGGGCCACAAATCAGGCTCAGCCAGTAACTCCACCCGTGCCACAGCAGTCAGTCCATCGTTCAATACTACCCCCCGACGCAACTGCTCGATTTGCTCTGCTTGCGGCTCACCCTCTACCTGCACCCAATAGGTTTTTTCCAATTTAAAGCGTGGCTCTGCAATTCTTGCTTGCAGACGCCCGTCATTGGTCAGCAACAATACGCCCTCACTGTTCCTATCCAACCTACCTGCCGGATATACATCGGGCACCGATACATAATCCTTCAAGGTCGCCCTGCCCTGATCGTCGCTAAACTGTGTCAACACATCGTAAGGTTTATTAAGCATAATCAAACGTGGTGCCTGTACAGCACCCACGCCTGGCCTGAGCACACGGCGTGCGGAGTGGATACGATTATTTTTTTGCATACACAAACAGAAAAACGTCATAGATTAATAAGGATAGCGTATGCCAGTCATCGCTGTGCATCATCTACACGCCCACAAACGCCCGTGCGCACGCATTTGGGTTCAAAGCACACGTCAGCGCGATCATGTAAAGCCCTTAACTCAGGCGCCGCTTGCGCATTACCTGCTGGCTGAGCAGCAGCTACAACAATGTGTGCAACACGCAAAGCATACTTTACTATTACTGCACCACACGCATCACATTCAAGGCTTTGCGCTCTGCACCGAACAAGATGATGTTGCCACCCTGCACTACTTAGCCGTGGATAGCAAATACTGGAACCAAGGCATTGCAGGGCAGTTACTGGAAAAACTACCTGAGCACGCACAAAGCCAAGGCTGGCAACAACTCATGCTGGAGGTCTACCTAGACAATCTGTCTGCCACGCGTCTGTACAAACGCTATGGCTGGCATGAAACGGGCAATCCGAGGACGCATCCCAGAACTAGGAAACTACTACAAGCCTATCAGTTAATACTAGGCACTGCTTAAGTAAACAGGCGCTAATGCCTTGCGCATCATCAGAGGGCTATAAAAAAAGCCAAGTCTGGCTTTATGCCGGACTTGGCTTTGCAGATTGCCGTATCTAAGCCATTTAGCCTGATACGAGCTCTCTGAATTTCACGCTATTACTGACTTTCCAGGAAGGACTTCAGCTTATCGGCGCGACTAGGATGACGTAGCTTACGCAGAGCCTTGGCTTCAATTTGGCGAATACGCTCACGCGTCACATCAAACTGCTTACCCACTTCTTCCAAGGTTTGATCGGTGCTCATTTCAATACCGAAACGCATACGTAACACTTTAGCTTCACGTGGCGTTAAGGAATCGAGCACATCTTTAACCACATCACGCATGGAGCCGTGTAGAGCAAAGTCCGAGGGTGAAACGGTGTTGTTGTCCTCGATAAAATCGCCCAAGTGGGAATCATCATCGTCACCGATGGGAGTTTCCATGGAAATAGGCTCTTTGGCAATCTTCAGAATTTTACGCACACGGTCTTCAGGCAGATCCATTTTCAGCGCAAGAGTAGCGGGATCGGGCTCAACACCAGTTTCCTGCAATATCTGACGATTAATACGGTTCATTTTATTGATTGTTTCAATCATGTGAACCGGGATACGTATGGTACGTGCCTGATCAGCAATAGAACGCGTAATCGCCTGACGAATCCACCATGTGGCATACGTGGAGAACTTATAGCCACGGCGGTACTCAAACTTATCTACCGCTTTCATCAAGCCAATATTACCTTCCTGAATCAAATCCAAGAACTGCAAGCCGCGGTTGGTGTATTTTTTAGCAATCGAGATAACCAGACGCAAGTTAGCCTCTGTCATTTCGCGCTTAGCTTTACGAGCTTTAGCCTCACCTGTCGTCATGCGCTTGTTAACCTCTTTGAGGTCTTTCAAAGGCAGCACAACACTAGCTTGCAAGTCGATCAGCTTTTGCTGAATTTCCTGCACAGCGGGTACATGACGTTCCAGGATCTCACTGTAAGGATGACCTGCTTCGACTTCATTAATCACCCATTGCAAATTGGTTTCATTGCCTGGGAACACCTTAATGAAGTGTGTTCTGGGCATTTCTGCACGATCCACACAAATACTCAGAATTTCACGCTCGTGCTGACGCACAATGGCCACTTGTTCGCGCATTGTTTCAGCCAGCTTTTCAACCATTTTGGCCGTAAAGCGTATGCCCATGAATTCATTCAGTATGGTTTCCTGAGCCAGCAAGTACCCTTCGCTGCGGTACCCATCTGCCTCAAACGACACGCGCATTTTATCGAACCATTCACTGATAATATCGAATTTTTTCAGTGACTTGGTGCGCAAGTACTCGATTTGGGTACTGCTCATGCCACCCGCTGGACCTTCGTCCTCTTCATCACGGGTCACACCTGAACCTGCGTACTCTTCGCCCTCATCGTCAACCAAGCCATCGACCACATCATCGATTTGCATGGAGCCATCACGAACGCGCTCGACATAGGCCAAAATTTCATTCACGGTCGTGGGGCATGCAGCAATCGCCATCACCATGTGCTTGAGACCGTCCTCGATGCGTTTGGCAATTTCAATTTCGCCTTCACGTGTGAGCAGCTCAACCGAACCCATTTCACGCATATACATGCGCACAGGATCAGTGGTACGGCCAAAGTCCGAGTCAACCGTGGTCAGCGCGGCTTCGGCTTCATCTTCAACGTCGTCATCGCTGGTGGCAATCGTAGGATTGTCACTCATGAGCAGGGTATCGGCATCAGGTGCCTGATCGTAAACCGAAATACCCATGTCACTAAAGGTACCGATAATACCGTCAATGGCTTCAACATCGACTAAATCATCAGGTAGGTGATCGTTAATTTCGCTGTAGGTCAGATAGCCCCTGTCCTTACCCAGCTTAATCAGCGCTTTCAGGCGGTTACGGCGTGCCTCTTGCTCTTCGGGAGTCAACTGACCGCGTACACCAAATACGTCTTTTTCTGCGCGTGCGCGTTTACCACCACGTTTAGGAACAGGCTTGAGGTCAGGAATAACCTCGCCGTCATTCAACTCATCGTCGTCATCAAAATCAATGCCGTCGCTTGCTGCATTCTTGGCTGGGCGACCACGTCGTCCACCTGTTGCTGCTTTAACCGCTGATTTTTTTGCTGCCGTTTTTTTCGTTGCTGCTTTCTTGACCGCTTTTTTAGCTGCCTTTTTCGCCGCTTTTTTGGCCGCTTTCTTAGCGGGCGCTGTCGTCACGCCATCTAGAGTTTCATCCAGATCCACCGAACTCGTTGCCGAGGACCCGGCCGTTGCAGCCACTGTTTTCTGGCTGGAGCGAGACGCTGTGGTCAAGGTTTTACCAGTCTTTTGAGTCATAATTTCTTCCATAGACGCACGTTACCCGTGTGGTACCAATTCGTAGCCACCGAGTTTTGCAGGCTAGAACCTGAAACAGTTGCAATGGCTTAACTAGCTTGTCAGTACCACGTCTTGCTGCACGAATATCAATGTGAGTATCAATCCCTGGCTCTGCGGCATAGGGCAAATTTCAACTTCGTGCGTCAACAAGCTCGTTAGTACAGACGGTCTTTTATTACAAAAGTTCCCAGCTCGCGCGTGGCTTACAACCCTAGTTTCAAACGCAAGCTAAAAAATAGCTATTTAAGCAATACCGCAACCTAAACCAATTATTTTACTTCAGTTACTGCGTATTAGCAGCATTTAACAAAGCCATCCTTCGTGTCAATTCATGATAACGCTGACGTTGCTCTTCGCTCGTCAATCCCGTTTCGATCAAAGCGTTCTGTTCGCTCTTAATCGCCGTCAATTCGATCTTACGTAACGCGTCACGCCATTCCCCTTCGGGATCTGGCCAATCATCGTCTTGGAGTAATTCCGTGCTTAAACCCTCAAGCACCACGGCCAAGTCCGAATCAGGCTCAGCGGCCCCTAGCAAGGCTCCTGCGTGTCGCGCCGACGTCATGCCGGTCAGAACAATCAATTCTTGCACTAATTCCAGATGGGGGCTTTGTGCCACAATTTCAAGCTGTTGATCCCCCAAATCGTTCACCAGCTCTGGGTTGGCGAGCAATAGGCGCAGCAAACGCTTAGCCATTGGCGTAACCGTACGCGTACTGTCTCGCGCTCGAGCACGTGACCGCTCTTTGTCGTTTTTTTGCGACTTAGCGGCTCGTCCAGGCGCTCCCTGATCCCAGGGCATCTCTTGCGGGTGCTCAAAGACCATATCAGGGGGTGGCATACCCTCGTCGTAATACACAGGCTCCATCCCATCGAAGGGAATGTCCTGCTCAAAAGCAGCAGCGGGGGCCGGCCTATCGACCAAGCCGTCCTGGGCAGGGCCAAGCGCCGCTTCAGGTTTGGCTGGTGGCACAACACTGCTTAATCGCTGTGCCAGCTCATCATTGGTGAGTAATACCAAACGGGCAAACTCATGGTGAATCTGCACGCGCAAGGTGGTATCGGCCAGCTCTGCCAATAAAGGCAAAGCCTCATGGACACACGCCGCCCTGCCTTCTGCCTCATCCATGCGATGACGTGAGGCCAGCTCATCAAGCATAAAGCGAGATAAAGCCGTAGCACTAGCAGCCAGCTCACGAAATGCATCCGCACCGTGTTTAGCCACATAAGAATCCGGGTCGTGCGCATCGGGCAAGAACAAAAAACGAATCGACACGTCATCGCGCACTAAAGGCAGACACGTCTGTAATGCCCGCCAGGCTGCCGCCATGCCCGCTTTATCACCATCAAAGCAAAACACCAGCTTGTCGCTGGCGCGCATCAGCTTATTGATGTGAAAAGGAGTGGTGGCTGTACCTAAGGTTGCTACCGCGTTGTTCAGGCCATGCTGAGCTAAGGCCACTACATCCATGTAGCCCTCGACCACCAGCACAAACCCTTCCGCCCGTATCCCCTGTCGCCCTTCCCACAAGCCATACAGCTCATGCCCTTTAGAGAACAAAGGAGTTTCAGGAGAGTTCAGGTACTTAGGCTCACCTTTTTCTATTAAGCGTCCGCCAAAACCAATAATTTGGCCTTTGGCGCTACGTATAGGAAACATGACCCGAGAGCGGAAACGATCGTAACGACGCCCGTCTTCAGATTCAATCACCAAACCGGCTTCTACCAGTTGATGATCTTCGTACTGAGTAAACACTTTGGCCAGCCCACGTCTTTCAGTGCCAGTCCAGCCCAGACCAAAGCGTGCCGCAATCTCGCCACTCAGGCCACGACGTTTTAAGTAGTCGATAGCCATGGGAGATTGCCGCAGTTGTTGCAGATAATAATGCTGCGCTTGATCCAGCACACTGTGCTGACGCTCGCGTTCCGCCTTGCGTCGCTGATCTGCAGCACGCTGACGCGGGCTACGATCGGCTTCGGGTACAGTCATACCTACAGTAGAGGCTAGACTACGTACGGCCTCGGGAAAACTGGCCCCAGTGTGCTCGATAAGAAATGTAATAGCCGATCCGTGCGCGCCACAACCAAAGCAATGATAGAACTGCTTGGTAGGACTAACGGTAAACGAAGGTGATTTTTCGTTATGGAAAGGGCATAGGCCAAGCAAGTTGGCCCCGCCTTTACGCAACTGCACATAACGCCCGACGACATCGGCCACATCGACACGGGCGAGCAGTTCCTGAATAAATGAATCAGGTATCAATACAAGCGCGGAGGCAATTGCTGGCTACGAATACGCTTATAGTGACGTTTAACAGCAGCAGCGTGCTTACGCTTACGCTCAGCTGTTGGTTTTTCGTAGAATTCGCGTGAGCGCAACTCGGTCAACAAACCGGTTTTTTCAATAGTGCGCTTAAAGCGACGCAATGCAACCTCGAAAGGCTCGTTTTCTTTCAGGCGAACAATTGGCATGTATTCCCTGGCCTTGTAGTTAAAGAGTTAGTTAGATAAAACGGCTAGCCATATAGCATAGCATAAATTAATAGCGAATTCAAAAGGCGCTTACTATGTAGGCTTATGAATTACTTTTACCTTTGCGTACCCATGCTTCCAACTGGTGAGGACGAATCGTGTCATAGTCTTCAAAAGGCTGATGAATCCACGGGTTGGTAGGCAGCTTGGACACGTAGTAGTCGGGGTCAATTTTAGCGTGACCTTTCCACCACAATACCGCAGTACGCAGATCGGTAATCGCTGGAAACTGCTGTATGAGATGGTCGCGTACGCGCATAAAGGTATTACCGGTATCGACCATATCATCGACCAAGAGCACGTTACCATCTAGCGTGCCACGGGTAATGGTGATGTACTGTGCAATATCCAGCTGGCCCTGAGACGTACCTGCGGCCTCACGATAACTGCTGGTCGCCAAAATACCTAAGGGCACATCATAGATGCGCGAAATCACATCCCCTACACGCATACCACCGCGGGCAAGGCAAACGATCTTGTCAAATTTCCAGCCTGAGGCATGAATGTTCAATGCCAACTGTTCAATAAGACGATTGTACTGTTCCCAGCTGACCCATTCATCTTTATCGGTGTTGGAGGGCAAAGTCATAGATGTTCCTGATGTAAAAGCTAAATAAACGTGCCCACTCGCAACGCTGCACCGCGCTGCCAAACGACAAAGCGGCCCTGAGGCCGCTTTACCTTAGTCGCACAAGGGGGTGCGCCTTATTATATCCCTAAAACGTGATCTATTTGCTGAATGGATCACGTAAAACAATAGTTTCGTTGCGATCTGGCCCCGTTGAAACCATATCTATAGGTACATCGCACAATTCTGCGATACGTTCCAGATAGCGACGCGCATTAACAGGCAGCTTATCGTACTCGGTCACACCTACGGTGGACTCCGTCCAGCCGGGCATTTCTTCCAGCACTGGCTCAGCCTCTGCCACGGCGTGTGCACCATAGGGCAAGACGTCCAGGAACTCACCCTTGTAACGGTAACCCACACCAATTTTAATTTGCTCCACGCCATCCAGCACATCGAGCTTGGTTACGCACAGGCCAGAAATACCGTTGATCATGACCGAACGCTTCATGGCTGCCGCATCAAACCAGCCACAACGGCGTGGACGACCTGTTACGGAACCGAACTCTTTACCTACTGTTGCCAAACGCATGCCGGTATCGTCAAGCAACTCGGTGGGAAATGGCCCTGCTCCCACACGGGTTGTATAGGACTTGGCGATGCCCAGCACGTAGTCAAGTTCTTGAGGCCCCACACCAGCACCCGCCGACGCGGCACCTGACAAGCAGTTGCTACTGGTCACAAAGGGGTAAGTACCATGATCAATATCCAGCAAGGCACCTTGAGCACCTTCGAACAATAGTTTTTGACCCGCTTTTTTCGCTACGTATAAGGCATGCGATACGTCAGCTACCATGGGCTGCAACTGCTCTGCCCAACTCATGGCCTGATCATGCACCTGATCGGCCGATACGGCCTCGGAATTCAGGTACTGCGTTAGCACAAAGTTGTGGTAGTCCAGTGCCTCGGCCAGCTTTTCATCAAAAATAGCCGGATCGTAAAGATCTTGCACACGCAAAGCGCGACGCGCAACCTTGTCCTCGTAAGCGGGACCAATACCACGGCCGGTCGTACCAATCTTGCCCTCACCCTTACGTTTCTCACGTGCCTGATCCACCGCTACGTGATAGGGCAGTATCAGGGGGCAAGCCGGGGAAATTTGCAAACGACTACGCACATCCAAACCGGCCGCTTCCAGCTCTCCGATTTCAGTCAGCAAAGCGTCTGGTGACAACACGACACCATTACCGATGTAACACGTTACATGGGCATGCATAATGCCAGACGGAATCAGTCGCAAAATTGTTTTTTGCCCGTTAATCCAAAGAGTATGGCCTGCATTATGCCCGCCTTGGAAGCGTACGACGCCTTGTGCTGACTCTGCCAGCCAATCGACGATCTTCCCTTTCCCTTCGTCACCCCACTGGGTGCCAATGACCACAATGTTTTTACTCATGTCACATTCAAAATAGAGATGGCCGTTACTGCATGGCCAGAAAAACAATCATCACACAACCGACTCTGCAATGCAGAATCAGATTGCCCTAAGCTGCCACTGATCTCCCTCGGGTGCCAACTCGCGATCGATCACAAACTCATCCAGACTGTGCTCGGCCTGACCGGGCAGAATTTGAATAACAATTTCACCGGCCTGACGCAATTCACGGATAGCGGCCTGTAAGCCAGGCTGCTGCCCCCATGGGGCCCGTATCGCAAATACGGCCTCAGCTGGTGGCAAACCAGCCGACAATTTACGCAAATCCAGACTAAAGCCGGTGGCAGGACGTGCTCGCCCATACATGCGGCCTATGCCATCAAAACGTCCACCACGCACTAAGGCATCATGCCAGCCTTCTGCATAGACAGAAAAAATCAGACCTGAATGATACCCATACCCGCTACCTATATCCGCCAGATCCAGCGTGATATCCTGACCAGGCAGGGCGTCAATGAGAGTACGCATACTGTGCAAAGCCTCGCGCACCTCAGGTGCATCAGGCAAGGCCTTACGGGCCAGCTCCAACACTTCCGGACCACCGTACAAGCGTGTTAAGTCCAACAAGTACTGTGTTGTTTCTGGCAAGCAGCCAGTACGCTGGCCAAGTTGCTGTAATCCGGGAGTATCTTTGGCATTGAGCAACTCGAAAACAGCGGAACCGTACTGCTTGAGCACAGGATCGCGCTCGATCAGAAACCGTCCTATGCCTGGGTAATTCAAATCCAGCCTAGGAGCTTGCACACCGGCGCGCCCTACACTCTCAAGCGCCAGATGAATCACTTCAATATCGGACTCCACACCAGCATGACCGAATATTTCGGCACCAATCTGTAGCAGTTCACGATCAGACAATAAACCAGCAGGCCGGGCATGAAGCACCGAACCACAATAGCACAAGCGAGTCAGCCCCTCACGATTGAGCAAGTGCGCATCAATGCGCGCAACCTGAGGCGTCATGTCTGCTCGCACCCCCATGGTACGACCAGATATCTGATCGATCACCTTAGTGGTACGCAGATTCAGGTCGGTACCCGACACCGCCTGTAAAGACTCCAGGTACTCCACTAAGGGCGGAGCAACCAGCTCAAAACCGTAGGTACGGTACAGATCCAGCAAGTTACGACGTAGCTCTTCTATGCGACGCGCTTCAGCAGGCAAAATATCAGCCAGACTCTCTGGCAACAACCAATTAGACATTCATACGCCTCGAAATTTTTCTCGCATGCGTTTAGCCAAACAAAAAGCGACTTGGGGCCGTAAGCCATCCAAGTCGCTTGCGAAGTGGTGTAAAAACTTACACGCTAGTATATACGAACATAGGCTAAGGGGGAAAGGGTTAGCCCAAGCAATGCTCGTAAGCCCTAACGGCTACCTTGTTCCTTGGGCTCTTTCCAGTAACGGAAAAAATCAGACTCAGGACTAATCACCAAGGTATCACCCGCTTTACTAAAGGCTTTGCGATAGGCCTCCAGACTGCGGTAGAAACGATAGAACTCAGGATTATTACCATAGGCGGCCGCATAAATTGCTGCTGCCTCACCCTCGCCTTCACCTCGAACCGATTCGGCCTGAGCGTAAGCTTCCGCTAGCATTTCTTCGCGCTGACGCTCGGCTTCAGCACGGATACGCTCACTTTCTGCGGCACCTGTTGCACGTAAACGATTCGCCTCTTGTGTACGCTCCGCTTCCATGCGACGGAACACAGATTCAGAAATCTCGGGGGCAAAGTCGATACGGCGCAAGCGCACATCCACCACTTCTACGCCCAGCGGTCGGGCACGTGCTTCGACCGAGGCCAGCACTTCGCGCATAATCGCATCGCGCTCAGTAGAGACCACTTCTTTCACGGTGCGTACGTTCACAGCCGCGTTTAGCGCATCACGAATTTGTGCCTGTAAGCGTTCGACGGCACCACGATCCGTAGCACCAAAGGTAACGTAAAACAGTCGCGGATCAGCAATACGCCATTTCACGTAGGAATCGATCAGCAGGTTCTTCTTTTCAGCGGTTTGAATACGCTCTGGGTCTTTGGTTTCAATGGTCTGAAGACGCTTATCCAAAAACACAACATTTTCAAACGGAGGCGGTAACTTAAAGTGCAGCCCTGGATTCGTGATGGTGTCACGCACCTCACCCAGTGCAAAAACCAGCGCAGCATCGCGCTCTCGCACAATAAAAACCGAAGACAATAGCAAACCAATAATCACCGCCAAGGCGATTAGAGCCGGAATTAAACGTGGCATCGTGCTCTCCTAGCGTGAATAGGGTGAATAGGGGTTTTGCAAAGAACCGGAGGCAGACGAGGCCGGCGTTCCAGTTTGCGGCGCAGTGTTACTGGATGCTGCCCGCTTAGCTGCCACATCACCCGAAGCACTGGTCGCAGCGGCCGCTGCGGCCGGAGCCGTTGCCTCTGAACCACGTGCAGCCTGAGCCGCAATTTGATCCAGTGGTAAATACAACATATTGTTTGCCGACGAGGCGTCAAGCAATACTTTGTTGTTATTTTCCAGCACTTCCTGTACGGCCGACAAATACAGTCGGTCACGCGTTACACCGGGCGCTTTGGCATATTCAGTTTCTACGCTGGTAAAGCGTGCCGAATCACCTCGCGCATCACCAATCACCTTAGCTTTGTAACCTTCGGCTTGCTGAAGCATACGAGCCACTTGACCAGCAGCCTCGGGCAGCACTTTATTCGCGTAAGCCGTACCTTCGTTAATCTGACGCTCGCGATCCTGACCCGCTTTCACGGCATCATCAAAAGCTGCCTGTACTTGCTCGGGCGGCTGTACGTTTTGAATCGCAACCGTACTAATCTGTATACCCGTGCCGTAGCGATCCAAAATAGATTGCGCCAATTGCTGAACATCCGCGGCAATTTGTGTACGACCCGAATACAACACGGTATCCATAGGCTGTCTACCCACCACTTCACGCATGGCCGTTTCCGCCGATTGGCGTACAGACTCATCCGGATTATTGGTATTAAACAAATAATCAGGTGCGCCATTGGGCAAGAGGCGATACTGCACCACAAATTGCATGTCGACAATATTTTCGTCGGTAGTCAGCATCAAGGACTCTGGCAGCACCTTATTACGCGCCGATCCACGATAGCCAACTTCAAACGTACGCAGTTGTGCAATATTTACGGTCTGGTGATCTTCGATAGGATTGGGCCAGCGCCACTGCAAACCCGGATTGAGAGTCTTGATGTACTCGCCAAATCGGGTTACTACTGCAACCTGCCCTTCCTGAACGATAACAAAGCCACTGGCTAACCACAGTCCTACCGCCACCACACCGCCAATAATAAATAGACGAGGCGAGCTTTTGGGTAAACGTGGCCCCCCCCCGCTACCGGGAGGCGCACCAGGAGGAGTACCTCTGGATTTACGGCCAAACATGGCACCCAGGCGATTGTTGAAATCGCGCCAAACCTCGTCTAGGTCTGGAGGGCTATCAGACTTGCCCGGGCGGCGTGGCGGCTCGGAATCGTTTTTACCGCCGTTCCTCCCCCAACCGGGATCGTTTAAATTGAATATAGTGTTTTTAAGACGCATTAGTATCCGCAATGTGACCTGATTCGACGATTGCTTCTCGCAATTCATCTAATCCAATGCGCTCGAAAGCGCTGACAAAGACTCGCGCAATGGTACCATGCTCATCCCGTTCTATACGCGGCTCGTAGCCTAGCTGGTCTATTTTGTTATAAACCAAGATGCGGGGTATGGCGTCGGCACCGATATCTGCAAGCACCTTATGAACCTCAAATATCTGCTCATCGCGTTGTGGACTTGCCGCATCCACAACATGCAATAACAGATCTGCGTGTATCGTTTCCTCTAGTGTGGCACGAAAAGCGGCGATCAACGTAGGTGGCAGATCTCGAATAAACCCTACTGTATCCGATACCACCACTTGCCCCTTGCCTTCTAACCACACCCTGCGGGTCGTGGTATCTAAGGTAGCAAACAACTGATCGGCCGCATAGGCCTCCGCTCGTGTGAGTGCGTTAAACAAAGTGGACTTGCCCGCGTTGGTGTAACCCACCAGCGATACGGACAAGGTGTCACCTCGGCTACGCGCACGCCGCTGAGTGGTACGCTGTCGCTGAACTTTGGCCAAACGCTCGCGTAAGGTGCGAACCTTTGCACCAATCATGCGCCTGTCCATTTCCAGCTGAGATTCCCCGGGGCCACGCATACCTATACCACCTTGCTGCCGCTCCAGGTGAGTCCACATGCGTGTTAGACGCGACGATAAGTGTTGTAACTGTGCAAGTTCTACCTGCAACTTACCTTCGTGACTTTGCGCCCTCAAGGCGAAGATATCCAGGATTAAGGCCACTCGATCTACCACGCGCAGCTCGAAACGACGTTCTAAGTTACGTTGTTGAGCTGGGCTAAGTGCCTGATCAAACAATACAACCTGAGCATCGCTGGCGATAGCGGCATCGACCGCCTCGTCTAACTTTCCGGTACCAATATAATAAGCAGGATCAGGACGTTGACGACGTACTACTAAGGTATCAACGATCGTTGCTCCGGCTCCTTGAACCAGCATCAGAAACTCGTCTGAGTGCGCCTGGAAGTCCGGCTCACCCATATTTACACTGATAACCAGTGCCTTCATGGGCAACCTGTTAAAGAAAGACCCATCGCCAAACTATGCGCGACGGGTACAAGAGAGCAAACTAACTGCATCCTGGGCTTATTCAGCCGAGGAATCTGCGGCCAGGTTGACTGGGCGTGCGGGAACGACCGTGGAGATCGCGTGTTTATACACCATTTGGGTGACGGTATTTCGCAACAGCACAACATATTGATCGAACGATTCAATCTGCCCCTGTAGTTTGATGCCATTAACCAGATAGATGGATACGGGAATGTGCTCTTTACGAAGCGCATTTAAAAACGGGTCTTGTAGAATTTGCCCTTTGTTACTCATTGGGTATGCTCCAATTGTGTTGTTATAGCCAAGTGCTTAGCAGATCAATACTTTACAGGGTTTTCCCTGAATTCGCATCTATTCCACCATAATTTCTGTAATTTTAGTGTCAGGAAGCTTTTAATATGCCTTTGAGTGTGTCAAATAAGCGCTCACACTGCTCTGTGGTACCCACTGTAATGCGAAGATGGTTCTGGATACGTGCCTGGTTAAAGTGCCGCACTAAAATACCTTGGACACGCAAAGCCTGCTGAAGTTCACTGGCCGCAAACTCAGGATGACTGACCATCAAAAAGTTTGTTTTGGATGGCAAGACATCAAAGCCTAGCGAGATCAGATTTTTAGCCAGGGTTTCCCGCGCATCGATAATCACTTGGCATTGCTCTTGAAAATAAGCATGGTCTTGTACTGAAGCAACCGCCCCCGCCAACGCCAATGTATCCATGGGATAAGAGTTAAAGCTGTCTTTGACGCGCGCCAAGGCTTCAAGCAAAGATGCCTGAGCCACTGCAAAGCCCACGCGCAAACCAGCCAGCGCACGGGACTTGGAGAAGGTCTGTATGACCAATAAATTATCGTATTGAGGGATTAAGGCAACCGCGGACTCAGCACCAAAATCCACATACGCTTCATCGACCACCACCACGGTATCTGGATTGGCCTGCAGGATCGCTTCAATATCTGCTAATGGCAAAGCCAGACCAGTGGGCGCGTTCGGATTAGCAAAAATAATGCCCGCCGGTGCCACTTCTCGCTTGGCGGTGTAATCTGCCACACGGATACTGAAATCCTCGGCCAGAGCAATGCACTCGGTAGGGACAGAGTAGTAGGTACTGTATGTGGTGTAAAAGCTATAGGTAATATCCGGCATCAATAAGGGCCGGCCCGAACGCAGAAACAAGGCACTAAAGACATGAGCCAAAATTTCGTCTGAGCCATTACCCAAAAACACCTGATCGTCCTGCACCTGCAGCCATTGTGCGATGGCATGACGCAATTCCACGGAGTTGATCGGCGGGTACAAACGCAAATCTTCATTGGCCGCATCACGTATGGCCTTTAAGGCCAAAGGCGAAGGCCCATTCGGATGCTCATTGGTGTTTAACTTCAGCAAATTGTCCAGACGCACCTGCTCACCTGGCACGTAAGGCTTCAGGCCTGCTACGTGATCACTCCACAAACGGCTCATTAGCCTTCCTTCAAGTAAGGGTTTTTCGATGACTTGAGTTCTATGCGCAATGGCGTGCCTTGCAGATCAAAGGCTTCACGAAAGCGAGACTCCAGATAACGTCGATAGGAATCCGAAATCGCATCCAGTGCATTGCCGTGTATCACCACAATAGGCGGATTCATTCCGCCTTGGTGTGCATAGCGCAACTTAGGACGGAATATGCCTTTTCGAGGCGGCTGCTGCTGCTCGACGGCGTCGTGCAAGACACGGGTTAATTTGGGCGTAGACAATTTACGGAAGGCTGCTGCGTGCGCGGCATTAATCGAATTTAGCAAGGGATTGATACCCTGCCCTTTTAACGCCGACATCGTATGCATGCGGGCAAAGCCCAGAAAACGTAACTTACGCTCAAAGTCACGCATTATCCATTCACGCTGATAATCGTCCAGGCCATCCCACTTGTTAATCCCCACCACCAAGGCACGCCCAGTTTCAACCACAAACCCAGCGATACTGGCATCTTGATCGGAAATTTCAGTGTGTGCGTCAATCATCAACAGCACCACATTACAAGCCTCAATGGCTTGCAAGGTTTTAATCACCGAGAACTTCTCAACCGCTTCGAATACCTTACCCCGTTTACGCAAACCGGCAGTATCAATCAGGGTGTACTTGACGCCCCTGCGCTCAAACTCGATTTCAATCGCATCACGTGTGGTACCTGGCTGGTCAAAGGCAATCACACGCTCTTCGCCCAGCAAGGTATTAATAAGTGTGGACTTACCCACGTTAGGACGCCCCACTATCGCCAGTTTGATTCTGTGCTCTTGGGGGTCGTCTGACTCTTGCTCATCCGGTAAGGCTGCAGGTCGATCTGCCAGAGCTTTTTCCAATGCCAGATTAATTAGCTCTTCTACCCCGTCGCCATGCGAAGCCGAAATGGGGTACGGATACCCCAAGCCAAGCTCGTGGAACTCTGCCCCACCGGCCTCGTGACGCATACCCTCGGCCTTATTGACCGCCAGCAACACACGCTGCCCTTGACGACGTAGCAGTTGCGCAATTTCCAGGTCCAGGGCATTCAGGCCTTCACGTGCATCGACCAAAAAGATCACCACATCTGACTCAGCTATGGCTTGCCGAGTCTGCCGCGCCATTTCCATCAGCATACCGGTTTTGGCAACCGGCTCAAAACCACCTGTGTCTACGACCAAATATGGATGAGCACCGAGACGACCCTCGCCATAATGCCGATCACGGGTCAAACCTGGAAAGTTTGCCACCAAGGCATCGCGCGAACGCGTCAGGCGGTTAAACAACGTGGACTTACCCACGTTGGCACGCCCGACCAGCGCAACTACAGGTTTAAAAATAGTGCTTCTCAATTAATCCCCACCAAGACCAGATTACCGTTGCCCGTTTGAACCAATACGCCCTGATCAGTGCCTAACAGAGGCGACACAATAGGCCCTCCTCCAACACTGATGCGTCCTTCGAGCGTACCATCAATACGAGATAAAAAATGTACATAACCTTGGTAATCACCTGCCGCTAACACACGGGGGGTCACTGCCATGGGGGCTAAACGACGGTTACTCAAACCGTCCTGCTCCCAAATGGTTTGTCCGTTTACTAAAGCTAATGCCTCGACCTTATCGCGGCTATTGGCAATATAGAGCAAATGACTGTCAGAGACAGGTCCCGATACGGCCGAAATTTTTCGATCCCATACCGGCATGCCGCCTTGCTGCACGTCAAAACACACGACTCGCCCTTGATACGTGGCACCACACAATAAGGGATCCTGTACTTGCGGCGCACCCACTACATCATTAATGCGCTCAAGGTCTGTGGCGCCCTGCGAAGCCGAGACGCTGCCCTCCCAGACCACTGCACCGGTTTGGGCATTAATCGCCATCAAACGCCCATTAGGCAGGCCTGTCAGCAGCATGCCGTCTACAATACGCATCTGCATGCTGGTTTTTAATGACAAGGCCGGCCCTGGGCGCTGTACATTCCAAAGCAGATCGCCTGTACGTGCATCAAAAGCTTGTATACGGTAGTCGCTAGCACGCACTACCACCACGCCGTCACCCACCACTGGTGGAATAGTCACAGCGCTGCTCGCACGACTGCGCCAAAGCTCTTGGCCGCCGTCATCAAACGCCACCACATCCCCACCAGCAGTCACAACCGCTGTCACCAGGCCATCACTGCCCACACCCGCTGTCAAACGCTTACCTGCATTAGCAGACCACAGCACCTGACCACTGTTCAGATCGATTTTATGCACTTGCCCTGAAGGGGCTGCGGCATAGACATCTGTACCCACCAAGCTTGGCGCAAAGCCCACGTCCGAGCCGCTACCCAAGGACACAGACCAGCGCACCGCAGAACTAATACTAGAACTGTAGTCGCTTAAAGGGGCTGGCGCATAACGTGAGTCCGTACTTGAGCAGGCTGCCAAGGTCAGCAAGCTAAGAGCGCACACACTGGAAACCACAACACGTCGAGTAAATAAAGCCAACATCTTAGACTCCTGCCAGTGCATCCAGCTTCAATTGAATAAGCGGCGCTAGGGGATCGTTTTGAAGTTGCGAGACAGCCTGCTCCCAAGCCTTACGCGCCTGTTGCTTATCGCCTTGGGCGTAATAAACATCTCCCTGACGATCCGCATATAAAGCTGCAAATCCTTCTGGGGCAGACTGTAAACGAGCCAATGCTTGTTCGTACTGTTCTTGCTCAAGCAAAATACCGGCCAGACGCAGTTGTGCTAGCGCACGCAAAGCTGGGTCGTATTGGCTATCTACCAACCAGTTCAGTTGCTCTTTAGCGCTATCCAGATCACCGCGTTGCTGCAAGGTGGAAGCCGCCAACAAAACAGCTCGCGAGGTATAGCCTGATTTGGCAAAATCTTTGCGTAAGGTTTCACTGGCCGCTTTGATCCGCGCATCGGACTCTTCACCGCTTTGCAGGGTAGCGCTTTCCAAGGCCTCGAAATATCCCATAGCTTGAGCGGCCTGGTGACCCTGATACCAGATCCAGCCACGCCAACCAGCGACACCGGCTAACACGACAAAAGCCAGAACGACGCAAAGCGTGCCGTAACGATCCCACCAGGCTTTTATCTGGTCTAGTGTTTCTTGTTCCTCTAGATCGTAGGCCATGCTTATCCTATCCTTGCTGCAATGACAGCGGCTAATTGTTCAAAATCGACCGATTCTTGTTGTTCGGCCTGCTCATCGCTCAGTCGCAGCCACTTCACACTGGCTTGCCGAGACTGAATCTCATTATCGCCCAAAATAACGGCGGCCATCGCTCCGCTGGCATCAGCACGTCGGAATTGTGACTTAAAACCGCTAGAACCCGCATGCACAATGACTCGTAAGCCAGCATCACGCAAACTTTCTGCTAAACCAGCCGCCACACGCTGAGCCGCGTCACCTTGATGCACCATATACACTTGGCACTCCGGCGCTGCCACTGGCTCTTGATCTTGCTGCCAAAGGTCTAGCAAGCGCTCCATGCCGATTGCAAAACCCACCGCAGGTGCGCCCTTACCGCCTAACAGTTCGATTAGGCCATCATAACGACCACCACCACAAACTGTACCCTGAGCACCCAGCCTGTCTGTCACCCACTCAAAGACCGTCAGGTTGTAATAATCCAGCCCGCGTACCAGTCTAGGATTCAGGGTATAGGCAATCCCCGCATCATCCAAGCGATCACATACCCCTTGAAAATGCGCTTTGGACTGCTCGCCTAAGAAATCAAACAAGCGCGGCGCGGCATTTGCCATTTCCTGCATGGCCGGATTTTTCGTGTCCAGCACACGCAAGGGGTTCACGTACATGCGACGCTGGGCCTCTTCGTCGAGTATCGCTTTATGCGCTTCCAAGTGGGCAATTAAAGCAGAGCGATGAGCGGCACGCTCATCAGCCTGACCCAAGGAGTTCAGTTCAAGACGAATGTCATCTAACCCCAGCACACGCCACAGGCGAGCCAGCATAAGAATGAGCTCGGCATCGATATCCGGCCCAGGCAAACCCAGGGCTTCTACGTCAATTTGGTGAAATTGACGGTAACGTCCTCGCTGCGGGCGCTCGTGACGAAACACCGGTCCCATGGCATAGACGCGCTGCGGCCTATCGTAGAGCAAATTATGCTCGATGCTGGCACGCACCATACCGGCGGTAAACTCGGGGCGCATGGTCAACTTATCGCCATTCAAGGAATCCGTAAACGAGTACATTTCCTTTTCGACAATGTCCGTGACCTCGCCTATGCCACGCGCAAATAACTGCGTAAATTCCAGCACAGGGGTACGCATATTGCGATACCCATAACTAGCCAGCCATTCACGTACCAGCTCTTCTAAATGTTCCCACTGAGCACTTTCTCCAGGGAGTAAGTCCTTCATGCCTGTTAAGGCGCGTAGCTTCTGAAACTGCTGCGTCATATTGTATTTACTGCCCGCCCAACCATACGTATAGCCAGGCCTAGTTCAAGAATTAGCAGCACCACTGCCGTAGCGCCGCTGCACATATTTTTCCACGATTTCCTGGAACTCCTGAGCGATGGTATCACCTTTAAGCGTTACCACACGCTCTCCATCCACATAAACAGGAGCCGAAGGAAGCTCACCGGTACCCGGTAAACTGATACCTATATCCGCATGGCGGCTTTCCCCAGGACCATTGACTACGCAGCCCATTACTGCAACATTCATAGTCTCTACACCGGGATAACGATCTTTCCAAACTGGCATCTGATCGCGCAGGTAAGTTTGGATATCACTGGCCAGCTCCTGAAATACCGTACTACTTGTACGGCCGCAACCTGGACAGGCCACCACCATGGGTGTAAAGGCACGCAAGCCCATGGTTTGAAGAATTTCCTGCGCCACCACCACTTCACGCGTACGGTCTCCACCTGGTTCAGGTGTGAGGGAGATGCGTATGGTGTCACCAATACCTTGCTGTAGCAGTACGGCCAAAGCGGCTGTAGACGCCACAATACCTTTGCTGCCCATCCCTGCTTCCGTTAAACCAAGATGCAAGGGATAGGTACAACGCGTCGATAAGTCCTGATATACAGTGATCAGATCCTGCACATGACTGACCTTGCACGACAAGATAATGGCATCGCCCGCCAGGCCTAGTTCTTCTGCACGCTGAGCATTACTAATAGCAGACACCACCAATGCATCGCGCATGACCGCCTGAGGGGTCCATGGATGACTGCGCAACTGGTTTTCGTCCATCATGCGCGCCAGCAATTCGTGATCCAGACTTCCCCAGTTCACGCCTATACGCACAGGCTTGTTATAACGACACGCGACCTCAATCATTTGGGCAAAATTATCGTCGCGGCGTTTACCACCACCCATATTGCCAGGATTAATTCTGTATTTGGATAGGGCTTGGGCACACTCAGGAAACTGAGTCAGCAGTTTATGACCGTTGTAATGAAAATCGCCCACCAACGGGACATCTATTCCCATGCGATCGAGCTGTTCACGTATAGCGGGAACCTCGCGCGCAGCCTCGGGAGTATTAACCGTAATGCGCACCAGCTCAGAGCCTGCCATGGCCAGCTCTTTGACCTGAATGGCAGTTGCTATTGCATCTACCGTATCGGTATTGGTCATGGATTGCACCACAACGGGAGCGGATCCCCCCACCGCTACGATTTTATTGCCCCAACTGATCGCCACCTGACGCGTAGAACGCTTTGTTTGCGCCCCCACCGCCAATGCCTGCTTCGTGCAAGCCGATAATTCTGTGCTCATGTTTACAAGCCTTTAAGCCAGTCAAAGACCAACCAGGATTCCGGTATCCAGCCTCGGTCCAAGGCATAAAAGCCAGCGACCAATACAAGGACAAAAATAATTAACCACCATCCCCAGGATCGCGATCGGTGCTCGGAGTACAAAGCCATTTCGGTACGAGCCCCCGCAGAGGAGAGGTTTTTAGGTACTGGCGCAGGTGCTTGTACGCCACTGACCTGAGATTCCAGTTGCAACAGCACGGCGTCTAGGTCAGCCTCAAGGTAACGGGCATAATTTTTGACCATGCCACGCAATAACAAGCCTTCAGGAAGTTGATCCCATTGCTCAGCCTCCAGACTTTCAATCTGGCGCACCGAGAACTTCAGCCTGGCCGACGCATCACTCAAACTATAGCCCTTAGCCTGACGCAAGGCAGTAAGCAAAGCACCTATACCAATAGATTCTTCAGAGTTCATGACTGAGGCCAAGGATGATGGTTCGTGACTCATGCAGGCTCCTGTTTCAATAGTATGGTCGCGCGTTCAGGCATGCGCTCCTGGATGCGTGTACGGTCTTGGATATCGCCGGCCAACTGGCCACAGGCTGCAGCAATATCATCACCACGAGTCTTACGCACTGTAGTGATCACGCCCCCATCCGTCAGAATCTGAGCAAACTGCCTGACTCGATTGGCGCTGGAACGCTTCAAACCAGACTGCGGAAAAGGATTAAAGGGAATGAGATTAAATTTACAGCGCACTTGGCTGGCAATATCCAGCAATTCCTGTGCATGCTGATCCGTATCATTGATACCGTCCAGCATAATATATTCAAAAGTGATGAAATCGCGCGGGGCGTGCTGCAAGTAACGATTACAGGCGGCCAGCAGTTCTTTCAAGGGATATTTTTTATTAAGTGGTACAAGGCGGTCACGCAAAGCGTCGTTAGGCGCATGCAAGGACACGGCCAAGGCCACGGGACAATCTTGCTTTAGCCTGTCCATCATGGGCACTACGCCTGATGTCGACACCGTGACACGACGTCGCGATAAGCCGTAGGCGTTATCATCCAGCATCAGGAGCAAAGCACCTAATACCTGATCGTAGTTGAGCAAAGGCTCGCCCATGCCCATCATCACCACATTGCTCACCACTCTTTGGGTATCTGCTTGCCCAGCACCGATACGAGCTGCTTCAGGCTCGTGCAAGAGCGCACGCTTGGCAAACCAAAGCTGCCCAATGATCTCGGCTGTTGTCAGGTTACGATTAAAGCCCTGATAGCCCGTTGAACAAAATGGACACGCTACCGTACAACCGGCCTGACTAGAGATGCACAACGTGCCGCGATCGTCTTCTGGAATAAAGACGGCCTCCACAGCATTGTTCTGACCCACGTCAAACAACCACTTACGCGTACCATCTGCCGAAATATGTTCGTGTGACATGGTTGGCGCGCGCACCTCGCACTGGGCAGTGAGCTGCCCTCGGAAGTCGCGCGCCAGGTCTGTCATCAAATCAAACTGGTCCGTACAGCGCTGATGAATCCAGCGCTGTAACTGACGCGCACGAAACGGCTTGCCGCCCCACTGCGCGACAAGTTCGGTTAGTTGCTGCGGGCTCATGCCCAGCAGATTAGTGAGTTCGATTGAAGACATAAAAACAATTTACTACGAGTTATTCGTATGCGGCTCGATTAACGGCTGTATACGTTGGACTCGGGAAAGAAGAAAGCAATTTCAACAGCAGCCGTTTCAGGCGCATCGGAACCGTGCACGGCATTGGCGTCAATGCTGTCTGCAAAGTCAGCACGAATCGTACCGGATTCGGCTTTTTTAGGGTCGGTAGCACCCATGAGATCACGGTTTTTAGCAATCGCGCCCTCACCTTCCAGAACCTGTACAAATACAGGACCGGAGATCATGAAGTCGACCAGGTCTTTAAAGAAAGGACGCTCGCTGTGCACGGCGTAAAAACGCTCAGCCTCGCCACGTGACAAGTGCACCAGACGACCAGCAACCACTTTCAAACCAGCGTTTTCAAAGCGGGAAATGATTTGACCAATAACGTTTTTTGCCACAGCATCGGGCTTGATAATGGATAGAGTGCGTTCAATAGCCATGTGAAAATCCAAGTAATAACAATATATAGTGTAGTCTTGCAACGTAGACGAAAGCGCATGCCAGCACACCGATATACGTTTTGCTAATAAAAACAAGCACTTTCGTCGTATTTACGGCAACCTAGAATTTTAGCACGCCCACGACGCTCGGCTACATCTTAAAATGATGTCTTTAATCTTTACTTTTTTGACGCACAACTTGCAGTGACTTCAGCACGCTTTAGCCCATTCTTGTTTGCGCCACACTCTAACTCGTAACACTATGACCAACTCATCCGCCCCCTCAACCGAAGATCAACTGTCCAAAAGCTTTGACCCCCAAGAATTAGAACAGCACTGGTACGCTCGCTGGGAACAAAGCGGTTACTTTAGAGGGGGCCAGCACGTCCAGCCCGACCCCAGCCATAACAGCCAGCCTTTTGTCATCCAGTCGCCGCCCCCTAACGTCACTGGCACCCTGCACATGGGACACGCGTTTAACCAAACCATCATGGATGGTCTCACGCGTTACCACCGCATGAAAGGCGATGACACCGCTTATATCCCTGGTACTGACCATGCTGGCATCGCTACCCAAATCGTCGTAGAGCGCCAGCTCGATGCACAAGGTATCAGCCGCCACGATCTGGGACGAGAGCAGTTCCTGGGTAAGGTCTGGGAATGGAAAGAGCAATCCGGTAACGCTATTACTCAGCAGTTCCGACGCCTGGGTGCCTCGTGCGACTGGGAGCGCGAGTACTTCACCATGGACAGTAAGCTGTCACGAGGCGTGATTGAGACCTTCGTCCGCCTTTACGAACAAGGCCTAATCTACCGTGGCAAACGTTTAGTCAACTGGGACCCGGTACTGGGTACCGCCGTGTCCGATCTGGAAGTGGTCAGCGAAGAAGAAGACGGCCATATGTGGGAGCTACGCTACCCATTAAGCACACCACAGCATGGCTTAACGCATCTGGTGGTCGCCACCACACGCCCAGAAACCATGCTGGGAGATACCGCTGTGATGGTCCATCCCGAGGACGAGCGTTACGCCGCCCTCATCGGCCAAACAGTCACACTGCCTCTGGTAGGCCGCGAAATACCGATTATTGCCGACGAGTACGTGGATCGTGAGTTCGGCACTGGTGTGGTGAAAGTCACCCCCGCCCACGACTTTAACGACTACGCGGTAGGTCAGCGCCACCAGTTGGACATGATCAGCATCCTGACTCTGGATGCCCACATCAATGATGCTGCTCCCGAGCCTTACCGAGGCCTGGAGCGCTTCGAGGCCCGCCAACGCGTGGTAGCCGATCTGGAAGCCTTAGGCTTATTACAAGCAGTCAAACCACATAAACTCATGGTGCCACGAGGCGACCGCACAGGCGTCATCATCGAGCCCATGCTCACAGACCAGTGGTTTGTTGCCATGAGCCAAGCCGCACCTGCTGATAGCTTGCACCCTGGCAAAAGCATTACAGACGTCGCCCTAGAGGTGGTCGCCGACGGCCGCGTACAGTTCTACCCCGACAACTGGCGTAATACTTACAACCAATGGCTACACAATATTCAAGACTGGTGTATCTCACGTCAGCTTTGGTGGGGCCACCAGATTCCCGCCTGGTATGCCGACAACGGCGCTATCTTTGTGGCTCGTGATGAAGCCGAAGCCCTGGAAAAAGCGAAAGCAGCCGGTGTAGACGGCCCTTTACGACGCGACGAGGACGTGCTGGACACGTGGTTTTCCTCCGCCCTGGTGCCCTTTACCGATTTAGGCTGGCCAGAGCAAACACCAGACCTAGAGCGTTATTTACCGTCCAGCGTACTGGTTACCGGCTTTGACATCATCTTCTTCTGGGTCGCACGCATGGTCATGATGAGCATGCACCTTACCGGAAAAGTGCCCTTCCACACCGTCTATGTCCATGGCTTGGTCTGCGACATGGAAGGCAAGAAAATGAGTAAGTCACGCGGCAACACCATAGACCCCGTTGACCTCATTGACGGGATCAGCCTTGAGGAGCTGGTCAAAAAACGTACTTATGGCCTAATGAATCCCAAACAGGCGCAAAGCATTGCCAAGCGTACTCGCAAAGACTATCCCAATGGCATTCCTGCCTACGGTACAGATGCTTTGCGCTTTACCATGTCTGCCTATGCCACACTGGGGCGTAATATTAACTTTGACATGAAACGCTGCGAGGGCTATCGCAACTTTGGCAACAAGCTCTGGAACGCCACTCGTTTCGTGCTGATGAATACCGAAACACACGATTTGCAACTGGACAATCCACAAGCAGAAGTCAGCCTATCGTTTGCCGACAAGTGGATTATTAGCCTTTTGCAGCGCCTGGAACAAGACGCAGAACGAGGCTTTAGCGATTATCGCTTCGATAATATCGCCAATGCCATTTATCACTTTGTCTGGGACGAGTATTGCGACTGGTATCTGGAACTGGCAAAAATCCAGATACAACACGGCAGCCCCGCAGAGCAACTCGCGACCCGTCGCACTCTGATTCGCGTACTCGAAGTCGTTCTGCGCCTGGCACACCCCATTATCCCCTTCATTACCGAAGAACTATGGCAAAAAGTGTCCGTCGTTGCTGGCAAACGTGCAGCCTCTGACGTAACAAGTATCTCGATACAGCCTTATCCCGTAGCCAACCCGCAGGCCATCGATGAACAAGCCGAAGCCCTGGTGAGCGAACTGAAGGCACAGGTCGACGCTATCCGTGCCCTGCGCGGCGAAATGAATCTTTCACCCGCCGAGCGAGTCCCCCTCATTGCGCAAGGCCAACAAGAAACCTTGAAGCGCAATAGCGCGTACTTGGCAGCGCTGGGTAAACTCCAAGACGTTCAAATCGTAGACCAACTACCCGATGCGGGCGCTCCAGTACAAGTTGTAGGAGACTGCCAGCTTATGCTACACGTAGAAATCGACGTAGCCGCTGAGCAGGCACGCCTGAGCAAGGAAATCGAACGCCTGCAGGGAGAAATCAGCAAAGCACAAGGCAAACTTAACAATGCCAGCTTTGTAGAGCGCGCCCCGGCCGCCGTGGTTGAGCAAGAACGCCAGCGCGCTGCGCAATTCGCGGAAACACTCAGCAAGGTGCAAGAGCAGTATGCACGCTTAGGCTAAGTCCTAAACCTTGACGCCAAAACCCCCTGCCTGCAACTCAATTACAGACAGGGGGTTTTTTATACTTACACCCAGATTCTTAGCGTCCAGACTTCTAGGCAAGGTAAGCGCTACGGCATTAGAAAAAGCCCAATGCCTGATCACTATAGCTAACCATCAGACATTTGGTCTGCTGATAATTCGCCAAGGCCATTTTATGGGTTTCACGACCTATGCCGGACTGCTTATACCCCCCAAATGCCGCATGAGCGGGATAAATATGATAGCAATTAGTCCAGACACGTCCAGCCTGTATACCTCGCCCCATACGATACGCTCGTGAGCCATCGCGACTCCACACACCTGCACCCAAGCCATAAATCGTATCGTTGGCAATGGCCAAGGCCTCTTCCTCATCTTTAAACGTCGTCACGGCCGCTACCGGTCCGAAGATCTCCTCCTGAAAAACGCGCATGCTGTTTTCACCCAATAGCATGGTTGGACTGATGTAAAAGCCATCATCCAAACCACCCCCCATACGATTGCGCTCTCCGCCGGTCAGGCATGTTGCGCCCTCAGCACGACCCAAATCGATATAGCTCATAATCCTATCCATCTGAGCCTGAGAGACTTGGGCGCCCACCATCGTACTTTTATCCAGAGGGTGGCCTTTTTTGATCTGCTCTACACGTGCCACCACTTTCTCGATGAAACGCTCGTAAATAGATTCCTGCACCAATAAACGAGACGGTGCGGTGCATACCTCGCCTTGATTCAAGGCAAACATGGCCGCGCCCTCCAGCGCCTTATTCAAAAACGCATCGTCCGCAGACATCACATCCTCAAAGAAAATATTAGGACTTTTACCCCCTAACTCAACGGTGGCAGGTATCAAGGTATCAGCCGCATTACGTAAGATGTGCTTACCCACCGGAGTCGATCCAGTAAAGGCGATTTTGGCGATACGAGTACTGCTAGCCAGCGCCTCACCCGCCTCCTTACCGTAACCATTCACAATATTAACTACCCCAGGCGGCAAAAGATCGCCTATGGTTTCCATTAACACCATAATCGAGGCAGGCGTTTGCTCAGCCGGCTTCATCACCACAGGGCAACCTGCCGCCAAAGCCGGAGCCAGCTTCCACGCGGCCATCAATAAGGGAAAGTTCCAAGGAATAATTTGCCCCACTACGCCTATAGGCTCATTGAAATGATAAGCCACCGTATTGCTATCCAGGTCTGAGATTGCCCCCTCTTGTGCACGTACGCAGGCTGCAAAATAACGGAAATGATCGACCGCCAAAGGCAAATCGGCCGCCATGGTTTCGCGCAAGGGCTTACCGTTATCAATAGACTCGGCCAGAGCCAAACGCTCCAGATTCTGCTCGATGCGATCGGCGACTTTTAACAATAGCGCTGAACGCTCGGCCACCGATGTATTGGCCCACTGCTGTCGCACAGCATGTGCCGCATCCAGGGCTACATTAATATCGTCAGCATCCGAACGCGCGACCTGACAAAACACCTGCCCAGTAATAGGAGAGACATTATCAAAGTAATTACCCGCCATGGGCGCTACCCACTTTCCCCCAATATAATTGTCATAACGGTTTTTAAAGGGGAATTCTATATTGATACCAAGCTGCTTTAAGTCTGCCAGATTCATCTTGATGCTCCTTTAACAGTCACCATGAATGAGGAACCACCTTACTGCTCGGCCGTTGATATAGGCTCAACGGTGAAAATACAATACCATTTTCGTCGCCTGCCATACCCGGATACCCACACACCCACTTAGGACTTAGGCACACAAGAACCCACTACCTGACAGCGCTACGTATTTCAATACAATAACGCGTCAAGCCAATAAAACCCACGGCAAAAACCCTGCCTCACGACAGGGTAACAAGACTAGATAAAGCTTATTACAGACTGGCTAAATAGCGCTCGTCAGCCAGACTTAGATGACCCGCTGCACGGGCTTGATCCAGTAAGTCCGGACGGCGCAGCAAGGTAAGGCGCAAAGATTGCTCGCGACGCCATTGCGCAATACGCAGATGATGACCCGACAAAAGCACCTCGGGCACCGCAACGCCATGGTAGTTTTCCGGACGAGTGTAATGCGGACTATCTAACAAGCCACTATTGCCGCTGTGAAACGAGTCCTGGACGGCCGACTCTGCCGTGTTCAATACACCGGGCAATAAACGCAGCACCGCATCCATGACGGCCAGAGCGGGAATCTCTCCCCCTGACAACACAAAGTCCCCCATGGATACTTCGGCATGTACGCGTTTATCAATGAAGCGCTGATCTATGCCTTCATATCGCCCGCAAACAAAAATCGCCCCCACTCCAGCAGTAGCGATGTCTTGTGCCATGGCCTGATCAAAGCGCTGCCCCACTGGACTCATCAAAATTACTGGCGCCTGATCTTGTCGCTCTGCCTGCACCTGATCAAGCGCCTGCTCCAGCGGTTCGGCCAGCATCACCATGCCTGGTCCGCCACCGTAAGGCCTATCGTCTACCGTACGATGCACATCGCATGTGAAGTCACGCGGATTACAGGTATGCATAGACCATAAGCCCTGCTTGTGCGCACGCCCGGTTACACCAGACTGGCTGAGCAGAGCAAACATATCGGGAAAGAGTGTCAGGGCATCAAAACGCATAGCTATACAGCCCTAGGGCAAGAAAAACAGGTGTAAACCTGATTTAAGGTGTAGACCAATGGCTAAGCAATTTACGCTTGGCAAGATCCACAGTATGCACAATTGCCTCAACAAAAGGAACTAGCTCTTCTATGGGTCGCGATTTCTCGTCTAGCATGGCTTGAAATACGCCTTCAGCATCACGGACACCATAGGCAATCACCAATACAGCATGCGCACCATTATCAAACACATCGGCCACACGCCCCATATAGTGAGGCAAGCCCTGTGCTTCAGCGTAAAAGTCGCAGTCGATCAGATCAACCCAGTAGTACTCACCCACTTTGAGCGGTGCAAAGTCATCCCTAGCCACCCAAACAGTCTGGGCTTTCATAGCGTGAGCCACATCGCGGTCTGACACGCCCTCTAGCTGAACAAGCAGCGTAGCACCATGCTGCTTAACAGTCTGCACAGTATAGGCACGAGCAGACGAAAAAGCGCCCGCCTTAGAACCAGGCACGGGCGCTTTTAACCACCAGACTTTGGCTTGCTTGAGGCTATCGGATTGGCTGGCGTGAGGAATAACCTTGATCCAGCCTTTAACTCCGTATGCAGAGGCTACACGCCCTAATTCGACGAGGTCTTCAGGAGCTTGTCGCATAGACACTAGCCAAGCAGCAAAAGCACACTAAGCTTAGGCAGCGGATGCTACTTTAGCGTTGTACTCTTTGATTAGGCGAGCCACAGCCGGGCTAACCTGAGCACCATTGTCGGTGAAGTGTTTTACACGGTCCATGTGTAAGCGCAGGTTTTCATGACCTTCGCCACCAACAGGATTGTAAAAGCCCAATCTTTCAATGAAACGACCATCGCGGCGATCGCGTGCCTCGGCAGCTACTACATTGTAAAACGGACGCTTTTTGGAGCCACCACGGGCCAAGCGAATTACCACCATTGATAATCCCTTTATTGTAAGGTAAACGGTAAACAAAAAATTCTAGCACTGTTAGGGCCTACACTGCAAATCAGATGCACCATAAACCCCTATAAAGTTCATAAAACACAACAAACTGCGTCTTATTTTAACTCGACTATTAGCGACGACGCAAAATATGCTGTGTTTTTTCTCCTTCAGTTTGCTGTAACAGCAACGCATTACCAGTTTGCTGGCAAAATGCCTGAAAGTCCTGTACGGCATGCGTGTCGGTAGTCAGTATTGATAATACTTGCCCCGACTCTAACTGAGCCAGCGCCTTTTTAGCGCGCAATATGGGCAAGGGACACTTCAACCCCGAAGCATCCAGCTCCATAGTGACCTGCGTAAAGTCAAATGCAGTATTTTGCATAATTATCCTAACCTTTCCTGCACCCAGGCCTGCACACTGGCGTTTGCTTGCGGCAAGGCATGCGCATCGGTTCCACCGCCCATCGCCATATCGGGGCGTCCACCGCCCTTACCACCAAGCTGTGCCGCCACAAAGCCTAAGAGCTCACCCGCTTTAAGCTTATCAGTCAGGTCTTTGGTCACACCGCACACAAGGCTGACCTTGCCGTCAACCACTGTAGACAAGACCACTACCGCCGAACCCAGCTTATCTTTGAGCTGATCTGCCATTGTACGCAAGGCCTTGGGGTCGGTACCCGCCAAGGTAGCCACTAACAAGCGACTTTGCTCATTCAACGCAACGGCTTGCGACACCAGATCCTGCCCGGCTGCACTGGCCAGCTTACTCTGCAACTGTTCGCGCTCACGCTCCAGCTCTTTTAACTGAGTTTGCAGCGCTGCAATCCGCCCTACTAAGCTATCGGGCGAGGTGCGCAAGCTTTGTGCAGCCTGATTCAGCAATTGCTGATTTTGCTGTACCCAATGCAAGGAATTTTCTCCGGTGATGGCTTCCAAACGCCTAATCCCGGCCGCCACCCCTGCCTCAGAGACCACTTTAAACAGCCCAATATCGCCGGTCGCAGCAACGTGCGTACCACCGCACAACTCGCGCGAAAAGCCTATATCCAGCACACGCACCTCATCGCCGTACTTCTCGCCGAACAAGGCCATGGCACCGCCAGCAACCGCTTCGTCGAAAGACATCAGTTGTGCCTGCACTGGCTGATTCGCCAGTACCTGTGCGTTAACAATTTCTTCGACCTGACAAATTTGCTCTGGCGTCATGGGGGCATCATGGGCAAAGTCAAAGCGGGTTTTATCAGCATCGACCAAGGAACCACGCTGCTGTACATGCTCACCGAGCACCTGATGCAAGGCCTTATGCATCAGGTGAGTCGCAGAGTGGTTACGAATAATCCGCGCACGACGCGCTTCATCCACCTGCGTCTGAACTTCGTCGCCCACACACAAAACGCCCTGCATAACACGCCCCTGGTGCCCAAATACCTGAGCAGCCACCTTTTGCGTATCGTGCACCTGAAACTGCGCGACAGGGGTAAACAACAAGCCTGCATCGCCTACCTGACCACCGGACTCTGCATAAAAGGGAGTGCTATCCAGTACGACCAAAGCCTCTTGCCCAAGCGCTACGGATTGCACCTGGGTACCATCCACATACAAAGCCGTGACTTTACTGCTCCCAGCCAAACGCTCATACCCGTCAAAGCGCGTGTCTACACCGCTATAGTGCAAACCCTCTACGGCCTTGAATTTGCCCGCTGCACGCGCAGTTGCTCGCTGCTGCTCCATGGCCTGTTCAAAACCCGCCAGATCGACCTCCATATCACGCTCACGACAGATATCGGCCGTAAGATCGACAGGAAACCCGTAGGTATCGTACAAAGTAAACAAGGTCTGGCCGTCCAGCACACCTTTGGCAGGCAACTGCGCCAAGGCCGCTTCCAAAATACGCATGCCATTTTCCAGCGTTTCGCTAAAACGCTCTTCCTCTTGGAGCAAGACTTGTTCAATGCGGCTTTGCTGCTTGATCAGTTCAGGATAAGCATGCCCCATTTGCGTTGCAAGATCCGCTACCAGCTTGTGGAAAAACACCGCTTTTTGGCCTAGCTTATGCCCGTGGCGCAAGGCTCGGCGAATAATGCGACGCAAGACGTAGCCACGACCTTCGTTGCTAGGAATCACCCCGTCAACAATCAAAAAGCTACATGCACGGATATGATCAGCAATTACCTTCAACGAATTATTGCTCAGATCCTGAGTATGTGTTTCACGTGCCGCCGCCGCAATCAGCGACTCGAACAGATCGATTTCATAGTTGGAATGCACGTGTTGCAAAACTGCTGCAATACGCTCCAAACCCATTCCTGTATCAACACAGGGCTTAGGCAATGGCGTCATGGTGCCATCCGCGGAGCGCTCAAACTGCATGAACACTAGATTCCACACCTCGATATAGCGGTCGCCATCTTCGTCCGGCGATCCGGGTGGCCCACCCCAAACATCGGGGCCATGGTCGTAAAAAATCTCGGAACACGGCCCACAAGGACCAGTATCGGCCATTTGCCAGAAGTTATCCGAGCTGTAGCGTCCACCCTCGTTGTCGCCGATGCGAATAATACGCTCTCGGGGCACGCCCACCTCGTTAGCCCAAATGTCATAGGCCTCATCGTCTTCCTGATACACCGTCACCCACAGCTTGTCTGCAGGTAGCTTATAAACTTGCGTTAGCAGTTCCCAAGCATAATGAATCGCATCTTGCTTGAAGTAATCCCCAAAACTGAAATTACCCAGCATTTCAAAAAAAGTGTGGTGACGGGCGGTGTAACCCACGTTTTCCAGATCATTATGTTTGCCACCGGCGCGCACACAACGCTGCGAGCTGGTCGCCCGTACGTAGGGGCGTTGCTCTTTGCCAGTAAAAACATCTTTGAACTGCACCATACCCGCGTTCGTAAACAACAGGGTCGGATCGTTTCCGGGAACCAGTGACGAGGAAGCGACAATGTGGTGCCCTTTGGATTCAAAGAAGGACAGGAACTTCTGGCGTATTTCAGATGTTTTCATTCAATAAAGCGCACAAATTTAAGGGTAAGACTTATTATAAAGGTCGTTTGCCCCTTAAGTGCGGCATCCCGCAAGAGAGCAAAGCAAAACGGCCATAGTACTGTTTCTAACCTCTAGAAACAACAATTCCGGCCAAAGCCGGAATTGTTAGAGTGCTTGCGCTGTTTATTTCGTTGGCTGATACGGATGGTGTTTCACCCAATGATGCGCAATATCGGCGCGACGACACACCCAAACGCGTTCGTGCTGCTGGATGTAGTCCAGGAAGCGAACGAGCGATGCAAAACGCCCTGGACGACCGATCAAGCGGCAGTGCAAGCCTATCGACAGCATTTTCGGGGCTTCGTCACCTTCCGCATACAACACATCAAACGCGTCTTTTAAGTAGGAGAAAAAGTGATCGCCTGTATTAAACCCCTGAGGTGAAGCAAAGCGCATATCGTTGGTATCCAGAGTGTAGGGCACCATTAATTGCGGCTTGATGCTGCCATCGCTCAGAGTCACTTCGCTCCAAAAGGGCAAATCATCGCCATAATAGTCAGAGTCGTACAAAAAGTTGCCGTGCTCGGCCACCAAGCGCAAGGTGTTGGGGCTATCACGACCCGTATACCAACCTTCAGGGTGCTTGCCCGTTAGTTTCTGAATAACGTCCACGCACTGGCGCATATGCTCCAGCTCCAACTCTTCCGATACGTTTTGGTAATGAATCCAGCGATAGCCGTGACACGCAATCTCGTGCCCTAACTCCACAAAAGCCTTAGCCAGCTCGGGGTGACGCTCCAGCGCCATGCCCACCCCAAAAATGGTCATGGGCAAATCACGGCGCTCAAATTCACGCAAAATACGCCACACACCCGCGCGAGAACCGTACTCGTAAATAGATTCCATGGACATATGACGATCGGGGTAGGCCGCAGCACCCACGATTTCGGACAGAAACTGCTCCGAGCCCGGGTCACCATGCAGTACGCAATTCTCACCCCCCTCTTCGTAGTTCAAGACAAACTGAACTGCGATACGTGCTTGGCCTGGCCAATTAGCGTGGGGTACGTTCTTGCCGTAACCAATCAGGTCACGAGGATAAGCGGTAGACATGTTTTATATTCTCCTATTAGCGTTTTACGCTGAATGCAAGCCAGGGGTCGGGGTTTGTCTCGTTCCTGCTTTCTTTCATGCGATGTTCACAATCCGATAAGTGGTGCAACATGGACTCAATGGCCTGCTGCACATTGCGCTGACTTAAATGCTGCAAAATCTCCTCGTGCTCATAGAACGAGCACGCTTTTTCACCTGGACTGTCGTAATAAGCAATGATCAAGCTTGTACGTGCGCACAGGGTATGCATCAGTTCTGTCAATTCTTGGTTGCCTATGCAGCGCGCCAGCTCTACATGAAAGGCATTGGAAAGACGTATCCAGGCGATGCGATCGCCTAGCTCGTATGCCTGGCGCTCACGAGCCACCATGGCATACAGGCGTTGCAAGTGGATATCCAGATCAGGCAAAGCCGACAAGCGCGTCAAAATCAGGGACTCAATGTCTCGGCGTAACTCGAACACATCCTGAGTTTCTTTCGCGTTAGGCTGCCAAACAAAAGCACCACGATTCACCTCAAGCACCACGATTTTGTCGTGCGCCAGGGCAGACAAAGCCGCGCGCACCGTTGCTCGTGAACACTCAAAAATCGAACACAAGGTGGACTCGGTCAGCTTGGCGCCCGGCAATAAACGCCTATCCATGACAGCATCGAATATTTGGCTATACACACGCCCTACTTCACTATCACGCGCCTCACCAGCCAATAAAGATGACGCACTGGGCGCTTCTATCTGAGCCGATTCCTCGTGCTGTGGCCTGATCTGCAACATACAATTACTCGTTATTAGCACTTGACAATTATTCGGCATCGCTCGAAAATCGTCAACATAAATTGTCGACAATCCTGACTCTCAACTCAGAGCGACAATTCGGGGCCATAACCCAGCGCACTGATCCTTGCACCGCTGGCCCCCGGCCGGTTCTCCAAACTGGGCTCGCTGGACCTCTCTCGATCACCATAAACCGGAGACTAGTTATGGGAAAGCTATCTACCCACGTGCTTGACACCACATTGGGACGCCCCGCTCAAGGTGTGCACATTGATCTTTACGCCATCCATGGCCAAGAGCGCACACTCATCAAACAAACCACCACCAATAGCGACGGTCGCTGTGATGAGCCCCTACTACAGGGCGAATCCATGTCTACTGGCGTATTCGAACTGGTCTTTCATGCTGGCGATTACTTCGCTGCCCATGGCGTGACACTGCCTGAACCACGTTTTGTCGATCAGGTCGGCATACGTTTTGGCATCGCAGACGCCACGGCAAATTACCACGTACCGCTAGTGGTTACTCCCTGGTCTTGGTCTACGTACCGCGGCAGCTAGTAGGAAAAACGAAACTAATACGTTTACTCAAATTACTAGTATTAAAACGAGACTACTATGTACGCATACTTCTTAGAATACGCCAACCTATTACTGCGTTGGCTACACGTGATTGCAGCAGTCGCCTGGATTGGCGAATCCATTTACTTCGTTATGCTGGACAACGGTTTGCGTCCGCCCAAAAGCGAAGAAGGCAAAAAGCGTGGTGTGTTCGGTGAAATGTGGGCAGTCCACGGTGGTGGCTTTTACCATAGCCAAAAATACCTGACTAACCCCCCTGAACTGCCGAACGACCTGCACTGGTCATTCTGGAAATCCTACACAACGTGGCTGTCAGGCTTTGCTCTGTTTTCTTTGCTCTACCTGACCAAGCCTGAATTTTTACTCATCAACCCCAATAGCCCCTGGGAATGGGCCGCCAATATGAGCGGTACCGAGGCGAACCTAGTCGCCATAGGCTTTCTTGTGCTGGGTTGGTTTGTATATGACTGGCTTTGCAGACTGATCAGTCCCAACATGGAAAAAGACGGCATTCTTAGTATTGCCGTCGCCATCATGATGGTCGCTGTGGCGTATCTGAGCAGCCATATCTTTTCAGGTCGTGCCGCTTTTCTCATCACAGGCGCAGTCATGGCTACCAGCATGTCCGCAAACGTGTTTTTCTGGATCATTCCCGGCCAGCGTCGCATGGTCAACGCATTAAAAGCAGGCAAAGAGCCTAATCCTCTGGACGGCAAACGCGGTAAACAGCGCTCGGTACACAATACCTACTTTACGCTACCTGTTTTGTTGCTCATGCTAAGCAACCATTACTCATTCACCTACAATCATCCCAATGCCTGGATCATTATGGTCCTGTTTATCTTTGCGGGTGCTCTGATTCGTCAGTACTTTGTCTTGCTGCATGCTGGCATAAACAATCTGGCCTATCCGGTAGCGGGAGCCGTGCTGCTACTGATCGTAGGCTGGGTTGCAGCGCCTGAAAGCGTGAAGTCACCTGCCAGCGCCAACACCGCGGCACAGGAACAAGGAGCACAAATTAGCCTGCAACGCATACAGGAAATCATGGACGCACGCTGTATTCAGTGCCATGCCGCCCAACCAGACAAACAGTTTGGCTTCCCTTCTGCGCCTGCAGGCATGCTGCTTGATACAGAGCGCGATGTTTTATTGCACGCTGACGAAATTAAAAAAGTCGTCGCCAATCACTACATGCCTTTAGGCAACCTTACCAAAATGACCGACGAAGAGCGCGAAGATATTCGTCTCTGGAGCGGTAAAGCCGAATAAGCTCACACGCTTTGCAACCACTCACTTGAGGCCTTCAGTCACACGCTGAAGGCCTCAGTGTTTTAACGCACACAACTATACGTCCGTCGTATCCCATTTCCCTGCGGATGCTCGGCGATCAACACGGCACTAAAGCCATCCGGACATGAGCAGCCCCCCGTCAGTGGATTGGGCAAGCCAAACTGTACGGGAGTATTCCTGCACGTGTAAGCACTATGCGTGCTGTACACACCACCATGCGAGGCGCCGATACGATCCCAGCGCCCCCGCTTGCACACTAACAAAGCAGGTAAGTCGGCATCATGCACAATGGCCAGCTCAGTGGGGCACTGTGCCTGATATCGCCCTACTCCACCAATATGCAAGGCGTTGGCAGCATACACATCCTGTTTGCTAGAAATACTCTGGGCTACCGTTAGTTGGCCCGAAAAGGCCGGGTCGCGCGGATCACCCACACTTAAAAATAAATCTTGTCGGCTGTTTTTCTTGAAAACGCTTAAGCCTATCGTTCCTTCCGGAAATCTAGCACCTCCTTGCGGCGGATTAGGCCACTGACCACCCGGCCCAAAAAAACCCTGCGCGGTATCGGATGCCACCACCCCATAACCGTCACTCCGAAGCTTCCATACGCTCTGATAATGAGGCTGGCTTATCCAGGACAAGGCTGTAGGCACTTGAAACACCAACACGGCGTCCAGTCGACACGACGCCTCGTGACAATCAGAAGACTCGGCAATAAATGGGATGACAGTCCCTAGCGACGAATGCAAAGGAAAGTGACTGGATAATAAGCCCTGTTCCTGAAGCTCGTGTAATTGCGGCTGACGCCAGTCTGCATAAGGCCAATCGCGCTGCCAATCTACCCGTGTCAAACGGGCTTGAGTGAGGCGATGCAGATAGTCCTGTATCGCCTCACGCACTTGCAAGCTCCAGGTAGCGCCTGACAGGAGCATCTGTTCGCGCATGCCTCTTTGCATATGCTCTACACTCCACACCGCCAAGCCACTAAGCAATACCACCACAACCATATACTCCAGCAATAAAGAGCCCGCTTGCCTGTTCATGCTTAACTCAGCGTAAAAGCGAACGTATTGGTCGCCCCCTTGGAGCAAGCCTGCTTAGCCAATAGCCCGTTATACGCTAGCCCCTCGTGCTTAATAAGCGTTTCAGGCTGATTCGCCGCGGCAATACTGATACTGCTAGCCAAGCGCTGCAGCACCGAAGCCAACCCCGGGCAAGCTGCGTGATGCACCTTATCAAAACGTAAGGAATAGCTTTTGCCACTACCTTCCACACCCAGCAAAACCTGCCCTTGAGACCCCAAACCATGTAGTACTTTATTCGTCTCGATCACACTTAAAACGCTACCGGGCTGGATAAAGTTCACTAAGCTATTAATATCCAACGAGCCATAAGGCGCTGTATCACCCAAGGGGGCATTGAGCTGGTTATGTACTATAAAACGAGCGAATTCCTCCCCCACTTTAGGTACCCTATTTTCAATTAGGTAACTATTAATAGCGGGCACCGCAATGATGGCCAATAAGGTCATAATGGCGGTTACTACAGACACTTCCAACAAAGAAAAACCACCTTGCATGGATAGCCCTTTGCCTTCGATACGGACATACTGACTGCTCATCATCGACTCCTAGATAAAAATCAACTTAAATACCGGCATAAAAAAGACTGAGGCTCTGGCGTAACTCATCAATCACCAAGTAATGCCAAAGACCCATCCCAAGCGTTATCAAGACACAAGCACCTAAAATCAGCCAGCGCCAACGCACAGCCAAGCGCGCGCCTTGTACAGATAAGCGCAGACTAAGGCGCTGCGCCGTACGCCATGCCGCCTGATCCAGACTTTGCACCTGAGCCATATCACCAAAAAACCAATAGTCCTCTGGATTCAGCAAACCCGTATTAAGCGTGTGAGCCCCCACCACCCCTTGCTCGATACGCTTGAGCATATAAGCCACATGCCAGTGCATCCACGGCCCCGCTCCTTGGGCAATGTTCTCCAGTGCGGTGCGTAACGATAGTTGCCGATAGGCCGCGGGACGCAGCAATACGCCCAACAGACTAAAAAATCGTAGTGCTGCCAAGAGACGTAGCAGTTGAAAAATAGACCATTGATCAAGCAGCCTGCGCACCAGATGACTACGCCCCCAAAAAGCGTGATACAAAACCATGCCCAGCAAAACGCAACACAAACCGAGCAAGGGAGCATAAGTACGCAAAAATCCCGCTAAGAAAAATAGATGTTGAGTGTGAGCAGCGTAATAGTCTGTGGGCAAGTCCTGGAACACCACTTGCAAAGCAGGTACGGTATATAAGGGAATAGCGGCTAATAAGCAGACAGGAACCCATATTCCTATCAGGGCTGGCCACAGTACAGACCAAAACACGCGTTGATGCTTGAGTAAAACATCTAGGTATTCACTTAGTGCCTGCAAACCCGACTCCAGCTTTCCCGCACTATGGGCGCTACGTATCAGCATGAGTTCATCGCCAGGCAAGCAGTCTTGCCATACGGCATACAGGTCACCACCAGAATGCTGATAAGTCTGTAACCAAAGCGTGGAAAGACGTCCACGCCAGTGTTTGTTTTGATAGCGTCGACTATCCGCCAAAAAGACATCGGCCAAGGTACGACGAAAATGCAAGCCGGATAACAAGGCATGCAGATACTCAAAGTAATCGGCTCGTTGCCGACGAAAACGCCAGCAATCGACTCGATATTGCCAGGCTAAAAACAGCGCAGCCAGGTTTGCCAACACTAGGGTCGACATACGCCAAGAGCTCACTTTCATGAACCTGCTTCCCTATGGTGCGCCGCATAGACTGCTGCAAAAGTCTGCAAGGCACCAAAACGTTGTTCCACATCGTAAGGATCCACCACACCCTGAGCGACGTAATCCCAGGCATCAGCCACAAGAGGGGGTAAAGGCGTGGAGTAGTCCAGCAATGGACGAGCCGCGCGAATACGCGCACAGGCATCGGGCAACAGAGCCGGCTCAAGCAACTCGGCCACCAGTTGTCGGCCTGCATACCCATACTGAGCGGGCAAAGACTGAGCACGACACTGATCGCAACCGGCCAGATTGCGAGTACGCAAGCGCCTAAGTGCCAAACCCATATGCTCTGCCTGTTTATGCAAATCGGCGTAGTGCTTAGCGCGCCCGTCTGTTTTTGACTCCTCCAGTGAGCAGTGCGGGCATAGACGAGGCAATAAGGCTTGATACACCAATAGCTTAAGCAGACCGGGCATGGCCATGAACTCTCGCGAGACACCGATAAAGTCCGATGCCAAACGTTCACTAATCGTAGCCACAGAAGCCGCATGCAAGGTGGTATACACACTAATCCCAGCGCCGACTAAATCCATAAATGCCCGCCCGGTTTCACAATCGCGGATTTCACCCAACAACACATCGTGCATGGCAGAGCGTTTTAAAGCGCGTAACTTACTGGCAAACGCTTCATGTGCTGGCATATCCAATCTACGGCCCAAGCTATTTTGTATCGCTGCTGGTAAGCGAAATTCGACTGGATCTTCAAGAGTGATGATTTTTCTATGCGCTGGGATGCACTGCATCAGTGCCGCCAGTGTGGTGGACTTGCCTGAGCCCACATTACCGGCCAGTACGACCGCCCCGCCCTCAGCGAGCACAAGCCGCTGGAATTGATGGAGCTGATCGGGGCGATAGCCCAACTCGGACAATTGGGGCAATTGCCTGCCCTGCCCCAAGTCCAGCAAACGCAAACACACGCTAGGGCCTGTGTCTGCTGCCATGGAAGCCCAGCGCAACTGTAAATGACGGTCTTCGAGCTGAACCTGATAACGACCTTGCTGTTCCGTATGGGGATCAAAGACAGCGCCATTTCCTCCTTCTATGTCCATCCAGACTACGGCCAGCATATCTACAAGTAACTGAGTCGATATGTGTTGATAGTTTTCGGGAGCAACATAGCGGCCACCTATACTAAACAACACACTGGAGGTGGCCTGCTGTAGTTGCACATTAATATGAATGTCGCTTGCTTGGTGCTGCCAAGCCCATTGCACTATGCGCTGGAACGCCTGCTTAAGATCAGAATGCGTGCCACGTTGATTCAACGCGAAATTCAGGCTGCTTTTAACGCGACTTAAGGCTAACAAGACATGAGGTGCCAACACATAGCGCACAGGCTGCTGCAATCGATAGCCAGCTTGCCGTAAACGCAATAGCACGCCGTCCGCTTGATCGCTGTGTATGTGTTCGTGCAAGCCTAATAACACCGCCCGTCCGTTCTTGAGCAGGGCCGGGGCTAAACGACTCGCCAAAGCCTGAGTGCCTATGTCTGTGCACAGCAAGCGCTCAAACTCCGGCAAAACAGCCTGAAGTTGTTCGTGCGTGTCTAGATGCTGTACCGAATACTGCCCCGGCCTCACCTCATCAAGCTCCTGCGCCGCCTCCGGCATCTGTACCGAATAGGCTTTTTTAAATAAGGGCAGCAAACGCATATCAGGGCTCCATGCATAAACGTATATCGTGTTGCTCGTGCAACAACACCACACACTGGCTATCTAGGCTGCCCAAACGTAGCCCATCTTTCATGCGCTCACGCCCAAGGGGGTACTCATGACCGCGCTGAAACACCATGCGCTGCGAGCCCAGCGAGACTTCTGCCCATAACTTTTGGCCGCGCCCATAAATAGCCAGCAAACGAGGCATATCGTGCTGTCCTGCCAGAGCTGCCGACCCTGCCCCGTGCACAGGCGCTTGAGCCGCCCGCATAGCCTGCTCCATGTCCCAGTGCAATAAGTCGTACACCCCTTGCATCAAGACCGACTCAGCCTTGGGCAGCGATGTCGCCCAGAGCGGCTTCATGAATACCCCTAAGGTAAGAAAAATGGGACTGAGGTGAATGCACTGTTTCATCAGCCAACTCATATAAAGAGCCCTCCAGACTTAAGGTCAAAGCACTACTGTGCAAATTAGGTACGACATCGGGGCGCCACTGCAATGCCGCCTGCTCCCAGCGAAATGCTCCTACCCAGGGCAGTAATACATAATGTGAGCGCATAGGCCCTTGGCTATGCCAGCGACGAGCCAGATAGGCAGGCGCGTCAGGCATGGCACTCATGCCAGGCGGCAGATTGGGGGCAACGATTTGGGCTGGAGAGACCGACAAGCGTGAAAATGCAGCTTGAACACGCTGCAATTGAGTAAATAGATCGCGCTCATTGCGACGTCTGCGGTGTAATAACCCTGCATCCAGTACTTGGGAATGTAACTCTGTGCTCCAGAGCAAGGTGGCGGCATTCAGGGAGTCAAATCGCAGTACTACACCTGGTGGCGTAGCATTTTCTAGGCTCTGATTATTAGCCGTCGCACCCGATCGGGCGTACTGCACTGCACAGCTCCATCGTTGGGCGTGAGGCTCGCAATGAGCCTGCTGTAAAGTCCACCCCCCAGGCTGTAAGGGTAAGCCTTCGAGCAAATGCAACAAGCTGCGCAGCCCGGCAACACCATGCAAAGCATGCTTTTGCTCGAAGTCCTTCCACACTTGCTGCACTTGTACAGCTTGGACGCCCGATGAGGGCGGCGCTACAGACTCAGTAGAGCGCCAAAAGCCTATCACTAAGGCCGCTAGGCATAGGCTGAAGGCTGCCGCACGGTAAGGTCGCCTTCTGTACGGCTGCAAACAGGCAGCCGTTTGCACCATGGGCAATACCCATTGCTCTAGACTTTGCTGGCCAGGCACCTGCTCAATACATTGGGCCATAGGATAGGCCAGTTGCAAGCGCTCAATATGCGCCAGCGCTTCAGAGCGGCAAGCATATAAACAATCGGTGCCAGACACCACGGTGCCTTCGTGCAAAGCCAGCACCCACCATTGCTCTGACGCAGTAGGCAACAAAAACAAGGTGCTCGCCTCGGTATACCTTAGGGCCAAGCACAGCGCTGCCGAGTACGCCTGTGTCCGCTTGGGTAGTACGTGCTGATACAGTCCTACAGAATAAAAAGTATGACCTGAAAAGCATAAATACTTCGGCCGTCTGCGCTGCAATAACAAGCTAAGTGCCGAACTGCGTGGCCCCTGTATCAAGGCAAACCACTGCAAGCCAAATACGAGGCTAGCTTGCCCCTTCACAGCCGTGTCCTGAATTTTGCCCATGGCTCAGTCCTCCTCTTCAAGCTGAAGGGAAACCAAGAGCACTGTTCGCCAGCGTCGCTCGTGACGGGTTCTGGCACCGCCCAGCAATAAGGGGGCCTGCGGCCCCAAGCGACTGGCCGAGCTTTCATCGGTATGACGATCGAAACCAGATACTAACCATACCTGCCCTGAGCGCAAGGCCAGTTGTTGAACAGTACCGCTACCGTCGATAGTAATTTGCTGCACTTGCAAGGGCGCGGAACGGTCTCCGAAACTTAAGCTTTTAAGCGGCTGCGCCACCGTACTGTCGTAGGCCACCGATAGCAACACCAGACCGTCGTCCTGCACATCGGGCAGCAGGGTCAGCACCGAGCCCACGGTTTGCTCTTTCTGACTGACGCTAAACGCTGGCTGCCCCCAGGACTGCTGGGCACTCCCTGGCATGGCCTCCACTTTATCCACGTAAGAAAAAGTTGTGCGTAGAGCATGCGTAACTGGCCGACGATTAAGGGTATAGACAGGTGTAGACTGGCGCCGCACAACCGTCCCCAAGGCAGACAGAGCACGTATAGCAGCATGACTACCGGCCGTACTGCCAGCATGATGACTGCTGATCAAGTTTGCCCCCGTCGTCATCGAACCGACTCCGGGATTCGCTTGCAAGGACAAAGCAGTACGGGTCAATAACAGATCCCAATCCAGAGCCAACTCAGTACTGTCATCCAGCAGTACCGTTAGCTCTTCAAATAATATTCGCACACGGCGCGTTGCTAGACGATTTTCGCGCTGCACATATGCAGCAACCTGCTCTAATACCTCGGGCGTATCTGTTACCAACACCATATTCCCGGCTCCTGCCTCAGCCACTACCGAACCGGACACGGTTAAATACGACTCTATGCGCTTTTGAATCACATCCAGGCTGGGTTGTAGCACTGTTTGTAACTGAGTACTGGATTGACTCACAAACCCGTCTTGCTGATTAGGACTGACACCCAAACTGGCTTGCGCCTGAGCCTCTTGGCTTAGAGTGCGAACCATAAAACTACGCGTTTCAGTGCGGTAGAACTCAATCCGCTGATTTTGATAACGCCAGTACACGCCATAGGTCGCGGCGATATGATCCAGCATGCGTGCCAGAGGGATATCGCGTAACTGGATGCCATCTAGTGGCGCAGCAGGTAAGGCGGGGGTTGCGCGCCCAGCATAGCGCGGTAAAAATTCGGTGACGGGCAATAAGGCCTCGGGCCTAACGAGCACAGGCAAATTGCTAAACTGAGCAATGCGCTTGGCCAGTTCGTTTAGGCTTACATCCGTACCGTGCAGCGCTAAGGTGTAAGGCACGCTTGAGCGCAGCACCTCAGGCAGCGAGACATCGCGGGCAAGCGCAACCGCTTTACCTACCACCCAAGGACGCTGTACTTGCTGTAGAGCACGACGTCGACCCGTACCCTGTATATATTCCTGAAAAGCCGTTTGCTCGGCCTCTAGCTGCCGCTGCCCCTGCAAAGACTGCTGCTCGTGCCGAGTAAAGGCCTGCTGAAAACCACAGGCTCCTAAAAATAGGCAAAGCACTAGGGTGATAAGGCGACTCATGATGACTGCCCCGTCAAGGGAGCACTGTGATCGCATGCTTGCGTCCAATTGATGACGCGCAACACGTGGTTAGTGTAAAAACACGGCTGCAGTGGATGCTCAGACATTTCTGTGCTGGCCAACAGTGCTTGAACAGATTGCTGAAAGTCTGTGTCGAACTGCGCTGCCGCACTAATGGGATAATCGATATCGACAGACCAGTGTTCGGCCTCGAACACCCAGCCCGCCTGTATGGCCCAACGTTGTAAAGCCTGCCGTAGTGTCTGATCTAGGCGTTGCACAGCGTACGGAGTAGCAGCCGACGCTAGAGCATAGGTTCTTGCCTGTTCGGGATGCTCGTCCGGTGTTGGATTTAGGACCAAGGCCATATTCGTGGGCTCGGATAGTGCGCTTGTTTCGGTAGGCGCGGTTTCGCGTACAGACACTGCCACAGACTGTGTAGTTGCTGCGAGCACAGGCGTCAGTGAGAAGTCCAGAGGCTCCATTCCTTGGCGAAACGCTTGAGCCCGCCTGCTGCCATCGCGAAATACCAACCTATCCCACGTGCCCAACACCACATGGAACTGACCGCGTTGGATTAGCTCCAAGGCTTGCTCACCTTGCTGATCCACCGCTAATACCACTGGCAGGCTTTGCTCAGGCGAAAACTGTATCCAGGTTTGCTGGCCATTATCAAAAACCTGAATGGGTCCCACAGCACGCTCGCCGCGTAAATGCCAGTTAAAGTCGAACGCAGTAGAGGCACGCGGCAAGGAAGGCGTGGACGGTACTGCACAAGCGGTAAGAAAGATCAGTAACACGCCGCCACTGATAAGAATTCGCGTAGCCATGAACAATCCAAAAAATAACACCGGGCCTCAAAAGAGGAGCCGGTGTTATCTTGGATCAGACACGCCGATCGGACTAGATCGGCTTATACGCACGGACGAATACAGGTGCAGCCTGCTGACACAGCAGTACAGTGTGAGTCCACTCGCGCCTTCATTACCAATTGGCAATAATTAAAACACTATACAGGCAAATAAACAGTCACTTTGAATTTTCCATTGGCGTAGTCAAATACTAGCTCGCCACCATGCAGCCTAACTATGCCAAACACACTCGTTAAACCTAAGCCATACCCTTCCACATCAGAATTGGCACGATAAAAATACTTTTCTACTTTGTCGTAATCTGACTCAGGTAAGCCAGGACCATCATCCTCCACGATGAAGCACACTTGAGTGGCATCTATTTTCTTCACGCTTACCACCACACTGGTGCGTGCAAACTTAATGGCATTATCAATGAGATTCGCCAAAGCACTCGCCAACAAATCACTGTCACCGGATACCCATACCTCTTCTATATGACCACTGCTTAGTAACAATCCTTTATCGTCGGCAATCGGGGAGTATAAATCGAGCACATCTTTAGCCACCACACCTAAGCAAAGCAATTTAAATTCTTTTCTTTTTACCCCTGCTTTGATCTCGGATATTTGCAATAACTTCCCTAGCAACACACTTAAGCTTTCAACCTCAGCAATGGCCAACTCATGGGCATGACTAACTTGTGTAGGAGTATTCTGAATACTTTGCGCATCTCTTAGTATCCAGACAACTCGCGTTAAGGGCGTTCTTATATTATGAGCTATGGTATCCGATACATGCTTGACGCCTTTCATCAGCTCTTCAATTTTATCCAGCATAATATTAATATCATGGTGAATTAAACTAAATGTATCCTCACCAGTAATTTCTATTCTTTTAGATATATCTCCTCTGCCTACTTTATCCGTTATTAAGCGAATACTTCCAACCCTATACTTCAATTCATTAATAAATATATAAGACCCAAGCAAAACTAGTGCAACGGCCAAAATAAACGACGCCAAAATCACACGTTTAATTAAATTATTAACATCATTCAGTCGACCAAACTCATGCCCTACAATCAAGGTTTCGCCACCAGACAAACGATTGATTCGAACATAGCCTTTGGACGTATGATGCGCATACTCTATCCATACCTTCTGCACTCCCCCCTCGGCCACTTTATCTAGTTCTAATACCGCTAAAACATTACCCACCACAGTGCGCTTATCCTGATCCAGTAATAAATAAATTTCCTGGTCTGAATCCACACTATCGGACAAAAACAAGCTAATTAATCGTACCGCCTGTGCAGCGCCTTCATGTTCATACACAGTTTCTAGTTTTTGCATGGTGGAGTTAATTTGTCGAACATACTCGTCACGCAGGGCGCCAAACACCTGAATATAAAAAAAACCAATCAAGAAAAATGCTGTAAATATGGCCAATAAGCTGTAATTCAGTGTTAGCCTGAATGTGGTTGATCGCCATAGTTTTTTTAATATTTTAAGCATGGCGTCGTAAAACCACTCCGTCCACCACCTCCTTATCGGTCAGCACGTACCCCCTTCCGCGTACGGTATGTATTAAAGGCACCATTCCTGGTTTGTCTACTTTACTGCGCAACCTGCTCACTAATACATCAATAATATTTGACTGTGGATCAAAGTTATATCCCCAGATCACTTCCAGCAGCATCGTTCTTGTAACGACTTTATGTGCGCTCATCATTAAATAGGTTAGCAACTTCAGTTCGCGCGGCTGCAGCTTTAAACAAACTCCATCTCTTTCTATTTTTTGCCCCTTTATATTTAATTTTAAATTATCCACTTGCACATTCTGAACATCTACACTCTCACCACTCCTTCTAATTAACACATCCACTCTAGCGGCCAACTCCTGAAAGGAATAAGGCTTAATTAAATAGTCATCGCCTCCTGCACGCAAGCCGTCCACTCTATCATCCACACCAGATAAAGCGCTTAGAACTAAAACTGGAACTTTCTTCCCCAACGATCGCAATGTAAATAAAATAGATAATCCATCCACATTATTCGGCAGCATTCTATCCAGAATAATGACATCCCAAATATCTTTCATTGCATTATTCAAACCATGCACGCCATCATAACTAATGACTACTGAATACCCGAGCTCTTCAAGACCACTTGCCAAATAGCGCGCATTATCTTTATCATCCTCAATAATTAAACAATTCCACATAAGACACCAAATATAAAAATCAAAAACTATCCAATTGGTAATGTTTTTGAAAGAATTGATATATCAACATTAAACACATCAATATATAACTTAAACTAAATAAACTCCATTTAATATTCATCCTCCTGAAACACTGACTATTGACTCAGGCTTAGATTTGCATCACGCCTGGCATAAATGCAGGCAAAAAAAAACCCTGAAAGCAGAGATCAAGTATCTCCACTCTCAGGGTTGAGTCAGCGGCGCTCTTATCGAGTCCGCCTAGTCTTTAAGGCTTAACGCGCCTTTTGCTGCAAGAGTCTATTGGCCTCTGCAGCAGCCGTATTCAGTGCGGTCACAGCGGGCTGCTTGCCCTCTAGTGCACTTTCCAGACTCTGATTAAATACAGCACGTACCTGACGGTAGTTACGGAAGCTGCCCTTAGCAGTGGCTGAGCTTCCCGATGCATACGCAGAAACTATATTTTTCCACTCGCCCAGCTTGCTGTAGTACGCATCCGGGGTTGCTGAAAGCGCTTCTTTGCTTAGCGGCAAATAGCCCGTAGACTGATACCAGCGTGCCGCCTGCTCAGGCTGAGCTAGCCAGGACAAGAAGGCTGTAGTTGCCTGATCGCTGCCTTTACTATGGCCCTTAGTAGCCCATAATCCAGAACCTGTCACAAAGGGCTTTCCTGGTACTTGGGTAACTTCCGGATAATACGGCAAACTTTGAATAGCAAACTTCAAATTACGGGTGGCAGCATACTCGCCCAACAGGCCAGAGTCTGAAAACATCACCGCACACTCACCATCAGCAAAACGACGAGGCGACTGTGGCAAGAACTCGGGCTTGACCATTAACTCTGACTTCACCCAGCTAACCATCATGGAAACATGACGGATATACATCACGTCAAACTTAAAGTTAGGCTGACCTTTAGCACCCGGTGTTAAACCATACAACTGATTATTTACCGCTGCCAAATTTTCAAGATTCACCGATACAGGCTGATCCGAGGTCATAGGGCATTGGCGCGAACCGTTATTGGCCAGCTCTACCAGTTGGGCTTGCAGCTCGCTCCAACTGCGGCTAGGCGCTTGCCCCTGCAAGCCCGCTTTATCAAAGGCCTCCAGGTTGTAAAACACCACAGGCACTTCGGCCATGAATGGAAAGGCCTGCAACTGACCGCGGTTGTTGCGCATAAAGGGGTTATTCGCTAGGTACCAAGAAACATTACCTAGGCCCTGCTTACCCAATAAGGTATGCAGCGGCAAAATGTACGAGCGATCGACAATTTCATCCTGCCCCGACATTTCACTGAGTTGCACCAGGTTAGGCAAGTCATTTGCTGCCTGCTGGGACAACACCATATCCAGCTCTTCGTCCGACGCGAATGCACGCACCGTCACTTTGATATCTTTCTGGCTACGATTAAAGCTGTTTACCAGTGCCTCGAACTCTTTCTGATTGTGCTGCCCTAAGGTCGTCCACACAGAAATATCGCTTGCCGCACTGGCCGTTGAAGAAAACAACAAAACTGCCGAGCAGCTTGCCACTAGTGTTAAGGCACGAAAAGTGTCTTTAACCTGAAACCCGTTACGTGTAGTCATAAATCCTTTAGGATAAAAAAGGAAATTCTGGTTCGGGCTGACGGCCAGATAATAAATCGGCCAGGGCCCGGCCGGAGCCGACCCCCATGGTCCACCCCAAGGTACCGTGCCCCGTATTAAGGTACAAATTACGGATACGGGTGCGGCCCATCAGAGGAACATTTGAAGGCGTGGCGGGACGCAGTCCCGACCAATACTGAACATTAGCAAAATCTAGTGCATTTGGGAACATTTCTGCTGCTAGCTGCTGCATAAATGTTATACGCGTATCGTTTAAAGAGCGTGAATAAGAGGCCAGTTCAGCCATGCCCGCCATGCGCAAACGATTACCCAGACGCGAATACACCACTTTATGGTGCTTATCGGTCAAGCTCACCTGCGGTGCAGCCTGACTGTCAAGAATAGTAAAATCCAGAGAATACCCTTTAGCCGGGTAGACCCTGCAAGGCAGTCCCAAGGGTTTCAACACACTGGGGCTAAAACTGCCCATCGCCACCACATAGGCATCTGCGTGCTGACGACTATACCTGCCTTCCGGATTAATCAGCTCCACGCCTCGAATAGCCCCGTTCTCGGCGATCAAACGGTTGACTTGGTGCTGAAATAAAAATTCAACGCCTTGCTCTGCAGCACGCTTGGCCAAGGCCTGACTAAACACATAAGCATCCCCTGATTCGTCGTCAGCGGAATAATCCCCCCCAACAATATGGGCTGCAGCGTGGGCTAAAGCAGGCTCTAATTTGATTAGCTCTGGCGTAGACATAATACGCCTGTCCACACCCAAGTCACGCATCAGGTTGGACATGAGCTGCGAGGCCTCAAACTCCGCCTCATCACGATAAAAGGTAATAATGCCACGTTCTTGCTGCTGATAGTCAATGGCTAAATCGGTACGCAATTGCTTAAGGGTACGCCGGCTGTACTCGGCCATACTCACCAAAGCACGAATATTGGGCTCTAGCCTGGAAGGCAAGCACTCGCGCAAGAAATACAGACACCACTGCCACTGGTGCAAACTTAAGCGAGGCATGAATCGCAACGGAGCCTGGCTATTTAGCATCCACCTCAGAATTTTCAATGGAGCCTGAGGATTCGCCCAGGGCTCGGCATAAGATACCGAGATTTGCCCACCATTCGCACGAGAGGTTTCTTGTGCTGGACCAGGGCGCCGATCCACTACCGTGACCTCATGCCCTGCTTGGCGTAACCACCATGCAGTCGATATGCCAATAATGCCACTGCCTAGTACAACCACCTTCATATCGTGTTTTCCAGTTGCCGTGTCCTCATGCAGTGGCTCTTCCTATCAAGACTGATCAGCCAATGAGGTAAATGCGTCCGCAAAATACGCCTGCTCATCCAGCCCACACTGCGCAACAAAATCTTTACGAGCTGACTCGACCATCACCGGTGCACCACACGCATACACTTGCCAATCCGAAAGGTCTGGGTGATCTTGCATCACGGCATGATGCACAAATCCTGTGCGCCCCTGCCAGTTATCTTCGGGCAAGGCTTCGGAGATCACCGGGACAAAGCGTAGATTAGGCATGTCTTTGAGCCATTGCTCTACACTGGCCAGATCGTACAAATCCCCCGGACGGCGCCCACCCCAGTACAGTACGCAAGGACGCGTGCTACCGGTTTGTTGCAAGCGCATAATCAGCGCTTTAACCGGGGCGAAACCGGTTCCGCTGGCCAAGAAAATAATGGGCGCGGTGCTTTCCTCGCGTAGAAAGAAAGACCCTAGCGGGGCTTCCACACGGATAATTTCCCGCTCTTTCATGGCAGTGGCACCCACACCAAAAGCGTGGTCAGTAAACAAGCCACCAGGCATATGACGCAGGTGCAACTCAACCTGGTTGTCTTCACGCGGCGGCGTTGCCATGGAGTAGCTACGACGACTCCCGTCTTTAAGAATGAACTCTAAATACTGCCCGGGGTAATAACGGAACGGCTCAGAAGTGGGGAGCTGTAAACGCAATACCATGACATCATCGCTCAGCTTTTCCATCCCGATGACACGTGAAGGCATTTTACGTATCTGAATGTCTGTCGCCATGCGGACTTCATGGGCTTCAATCTGCAAATCAGAGCACGGTTTGGCCTGACAGAAAAGGGTGAACCCCTGCTCGCGCTCATCTGGGCTCAGCACTAGCTCTGGTGCCCTGCCTGCATCCACCTCGCCTTCCAACACCTTGCCGCGACAACTGGAACAGGTGCCATTACGGCAGCTATAGGGCAGTACAATGCCCGCATCCAGTGCAGCATCCAGTACCGTCTGATCTGCCTGCACCTCAAACTGATGCCCACTAGGCTGTACAGTTACCTTAAAACTCATGTCCACCACTCAATTAGCAATCAATAAAATACAGCATTGTAAAGCGCTTAACGCACAAAGCGCGGCTTGACCTCAAAACACCTACCTAGTCGGCACGCCAGCGCTGTAGCACTGGCTCGTTCAGCTTGAGCCCCAGGGATTTACCTTTACGAGCTCGTTTACCCGCGTACTCGGAGAGGTCTTCATAGCCCAGAGTGAGCACAGTGTCTTTACGACGATAGACGCCACTGACCTGAATCCCCTGATCTGAACCTGCCGCATACTGCGCCAAACTATCCCCCTCATCCAGGCCCATGAGTATCGTGCCACGGCCGCCAGAGGGCAGGTTTCTCAGCTCACTCAAATCAACGACCAGGAAACGTCCTTTGGCACTGAGCAAGGCAACATATTGGTCATCCGGCTGCAGTAATAGCGGTTTTAACATCGTCACCTTTTCGGGCACTGTTAAATACTGCTTACCCGCGCGCTGACGCGTGAGTAGATCTTTATGGCTGGCTGTAAACCCATATCCATCGCTGCTTGCAAACAAATACTTTTGCTCAGGAGCACTGGCCAACATATGCACAATGGCTGCTCCCTGACTGGTATCTACCATGGCTGTAATAGGCTGCCCGTCACCCCTGGCAGAAGGCAGGTTGGCCACGGGCACGGTATATACCCGACCATCAGCACCTATGGCCACAAGATCACTAACACTGCGACATTCTATGGCATCGTAAAGGCCATCGCCTGACTTAAAGGTGAACTGGCCGGCATCATGGCCATGCCCCTGACGACAGCGCAACCAGCCTTTGCGCGACACAATAACTGTCACAGGCTCATCAAGCACGCGCGTTTCCAGCACGGCCCGTTCGGCCGCCTCAATCAAGGTGCGCCTGTCATCGCCATACGTTTTGGCATCGGCCTCAATCTCTTTGATCATCAAACGCTTGAACACTTTGGGGTTGTCGAGCAACTCTTGCAAGCCTGCCTGCTCTTGACGCCGTTCATCCAGCTCTTTTTCAATTTTAAAGCCTTCCAAACGCGCTAATTGCCGCAAGCGCATTTCCAAAATGTCTTCGGCCTGACGCTCCGATAATTCAAAGCGCTCCATCAAGGCCACTTTTGGCTCATCGGACTCGCGTATGGTCTGAATGACCTCGTCCACATTCAAATACACCACCATGCGCCCTTCCAGCACATGGATGCGATCACTGACCTTATCCAACCTAAAGCGCGTTCGCCGCAACATCGTATCACTGCGGAACTGTAACCACTGAGACAGCACGTCTCGCAGCGAACGCTGGCCAGGACGGCTATCTATGTCGATGCAAACCAAGTTAATCGCTACATTACCTTCCAGGCTAGTCTGAGCCAAGAGCGTATTGACGAACTCGTCTCGATCAATACGACTGGACTTGGGTTCAAACACCAAACGTACCGGCGCTTGTTTACCTGACTCATCGCGCACGGCATCCAGCAAACTTAACATTAAGGCCTTGGTTTGCTGCTGCTCGGCAGACAGGGTTTTCTTGCCGCCCTTAATCTTAGGATTGGTGCGCTCTTCGATCTCCTCCAGAATTTTCTGCGAAGAGGTGCCGGGAGGTAATTCATGGATCACCAATTGCCACTGCCCACGTGCCATTTCCTCGAAGGTCCAACGTGCGCGCGCTTTAATCGATCCTCGTCCCTGAGCATAAATTTGCGCAATTTCGTCCGGCGTGGAAATAATCTGCCCGCCTCCCGCAAAATCTGGCCCTGGTATTAACTGATACAGCTCCTCGTCAGACAGCTTAGGATCGCGCAACAAGGCAACACACGCTTTGGCCACTTCATTCAGATTATGCGAGGGAATCTCAGTCGCCATCCCCACGGCAATACCCGATGCGCCATTGAGCAACATAATAGGCAAGCGCGCGGGAAGAGTGACCGGCTCTTTCTGGCTACCATCGTAATTAGGGATGAAATCAACCGTACCTTCATCCAGCTCATCAAGCAGCAAACGCGAGAAAGGCGTTAAGCGCGCTTCCGTATACCTCATGGCCGCCGCATTATCACCATCGCGCGAGCCAAAATTACCCTGACCATCTACTAAGGGATAGCGCAACACGAAGTCTTGCGCCATACGCACCATGGCATCGTATGCAGCTTGGTCACCGTGAGGATGATATTTACCCAGCACATCCCCCACCACCCGAGCAGACTTAACTGGCTTGGCGCTAGGCCCCAAGCCCATTGCTTGCATGGCATAAAGAATACGGCGCTGCACCGGCTTTTGCCCATCGGTCAGGTCAGGCAAGGCCCGGCCACGCACCACTGATACGGCGTAATCAAGATAAGCCTGCTCTGCATAGCTCGCCAGTGTCAGCGCGTCATCGCCCTGCGCATCAAATAAATTACCGTCCATACTATCTATAGTCATTTAAGTTGCTCGCTTTTCCTAGACGTCCACATCAGCCAGATTACCTTTTTCTTCCAGCCAGCTACGTCGCTGTGCTGCTTCGCCTTTACCCATCAGCATGGTGAACATATCCACCGTGGGACCCATACCCTGCGCCCCCCAGGAAACGGGTAATAAGCGTCGCGTGTCCGGGTTCATGGTGGTGTCCCAAAGTTGCTCGGCGCTCATTTCACCCAAGCCTTTAAAGCGGCTGATACTTACTGATTCCATACGTATGGACTCAGCCGACACGCGCTCCAGCACAGCATCTAACTCACCCTGATCCAGACAATACAGCTTACGAGCCACGCGCTTGCCTGCCGCCGGGATATCGACCCGGAACAATGGCGGGCGAGCCACGTAAATATGTCCGGCTTCAATAAGCTTAGGAAAATGACGGAAAAACAAAGTCAGCAATAACACCTGAATATGTGATCCGTCTACGTCAGCATCTGACAAAATACAAATACGCCCATAACGTAGGCCGCTTAAATCCGGATTACTATCTGCGGCATGAGGGTCCACGCCTATAGCGACCGAAATATCATGAATTTCCTGATTGGCAAACAGGCGATCACGATCAACTTCCCAAGAGTTTAAAACCTTGCCGCGCAAGGGCAGGATCGCCTGGAATTCTTTGTCGCGGCCCATTTTAGCGGAACCACCCGCCGAATCGCCTTCGACCAAAAACAGTTCGGTACGATTTATATCGTGGGATTCACAGTCGGTGAGCTTGCCTGGCAACACCGCCACGCCCGAGCTTTTTCGTTTTTCTACGCGCTGTGCCGACCGCGCACGTGCTTGAGCCTGACGAATGGCAATCTCAGCCAACTTCTTGCCCTGCTCAACGTTTGCATGCAGGTAAAGTTCCAGAGCGTTGCGCGAATAAGCGCTTACTAGACGCACAGCATCACGGCTATTCAAACGCTCTTTGATCTGCCCCTGAAACTGTGGATCCAAGACCTTGGCCGACAATACAAAACTTGCCCGCGCAAAAACATCCTCAGGCAAGATTTTAACGCCCTTGGGAATGAGGCTGTGCAACTCGGCAAAGTTACGCACCGCCGTAAACAAGCCATCGCGCAAGCCCGCTTCATGGGTACCGCCCGCACTGGTGGGAATCAGGTTTACATATGACTCGCGCACAACACTGCCCTCAAGCGTCCAGGCCACAACCCAATGCGCCCCCTCACCGGGCGAGTAGTTATCGTCATCGGCTTGCGCATACTGCTGCCCTTCAAACAGCGGAATAAATAACTCAGCGCCCTCCAACTCCTGCTCAAGATAACCACGCAGGCCATCTTCATAGCGCCAGGTTTGCTCCTGCCCGGTTTTGCGATTGATCAACACCACCGTGACGCCGCTCAGCAGCACAGCCTTGCTACGCAGCACCTGAGCCAACTGGGCCATGGGTATTTGTGCCGAATCAAAGTATTTGGCATCTGGCCACACACGCACACGCGTACCTGTGCGGCGCTTGCCCACCGACCCGGTAACCGCTAAGGGCTGAACCAGCTCACCGCCTTCAAAGGCAATATCATGTGCCTGAGCATCACGCCAGATGGTGACCTCCAGACGGGTAGACAATGCATTGGTGACAGATACCCCCACCCCGTGCAAGCCCCCAGAAAACGCATACGCGCCTCCATCGGCCTTGTCGAATTTGCCCCCTGCATGCAAGCGACTGAACACTAGCTCGACCACCGGGGCATGTTCCTCAGGGTGTATGCCCACTGGAATGCCGCGACCATCGTCCTCGACCTCTATGCCACCATCGGCCAGCACAGTCACAGTCAAGGTACGCGCAAAACCAGCCAGCGCCTCGTCAGCAGCGTTGTCAATGACCTCTTGCACAATATGCAAAGGATTATCGGTACGGGTGTACATGCCAGGGCGCTGGCGGACAGGCTCCAGACCCTTTAGGACTCGTATAGATGATTCGTCGTAGCGTGAAGTAGACAAAGTAATCCCATTAAGACAGCGTTCAGAAACGGCTATTCTACGATTAGCCAAGCAAAGGTGGAAACGGTTTATGGTGCACTAAAGTCCTGCATAGCACTCCACATCACCCTGTAACAATGGTATCCTGTCAAAAATTGGCAACACGACCAATCATAAAGACCATAGAACATTGTGCTCGGGCCGCACCCCACGTATAGTTTTTGTATAGATTTATTAACCTTTAGTCTACTGCCATGAGCAATTCCATTAAACACGTTACTGACAGTTCTTTCGAGAACGATGTCCTCAAAGCCGATCTGCCTGTGCTGGTCGATTACTGGGCCCCTTGGTGTGGTCCGTGCAAAATGATTGCGCCTTTGCTTGATGAAGCTGCCGAACAGTACCAAGGCCGTGTTATCATAGCTAAAGTCAACGTCGATGATAATCCCGAGGCTTCGGCCAAATTCGGTGTGCGCGGTATCCCTACTCTTATGCTGTTCAAAGACGGCAAAGTTACAGAAACCAAAGTAGGCGCCATGTCTAAATCACAGCTAAGCGCATTTCTCGACAATGCCCTGTAACCTTTTCTGATTAATCGCTAATCGCGCGGGTCATCCCTGACCCGCCATTTGCTGGCTAATACCTTTCCCCTCTCATGCACCTCAACGAATTAAAAGCTCAGCACGTCTCGCAGCTGCTAGAAATGGCTGCCACTCTGGAAATCGACAATGCACACCGCTTGCGTAAGCAAGAACTCATGTTTGCCATCATGAAAAAGCACGCCAAAAAAGGCGAGCAGATTTTCGGCGACGGTGTGCTCGAGGTTTTGCCCGATGGCTTTGGTTTTCTGCGTTCGCCAGAAACCTCGTATCTGGCCAGCACAGACGATATCTACATTTCGCCCTCCCAGATCCGTCGTTTTAATCTGCACACAGGCGACTCCATTGAAGGTGAAGTACGTACTCCCAAAGACGGTGAGCGCTACTTTGCTCTGGTTAAAGTCGATAAAGTCAACGGTATGCAACCCGAGGCGATCAAACATCGCATCATGTTTGAAAACCTCACTCCCTTGCATCCCGATCAGCCCATGCTGTTGGAACGCGATATAAAAAGCGAAGAAAACATCACCGGCCGTATCTTGGATATTTTTTCGCCTATCGGTAAGGGACAGCGCGGCCTGATCGTGGCAAGCCCCAAATCCGGTAAAACAGTGATGATGCAGCATATTGCACATGCCATCACCGCCAACAACCCGGATGCAACGCTGATTGTTCTGCTCGTTGACGAGCGCCCAGAAGAGGTCACTGAAATGCAGCGCACCGTGCGCGGCGAAGTGGTAGCTTCCACCTTTGATGAGCCAGCAACACGGCACGTACAAGTGGCTGAAATGGTCATAGAAAAAGCCAAGCGCTTGGTTGAGCTGAAAAAAGACGTGGTTATTCTGCTCGACTCCATCACACGTCTGGCCCGTGCATACAACACAGTGGTACCGGCCTCGGGCAAAGTATTAACCGGTGGTGTAGATGCTAATGCCCTACAACGCCCCAAACGCTTCTTTGGTGCTGCTCGCAACCTGGAAGAAGGCGGATCACTCACTATTATCGGTACAGCCCTAATCGAAACTGGCAGCCGTATGGACGAAGTGATCTATGAAGAATTTAAAGGTACAGGTAACTCTGAGATTCACTTAGAGCGTCGCCTTGCCGAGAAACGAATTTACCCAGCCATCAACCTGAACAAATCAGGTACCCGCAGAGAAGAGCTCCTGATCAAGCCAGATCTTCTACAAAAGATCTGGGTATTGCGCAAGTTTGTCCATGGCATGGATGAAACTGAAGCAATGGAATTTATACTGGACAAAATCCGGGCAACAAAGACCAACTCAGAGTTCTTTGAAATGATGAAAAAGTAAATCGGACATTCGTAAGCCTCCCCTAGGGGAGGCTTACTTATCTTGGATGCCCGTAAAACCTTACATGCCTTGCATAAGGCATGAGTTTTAAACTACTGAGACCTGGTTCGCCTCCTCAGTCTTCACTGACAGAGCAATACAATGAAACTACTTTCATTAGAACAATTCCTCGGTAAAGTCCAAGCCCGTGATCCGCATCAGCCTGAGTTTATGCAAGCTGTACGCGAAGTAATGACGAGCCTTTGGCCGTTTATCGAAAAACATCCTGAATATGCCAATCACGCTTTACTAGAGCGTCTGGTCGAACCCGAACGCGCTATACAGTTCCGAATTTCCTGGGTCGATGACCAAGGTAAAACTCAAGTGAACCGTGGCTTTCGTATACAGCACAGCAATGCTATTGGCCCCTTCAAAGGCGGGATGCGTTTTCACCCTTCTGTTAATCTGTCCATCCTTAAATTTCTCGCTTTCGAGCAGACCTTCAAAAATGCCCTCACCACCTTGCCCATGGGCGGCGCTAAAGGTGGCTCAGACTTTGACCCAAAAGCGAAGTCTGATGGTGAAGTCATGCGTTTTTGTCAGGCACTGATGCTAGAACTCTATCGTCACCTGGGCCCTGACACAGATGTGCCTGCTGGCGATATAGGCGTAGGGGCTCGAGAAGTTGGCTTTATGGCTGGCATGATGAAAAAGCTATCTAATCAGGCCGGCTGTGTGTTTACAGGCAAAGACCTAAGCTATGGTGGCAGCCTGATACGACCTGAAGCAACAGGTTATGGCACTGTCTACTTTGCTGAGGAAATGCTCAAGCGCCGTGGCTTATCCATGAGCGGCCTGAAGGTATCTGTCTCCGGCTCCGGCAACGTCGCTCAGTATGCGATCGAAAAATGCCTGCACTTGGGCGCAAAAGTACTCACCATTTCCGACTCGCATGGCACTGTTATCGATCCGGATGGCTTTAACCATGAAAAACTCGCTATCTTGATGCACATCAAAAATCAAGATCGTAGCCGAGTCAAAGACTACGCTGAAAAATTGGGCTTGCAATACGACGCCGGTAAACGGCCTTGGCACGTACCCGTAGACGTGGCCTTACCCTGCGCTACCCAGAACGAGTTAGACGGTCAGGACGCTGCCACTCTGATTGGTAATGGGGTACTTTGCGTGGCGGAAGGTGCAAACATGCCTAGCACTCTGGATGCGATACATGCCTTTACACAAGCACGCGTTCTCTACGCTCCAGGTAAGGCCAGCAATGCAGGTGGCGTCGCGGTATCCGGTCTAGAAATGAGCCAAGGTAGTCAGCGTCTGGCTTGGACACGTGATCAAGTAGACCAAAAGCTACATGCCATCATGTGCGACATCCACGAAAACTGCGTGAACTATGGTGAAGATGGTGACTACATCAACTATATGCATGGCGCTAATATCGCCGGGTTTGTTAAAGTGGCTACGGCCATGCAACATCAAGGTGTTTATTAAACACTGTGCACTAATCAGCCAAGAAAAAGACCGCCTAGGCGGTCTTTTTTATACTCTGTGCTCACATTGTCAAGCGGCTTGAACCTTGGGTATATTCGAGCGCCGTCGAAAACTACTCCACATACTCCAGAGTAACAAGCTGGCTGTCAGTATGAGTACCCACATGCTAATTGGGCGGTCAATAAATGTCTCCAGGCTACCTCGCGATAACAGCATGGCACGTCGGAAATACTCCTCCAGCATAGGCCCTAAAACATAGCCAAGCAACAAAGGAGCCGGCTCAAAATCCAGAACCCTTAAGATATAGCCAGCCACGCCAAATAATAACACCGCATACACATCGAAAACGCTATTGTTTACCGCATACGTGCCAATGCAAATAAACATAATGATGGCCGGATACAAAACTGGATAGGGAATCGTCAATACTCGCACCCATAAACCAATCATGGGCACATTCAGCACTACCAAGGCGATATTTCCAATCCAGAAGCTCATCACCAAGCCCCAAAATATCTCGGGCTGCTCTGCCAACATTGTTGGACCAGGCTGAAGGCCATGAATCATCAGAGCCCCAATAATCAAGGCCATCGTTACGCTACCGGGTATGCCCAATGTCATAGTCGGAATAAACGATGCCATATCGGTAGCACTATTCGCCGTCTCCGGTCCCATGATGCCTTCGATAGCACCATGACCAAATCGCTCCGGATGCTTAGAGCCGCGTTTTTCCAGCGCATAAGACATAAAGGCTGCCACCGTAGGCCCCACCCCTGGCAAAATGCCAAAGAACGAGCCCAGGCCTGACCCTCTGGCCATAGGTCCCCAGGAGCGCCTCATCTCGTCGCGCGTGGGCAGCATGGACTTCATCGACACATCGATCTTGCCACTCGCTTTAATGTGATTAATACTGGCGACAATTTCGGTGACACCAAACAAGCCCATGGCTAATGCAACAATCTGCACACCGTCCTGTAGCTCTGGAAACCCAAAATCAAAGCGCGCAACACCCGAGTTCACGTCCGTGCCCACTAAGCCCAGCATGACTCCGCCTACCACCATGGCAATGCCTTTAATCGCCGATCCAGACGAGACTACGGATGCTGACACCAGCCCCAATACCATGATAGAAAAATACTCAGCAGGGCCAAACTGAAAAGCTAGCTGAGTCACCATAGGCGCGAACAGCATCATCAGAATAATGCCAACACTCGCCCCCACAAACGAGGCTACCGTAGTCATCAGCAAAGCAACCCCTGCGCGCCCCTGCTGCGCCATGGGAAAGCCATCCAAACACGTGACGGCATTGGCCGGTGTACCGGGCAAATTCAGCAAAATTGACGCGGTAGACCCCCCATATGTACTGCCATACCAAATGCCCGCCAACATAATAACGGCAGCCGTAGGCTCGAGCACATACGTAATGGGAAACAGCAGCGACATCGTAGCCAATGTTCCCACCCCAGGAATAACACCGATCAAGGTACCTAAACTGACACCTATGATGCACCACAGCAGATTATTCCAGGCCAGCGCAGTCGTCAGGCCCAAGGCCATATTGTTAAATAATTCCATTTTCCTCTGCTCCTACCATGGCCAGGCAAAAATTGGCAGGATGACACCCAGCCCCACTTTAAAGATCAGGACTGCACCAACAGAGAGCGCTACGCCCAACAGCAGTGAGCGCTTTAAGGATAATTTACAGTCAGAAAGTCCTGACAAAACGGTTTGTATCAAGATGGCGGGCGCCAGACCGAAGGGCAGAACCAGTAAGGCAAATGCCAAAACGGAGACACTAATCCAAAACAAAGGCCTAAACTCAAAAACGGGCATAGGGCCCGCTCGCATAAAGGCAGGAATGAGTATCAAGATGCCACACAGCATCAAAAGACCTCCCACCAATGCTGGAAAATACCCTGGCCCCATCCGGTCAGCCGTGCCTAGAGAAAATGTAGTCATGGAATGATACATCGCTGCTCCCCCGGCAAGCGTGACTAACCCGCCACCGATTACATCTCGGTAGTCGACTCTACGCATGCAGTTGTCTCCTAGTTGATTAACGAATACAGCTCTGGCCTAAAGGGCCAAGCTCAGGCCTAGATTTTTCGTTAGCCCCCTTATAGGGTCAAGTTACCTTTCCCTATCCGATTCGTCATGCATGGCGTTTTTTAAGCATCTCCTTATACGGACAAGCGCACATAATCCCGCTCGCCTCCCTAGGCTGCAACGCGCAAGCAGTGCTTGACGCATGCCTGATCACGCATGTCCTGTGTGTAATGTTGCCTAGGAGACAGACGCTTACACAACACCAAACGATAGTCATTCGGGCATATACCCACACTTTTTTCTGTCACGCTGAGAGGATCGGAGTGAAAGAAGCATCTAGTTATTAACTGAGTATATGGTAGCCACCGTCTACATACAGTGTAGTGCCACTCATAGCACGTGCCCCGTCGCTGGCCAAAAAAACACATAATGGGGCGATATCCTGACTGCTGAGCACACCAGGTATAGGAGCACGTTGCGCATAGTCTTGCACGAGGGCATCAAAATCTTGCAAACCCGATGCAGCACGGGTGGCAATAGCCCCCGGAGACACTGAATTAACACGTATGCCTGCAGGACCCAGTTCGGCCGCCAAATACCGCACTGTGGCTTCCAAAGCGGCCTTTACAGGCCCCATCAAGCCATAGTTGGGTACAACTCGCTCACTGCCTAGATACGACATGGCCATTAAGCTCCCCCCTTGCTTCATTAGGGGTGCGGCCCACTGAGCTGCCCGAATAAAGGAATGACACGAGATATCCATCGCTTGCGAAAAGCCCTCACGCGAGCAGTCCAGCACGCGACCATGAAGATCTTTTTGAGGTGCAAACGCGATAGAGTGAATAAGAAAATCCAGTTGTCCCCAACGCTCAGCCACTGTCTCGAACAAGGACTGCCACTGAGCATCATCGGACACATCTAAAGCCTGCTTGATCTGCATAGGCAAAGAATCAAGTAAAGGCTCGACATAAGAACGCGATTTGTCGGTTTGCCACGTAGCACCTAATTGGGCTCCAGCCTGATGCATAGCCTGAGCACAGGCCCAAGCTATGCTGTGTTCATTAGCTATACCCAGAATTAAACCTTTTTTTCCTTCCAGCATACGCATCGTCAGACTCCGTAACAAAACATCCACAAGCATTGCAGACCTTGTCTTGAGTCTACCTTCCGCGTATGACAGCGCCAAGTGCTGCCTGTCTAGCCACAACAGTGGACCGTCAATACGGGGTATGGAGTGGTGTGGCCTGCTCGCGCTTGCTAGACTTGGGAGAATCAAGCTCGAGAATATGCGGCTCATCTAAAGAGCCACTGATGCGGTAACGCACGGCCATGCCTTGAGACAATGGCTCACGCAGCAGCCACTGCGCTAAAAATGTGCCAAGCCCTAGGAAAGGATTCACCATGACTCCTGCCGCCACCGCTGCCCCACTCACGTCTACACGCGGGTACACGCTTGCTGTGGCGTGCAAGGTTTCATCTTGCACCTGCATATATCCCTCCAGCTCAATCAGCCCAACTGGCCCCGCCACCTTGTAATCACGAGCACTCAGCACGCCTTCTTGCAAGTCCAGGCTACCTTTCCACTCATCAAAGGGAAAGCCGTCCTCGAATAGGCCTGCTGGATTAAAGTTAAAGCTCATTATTCGCGATAAGGACTGCAAGCTCAACAGTTCAAGCAATCTTGCAGAACGCGATCCTACTTGACTAAAGCGACCTTTTTGCAGATTCATGCTCAGCTTGCCACCCAAGGCGCTACGCTCCATGCTCCAGGGGAAGTCATGCCAGAACACATTCATATCGGCCTGCCCACGACCGCCACTTAATACATCTTTCGCCCCTAACTGCTCCAGGTATGCGCCCAAATCCTGAATCTGAGCCTCGGTCTCCAGATGCAAGCCGCGCTGAGGGCCACGCAACTGCCAATACCCTTTACCTTCTAACTGCAGTCCTTGCCCAGACAGTTGCAATTGCTCCAGCTCCCACTGCCGGCCTTGATTAAGCGCCTTACCCACCATCTTCAAGGCTCCCACTTCACGCTCATAAAGCGTCAAGCGATCCACCCTCACATCGATATCCGGCAAAATGATATCTTCGCTGATATCTAAAAAACGTTCGCGCTCAAGCCTGTCTTGAGGGTTTAGCTCCACCTCCTTACGCCCCAAACTAAGCCGATTAAAGTGAATATCCCAACGTCCTACCGGCTTACGTCGCTCTGTTTTTCCACGTATTGTTCCAGCCGTCTGGGCTGAACTAATGTCCACCCTGAATGTACCGTCTACCGACTCTTGGCTGGTAAAGGTGAGTTGATCCAGCCCCATACCTAGCAATCGGCCACGCTGCACTTGCACGCGACTGCGCTGCATGGCTGGCAACACGGGCCTAGATGTTTGCTCTGCATGCTGACTGGCCTCTGAAGCTTCCCAGGGCACAGAAAACTCATCCAGCACCCGGTTCCAGGCATCCAAATCCAAACGTTTATATTGACCATCTACGACTATGCCTGACTCAGGGAAAGCACCTTGCTGACCTGCCAGCACAGAAACGGCACGAAAAAATGGGCCTGTGTCTTGGCCACTGCGCCGCTGTAAACGCACCTCTGTAACCGGCTCTGTATCAAGACGAATGTCCAGCCACGAGTGTGCACCATCCGCATCCGCATACCAGCTCGCCTGTAAGGGCATGGGCGTAGCCGCTGATTTACTCATGGGTGCCGGAAAACTTGCCTCTAGCCCCACTAGAGTGGACGAAATATCCATTCCAAAATGCGCCTGCTTGTCCAGTCTCAGGACACTTACATAACTCAGCTCACCCTGCAAGCGACGCAATGCCTGGCTATCCACATACGCACCCAAACGCGGCGCCGATAGGCTGCCCTGCAAACGCAAGCCCTCAGCTCCAGGCTCCATACGCCCACGTATGCTAACTGGCCCTCCTAGCATATTGCCTTGTAAGCGCTGTGCAGTAACACCACGTTCTGTAAAGTGCAGCTCTCCCTGTAAGCCACGTAACCACGGCGCCTCTGGCATTAGCCTCAGCTCTGCTCCCGAGAACTGTATAGAGCCCTTAACTTGCGTATCTAGGCTGTTCAGTAAGGGCACGCTCAAGCTTAAGGGTACCGTCCAATTGCCTTGCCCCTGCGCTTGATCAAACACATTTCCTAATAGCCCCCCCAAAGGCGTTTGGGGCATCAAGCCCAAATAACTGCTAGCAGGCGCCTGACTTTGCCCACTGAGTTCAAGCACAGACTGCCGCTCCAAATTAGCAATATCAGCCTGTAAGTCTGTTAAGACAATACTCTGCGCTCCGCGTATTGGCATCAGCCCACGCTCAGCTCGCACACTTAACTGCGCATTCTGCAAACTGACCTTGCCCGTGGGTAACTCAAGACGTGGCCAGCCTTTTTCAGTTTTACTCGCGGGTAGATAATCCATCAGCACCTGATCGAAATCTCCAGCCAAGGTAAATTGCCCTTGCTCGGGGCGCTCTCCAAACGGAAAGTCATCCAAGGCCCCCTCTAGATGTAGCTGGGCATCACGCACTCGCCCTGCCAGTAAGCTGCTACGCATCCAATCGAGCGCATCGGCTGATAAAGTACGGGGCAAGTAGTTCACCAGATTGACCAGGCTTAGATCAGGAACTTGCCCACTTAGCAGCATATAACCTGCCGTGCCGCTTTCCTGCTGCTGCCAATGTCCTTGTAAATCTGCCTCCAGATCCGCATTTTTCAAGCGTAAGCGTCGTGCCAGCACCTGCCAGCCCGTATTCGTACTATGGCTTAGCTCTCCCTCCCAAGCCAAATCTTGCAGACTGAGCTCATCCTGAAAAAACCAAGCCAGTCGTCCATATACATTATGAGCCTGTAGCCGCACCTGAACCTGGCTAGACTCATGAAGCGCGGGTTCCAGTAACCCTAAATAATCGTCCCATGCTGCCTCGGTGTAGACTCGCAAACGCTCTACCAGCACACCATCGCGCTGCTCATCGTGCCAGCGCACGTCATTGAGCAAGACCTCGGTGCGCAACTCACCCCAACGCCCCTGAGAAAACTCAAGGCTGGCTTGCCCGTGTGCACGGGCTGAGCGTAAGGCAGTAGGTAACTCTAGCCACTGCTCAAGCGCCATCAGATCGATATTGCTAAGGTCCAGATGCAAGCGACCCTGCAAATTACGTAAATCCAATAAGGGCGCAGATCCTGCATGGCCTGCCGAGCGCGCGGTTAACTGCAGCGCCATAGCCTGGCCTAGATCTGGAGGCGGTAAGGCATTGAACTGCACCTGATGTCGATTGCCACGATTCAGAATCTCAAGGTGCACCTGCTGCAAGACCAGCGGCGCAGCCTGCGTAGTTTCATCAAGCCAACGAAGTTGACTATTTGCTATACGAATATGGCGCTGCTGCCCCAGCCACATCAAAAATGGCTCAACACCCGTAGAATCCGCGTTTGAATCGCCTTCCAAAGCCTGATTTACTATCCACCATTGCCCCAGCTCGTCACGCCGGACATCCAATTGCAAGCCTTCTGTGTGCACATAGCGAAATACAGGCTGGCCGCGCAGCAGGCTACGCCAGCTTAGTTTGGCGCTTAATGTAGGCAGACGTAACAGCACATGCTGTCGGCTAGCATCACGAACCAGTAGCCCGGAGAGCTCCAGACTAGGATTTAAGCCTTTCCAGTCAGCCGCTATGTAATCCAGATCCAGCCGTAGATCAAGCTGCTGCTCTAGGTGAGTCAGTATTTGCGACCGGAAATCATCTATGCGCGGCAAAAAGTAGTACCGCAAAGACAGCACCACTGCCGCCACAGCCAGCACAAGCAATAACAGTGCGTAACGCAATACCCGCCATACACTCATATGCTCGTACCTACACCCACCCAACTTGTGTCGCCCATTGCTTCCACTCGCACCGTTTTTTCGTGTAAGGTGATTTGCTCAGCACAAGTAGTCATTTGCACCCACATTTTAACGTTCACGCCTATCACTATGTCCTCTGCCATTATATTGAAGCCCGCTCTGCAATGGTCAGGTTCCTTGCAACGGAAAGTACAAGGCCATCCCCAGTTTGCTCAGTGGTTAGGCCACGCCAGCGGGCAGGCCGTCACTGCTACACGTATTGAACAGTGGTTACATGAGCTCCAAGCCCAGCACGCAGAGGGTCACAAACCAGCGCTAAGCCAAATACTACGCGAATTACGCAGTCGAGTATTTTATTGTTTGATGTGTCGCGATTTAGCTGGTTCTGCCTCGTTAGAAGAAGTTACTCTAGCCATGTCCAGTCTGGCAGACCTTGCATTGCAATACGCTTACCAAGACACCAGCGAGCAACTGGCCGCTATACATGGTCAGCCCACTACGCCCGGCACTGATCAAGCCCAAGAAATGCTGATCCTGGGCATGGGAAAACTGGGTGGTAGGGAGTTGAACGTATCATCAGACATTGATCTGATCATGCTCTACGAACACGATGGTGAAACCACAGGCCGACGCCCCATTAGCTATCATGAATTTTACGGACGACTCACCCAGCGCATGATGCCTGTGCTGTCTGAACTGAACGCCTACGGACAAGTTTTTCGTACCGATTTACGCTTAAGGCCGGATGGCGAATCCGGCCCTTTAGCCTGGAGCATGACGGCACTGGAAAAATATTTGCTAAAACAAGGTCGTGAATGGGAGCGCTACGCCTGGATCAAAGCACGTCCCATACCGATCAAGGCGTATGACAATAGCGATAACACCCGTGTTTTGCAGTACTTCGAATCCTTGCGCACCCCATTTGTCTACCGGAAATACTTTGATTTTGACGCCTTGGCAGCGCTGCGCGAGCTACGCGAACGAATACGTCAGGATTGGCAGCGCAAAGCCTTGCACCGTAACGGTACCGAGGCACGGGCAAACATCAAACTGGGTGATGGCGGTATACGCGAAATCGAGTTTGTCGTTCAGCTCAACCAATTGATACGGGGTGGCCGTCAACCTTCCTTGCAAGCGGAAAACCTGCTGGTGGCATTACAGCGCCAGGAAAACGCAGGTGTGCTGGACAGCCAAGTATGTAATGATCTGCGTCAAGCGTATTACTTTTTACGTCAGCTAGAGCACAGGCTGCAATACCGCGAAGACGAACAAACCCACATGCTCCCGCAAGACCCTGCCCTACGCGTAAAGCTGGCCCATAGCATGGGGATGGAGCCGACACAATTTGAACAACAGTTAAGCGAGCATCGCGCTCGTGTCGCTGAAATCTTCAAAGACGCCTTCAGACTCGCAGGCATGGGCGAAGAAACCAGCGCCCCCCCTAGCCAGCCCACACCTGAGGCCCAACCTATTGATCCGGACTTAGCACAGCAGCTGGACGAATTGATTCAAGGCTTGCTGCAAACCCACAAAATACGTAGTCTGCCCAGCACAAGTCATGAGCGCTTAAAACGCCTACTGCCTTTATTGCGTGAACAGGCCTGCCAAAGCCCAGAGCCCATCAATACTGCCCGTCGCTTGTTAAACCTCGTCGACAGCGTCGCTCAACGTAGTGCGTATCTGGCGCTTATGGCCGAGTTTCCTGAAACCTTGGCACGAGTGACACGCATCGTTTCGGCCAGCTCCTGGGCGGCTCAATACCTGTGCCAATATCCCATATTGCTGGACAGTCTGATCGAATGGCACGCCTTGATGGAAGACCCCGATTTTGACGGGCTGGCTGAACAGATGCGTCAAGAGCTAGATGCCTGCGTGCTTCCCAATGGCAAACCAGACGTAGAACAGCAAATGAACTGGATGCGTGACCTGCAACACCAGGTCACTTTTCAATTACTGGCTCAAGACCTGGAAGGCAAACTTACCGTAGAAACCCTGGCCGATCAGTTATCCGCTTTGGCTGATATGCTCTTGAACGAAACACTGTATCGCACTTGGCCCTTGACACTGGCTCGCGACGAAATCGAAACCTTAGCTGTCCCCAACTTTGCCGTGCTCGCCTACGGTAAATTAGGCGGTAAAGAGATCGGCTATGCTTCTGATCTGGATCTGGTCTTTTTATACGATGACCCTGAGCAACATCATGCCGAACGCTATATAAAGCTGGCTCGACGCATGACCAGTTGGCTATCCACGCTAACGTCTTCTGGTCGTCTGTACGAGATTGACTTACGTTTACGCCCCGATGGAGATGCTGGCCTACTAGCAGTAAGTATCGATGCTTTTGAGCACTATCAGACCAACAAAGCATGGGCTTGGGAGCATCAGGCCATCAGCCGTGCGCGCGTCGTATGTGGCCCTGAATACATGCGCCAGCGTTTTGAAAGCCTGCGTGCAAAGATTTTATTACTGCCCCGTGATAGTCAGCAATTACGCGATGACATTTGCTCCATGCGTGCAAAAATCACACAAGGGCACCCCAATCGCAGTGACTTATTCGATATTAAGCACGACAAAGGCGGTATGGTCGATGTTGAGTTCATCACTCAGTACCTGGTCTTAAACTACAGCCGCGAGCACCCCTCTTTACTGGGTAATTTAGGCAATATCGCCTTATTAGGCATTGCCGCGCAGGCACAGCTTATTCCTACAGACCTCGCACATGAAACCGTCCAGGCTTATCGACTATTTCGACGTGAACAGCATGCTTTGCGCCTAGAAGGCGCAGAAAAAGCACGCATTGATCCCAAGCGACTGATGAGCGAACGCGTATCCGTCCAAAAACTTTGGGATAGGGTATTTACACCCAGCACATGACGTGACTGAACAATGAGGTAGTGACAGGCTTACTCTGCGCCTGCCGCTACCCTTTTCCAAAAAAGCATAGCCCACCCTCCGGCGCACTGACGCAGGCATTCACACGTCCATACCAAACAGCCTCTTTTATAAGTGCCGCTCAGCCCTACTTCGCTTATAGGCAAGTCACTTTACAAATCACTTTGCATACAAAGATGGGAAAAAACCTACTTAAACCTTGATTTAAACCTAAATTTCACATAAATTGCATACAACAACTGGAATAACACCATGATCTCTTCCACTGATATCGCTTACCAAAGCATCAAACAAGCCATTTTAAATAATGAGTTCGCACCCGGTGAGCACCTGCGGGAGATGGCGCTTGCTAAAGAGTTTGGCGTTAGCAGAACACCACTACGCGAGGCATTTAACCGACTGGCTTCCGAAGGCTGGGTAGAGCACATACCCAACCAGGGCGTACGCGTCACCACTTGGAGCCTCAAAGATGTGCAGGACATTTTTGCGATACGTTTGCAGCTCGAGCCTTACGCTACCCGATGCGCTGCCCTGCGACTGGACGAAGAGCACATTGAGCGCTTGTACGGCTATGCAGTGGATGTGCGCACCTACACTTTTGATCAAAGTGACGAAGCGGTTAGCCTGCGCGTCCAAGCCAATAACAATTTTCACACTATGTTGCTCAGTGCGGCCGATAATCCGCGCCTGGCCAACATACTGAATAGTTTGGTCGAACTGCCGCTAGTCTCCTGGACGTTTCGCGCCTTTTCCACCGAAGAGGCGCAGCGCAGCATCGCTCATCACTTTGAAATCGTGCAAGCCATTCAGGCGCGTGACCCTGAGTGGGCCGACGCTGTCATGCGCGCACATATTTTGGCGGCACGCCATGCCGCTCTACAACGACTGGAAAGTCATACCTCCCCCCCTCTTACATAACTTTGAAGGACATCCATCATGTCAAAAAAACTGTTACGGACTCGCCTTAACAGTGGACAACTCCTCGTTGCCCCCGGTATTTTTGATTTAATCTCACTCAAAACAGCCGAACAAACTGGCTTTGAGTGCTTGTACATGACTGGCTACGGTACGGTCGCCTCGTATCTGGGCTTACCCGACGCAGGCTTGGCTACCTACACCGACATGCTCAACCGCGTCAGCGCCTTTTGCTCAGCCACGTCTTTACCCATCATCTGCGACGGCGACACCGGCTACGGTGGTCTACTCAACGTTGCGCACTCAGTCAGTGGGTATATCAAAGCCGGAGCAGCGGGGATTCAGCTAGAGGACCAAACCTTCCCAAAAAAATGCGGGCACACAAAAGGACGTAAAGTCATCCCCACACAGGAGATGGTTAGTAAAGTCAAAGTTGCCGCCGACACCCGCGACTCACTGGATAAGGACTTTCTCATCATTGCGCGCACGGACGCCCGCACTGAGCATGGACTGGATGAAGCCTTACGCCGTGCCGAGCAATACCTGAAAGCGGGGGCCGATGTCCTGTTTGTAGAATCGCCAGAAAGCAAAGAGGAACTCGCCATCATAGGCCAGACCTTTGACGTGCCCCTGATCGCCAATATTGTGGAAGGTGGCCGTACTCCACAACCCACTTACCAAGAACTACAAGAAATGGGTTACGCCCTGGCGATACATCCCGGCCTAGGCTTTCTGGCAGCAGGCCACGCACTCAGACAATCCTTTGAACATCTGAAAGAGCACGGTGACTCTACACGCTACACAGAGCTCAGTGACTTCCAACACTTCACCGAGCTACTTGGGTTCCAAAAAGTATGGGACTTTGATAACAAATACCAGGAGCTGGACAACTCCTAAGCGCGCCAACACAGTTAATTAAGCATCCATACCAATAAGGAGACAAACTCAGATGCGATTATCTTTTTTTATTAAATTGATGGCTGCCGCCCTCTTGGCAAGCAGTGCTAGTACAAGCGCCATGGCCAAAGACGTATGGCCGCAAAAACCCGTCACGCTAGTCGTACCTTACGCCCCCGGAGGGGGCACAGACATTATTGCCCGCTTGATAGGTGCCAAACTGTCGGAGATCTGGGGGCAAAACGTAATTGTCGAAAATAAATCGGGCGCAAATGGCATCATCGGCTCTAACGATATTGCTCGCTCGCGTCCCGATGGCTACAAAATTATGCTAGTTGTGGGCTCTCATATTATCAACCCGGTACTCACCAAGAGTATGCCCTTCAATACAGACGAGGACTTTACCCCCATCACTCGTCTCGCAGTCTCACCGCTGGTACTGGTTGTACCAGCGGAAGGCAAGTTCAAGGACTTGGATACTTTTCTTAAGCTCGCCAAGGATGACACGACAGCCATCGGTTACTCGGAAGGGCAAACTCAACTCACCGTCGAGCTGATACGACAAGCTACCGGTGCAAAAATCAGTTCCATTCCCTATCGTGGCGGCTCTCCTTTAATGGTCGATATCATAGGCGGTCATGTGGCTTCGGGAGTGACAAGCGTACTCACCTCCTTGCCTCATGTGCAGTCCGGCAAACTCAAAGTAATCGGAATTGCCGATAAAAATCGCCTGAGTGTATTTCCCGACGCCAAAACCTTTACCGAGGCAGGTTTCGATGCTGTCGAATCCCTAAGTTGGTATGGTCTGTTTGGCCCAAAAGGCATGCCTGAGGACGTAGTTGCACAAATTAATACTAGTTTGCTAACCGCAACTCAAGACCCAACTATTGCCAAGCAACTGGCTGATCAGGGAGCCACGGTAGTACTCGATACTCCTGCCCAGTTCCAAGACTACCTAAATAAGGAAAAACAAAAATGGACTAAAGTCGCTCAACAGGGCGGCATAGAAGCACAATAGACATAGTATTAAAACGAGTTTAGCGCCTCCCCATGCGCAAAGCTTGGCCTGTTCACTCCCCGTGAGCAAGCCAAGCTCCATAGCTCTATAACGATGCAAAAAAAGCACGATACCCTTGCTATCTGTACTCCAACTTTGGGATACCGTGTTTGACGTTTAGAATAGAGCCTATATTTCGATTAACACTGTGCTCCGTTCCTGACTCAGGCGGCAGCTTTTGTCTTTTATCGCTCGCTTATGTCCCAGACCTCTGTACAACGCCAGACTCTCACACTGCCCGAAAAACGCCAGAAAATGCTGTTGCACTCATGCTGCGCGCCCTGTTCCGGCGAAGTCATGGAAGCCTTGGCTGCCTCGGGTATTGAATACACCATCTTCTTCTACAACCCGAACATTCATCCCGTCAGAGAGTACGAAATCCGCAAGCAGGAAAATATCCGCTTTGCCGAAAAAAATAATATTGAATTCATTGACGCCGATTACGATGTGGACAACTGGTTCGAACGCGTAAAGGGGCTGGAAAATGAGCCCGAGCGTGGTGAACGCTGCACCGTATGCTTTGATATGCGCTTTGAACGCATGGCCCTGTATGCCCACGAGCACGGTTACGACATTATTTCCAGCGTACTAGGTATTTCTCGCTGGAAAGACATGGATCAGATCAACGACTGTGGAGAGCGTGCCGCCGATCGCTACCCAGACCTGATGTACTGGACCTACAACTGGCGCAAAGGTGGTGGCTCACAACGCATGCTGGAAATCAGCAAGCGCGAAAACTTTTACCAGCAAGAGTATTGTGGTTGTGTTTACTCATTGCGCGACACCAATCGCTGGCGTCGCTCACGTGGGCGCGATCGTATTCAAATCGGCGTCAAATTCTATGGCAAGGGCGAACTTACGCCCAGCCCCATTCCCGAAGACTAAACCCACACCATAAATAATAAAAGCGGCCCAAGGGCCGCTTTTTACTGCTTTATACACCAGCACTCAAGCATGCATTACTGCACACTACGCTCAAAAGTAAAGGCTCCGTCCTGCCAGTCTACCGGTACGACATCTTTAGGACCAAAACGGCCCTCCAAAATCAGCTTGGCAATCGGGTTCTCAATCTCCTGCTGTATAGCACGCTTTAAGGGACGCGCGCCAAACACAGGGTCAAAGCCAGCCTTAGCCAATTGCATTAATGCAGTTTCGCTAATATCCAAATGCATCTCACGCTGAGCCAAACGCTGGTTCAAACGCTCAAGCTGAATACGGGCAATAGACGCAATATGCTCGGCCTCCAGACCATGGAATACCACTACCTCGTCGATACGGTTTAAGAACTCGGGACGGAAGTGCTGTTTCACCTCTTCCCAGACCACATCCTTAACCACCTCATAGGGCTCACCGGCCAAGCTTTGTATCTGTTGCGATCCAAGGTTGGAAGTCATGATGATGACCGTATTACGGAAATCAACCGTTCTGCCTTGGCCATCCGTTAAACGCCCATCGTCCAGCACCTGTAACAGCACATTAAAAACGTCGGGGTGCGCTTTTTCCACCTCATCCAGCAAAATCACACTATACGGCTTACGGCGTACAGCTTCTGTCAGATAGCCACCTTCTTCGTAGCCCACGTAGCCAGGAGGCGCACCAATCAGACGCGCTACCGAGTGTTTCTCCATGAACTCGCTCATATCAATGCGAATCAAATGGTCGTCGGAATCAAACAAAAAGTTCGCTAGCGCTTTAGTCAGCTCGGTTTTACCCACACCCGTCGGCCCTAAAAACAGAAACGAACCATAGGGTCGGGACGGATCGGAAAGGCCCGCTCTGGAGCGACGAATAGCATCTGCCACCAAGGAAACTGCTTCCGCTTGCCCCACCACACGCTGATGCAGATAATCTTCCATATTGAGCAGCTTTTCGCGCTCACCCTGCATCATTTTGGACACGGGGATACCCGTGGCACGTGATACGACCTCGGCAATTTCTTCGGTCCCTACCTCTGTACGTAATAAACGAGGTTGATCGGTATCGGCCTCTTGCAAAGACTTTTCCGCCGTAGCCAAGCGTTCTTCCAACTCGGGCAATTTTCCGTACTGCAATTCGGCCAATTTATCGAATTGACCTTTACGCTGCAACTCGGCCATTTCTGCACGCACCTGATCAATTTCCTCTTTGATCGTTTGCGAACCATGCACAGCCGCCTTTTCGGCCTTCCACACTTCCTCGTAATCGTTGTACTCACGCTGCAAGCTTTCCAGCTCATCCTCAATCGCTTTCAAACGGCGCTGAGACGCTTCGTCTGTGTCTTTGTTGACCGCCTCACGTTCGATTTTCAACTGTATGATGCGCCGATCCAAACGATCCATCACTTCAGGCTTGGAATCGATTTCCATACGGATACGTGCCGCCGCCTCATCAATCAGGTCAATCGCCTTGTCCGGTAAAAACCTATCAGTGATATAGCGTTGCGACAGCTCCGCGGCCGCCACAATGGCAGGGTCGGTAATCGCCACTCCATGGTGTAACTCATAGCGTTCTTGCAAACCACGCAAAATCGCAATGGTGGACTCAATATCGGGCTCGTTAACCTGCACTTTTTGAAAGCGACGCTCTAAGGCAGCATCTTTTTCAATATACTGCCTGTACTCATTCAAGGTAGTGGCACCAATACAATGGAGCTCACCACGGGACAAGGCTGGCTTAAGCATATTGCCCGCGTCCATTGCCCCCTCTGCCTTACCCGCGCCGACCATAGTGTGTAGCTCGTCTATAAAGACTATGGTTTTACCATCGTCCTGAGACAGCTCTTTCAGAACCGCTTTTAAGCGTTCCTCGAACTCACCCCGATATTTAGCACCGGCTAACAAGGCAGCCAAATCCAGCACCAGTACCCGCTTTCCTTTCAGCGTTTCAGGCACTTCGTTATTAATAATGCGCTGCGCCAAACCTTCAACAATGGCTGTTTTACCTACACCTGGCTCGCCAATCAGCACAGGATTATTTTTTGTACGGCGCTGTAGTATCTGTATGGTCCGACGAATCTCATCGTCGCGCCCAATCACCGGGTCTAACTTACCCTGACGTGCTCGCTCGGTCAGATCAGTCGTGTACTTGCTTAGGGCTTCACGATTCGACTCGCCGTCGGCATCTTGCACACTAGCACCGCCACGCACCGCGTCAATCGCAGCCTCTAACGCTTTACGCTCTAAGCCAACAGAACGCAAGGCACGACCCAACTCGCCCTTATCGTCGGCCAGGGCTAATAGAAACAACTCGCTAGCAATATACGTGTCGCCACGCGCGGCTGCCTCTTTGTCGGTCTGGGCAAGAGCTCGTTGTAAATCACGACCAATCTGTTGCTGACCGGTCGCTTGCTGCACTTTGGGCAGATTTTGAATTAATCGGGTTAACTCTGTGTCCAGCCTAGCTGTGGCCACTCCTGCCCGTGCCAACAAACTACCCGTACCCGAGTTTTCATCAGCGAGCAAAGCCACTAACACGTGGACAGGTTCAATATAAGGATTATCTTCTCGTACCGCTAAACTCTGCGCATCAGCCAGAGCTTGCTGGAACTTGGTGGTCAATTTATCAATACGCATAGATCATTCACTAATCAGTATGGCGACCTAAGGCTCAATACTGCCTGACACTTATCAAGACTACAGTCGCGAAATTATTGGATAAACTAAATATGAGGGTAAAGCCTTATATATCAAGTAAATTATCTTGACTTTTTATATTAATCGCTTTTTTGCTTAGCCAGACTGTTTCTGAGCCAGAATAAAAAAACCTGAGCCCCCTGCTTGCCCCTTGCATAGGGCAGCTTGAGCAGGTGTTAAGTCTGCTTACCGTTGAGAGCAGTTAGGCATTAGTTACTAGGTACTAGGCGCGCACTTCAACGCTTATGGGCTCAAAAAACACTGTCATCAAGCAAAAACATAAGACATCTAAACTGCTGATTCACCACACCTAAGCTAACAGTATCCAAATAACAGCTACAATTGAAGTTGATTTATCTCAAGTTTTTCTCTTTTTAGCTGAAAAAGCTCTATGCAAAAGCGTATTTCCGTCACCGCTGACTCCATTCGTTGCTCCAGTTGTATGTTGAACGAGGTCTGCCTGCCCTTAGGCATGCCCCGCTACGAGATGGAGCGTCTGGACGAACTGGTCAAAGAACGTATCCGTATACCTAAAGGCTCAGCGCTTTACCAACTGGCTGATCCCGTGGAAGGTATTTACGGCTTACGATCCGGTTCTATTAAGACTCAGCTCGAAGACGCCAAAGGCAATATACAAATAACCGGCTTTTTATTGCCTGGTGAAATTTTAGGCATGGACAGCCTGCACGAAGACTCCCATCGCTCCCATGCCATTGCGCTGGAAGATAGCGAGGTGTGCGTTATACGCTTAGAAGACATGGACAGGCTGGCCAAGCACTTGCCTATTTTGCAACAGCAGTTCCGCCGTTTGATGAGCAAGGAAATTAATCGAGCACACCAGCTCATGCTTACCTTAGCGGGCTTGCGCTCTGAACAGCGCTTAGCTGCCTTTTTATTGAATTTATCGCAACGCCTATCGTTACTGGGCTATTCGCCTTACGAATTCATACTGCGCATGAGCCGCGAAGAAATCGGCAACTTTCTAGGCTTAACCCTAGAAACCATTAGCCGATTATTTTCACGTTTTGCCCGAGAAGGTTTACTAAAAATTTCCCAGCGAGAAGTACACCTGCTCGATCTGGCAGGCCTGCAAATACTGTCAGGTGGCGAATGTGACGCCTAATCGCTTGCAAGCCTAACGAATGTGGCCACACACAAGCCACCTACTGAACCGCGCAACAGCCAGCCTTAATCCAGATCATCAGCAGGCTCTTTGAGTGCCTGCTGTCCTGGATACATAAATAGGCTAAGTGCACTGGACACGGCAGCCATCAGCCACAACAAAAAAAACACCAATGTGTACACCGTGTTGCGCTCAGCCCGTATATGCCCCAGTATGACCATATCCAACGGGTCGACCAAGGCAAACACCACGCCACTACATGCTAACGCGGCTAAAAACGAAGGCCACAAGATCCACATCAAGATGCGTGATTTCATACGCACTCCCTGAGTCGTTGGACGGCTGCTTATTGAGACTTTTCCGGATTACTGAGCGCTGATTTACTCACAACCAGCCCCTGCTTCGTACCACCATCATTCATGGCCTGGTCACTAAAGTTAGCAAAAGCTATATAAATAGTGATGGCACAAGCGATCATAGCGGCGGCTGGGCCGGCCATCAGTATCCACGGCCACGGCTCACGCCACCACGGTTTAACATCAGCTGCTGTGCTCATAGTGCTATCCTTTTCTGTGTTATTGCGGTACATAAAAACTACTGGATTCACGTACCATTGTTTCACGGCCATTTTCGTGGCGACTAAATGCCTCAATGACAATATCGTACAAACCTGGTTCTGCTGAGTCTAAAGGCAGTCTAGCCACTACAGCGACCAAGCGGTTGGATGCTGGCTCTACATATACGTGATCACTGCCTCCTTCGGCAGTTTGCAAACGTAAGCCAGGCAAGCCCGTAGCGGCCAAGGTCAGATTCAAGCCCGACTCAGAGGTATTGATAATTTGTAGCTGGTATACATTTTCATAAAAGCCGCCTGGCACTTCACGTCCCAGTGCACCACGATCACGGATCACATCTACTCTTACCGGCACTCGCGTGCTCAGGGCATACAGAAACGCAGTAAAGATGACTAATAAGATCAAAATATACGAGACCACACGCGGCCGCAACATGCGCCTACGCACCTCAGACTGAGTCAAGCGTTCGGTAATAGCACGCCCGGACGTATAACGTATCAGGCCACGGTCATACGACATCTTATCCATAACCTGATCACAGGCGTCTACACAGGCACCACAGCCTATACACATGTATTGCAGACCATCACGAATATCAATGCCGGTCGGACACACTTGCACACATAAACTACAGTCTACACAGTCACCCATACCTGCGCTTTTATGATCGATTTTGCGTGATCGTCCTCCACGGGGATCACCACGCACGTGATCATAGGTAACCACAAAGGTATCGTTATCGACCATCACGCTTTGAAAGCGTGCATAAGGGCACATGTACTTGCACACGGCTTCACGCATAAAGCCTGCATTACCCCAGGTCGCAAAGGCATAAAACACCAGCCAAAACCATTGCCAAGGCCCTAAAGTAAAGGCCAGTAGGTCGCTGCCTATGTCGCGTATTGGGGCAAAATAACCAATAAATGTATAGCCTGTCCAAAAGGCAATCAGCACCCAGATCACATGCTTACAGGTTTTTAGTCTTAATTTTTTAAGTGTCCAGGCTTGTTCATCCAGGCGGATACGAGCCAAACGGTCACCCTCGACCTTGCGCTCTACCCACATAAATATCTCGGTGTAAACGGTTTGCGGACAGGCGTAACCACAAAATAACCGCCCTGCCATCGCCGTAAATAAAAACAAGGAAAAGGCAGACAGCAATAATAAAACCGTTAAATAAATCACATCCTGTGGCCATAAAATCATGCCAAACAGGTAAAACTTACGTGCGCCCAGGTCGAACAGCACGGCCTGACGACCGTGCCATTCTATCCAGGGTAAACCATAGAAAATCAGTTGAGTAGCCAACACCAGCCACACACGCCACCGTGCAAACACGCCCGTCACTGAGCGTGGGTATATTTTCCGGCGCACATCCACCAAGGCCTTCTCGACCTGAGGTGATGTTCCCCCTTGCCCACTTTTCCTACGTGGCGGCTGCCAGGCAGGTACCTGCTGCTGGGCAGAGGTTTCACTGTTAGGAGGGGTCGAGCTACTCATAGATTTCCTGCATAAACGAACTAAAACAAATTACTGGGGATTATTGGACAAGCCCCATACCCAACCGGCCAACAAACGAATTTGTTCGGGTGTGAGCACTTTTTCCTGGGCAGGCATATGTCCTTGGCGGCCTTGCATAACAGCATGAATAATAGCTGCTCTGGAACTGCCGTGAATCCAGTAGTCATCCGTTAAATCCGGAGCTCCTAGCAAGGGGTTGCCCTTACCTTCTGCACCATGACAAGCAAAACACGCGCTGTCAAAGACTCGCTTACCGGGTACCACACGTAAAGGATCGTGTGCCAAACCAGCAATAGAACGCACGTACTCAGCCACATCTGCCGCCTCTGCCGCACTGAACTGCTGCTGTGCAGGCATCATGCCCTGACGACCTTTGGTAATAGTGGTCAGGATTTGATCTGGCTCACCTCCCCAAGACCAAGCTTTATTGGCCAGGTTAGGAAAGCCGGGTGCACCTTGGGCATCAGACCCGTGACACTGAGCACAGTTATTCAGGAACAAGCGCTGACCTATATCGCGAGCTTGGGCGTCGGCCGCAATATCCTCGATAGGCATGTCTGCATAGCGAGCATAGACCGGGGCCAAGCGTTCGTTAATCACTTCCTGTTGCTGCTGAACTTGTTGTGCAGCCGTAAAGCCCAAGGTCCCCTTCCAGTTCCCCAAGCCCGGATACAGCACGAGATACCCCACAGCAAACACACAGAGCAGCAGGTACATCACCGTCCACCAGCGTGGTACGGGATTGTTCAGCTCGGTTAAATCACCGTCCCATACGTGGCCAGTATCTTCGCTAAGCTCTACGTCCTTTTTAAGCCATGCTCGCTGTGTGTAAAGCAGCCATAGGCAGAAAACAATACCAGCTATCGCGATCGAGGCAATCCAGATGCCCCAACCGCTACTCACGAAATCATTCATTGGAACCCCCTAATTGAGTCTCTGGGCTGCCCTCGTCGGGCAAGTCGAAAGGTAGGCGCGAAGCTTCTTCATTGGCCTGTTTACGACCGCGGGAAAAAGCCCACCAACAAATGCCGAAAAAAGTAGCCATTGCCAAGGCGGTCACAATGGCATTCATAATGCCTAGCATGATTAGTAACCTCCTCGCTGTACGGCATCAGCCGCCGCATCACGCCCTTGTATACCCAGACCCTGCAAATACGCAATCAGGGCATCCTCTTCGGTTTTCCCAACCAGCGCCTCGGGGGCCTTAGCAATTTGCTCGTCGGTATAAGGCACACCGATATAACGCAAGACCGTCATACGACGCTGTACGTTCTCACCTTCGACCGACTTGTGCTGCAACCAGGGGTAGGACGGCATATTAGAGTCAGGCACCAAATCACGTGGATTACGTAAGTGCAAACGATGCCACTCATCAGAGTAACGACCACCTACACGAGCCAGATCCGGCCCGGTGCGCTTGGAACCCCACAAAAACGGATGATCGTAAACAGACTCGCCCGCCAAAGAGTAAGGACCATAGCGCTGCACCTCAGACTGCAGCATACGCACTTGCTGCGAGTGGCATCCCACACAGCCTTCACGTATATAAATATCGCGCCCAATCAGGTTAAGCGCCTCGTAGGGTTTAACGCCCGGTGCAGGCTCAGTGGTGGAATGCTGGAAAAACAAGGGCACGATCTGCACCAAACCAGCAAAAGCCACGACCAAAATACTGCAAACAATGAGCAAACCAATGTTTTTTTCCAGTGTAGCGTGGGAAAAACGCTTATTTTCATTAGCCATGTCAATAATCCTTAAGCGATTACTTCTGTAGGACCGACCAACGCAGGGTCGCGCGCATCAGGGTTTTTCAATGGCACTACAGGGTTCACACGAGGTTGCCCTTTAACGGTAAGCCAAGTATTCCAGCCCATGACAAACACACCGACCAGGAACATCAAGCCACCCAAAGCTCGAATCATGTAGAAGGGATAGGTTGCCTTCACGCTTTCTACGAAGCTGTAGGTCAGAACCCCATCTGCACCGGTTGCACGCCACATTAAGCCCTGCATGACGCCAGCAATCCACATAGCAGCGATATACAGCACCACGCCTAATGTCGCCAGCCAGAAGTGCAATTCGATCAGGCCAGGCTTAGCCATGGTGACACGCCCGTACAGACGAGGAATCATGTAATAGAGGGAACCGAAAGTAATCATGGCTACCCAACCCAGCGCTCCCGAGTGTACGTGTCCGACTGTCCAGTCGGTGTAGTGCGACAAGGCGTTGACCGTACGGATAGACATCATCGAGCCTTCAAAGGTCGACATGCCGTAGAACGACAAGGACACCACCAGGAATTTCAGGATAGCGTCGGTACGCAGCTTATACCACGCACCCGACAAGGTCATGATGCCGTTGATCATTCCACCCCAAGAAGGAGCCAGCAGGATAAGCGAGAAAGCCATACCTAAAGACTGGGTCCAGTCAGGTAAGGAGGTATACAGCAAGTGGTGCGGGCCAGCCCACATATACGTGAACGCCAATGCCCAGAAGTGGACAATGGATAAACGATAAGAATAAATGGGTCGATTAGCTTGCTTGGGCACAAAGTAGTACATCATGCCCAAAAAGCTGGTGGTCAGGAAAAAGCCCACCGCATTATGCCCATACCACCACTGCACCATGGCATCCTGCACACCAGCATAAATGGAATAAGACTTCCATAAGCTAACTGGCGCTTCCAGATTATTAAAAATGTGCAGCATGGCTATGGTCAGGATAAATGAGCCAAAAAACCAGTTAGCCACATAGATATGACGCACTCGACGTTTCACAATGGTGCCAAAGAACACCACTGCATACGACACCCATACCAAGGTAATAAGGATATCGATGGGCCACTCAAGCTCCGCGTACTCTTTACTGCTGGTGTAACCCAAAGGCAAAGTTATCACTGCCCCCACGATAACAGCCTGCCAACCCCAAAAGGTAAAAGCGGCTAACTTATCGCAAAACAGACGCGCCTGACAGGTTCGTTGCACCACGTAATACGACGTGGCAAAAAGCGCGCTACCACCAAACGCAAAAATGACTCCGTTGGTATGCAAGGGACGCAGTCGTCCATAACTTAACCAAGGAATATCAAAATTCAGCGCTGGCCAGATCAATTGCAAGGCGATCAATACGCCGACTGCCATGCCTACTACGCCCCACACTACAGTCATGATGGCAAATTGCCTTACCACCCCGTAGTTGAAGACTTCAGCCTGCTTTCCGACGGTCTCGGAAGTGCCCATGAGCTTCCCCTAAACTTACATTATTAATACATGCGACTACAGACCACATGATCTCGCAACTGCCGAACCACGCCCTTGATATGAATCAAACACTCAGCAGTTGTGAAATCCGCATCCTTGTTTCAACTTGCTCCGTCGCCTTACACAAACTGAAAGAATGCAAAAAACACTTACTTAATCGATAAATTTTTTTACTTGCAGGACTCAGACTCGGTATCGTCATCCGCCAATATAGCCTCGGCAGCCTCTTGGCTATCTTCGAACTGTCCTGCAAATATCGCCCACCAAAATGCTGCCCCGATCACAATCACAAACAGAACAGAAATAGGCAGCAGAATAAATAAGGACTCAAGCATTAGGACACCTGTTGGGGAGCCGACTTGGACACGTAGCTAGTGTGGCCTGCCCGAACACGTTCACGATAAATACGCATGGAGTTAAATGCCACCGCTAAGGACGACACCAGCATGCTGATCGCTGCTAGCCAAGGCGCCACAATACCCACCGCTGCCAGCGGCGTCATCAGTAAATGCCAAACAATAGAGCCAAATAAATTTTGTCGTGCTATTTTTCCAGTTCGCTGTGTGAGCTGAAGCACTTCGTAATCATTTTGAGCTGGTCGGATAGACAGGCTGGCGTGCGCCGATGCTACCGCACTTGGTACAGACATCGACATAGCACAGGGACAGCTCATGACCAGCATTGCCACGACCACGGGCACGGTTTGCGATGGATCAAGCACATACCACACCACACCGAAGGCCAGGGCCAGGCATAGCTGAATAAGGACGAACCAAAAAGCCAGTCGATTCGCGCGCTGGCTTACATTGATCTGAAACTGTTCGATAAGGTGATGGGTTTGTCCAGCTTCTACCGATTGACGGGCGGCCAGCTCTAGGTAGCGAGCGGTCAGCAAGAAAGCCACAAACATGGTGACTGAATCGAAATACACTTCCCCCTGCCCCGACCAGGTATTTAGGGCGCTGGGGATGAAAGCGCCCACAATCCCTAAAGACACGGGCACATCCATACCTATATGTAATTGTTTGAGTTCGCGATAGGCGGCAAACAACATGGGCCAGGCACAGTATGTAATGACGGGAACTGTCAGCACCAAACCAGCCCAGTTCATCAGATAGATAGCCTCCAGCAAGGACTGCTGATTGTCGGGCGAGGTGCTGAACGAGCGCATATAACCTGGAAATGCGAACATCATGACCTGCATGGCCGCTAACCAAGCCAAGCCTAATCGGGCTAATGTATGCCGGCGATGACGCTGCTCACAGGGAGTGAGTGCCTTAGGAGTAGAGAAAATAGAATATGCGCGCATAGAGAGACTATAGTCGAGCCATATGTCTGCTTGCTTGATCTAAATCAATACCAATTTGTATGGTTACTATATTGTATTGTTTATGCATATTGCTCAGGTCGTAATCCCCCCAAATACGGCGTAACTGACAAATGCTTTATGGGGCTGCCTTAGCAGCCCCTTTTTTACCGCTGGCGCATTTTTACAACATCCACACGTTTACTTAAGCAGCGCTTGCTCCAAACTGCTCGGCTTCGGTAGAGCCCGCCAAAGCGGTCGTTGAGGATTGCCCACCTTCAATCGCTTGCGTAACAGCGTCAAAGTAGCCAGTACCCACCTCACGCTGATGCTTAACAGCGGTAAAGCCGCGATCCGCTGCTGCGAATTCTTTTTCCTGCAACTCTACAAAAGCACTCATCTGGTTTCGTGCATAACCATGAGCTAAATCAAACATACCATAATTCAGTGCATGGAAACCGGCAAGCGTAATGAACTGGTACTTATACCCCATCGCACCCAGCTCACGCTGGAACTTGGCAATAGTTGAATCATCAAGATTACGCTTCCAGTTAAACGAGGGTGAGCAGTTATAAGACAACATTTTTCCGGGGAACTGGCGATGGATCGCTTCAGCAAACTTACGCGCATACTCCAGATCTGGGGTGGCTGTTTCACACCAGATCAGGTCAGCATAAGGGGCATAGGCCAAACCTCGGGAAATCGCTTGTTCAATACCAGCACGGGTACGGAAAAAACCCTCTACCGTACGTTCGCCAGTAATAAACGGACGGTCATTTTCGTCTACATCACTGGTGATCAGATCGGCAGCATCCGCATCAGTACGAGCCAACAAGAGCGTGGGAACATCCAGAACGTCCGCAGCCAAACGGGCAGCCACCAACTTGGAAACAGCGTCACGAGTTGGTACCAACACCTTGCCACCCAGGTGACCACACTTTTTCACCGAGGCCAACTGATCCTCAAAGTGCACGCCCGATGCACCCGCTACAATCATGGCCTTCATCAGCTCGAAGGCATTGAGCACACCGCCAAAACCTGCTTCCGCATCAGCCACAATAGGCGCAAAGTACTCTATATGGTTTTCGTCGCCAGGATTTACCCCTTCCATCCACTGGATCTGATCGCAACGCGCCAAGGCATTATTGATACGACGTACTACCTGAGGCACAGAGTTAATGGGGTACAAACTTTGGTCGGGATACATTTCACCGGCCAGGTTGGCATCACCGGCCACCTGCCAACCTGAAAGATAAATCGCTTTCAGACCCGCTTTAACCTGTTGCATAGCCTGGTTACCGGTTAAGGCACCCAGTGAGTTCACAAAGGGCTCCTCGTGCAACAACTTCCACAAGCGCTCTGCACCGCGACGTGCCAGCGTGTGCTCTTCAGTGACCGAGCCGCGCAGGTTAATCACCTCCTCGGCGGTGTAACCACGCTTGATACCCTGCCAGCGAGGGTCCTCAGCCCAGCGCTTTTGCAAGGAACGGATTTCGTTTTCTCGTGTGCTCATTGTTAACTCCAAGTTAAAACTAGCTATGGTTAGAACTGCAAATAAGATGACTACAGTCTATCTAAATGCTGCAGCGCAAAGAACACTTATGTCTTATACAAGACAAAAAATGTTTTTGTTTTAAATCAACAACATAGAAACACTATTTCGAGATATGAAATACAAATCTTCTTTGTGAAAAATTTTTTAGAGCAATGCAACAGGCATTTTTTGCATACTAAAACGACACTTTCACAATGTGGGATAATAAGGAAATTTCTCTTTTATGATTATCATCACTATTTATGACAGACGTTGCACACAGCTCCCTGCAAGACTCACCCTTGGGACAAACCACTCAGTATCCACAGCGCTATCAGCCTGAGCTTTTATTTGGCATACCTCGAGCAGATAACCGCGGGCATCTGAGCATTCCGGACAACTGGTTTGGTGCCGACATCTGGAATGCCTATGAGATGTCTTGGCTAAATAGCAAGGGCAAGCCTGTAGTTGCGGTGGGCCGTTTTGAAATTCCCTGGCAAAGTCCCCATCTTATCGAGTCCAAATCACTGAAGCTCTACCTCAATTCGTTTAACGAGGAAAGAGTGAGTGATGTCCCAAGTCTGCGAGCTCGTATTCAGGAAGATCTATCCGCCGTCGCGGGCGCACCGGTTAAAGTCACCTTGCATTCCCTAGAGGAATTGAATGGGCAGCTCATCGGTGTGCTGCCCGGGATTTTGCTAGATGAGTTAGATATTGAGATTACGCATTACACACCGCAAGCAAATTTACTAAAACTGGCGGATAAAGCGCAACGGGTCACCGAGACACTACGCTCTGACTTACTAAAGTCAAACTGCCTGGTCACCAATCAGCCCGACTGGGGCAGCGTACAAGTGCAATATACCGGCCCTCAAATTGACCACGCCTCGTTGCTGGCCTATATAGTGTCCTTACGTCAGCACAATGAGTTTCATGAGCATTGCGTGGAGCGCCTCTATCACGATATCTGGACACTGTGCAAACCCGAAAAACTTTTTGTGTATGCACGCTATACACGACGCGGCGGACTGGACATCAACCCTTGGCGCGCCAGCTATGCCGCTAGAGTGGATGAGCCACGCCTAGCTCGACAATAATATACGCTTAGCCAACTACGCAGGGGTAGCCTACAAGCCCCCCCTGCTTAAAAGTCCCCGACTCCACTCACAAACCTAGATTACGACGCTCGTGCTCACTCAGTACAAGCCTGCGCAAGTTATCTGGCGCGCCAAAGCTAAGAATACGCACAGCATGCTCAGGATCATAATCTACGACTTTCTCTACCTCAGTAACAAGCTGAGTAGACGGCAACACGCGAGCTGGTGTAAGGCTGGACGTACTGTCCCCTGCCCCAAAGCCCAGTATTTGCACCTGAATCTGCGAAGGCTGATTACTGCGCGCCGCATCGCGTGCACGGCTCAAGGTTTCCTGAGCCGCCGTGGCGGCCGAGTTGGCGGCACTGCTGGCGCTGGTCAGGGCGCCTACGTTGACGCTAACGGCTATAGGCATGCCCTTGCTTTCGCCCTGCACTTGAATGTTGTCAGCGTTCACGACGTGCAAAGCCGCCACGTTCACGTTACCGGATACGCGTATACCCGCTTCGCCTGCGTCGATCGTACCCAAGGGAGCAATCAAGTCCACATCACCCGCCGGGACTTCAGGAATAGGAGCCAGCGTGGCAATACCCGCACCCGTGCTGGGCACATCGGGATTGATGCTGACATTACCCATTTCGTCGTACACCCGACGCGGTGGGGCGTAGACCACGGTGGTTTTAGAACCGCGGCCAGCGTTAATGTCGCCTTGGGCTGACCAAGCCAGAATGTCGCCACCAAAGGTGGTCATAATACGGCTTTGGCCTAGCAAAATACTATCGCGTGCAAACAGTTGAATGTCGCCTTGCCCTTGAGTTATGACCCCTGCGGCACCACTTGGGTAAATACCCTCGACCCCAAACACCTGTGCACCGCCAGGGCTAAGTATTTGGATATTGCCGCCCCGCAAGGTATGAACACCCTGGTTGCCGTATATCGTTACCCCACCCTCGTAAACAATGGGGTTATTATGGCTGTCTAAGGTGGGGAATAAGGCCTCTATCACATTACGTCCACGTAGGTAGCTTCCAAAACGTGGACCATTGCGGTCATTGTATTCACGCCCACCAGCGCGTAATTCGTTAAAGTAAATTTGGCGTGCAAAAACACCTTGTTGCGCAGTAGGCAATGCCGCCAAGTACTCGCGTGCTGCCTCAGCATCCTCTGCCTGGTAATCGAAGCGCTCGGCTAACCAATCGATTAATTCGGCCTCGTAGTCTTGCACAACGCCACCAGGCTGGTCAGCTAGGGGTAGGCTTGTGTCGATACGATTGCTGGACTGGGTATATTGCTGCAACAACTGCTGGTAGGCTGGGCCATTTTGCCCCACACCAGCAAGCATCACAATGTCGGCGCCGGGGCGTTCGTCGGCGGGAACAACCCCGCCTAGGCTGGTAACGGATACCCTATCCTCCATACGAATGCTACGCCCTGCGGTAAGTGCTAAGGTACCTGGTCCGGCTATTTGCACCTGGCTGTGTAACAGATCACGGCCTGCATACAGGGTAGAAACCGTTTGTGCATTATCGTGTACAAGCAAGCCTGCCTTCACCTCAATGGCGCCCATCGGCGTATTAAATACAGTATCTGCACCACGCCCAAAACTTACTAGGTCACGCCCAGCAGAAATGCTTGCTCTACTAGGCCCTGCTAACCATTGCTCCCCACCTCGTGCTGTAAAGGTAGCCCCAAGGTCCAAACCGATAATATCGCCTTGCTCGGCATAAACTTCTACGCTGGCTGCAGTTGTGCCACTGTTGTGATCCACCAAAGGCCCAAAAGCAAAATATTCACTTATCGCTCTTCCTAAGGTGTTATTACTCATTGTGCTGAGCAATAGCCCCCTAACTGGACCATCCACCCACACGGGTGCGCGTTTGGGGCCGCTGGTGACAGTGTGCGCTGCATTGGACGGCACCAAAATGAAATCCCGTGCAGACACCATATTTTTAGCCTGCACCATGAAGCTTCCACCTTGTGAGGCATTAGGAGCACTAACAAAAATTTTGCTTGAATTACTATTTGAATGTGAAAACCCCGTCGACCCCAAATACACAGACCCACTTGCCGCTAAGACTGCCATTTGTGACGGTAAAATGAAACCCGTCTCATTGGAGGCAGCATAAAATACACTGCCACGGTGTGAGCTCCAATTAGGTGCAGTCACTTGCATATTAAAAGGAATTAGGTCGCCCCCAGCACTGCTAAACCGCACACTGGTATAGTCTGTCCATAAACTGAAAACACTTTGCGCATCAATTTCAGCGATGCGTTCGCCCTTTGTTCTACTACGTAAAGCGAACATACCCTGGGCACGCCTACCTATATCGGCTATACCACTAACGGTTAGCCCGTCGTAACTGTTTATATTTAGTGCAGCATCAGCCAGGAACACATTCAACCCAGCAGCACTTTGTAAGGTGTAGACCAAATCATCGCTAACAGGACGCGAATCGAGGTTATAGCTACCGTGGAAAAAAGGCTGTGCCGCACCCACCGAAAACGCCTGTAGCTGAGCTTGCCCACGCATCGCAATAACCGCGCCATAATGGTTAAAGTTAACGTGCCGCATGTACTCTGTTTTTTCTACTGGGTTTACGCGACCACCAACAATAATAGAGACATCGCCCCCACCCATCTGTTGCACACGCCCATCGTTATGCACAATACCCGTAGAGGCAGCGGCAGCAGTTACCCCCCGGCCTGTGGTACGCGCACTATCGTTTGCCATTTGTATAGCACCAAAATGTCGGCCTACATTAATCGCCACATTGCCGCCACCCAGTGTACCAACACCAGTAAACCCTCGAAAATAGGGCAAACGCTTTAGTGCTTCGTCATGTATAGCATCATTCCCCGGACCCACATAGGTACCAAAGTTGAGCTTCCAGCCTGTAGACGTATTTTCCCACCTTTCATCATTGATCAGGCCTTGCGTCCATAACCACACATCAGGCTCAAGCGCTGCCCGCGTCGCGCGTGTGTTGTAGCTTAGGGTATTAGCGGTGCTCCAACCTAACAAGTCTTTCCCCGCATGAATGCTAACATCGCCGCCACCGTCGCTGTACCAACCTGTGCGTAGAGCTGACGTGCTACCTTCGTTTACCAAATGTTCATACTCAACGCCACCCGCACCTAAAACGCTTCTACCAACATCTCTGTAGTTTTCTCTGTTAAAAGCGCGTAAAGCGTAGGCATTATCAACACTTGCTACACGCTTAAGGTCTACTTCCGCACCAGCGGTGTACACCCCATATGCCGAGTTAATGTTGATGTCGCTGGTTGCGTTAAGCTGTATATCTCCCGTGCCGGTACGCAATACACTTACTAAAGGTGAACCAGCAACCACCTTATGACTATCAGGATGTTTTAACCTGTCGCACCACACTGCCGCACTAGCCGGAGTACCACAATACCGTGAAACCTGCGCACGCGTCATCGGCTTGCCTATTTCCATACCTTGCCCAGGATGTGCACGCTTGGCCATGTATGCGGTGTAATAGTATCCACCTAGTTCATCATCCCACAGCTGTACTGTGTAGTAAGCCCCTTCAACCACCACACGACTTATTGCGGAATAATGGGGGTCACTGAGCACTAATTTCCCCGCTAAGGCGTTTTCCCCTGCCCCGATATGTATAGACCACGACTTCTTGCCCTCACCTAACATAGGGGCTGCAGCCCAATTTATTCGTTGTTCGCCATTTGTGCTTGGACGTAAATTATACGTACCATCAAGCAGTGTGCTTGGCAGAACCAACTTTGCTGTACCAGGTATAAATGCGCCCACAGAAAGCTGCTGAGCAGCATCAAGGGTTAAGTCACTAATTAAAGGAGTATTAGCAGGCCATGAAGCAAACTGCAAGGTTAACGGTATAGGGAGGCGACTGCCCGCCTTTAACTCTGAACCTGCGGGCAATATGCTACCTGCAGGCACGCGCTGCCCCGCCAAAATTGTATGCACTACCCCTTGGGTATCCTGTACCTCTACATTATGGTTGAACGCAACGGTGGTTGAGAACGTATATGCTGCAATGGTAACACCTGCGATAGGTAGCACTACCCCCTGCGCTACACTCACTGGAGCGACTGCACCAAGCGTGTAATTAAGCTGCACCCCTTTAGGAAATACAGTCCCAGCCTCTAGAGTGACACCATTAATAGGCAACCACACATCACTTTCTAAAGGTTGAGTACCTGTCACTAGCAACCAATTGTCATCGTCAGGCGTCTGAATCAGACTCCCCGTGGCGGGGTCAACCGGCATGGCGAAACCATCGTTAATGCTGCCAAATATATATACATCGCTTTTGCCTTTTAACATTAACAACCCAGGCTCACCTGAACCATATGCAGCGTGTGAAGAATCGACTCCTGTTTGATAAGCACTCGCTACTTCAGGGTTCAATGATGCATAACGATAACGCGCTAAATCGATATCACCTATTACCACTAAAGGCGTTTCTGCAGTTAGGCTTTCAATTTGGACGGCAGGACGTAAGTGCATAATATCCTGCCATATAGCTTGATTTTGCACTGCTAAAGCATCCATCCGCCAACCGGTATCCGCTAAGCTGCGTTCTATAAATAAATTTGAATCTTGATGCAGACGATCCATATAAGACTGATCAATCTGCTGATACCATTTACCATCGCTAAGAGGCTCGCTTGCAAGTGGTGCATCTGTGTAACGTGCAACACCATATACCACTGCCTCTGCCGCCCCTTGCTGTGTAGCCCCTGCAGACATGCGTAACCGTACACCAGCACCATCTTTCTGTAACCGTGGCGCATAAATATGCAAAGCGCCTTGTCGGTAATTGCTATCTCCACCCACTTGGAAATTAAAATGGCTATTTCCTATTCGCACGGTGCCACTTTCACTCCCCAGGGTAATTCGGCCACGGTTTGCAGCATGAATAGGATCACCGTATGCATCAACACGCAGTTGATGGCTACTTACATCAATCGTTGCAGTGTCACCTAAGCTTAAGCCATGCTGTGCTTGTAGCGTCACACGCCCTACGCGATCACCGCTAGCGTCCAGCGTCCCATTTATTGTTAGTTGACCGTGTCGCAATTGTAGATCGATGATATTTGCCGTGACAGTATCGCTAACTACCAAGTCACCACGCTCATACGCAAAAAGGCGAGCACCGAAAAAGCCTGCTTCATCTAACTTACGGTTTAATTCTGTAAACCATGCACTGGCTGAGCCACCAGAGGCTTCGGTGTTTGGCGCTTGCAAACTAAATCGTCCGCCAGCATACGCAAACTCTTGCCCTGTGCTAGCGTAATTACCAACAGCTTGCCCCGCCCAAGCACCATTTAAACGAATGCTAGGTTTCGTGCCTTCGCTTTCCTCAAGTATGACGCGTAACTGGCCTGCATGGTTATTCATTGCAGACACATCAATACTGCTAGTTTCGTGCGTATGGATATAGCCTCTCTGACTGCGTAACTCAACCTCACCACCCCATAGATGAACATCTTGTGCTCCTATGGTTTGAGGCACCGCGGCAACATCAATAAGAGTATTTTCTCCTACATTAAGCCCTGTGCCAGCCTGTAACAACACTTTCCCCGTTGGTAAGGTGATGTACACATTCTGTGTATGTAACTGCGCATCGGCATGTAGCGCCAAACTTCCCCCTAGCCCTACCAGGTCGTTTGCCTTACTAGGGTTAGCAGCGTGGTTTCCTTGTATATGTATGGTATGTGCAGCCACAGTACCTGCCACCCCAGCAGCCACACTAAGCTGTGGGGTAACTAAAGTTAAGCTACCATCCTGATAACTAAGCTTCCCGTTGCTAAGCTCTTTTTGTCGTTGATAAAACTGCACGTCAATGTCACCAGCAAGCTGTATGGCATGCTCGGCCTGTAACTGGTAGTTATCAAAACCTACTGCGCGCAGCACAGGTGTTTTTGAAACGCCAAATTGTTGCTTGTCCTGCCCAAGTAAAACTGTTTGTGCGTTAACAATAAACTGCCCCGAAGAATCAGTAGCACTAACAATGCTCGCAGATTCTTGGTAAGACGGTGACGCCCACTGGAACTCATCTGCATGAATTTCTACGTTAGCCTGATTATGTCCTACACTTTTCAAGGTAGGCGTACTCAGTAAAAACTGCCCTAAACCACCCTCTTGCTGCAGGTTAAGCTGTACGTTGCCATGAAAACCTACAAAATCACTGGCTGCTAAATGTAATTTTTGTATTTTTATCAAAGGATTATGAAGCAAGTGATGTATAAAATGGCTATCCAACTGTAGGCCGTAGCGGTTATTATCGGCATTTTGTTCGCTACCGTATAAAGTGATGGCGCTTGCCTTCAGTTGTAGCTCTTTTGCTCCAATTTGGGCACGCGGGTTTAGCGTTACTTCACCGTCGGTCATGAACGCCACCACACCGTCTGCCTGCAACACAGCCTCACCTACTCGAATCTGCCCCCCGCCCGTACCGAAACTTGCCCCGATTTGCTGACGCTCCGAGATTAGCAATGCCGTTACATCGCCATGAATAGCCCGCGCCTGATAGTTTTCTGGAACTAAGGTGCCTTGATGGCGTGCCGTAATGGTGACACCGTCGGCAAGTTGAAGGCTTTGATCTGCCCCTAGCAAAAGCTCTTGGGCATGCAACTGCACACCTGTCGCCAACGATAGCGTATGTGCTGCATCATTTGCCCGATCCGCCACACCAACACGCAGATGATAAACACTGCTTGCTATCTGGTTAAGTGCTGCATCTGTAAGCAAAAAAGCAGTGTTTGACGACGGGGGCATTAACGGCAGCTCTGAGGACACTACTGTAAGGCTCATCGTCTTGCGGTGCGTATTTACAGCCGCCTCAGCCAAATAGCCCCCTTGGCTTTGGGCGTTTATTTGTCCTTCAAACTGCAAGCTAGCCTTATCCCTGCGAACAGGCAACCACTGCCCATTTATATAATGATGGTAGTTGTTCAAGGTGAATTGCAGCACACCAGCGTCGGCTATTCCTCTTTCTGGCATCACTCCATGTAATAAAGCTGCTGCTTCCAGATATTGCGTGAAGGTAGTTTGATTATAATTGGCATGTTTATGCGCTACTGCTGCAGGCGTTAAGAGAACCTGTATATGGCTGTTTAGTACATGCCCATTGATCCCCCCAAGTAACGTTGCACCACTACGGTAACTGCCTGCGTTTGAATACAATCCATCGTGCCGAGCCAAGCTTACGTCAGGCGCATCGGTCACCACCCATGGGTGGGGCTGCTGAACAAGCTCTACCCGTATAGCACCAGGCAATAAAGCGTATTCTGCTGGCATTAAGGTATACGATTGCGTTGTAGACAGGCCAAGTAAAGCGTGGTCGAACTGCAGCGACGTGAAATCGGCCCCCATTGCGCTATGAGTTGCTGGTGCCAGTAAATCATTCGCAGGCAGCACAGCATAAATACCAGAATAATCCTTGTAGTTCTGGCGCTGTAGTACACGCTGGAAGGGGTCTAAAGCATGATAACGAATATCTCTGCTGCCGCCACGCCCAGCAATAAAACCATAGCCTAGTAATTCGCCCCCACCACTTACATCTAGCGTTACACCATCATCCACCTTAATATAGGATCCCGCTAAGCGTAGATTTTTAGTTATTCGGCGACGTGTATCGTCTTTATGAGCGGTAAACGTTTCACCCGAAGCCCATTCCCACGTCAGGCCATCGGTAGTGCCGCCGTTCGGGATGACTAAACCTGCAGTACTGACAGACACTATTGCGCCTGCCTCCAAGTGCACCCGTTCTGTATCGCCTGCACCATATTCTTTATTCAGCCCAATCAACAACTGCCCTTCTGGGGCATAGATAGCACTGGCTACGCGCACTTGCTCAGCACCTATGGCTAAACGACCTCCGTAAGTATTGGGTGTGGCTGATGACACCTTACCCTTAGGGCTTGCGTAAAAATTAATGCTACTGCCTACTTCGGATGGGCTACTTGTACCATCAATATAGCCCTCTTTTTCTCTAATCCATGAAATTTCAGGCGTGTGTAAGATGGCAATAGTGCCACTGCTAACGTAGGTACGTTGTGCGTAAATATTAAGTTCGTACGGTACCGTTAACCCCGCATTAACGCTGCCGCCACCAATAAGACCACTCGAACTGATACGCACATCTGTATCAGATAACAAGTTGATTTGCTTAAAGCCAAACTTTGTTAGGTTTGACCCCACTTCGTGCCTACCCATATAAATGTGGTCACGCAGGTCTATATGCTGCCCATAGAAACTAATTGAACCCTGTGCCCATTCACTGCGCCCAGGTACGGAAATACCACCAACAGGGGCTTGCGAGGTGCCATCGGGGTTTGAGCTTCGGTAGGTGGTACCCGCCAACAATAAGTAGGGTGCTTTAATGCTGGCTGTAGCTTGGGAACCTACATCGTCAGTCCAATGCATAGCGCGGGTGTAAAGGGAAAGATCAGACAGCTGATCCCCTAAGTCAAGGTGTAAACCATCCTGTAGGCTAAGGGCGCCGTTCACCAACAGCGCCACACTGGAAAAACCACCCTCCGCTAGTTGCTGTACCGAATATGAAGCACGGCCTACTGTATAATTACTTAGAGTAATATCCGATATCTTCTGTACGAGATTTAACTCGCGCTGATGTAACCACTGATTTAAATACGCGTTGTCTCGTCGGTAGCTGGGGCTTTCTAAAGCTAGTTCTAAACTGCCACCTTGCGTTGCTTTGCCCCCGTGTGCTAATAGTTCACCATCAACTTGCCAACCATAGGTACTATTTAAAACAATACGGCCCCCACGTGAGGACTGCACTAAAGCACCTTGGCTATCGTATAAGGCAGCACCAGATGCATCTACGAGGGCACCTTCAGCTATTGCTACAAAACCGTGCAAAGAACTGGGTGTATATTCGTGATAACCTCGCCCTGTTTCGCGCTCAATCGCTTGGCCAAACAGCACCTGACCGCCATCTAGCACCAAACCATAGGCTTTATTTTGCGCTGCATTATGCACCTTAAATGCTCGACCTGCCACATCTATATGTGCTTGTTTGCCTAACTGCACCCCTAAGCCAGCAGCAGGACTTATCTGTGCGGGACGTTGCAGTAGCGTATTGTTTACCGAATCACTAAATTCGACCACGCCACCTGGTATCACTATTTTTCCGTCTATACGCGTAAAACCAGCGGAATGTAAACTAAGCGTTTGCAGCGGGTCTAATTGCAGCGTTACATTTTCATCAATAGTAATACCTAAGCCAGCACGGTTTTGAGTATCACCACCATTTAAACCAGCACTAAAACTTAGCTGTACGCCGGGACGGAAGGTGGCTGCATCGTATGCGTTCTTTGGAGCTTGCAAAAGCTGCGCCCTTTGCTTTGCCTGTAAACTGATAGTGCCTGAGCTGTGCTCAAGCTGCCACAGCGGCTGTGTTGGCTGCAGCGTTTCCCCGTCCTTATGTGAAGCGGCAACACGTAAGCCTTGTGCCCCTCGTATATCGTAGTGGGCAAAGCCACTATTGAACCTGGCTGTAGAAAACTCAAACAAAGGGGTAACCTTTACATCCACCCCTAACACTTGCCCAGCAGCAATCACATTACCTGGCGTAATCACAACGGGTTTGCCCTGCAAGGTATTATTAAGCACTTCGGCGGTTAACAATATTCCTGCAGACAACACCTTGTCATAATTGTTAGTAACAGGAATCGGTACACTAAATACCTCTGGGGGGAGCACTTGGTTAGCAGGTCTAGCTGAAAGGCCCAATATCTGTGTGCCTTTCCTGAGCCAGCCACGAGTTACTCTGTGTAGGCTATCATCCCCAGGTACCCGAGCAGCAATTGTTATTGGTACGCCCTGGACAGTCTTCAGAGGTTCAAAAAAATAAAAATCCTCTGTAACGTACATGTCGCTCGGCCACCCATTCACCCATGCAGTATTGAATCCCCCCATCAGGGCATAATCATAGTATTGCCCTGGCATTAACACATTCGACTTATATGTAATATCTGCAAGTAGAATTTCACCCTCACCTTGCTCTATCGTTTCCTCTATGGTTAGCATGGTGGGCGCGACCTCCCCTGCTTTTAATACTCCGTTTTCCTGTAGTAATCGCCCACCTATACTTACTGCCGTACTCGCATCAACGCGTAAGCTTCCGCCGCCTTTTACCCCATAGCCTTCAATGTGTCCTTCTAGGTAACTAGGGAAGGTTGCTTCCGAGTTGCGGTAACCACTAGCCAGATGCACATCCCCCCCATAACCACCCTGCAATTGGCCTTTCTCATCCAACATCGCACCCGAATTAACTACTAATTTAGCGCCTTTCTGTATGCGTAAATAACCAGAGGATAAAATATGGATATCGCCACCCTCCAGGTATGGTTTAGCGACTGAATCACCACTGAGGTTTATTACTCCTGATGTGTTCAGATCACCCTGCGCACCCACATGGATAAAGTGAGGCTTAATGTTGTGGCTCGCCAGCGGTAAGCGACGTTCGTCGCTCACAACCTTTCCTTGTTGATCACGACCTGTTAAACGGTTATTCATTACAATGCCGCCAGCAGGTGTATAAATCGCCGCATTAACCACTATTTGTGGCGCATGTAAGCCCAGCGTAGTTGATTCCCCTCCCATGGCACTGGGCGCTAACCGTAAGTCACCATCCAGCACAATGGCTTCGTTAGCCGCAACCAATAACTTGCCTAAATTCCAATCGTTCAGCAGATCCGCTGACAGCTTATTACTGCTATTGGCATCAAACACCCAGTCGTCTATGTCAAAATTTACAGGCTGTGCTGTATCGCCACCATGTATATGTACTTGATCACTGACGGCGCGCACATAAGACACTAAGGCACCGTCTTGCAGCATAGGCACTACATGACCAATAATCAAACCAGCACGCTGCGCCAGTTGATGGTGACTATTTCCTTGTGTGTTAACTCGCCCTAACTGCTGCAACGGTGACTGGTAGGTATCCGCAATAAGTTGTCCCTGTAGCTCAAAGTGCTGGGTGGCGACAATTAACTCGCCCGCATCACGGCCAACCGTGTAGCCTTGCTCATAGCGATAATAGGGGGCTAATAAAGGAGAATGAAACTCTCGCTGCGATGAGGCACCCCAGCGATGATGTTCACTCACATAGCCGGTAAACACACGGGTATAAGGTATCGTTGCCAATGCCCTATCAGCCAAATGTAGGCGACCACGCCCATCTAACAGCCAAGACTGTCGAATAGAACCACTGGCCACATCTAAAGTGCCCCCTGATAAATTCAACAAGGCACCGGTATCGCTCGTAAAGCGTGCACCGTACGCGGAAATATTCCCCCCGGAAGAAGCCCATTCACCCATGCCACGGCGGCGCAAACCCACCCAACCAGACACTTCCAGTAAGCCACCGTGACTGTACAAGCGGTACTCACCATCAAGTCCCAAGACCGGTACCAATAAACGCTCATCTAGCCAGAGATCGCTATTAGATAGCCAGCTTTTTGACTCTCGCGCATTGCTATCACGGTTAACAGGTGCGTCGCGTAACTCATTACCTTGCACATTAATGAGCAGGTTATTGTCACTCATTGATAAGGCCACACCGATTGCGCCTGATACATCAAGCGCAGCACCGCTATGAATATGTGCTACTCCCCCTACCTGAGCATTTGTCGTGCTAGGTGCAGTACGGAAAACCAGTTGCCCTCCTGTGGCCAGTACTAGTGCTCCGCCTCTAGCGTGAATATTTCCACCCGAAATGATCTCTATACGTGATTGATCCAGACGATCAGGACTGGGATTCACCCTAGACTCGACGTTTAAACGACCACTGCTACCATAGGCTCCAAAGACTGCTCCGGGGTCTCGTAAACGGTCCTCATTGGTGTTATCGGTATATTGCGCCTCATGTTGACGTAAACTGTCACGCTGGCTGTCCAAGGCAGTGAGCTCTTGCTGATCTATCACTATAGCCGTTACGCTATTGTTAAGCAGTTCGACCTGGCTGTCGGTATCTTGAGTCCCCAAAACATGAATAGTGCCGCGCTTTTGTGTCGTACTCGTACTCAGGGTAAGGGCTGGCGCTTGCAGCTTGTCTCCTCCCACCTGAACCTGTCTAGCATGTAAAGTAATAGCGCTGCTATTACCTTGAATCACACCGGTATGCGTCAATGTATGGGACTGATCCGCGGCAGCATGTGCTGCCACCTCTAGGCCTTCAATTGAGGAGCGCCGATTGGCTTCGGAACCACGACCCTGCCGAATATAGAAGGTATCACCTGCCGCCAATACCGCTTGTCCCTGATTAAGCTGTATTTCTCCTGCATGATGTACATGCTGCCCCAATAACAGCACATAGCCTCCCTCGCGAGTGCTGCTGTGTGGCGCCAAGGGAGCTAAGAGCGCACCCGCCTCAACACGCACATCACCCTTAGCATCGTTAAATACGGCGTTTTTACCTTGTTCTGCACCCAATATGCCATGCTCGAAAAATTGCTGATCGCTCAAACTTGCTGCAGCAGCCACCAAATTACGCACATTTACCTGGCTGCTACCACTAAATATAATGCCGTTCTGATTGACCACCATGACCGTGCCATCGCCTTTAATTTTTCCTTGTATTTGGCTAGGCTTAGCATCCACACCCACCACACGGTTCAGGACGGCATCGGTGCTTTTTTGCTGAAATTCTACGGTGGTGTTGCGTCCCACATCAAAGCGGTTCCAGTGAAGTATGGCCTTAGATTCGGTTTGTTTAATGCCCACATGATGTTGACCGTCTTTGCTGCTTGTTACGGGGGCTTGGGCACCTAACCAAGTGGCTTTATCCCCGGTGGCTACTTCTAGTCCCCCTTGTGCCAAGCCATCGGCCACGCTGCTGGCTTGCTGCCGAGCGGCTAGACGAGCGGCGTTTTGGGCAGCTTGCTGGGCGGCAATAGCATTGGCGGTACGATTCAGGTTATCTAAGGAGTGCGACAAATGTGCCCGGGCGGCGGCTTGCTGCTGCTGTGTGCTTAAAGATTGTTGGACGGCACGGGCTGCCTGATGCGCGGCGCGTTGCTGCTGTTGCAGGGCCGCGTTTTGCTGGGTGAAAAAATCGCCACGTAGCTGGGCACGAGCGCCGTTATGCCAAGCTGAAGCAAGCACCATACCTAAGGCCAACGCAAGTGGTGTAATCGTCCAGTTCGGTGCCCCTGCTCTGGGCTTAGAACGTTTCTCAAACTTAGACAATAAACACGCGGACGTGGAGACAAGACTCTGCAACATGAAGCCACCCTGAAATCATGCCGTCGATGCCCTCATAAAGGATCGCATCGAACAAGCGCTAAAAGGAATCAGAAAGCAGATGTCTAATTGGATGACGAGACTGTCGCGCACACGCTTTGGCTCACAAATAGACACCCCTGTTTATAGAAGTCTTTTTTTTGCGGTTAGCCTTTACTTTTTTCACTACCAAATAGAAACAAAATGTAACCACTAGCTGAGTAAAACTATACCCCCGGGTAAATTTATCAGCTCAAGCTGGTAGAGCTCTGTCAGCATATGTACAGCCAGATCTGGCTTATGCGCCGATACCAACATACGCACAGGGATGTTCGCCAATTGCTGATTACGTAAGACCAACCTTCCGGGTCGATAGCGGTTTATTTCTGCTACTACGGTACTTAACGGTACATCGTTAAATGACAGCATGCCCTGCCGCCAAGCGCTTACTTGTTGTATATCGACAGCTTGCTGACTGCGTAAACCATACTGGTCATAGATAAGTTGCTGTCCAGCCTGAAGTTCGTACCCTTGCCCTAACTGCACATGACTGTACCCTTGTAAGCAACTGACGCAAACGGCTTGATCGTTTAACCATCGTATATTTATCTTTGCCTGATTAAGCTGTATAGACGCTTGACCTGCCTGTATTTGCATCGCCACAACAGTATGAACCTCGGCCTCACCAGCCAACAGCTCCACACTTAGCGTGGTCTGATCTTTCCAGCTAAGACGCGTCGCTGTATTCATTTGTACCGTTAAGCCTTGAACAGGTTGTATAGTGCGCTGTTCGCCTTTAGCTGTGCGAAAATCAGCCTGGTACTCGATTAGTGAAGGCCAAAGCCCTAGCGGCGGGAATAAAGCTAAGGCCAAACCGCCCAAAATCGTTACACCAGTACCGCTTATAAGCTGACGCCTGTGACGTTGTAGTTTTCTAGATTCGCTTGCTGCCCACGCAATAGTCTGTACCCCATCCTCGCTATTGAGCATGGTTTTTAAGGCAGGTTGTAAGGTTTTCCACGTAGCAAGGGTATCGCACCAGGCTTGTTCATGCGCGGGGCTTTGAGCACGCCACTGACTTAATGCTTTGGCTTGTGCTGGCGTCACACGTCCGGAATTAAGAGACGCTAGCCATTGACGAGCTTGCTCGTAAACCGCATCTGGAGGTGGTCTAGGGTGATTCATAAGGCAACTCTAGCACTTAGCGTCCTAGCTGTGGGGATGCATCAGTCAGAACCTCTTCCATCTGCTGCTGGCATCCCCTTACCGCTAAGCGGATTTCACGCTCTACGGTACTCACCGAGACCCCAAAATCAATTGCAATCTGCTGATTGCTTTCACCGTACACCCGTGCAGCTAACAAAATGGCCCGCCTTCGAGGGGGTAATTGCCCTATGGCTAGCAACAATTGCTGATGACGTTGACGCGTCTCGTGTTGCTGCTCAATATCGGAATATTGATCAGGAAGTTCGTAAAGCTCATCAAGTGCCTGAGCAGATAAATAGGGAGTATCCTGACGAAAATGCTTAAACGCTATATGGGAGGCCATACGCAGCAAATACGCATCAGCATCTGTAGGAGTAGTGGTGTCGGGAACACGATCAAGCTGCAACCAAGTTTCATGCAAAGCGGCCGTTGCGCTATCGCTAGACCCTAATAGTCCAACTAGGCGTAAACGCAAGTGGCGATAACGCAGTTTAAGCCTGAGTCGTAAGCGCTGACTGGCCGTTTGCATGATTAGCGGTTTACCTTATTACACAGGGTGTACGCGTTCGATGCTACTGGTAAAATCAGGATGAGCACTGGCTGCGCTAGATCACTCGGAGGAGCTGCCCCAACATAGGTGCTGGCAACGATCTCATCGATATAACGATCGCGTTCCGGGTTCCCACTGGTATCCAGTCGTTTATGCTGGATAACCTTCCCATGGGAATCGATACGTAACTGCAAAGCCAGGCGATAAGAACCAGGTCTGGTAATAGCTGTGTTACAGAGACCAGCGATAAGATTGGTTTGTAACTGCGCTGCATAGCGCTTGTGAAGTACATTACGAGGGTTCAGACCAGCCAGTTCGTAACGCTGTAACTCAGAAGAGTTCATTGTCGTCCACCCACGCACAACCACTAAAGAATCAGCGCTAAGTTGACGCACCACCAAACCTGTTCCCCGCAATACATGTTGCAATGCTTCCAGTGCGTTTAGGCGAGCTTTAAGCAGTGAGGTGCTTGCATGCATATGTGCTACGTCGACCGCGACCGACACCCCGGTTTGCTGTGAGTAACGCTCTAGGGTGTGACTGAGCGAGTCTGGGGGCAGGTCGAAGTTATACACCCTATGTAAAGGTGCTGCGTACACCAGACTATGTATAAACAACACGGCTAGAGGCCACAGCAGGTAAGCGAAAACACCCACACCAAGCTGATTTTTTTGATTATGTATCAACCTCATAGAAACACTTCACGCCTTTAATAGCCATGCCAAAACCACGCTTCTAAGCATCTCATTTCGTGATGCCAAAATACTAGCAAAGCTATATGACGCAAAAGTGACACGCATAAAAAAACCTGAACCTATAGCTTATTCTGTGCAGATAAAAGCTATAGATTCAGGCTATGCGCCATGAGCATTCCGGTAGGTCTTAGTGCGACGAAACAGCGTAGCCTGTTTGCCACCTAAGCACTGCGATAGTATTAACTACGCGCTTCGCAGTCTACCTGGCTACAGGAGCCGTATAACACCATAGTGTGGTCAGACAGCTCAAAGCCTAAAGACTCGGCAATCTGCTCTTTACGCTGTTCCACATCATCGTTAAAGAATTCACGTATATGACCGCAATCCAGACACACTAGGTGATCATGGTGATGCCCATCGTCGAGCTCGTAAAATGCCCTGCCCGACTGTAAGTGAGCCTGTTTCAACAAACCAGCCTCTTCGAGCTGAGTCAAGACGCGATAGACAGTCGCCAAGCCTATATCAATGTCTTTGGCGATGAGCTCACGATACACTTCTTCGGCACCCATGTGCCTGCGCTCGCTTTCTTGAAACAGAGTTAACACCCGCAAGCGAGGCAGCGTTGCCTTCAAACCAGCCCGCTTGAGCTTATCCAAGCCGCTCATGTCTTTCTCCTTGAAATAGATGACGCGCCAGAGCATCCCGCACACCCGGCAGGATCGCTATTTGGCATAAGGATAATCGCTTTTACAACAGATATACCTGACCTACAGACACATCATACTGCCGGCTGTGTCATGGACTGCCCATGAGGAACCCACCTAAGCACAGACCACTAAGCTGCCCTATGTTAACGCGTCCGCGGCGTTACTCCAAGACTAGCCCTGATCTATGCCGTAGTACTGCTATATCATTATTCAGCGGCAGCAGCCTGGGCGGCTGTGCGCCGGCTTAATACTATCGCCACATACAAAGCCAAACCGGCTGCTACCCAGTATGCCAAGCCTGCACCATACCAAGGAACCTGACGCAATCCGGCGTCAATAAACAGGCCAAATAGTAAGGGTGACATAGATGAACCTACATCCATGCCAGAGTACACGAGGCCATACACAGTACCAGTAGCGCCCTTTGGGGTAGCACGACGAATGAGCATATCGCGCGAAGGAGCGGAAACTCCCGAACATAAGCCGGCAGCAGCTACCATTACTAAGGCCAACGCGGGCGACAACCAGCCTGTACCCAATATAGCCAGAATAAGGCCGGCCAATATCAGGGAGGCAAAAACAACAAGCTCAGCCCTGGCATTATGAGCCGCCACAAATCCACCCAGAATCATTCCTGCTGCCGCGGTAAGCATGTACGAGGACAAGGCTGTGCCCGCCCTAAGCTCCTCTATGCCATAGGTATGGCTGAGCATGGGAATGGTGTAGTTTTGCACCACGGCCACCGCTGCGGTGGAAAACGCAAAAAAGAGAAAGGCTCCCCACAGCGTGGATTGATTCAGCAACACCCGCAAGGTATCCAACACAGACCCGGAGGCTAGATTTTTTTCTGTATTGCTGCTGGTTTCAAGGTGTGAGGGTCCGCGCAAATACACGGAATTTAACCACACCAGCGTCAGGATTGCTGCAATCAGTGCCGCAGCACCCAGCACAGCAATACGCCAGCCAAATAAACTGCTTAGCCCGGTGATGAAAACAGGCGTTAGCGCCCAGCCCAGATAACCGGTAAAACCATGTGCACTAAACGCGTGCCCTAAGCGCGGGGGACTGACCCGATGATTGAGTATGTAATAGTCCACCGGATGAAAAATAGCATTCCCTACCCCACCTATTAAGGCAGCCAACACTAACACCCAGTATGAATTAGCCGTTGCAATCAGCAAGGCGGCCAAAATAAAGCAACCCAGGCCAAATTTTAAAACCGGCACCGCACCAATGCGATCGACCAAAAAACCTGAAGACGCCTGACCAACACAAGAAACCACATAAAATATCGTCACCAAGGCACCCAGAGCGACAAAGTCGTAGCCAAATTCACGGTTAAGCGCCACGTACAAGGTGGGCAGCAATAACTGAAAAAAATGCGAACTGGCATGGGCAATACCTACTACCAAAATTATGCGCCAATCTTTTTGCCGCTCATTGCCCCCTGATCGATATTCCATAGAAGTTTCTAGCATTGTCTACCTATTACTGTTTCTTTTTAATTTCTGGCCATGCTTTTTGTAAGTAGTAGCACATGGACCAGACAGTCAAGATCGCTGCCACCACAATCAGAATTTGCCCAATTAAACGCACTGGCACCCCGTTCCAGCTATGCCAGTACAACAAGCAAGGGATAGCAACCATTTGTGCTGCCGTTTTGAATTTACCTAGCCTATGTACTGCTACGCTAGCACTGGCTCCGATTTTCGCCATCCATTCCCGCAAGGCTGAAATGGTGATTTCGCGGCCAATAATGACGAAGGCTATAAAGGTGTCTACGCGATTTAAATCCAGCAACACCAATAAGGCAGCGCCAACCATTAGTTTGTCGGCCACAGGGTCAAGAAATGCGCCAAAAGAGGAGGTTTGATTCCAGCGACGTGCCAACCAGCCATCAAACCAATCGGTCAGTGCTGCCACGATGAAAACCCCTGCTGCCCACGAGTCTCGCTCTAGAGGCGTTAACCACGTTTCAGGCACATAGTACAGCACCACTATTAAAGGGATCATGACTATACGTAGCCATGTCAGGGCGATGGGTAGATTAAAAGGCATAAGCGACATACTAACCTAAAAAACAAGCAACTAAACGCCTAGCGTAACGCAAAATATATACGCTCTGCTAATTCTTGAGAGATACCCTCTACGGTGCTCAAATCATCAATGCTGGCATCGGCAATTCCGCTGAAGCCTCCAAAACGGGCTAATAGCCTTTGTCTACGCTTTACGCCCACGCCTGCAATGTCTTCCAGACGCGACACATTCCTTGTTTTAGCACGCTGAGCGCGCATGCCGGTAATCGCAAAACGATGTGCCTCATCGCGAATTTGAGCAATCAGCATCAGCGCTGCCGACTCTATGCCCAAGGCCTGTGAGGGCCTGCCATCAGCAAAGATCAAGGTTTCCAGCCCCACTTTACGCTGATCTCCTTTTGCAACCCCAAGCAGCGTATGCACATCCAAACCCAGTTCCACAAAGACTTGACGTGCCACCTCGACCTGCCCTTTGCCGCCATCAATGAGCACCAGATCCGGCATCTCGCTTAAGCCCTCTGCCACCCGGGTGTAGCGACGATTTAGTACCTGACGCATCGCGGCGTAATCATCACCTGGCGTAATGCCACTAATGTTATAGCGCCGGTATAAGGTATTTTGCATGGCATGATTTTTATACACCACACAAGCCGCCTGGGTCGCTTCGCCCGCCGTATGGCTAATATCAAAGCACTCAATGTGTAAGGCGCTTAATGCCTGCTCGTCCAGCTCCAGTTGCAGCACATCGGCCAGCGCCTGAGTACGATCAGCGCGGGCGCTCGACTCGCTCAGCATACGTGCTAGGGCTAAGTCGGCATTACGCTGAGCTTGCTCCAGCCAGACTTTACGCATGCCCTGTGGTCGCACCAAGGCGCGAGTTTTAGTACCACGTTGCTCGGCCAGCAGTTTGAGCAAGCTGGGGTCGGGCAAGGCCTGACTACAAATGAGTACAGCAGGTAAAGGACGTTCGACATAGTGCTGCGCCACAAAGGCCGCCAGCACATCGGGGCCTTCGTCACCCTGTGCTTGGGTGGGGAAAAAAGCCCTATCGCCCAAATGTCGTCCTCCCCTAACCATGGCCAGATTAATGCAGTAGCGCCCCCCCGCATGACTTAAAGCAATAATGTCTACATCATCGCTACCTGTTTGCTCCATGCTTTGCTGTTGCAGTACAGCCGATAAGGCTTTCATCTGATCACGCAAGGCCGCTGCCTGCTCAAAGGCCAGCTCTTCGGACGCCTGCATCATACGAGCCTGCAAATCATCCAGGATTTCGCTAGTGTGCCCTTCTAGAAAACGGATGGCGCGCTGCACATCAGCGTGATAGGCCGCAGGTTCTATGGCCTGCACACAGGGCGCCGAACAGCGCCCTATTTGATGCAGCAAACAAGGGCGACTGCGATTGGCATACACGCTATCTTCACAGGTGCGCAGTAAAAAAACCCGTTGCAATATCTGTATGGTTTCGCGTACTGCCCAGGCGTTCGGATAAGGCCCGAAAAAGCTCCCGGGGCCGCTAGTGCTGCCCCGGTAATAGGCAATTCTTGGAGCCTCGTGCGCGCTGATTTTCAGATAGGGGTAGGATTTATCGTCACGAAATAAAATGTTGTAGCGTGGCTTTAAGCGTTTAATCAGGTTGTTTTCCAACAACAAGGCTTCCGCTTCGCTACGCGTCACGGTGACTTCTATTTTCGCCACTTTCGCTACCATCAAAGCAATACGCGGACTGCTTAGATTTTTTTGAAAATACGAACTGACCCTACGCTTTAAATCACGTGCTTTACCCACATACAGCACCGTCCCCTGTTCATCCAGATGACGGTATACCCCAGGTAAAGACGGTAACTCAGCGAGAAATGATTTGAGATTGAAGTCCTCGGGCATACTGATAGTGCTCGTCATTTTGTAAGGAATCCCAGTCCATAGCGGGCTGCTCGGGTAACAGACGATAGAATCGCTCGGCAAACTGCGCGGGCTGCTCATACTGCAAGCTAGCTAGCAACTGATCAGCCAAATCAGGACGGTTACAGACCAAGACCATGTCACAACCCGCCTGCAAGGCGGCCTGGGCGCGCTGCAAAATATCGCCAGCCACCGAAGCACCTTCCATCGTCAAATCGTCAGAAAAGATAAGGCCATCATATGCCAAGGCTTTACGCAAAACGCGTTGCAACCAGAATGTTGAAAAACCAGCAGGCTTATCATCAACTTGCGGATAAATCACGTGTGCCGGCATCACCGAAGGCAGCAGCACGGTGCCCAGCCAGCCATAGGGTGCTGCATCTGCATCCACGATGGTGCTTAAGTCGCGCTCATCAATCGGAATCTCATGATGCGAATCAGCCACTACCGCACCATGCCCGGGAAAGTGCTTGCCACACGCAGCCATACCGGCTTTTTGCAAACCACGAATCAAGCCTTCTGCCAATTGCGCTACGGCCCTGGGCTGCGTATGAAAGGAACGATCACCAATCACTTCGCTGACGCCATAGTCCAGGTCCAGCACAGGCGTGAAACTTAAATCCACCCCGCAGGCACGTAACTCGGCTGCCAGCACATAGCCCGTTTCCGCTGCCACTTGTACGGCTTTTTGAGCATCAAGCTCCCACAGCTCACCCAGTTTACGCATGGCTGGCAAAGGCGTGAACCCATCGGTGCGAAAACGCTGTACTCGTCCGCCCTCATGATCCACGCAAATAAGGAGCCCAGGTCGTAAAGCACGTACTTGTGCACAAAGTTCGGTCAGTTGTTGACGGCTCTCAAAGTTGCGGGCGAATAAAATCAAACCGCCCGTTAAGGGGTGTAACAAACGCTCACGCTCCGCGTCGCTTAGGCTATAGCCTTGGATATCCACAATCACCGGCCCTGGCGACAAGGTAGCTGACGTCGTGTTTTCTATCATGTGGTTCTCATTAAATAAAAGCAGTATTAAGAAGTGGGACGATTCTGCACCAGCACAAAGGCCATGGCCATATCGCTTTCATCAGTCAAGGATACGAATGCTTCGCCGTAGCGTGCCTCATACCACTCTTTGAGCTCGCCAGATAGCACCACGATAGGGCGACCACCCGGAGCATTAAGGGTTTGCATGCGTGACCAAGCCATAGGCATACGCATGCCTAGGCCAATGGCTTTAGAAAATGCCTCTTTGGCAGCAAAACGCATCGCAACGTAACGCACTCCCCGATTCGGGTCGCGCGCACTACGCCGCCGATATACTTCTTGCTCTTGCTCGCCCAAGATACGTTGCACAAAGCGTTCGCCATGTCGTTGCAAGGCTTTTTCGATACGCTCAATACGAATCAAATCGGTACCAATGCCGGCGATCCCTGTCGGTAATGCTTCAAACATGCTGCCACTCGCGCTTTGAAATGTTAAATCAGGACGGTTTACTACACCACGCGTCACACCCTGGATACAACAGACTCCCAGATCGGGCCTTAAACCTGAATAAAGTGCTCGCGGTAGTGCTTGAGCTCGTCAATAGACTCATAAATATCAGCCAAGGCTTCATGCTTGCTATGCTTCACAAAGCTTTTCACCACTTCTGGCTTCCAGCGTAAGGCCAGCTCTTTCAGTGTACTAACGTCTAGATTGCGATAATGGAAAAAAGCCTCCAAGCGTGGCATATAACGATACATAAAACGCCTGTCCTGACTGATAGTATTACCGCATAAAGGCGATTTTCCAGCCGGCAGATGTTCTTTCAAAAATTCCAGCAAGATATCTTCAGCCTGGGCTTCGCTCAAACTAGAGGCCTTGACCTTGTCGATCAAGCCACTGCGACCATGTGTGCCCTTGTTCCAAGCGTCCATGCTGTCCAGTAGCTTGTCACTTTGGTGTATAACTAATACCGGCCCCTCGGCAACAAAGCTAAGGTCGGCCTCGGTCACTACAACCGCCACTTCGATAATACGTTCCTTGTCCGGATCCAGCCCCGTCATTTCCATATCAAGCCAAACCAGACGTTGGGTATGAACCGCCATATAATTATTCCTTAAAACATTGATTTTTACACATGCCCAGGATGACATGCTGACATTCTTGTTCCTACTTTTTTTGCTGACTGATATTAGCTTACGCTGCTGGCTCGCCTGGCGCCAGACTCGATATGTATACCAACACAAAGATCAGGTCCCAGAAGAGTTCGCGCATCGCATCACTCTTGCCAGCCACCAACGTGCGGCTCGCTACACGATCGCGCGTACTCGCTTGGGCATCTGTGAGCGTGCAGCAGAAACCGTGCTGCTGCTACTACTAACACTGACAGGTGGCCTGCAACTGCTGGATTTTCAACTCAGCCGCCTAATAGAGAACGAAATGTGGCGCCAGCTTAGCCTGATAGGCGCTGTCTTGGCAATCATGGGACTGGCCGGCCTGCCTTTTAGCCTATATAGAAAATTTGTCCTAGAAGCACGTTTTGGCTTTAACCGGATGACGCTCAAACTTTTTTTAACGGACTTGTTAAAAATAATTCTTATCAGTATGGCACTGGGAACACCTATTTGCGCCTTTATTCTTTGGGCTATGGGGAGCCTAGGTAATCAATGGCCTGTGTATGCGTGGCTATGCTGGGCACTGTTCAATTTACTAGTGCTTTGGCTGTTTCCCAGTGTTATTGCTCCTATTTTCAATAAATTTGAGCCCTTGCAAGACGACAGCTTACGGGAACGCATCACAGCCCTATCGCAACGCTGTGGGTTTGATACCCGCGATTTGTTTGTCATGGACGGCTCTAAGCGCTCGGCCCATGGCAATGCCTACTTTACCGGCTTTGGCCGCAGTAAACGTATTGTATTTTTTGACACCTTACTTTCCAAACTGCAAAACAGCGAAATTGAAGCCGTACTGGCGCATGAGCTCGGCCATTTCAAACACAAGCATATCCTGATGCGTCTGATTTTTAGCTTGCTCTACTCTTTAGTGCTTTTTGGGGTATTGGGCTGGGCTGCTCAGCATATTGAGTTTTACACCAGCTTGGGCGTGATCCCTCAACTGGGCCGCCCCAACGATGCACTGGCCCTGATCCTATTCTTTTTAGTCGTACCCACGTTTACTTTCTGGCTAACGCCTCTTAGTAGCTACTTATCGCGTCGCGCCGAGTATCAAGCCGATGCCTTTGCCGTGCAGTACAGCTCGGGCGAAGAGCTCTGCTCTGCTCTGGTCAAACTGTATAACGATAATGCCGCTACACTTACCCCCGACCCCGTGCACTCTGCCTACTATGACAGTCATCCCAGCGCTGTAAACCGCATGCAATTTATTCGGAATCTACTATGAAGACCTTATTACAAGGCCGAGTTATCGCGACGCACGGCCGCCACTGCTTTGTCGAGCTTGAAGATGGACGCACTATCAAGTGCTTTCCCCGTGGCAAGCGCAGTGACGTCGCCGTAGGAGACCGAGTAACGGTGCAAGCACAAGGTCAGGACGAAGGGTCTATAGAAAAAATTGAACCTCGTCGCAATCTGCTTTTTCGGTCTGACGATTTCCGTAGCAAGCAATTTGCGGCCAATATCGACCAATTACTCATCGTCGTCGCGCCTGAGCCCGAGTTCTCTGACGATTTGCTTGGTCGCGCCTTAACCGCTGCATGGGCCAGCGACATACGCCCCTTTATTGTGCTCAATAAAATTGACCTGACTGCACACTTAGAACGTGCCCGACAAAAGCTCCAGCCCTTTGTGAAGCTGAACGTAGACATTTTGGAACTCAGTGCGCTGGATATTGCGCACAGTGTTAGCCTATTGCAACCCAAGTTGGCCGGCAACACGACTTTGCTGCTTGGGCAAAGCGGTATGGGGAAGTCCACCTTGCTCAATGCGCTCGTACCAGAAGCGCAAGCCCATACCCAGGAATACTCTCAAGCTCTACGAGCAGGACGCCACACTACCACCAGCACCCGTCTTTACCACTTGCCAAGTCAGGATGGCACCTTGATTGACTCCCCTGGATTTCAAGCTTTTGGACTGAGCCACCTTGAACTGGAGGACATCATACGCGGCTTTCCTGAGTTTCATGAGCCAATAAAAAGCTGTCGTTTTTATAATTGCACACACCGACATGAGCCCGGCTGTGGCGTTCAACACGCCTTACAAACTGGCGCTATTGATGCACAGCGCTTTAGCCTATATGAACGCCTGCTTAGCGAGCACGAGCAGAAAACACATTATTAAGTGCCAGCATATCGTTACCCTGCGTCTGAAAATCAGGCGCAGCCAAGTGCCTCCAGGCGGCTGCCAAGTAATGGTACACATTACGTATTAACACCGCCGTAGCACCCCAGATAAAATATGGCCCCCAAGAGATGGCAAAGTACAGTCTACTACTGCCATCGGGCAGTACAAGCTGGTGCAATTGATGCTGTTGCGGGTCCATGAGCACCTGTAAAGGCACCTCGAAAATTTCAGCCACCTCAGACGTGTCTGCCTGCAACTGAAAGCCTGCCTGTAATTGCACCAATACGGGACGCATGGCAAAGCGAGTGCTGGTCACAAAGATAGGATGCTGCCCTAAATACTGCATGTACTCAGGTGCAATTCCGACTTCCTCTTGAGTTTCTCGCAAGGCGGCGGCAATTGCTGAGGCATCGCTGCGCTCAATGCGTCCGCCAGGAAAACTAATTTGCCCAGCGTGGTTGTGCAGATGTATGGCCCGTCGGGTAAAAAGAACGCCCGGTGTATCAGCAGGTGGCGTAAAGGCGATGCACACAGCAGAGCGCACATTTGAAGAGCCCGGTAAGAACTCAGGGTAAAAATCGTCTTTAAAAATAGCGTCTACATGCCATGCCACAGGCTGACTAAAAGCCTGCTGTAAAAACTGCGTTTGCAAAGCTTGTAGAGGCAAGGCCGGCAATGGCGGCAGCGAAATCAAAGGTGCTTGACTGGGATCAAAGCCCGCCACACTCAGACTTTTACGCGCTTGATTTATTGTTTGTCCTGTCATGGATTCCATAAAAACAAAGGCACCCGCCTGGGGTGCCTTTGTGTGCCGACGTTCGCGAGCAATAATTAATTGCCGGAACGACGAACCAATTTTTCTTTGATGCGAGCGGCTTTACCCGAGCGTTCACGCAGATAGTACAGTTTAGCACGGCGAACAGCACCACGGCGTTTCACTTCAATGCTGGCAATCTGGGGGGAATACAACTGAAACGTACGCTCTACGGATTCACCGGAAGAGATTTTACGTACGATAAAAGAAGAATTCAGACCACGATTGCGGCGCGCAATCACAACGCCTTCATAGGCCTGTACACGCTTACGTGTACCTTCAACTACGTTAACGTTTACAACTACTGTATCGCCTGGAGCAAATACAGGTACAGCCTTACCGTCGGTAAGACGAGCGATCTCTTCTTGTTCAAGAGTAGCGATTAAATCCATGATGGACTCCAAAAGCATCGTATCTGCGCAACATTTTTTCTGTTAATGCCAGATAGAGGATGGTTTACTAAAGACTAAAAGTATAGCACTGAATATTTATGCGCTACAAGCTGTTCCCTACCGCGAACGCTGGCATAGCTGTTTTACGTGGTGTTTTGTAAACGTACTTCTAGCTAGACAGGCAGAAAATAACCAGCACGTTTTGGGCATACCCTACATTTTGCCCTATTATGCTACAGACAATGAACACCTTTACCCAGCTAGGGAGTAACAATGCACGCCGAATACAAAATGCCTGGCGGAAAACTGCTAGTGCTACACCTCAGTACTCAAGCCGGCCGCTTGCACCAAGTACGTTTAAGTGGCGATTTTTTCCTTGAGCCCCCAGAAGCACTGGACATGATTAACCAAGTACTGGAAGGCCTGCCTGTTGATAGTTCTGAAGCCGAAATTAGCGCACGGGTACAACAGGCCACCGACGGCAAGGTAGAGATGTACGGCATTAACCCTGACGCTATAGCCACAGTAGTACGGAGAGCACTTGCATGAAATGGTCTGAATTGCCCTGGGAGTTAATCCATACCACCCCGCAAGCCCCTACGTTACATATGGCCTTAGATGAAGTGATTACCGCACAAGTCAGTGCTGGTGTACGCGCGCCCACCCTGCGTATATGGGAATGGCAAAAAGCCGCCGTGGTCATAGGACGTTTTCAGTCTTATCGCAACGAAATTGATCCGCTTGGCGCCGAGCGCCATGGCATACAGGTGGTGCGACGAATCAGTGGTGGTGGTGCCATGTTTATTGAGCCGGGAAACACGATCACCTACTCGATTAGCGTGCCACAAGCTTTGGTCGCCGATATGAGTTTTCAAGAGTCGTACGAATTTTTAGACTCTTGGCTCATTCAAGCGCTTAAGTCATTGGGTGTGGATGCGTGGTATCAGCCCTTGAACGATATTACTAGCGCTGGTGGAAAAATTGGAGGTGCAGCACAAGCCCGCAAAGGCAAGGCTGTACTGCATCACGTAACCATGGCCTACGATATTGACGCCGACAAAATGCTGGACGTTTTACGCATAGGTAAAGAAAAGCTTTCCGACAAGGGAACAACTAGCGCTAAAAAACGGGTAGACCCAATACGCAGCCAAACCGGCTTGTCGCGTGAAGAGGTGATTCAGGGGATGATACGCAGTTTTTCAGCCACTGCCCCACTACACCCTGTTCAACTTGACCAAGCCACCTTAGAGCAGGCTCAAGAGTTGGCCAGCACACGTTTTGATAACCCCGAGTGGTTACACATTGTGCCGTGAGCGCGCCCATAAAACAAAAACAGCTTCAGTGCTTTTTTGTTTGTATTAATGAGCCACATACATTGATACCGGGAAACCGCCTATACAGTGCTTGGATCCGGCTTAGAAGCCGCCTGCTGCGGCTAACCACATTAGCCCGGGAATACTTAAACCCCAGACGGCTACTAGGCAGACATCCAGCACTTTGCTTTTCCAAGGCAGAGGCGCCTGATTAGTGCGTAGTTCGACCATAGGCCGGTTACCGCGCTTAATACACGCCTGATTCTGTGAAACGGCTACGGTATGAGTGTGTTGATGAAAAGCGGACGTTTTATGCACAACCCTCTCCTTACTGTTTTCTTATACAGTACTGTACAGAAACACAGCATAAAAAGCAAGACGGTTTTTTATGCCTGTGGGGTTTAGGCTGCATAGTCTACCCATTACATGCTAAGACAGCCCATCCAGTATTTTCTCTAAGCCTTGAGTAGGGCAAAGCGCACACAATAAAAAACCCGACCCTGGTAGCATTTACCTTGGGCCGGGTTCACGTACGAGCATCTGCAGGCACATAGCCTGCTTGCAATGCTTACTTATTGGGCTGCGGTGTTACACGCAAATATGGGCGAATCTCTGTGTAACCTTTGGGAAATTTGCTTTTCAGTACCTCAGGGTCTTTCAAGCTCGGTACGATGATCACATCCTGGCCGTCTTCCCAGTTCACTGGCGTGGCAACACTATAGCCATCGGTCAGTTGCAAAGAATCCAGTACGCGCAAAATTTCGTTGAAATTACGACCTGTGCTGGCAGGATAGGTAATGATTAATCGTACTTTTTTTGCCGGATCAATAATAAATACAGAGCGTACGGTTACCGTTGTGCTGGCGTTAGGATGGATCATGTCATAAAGGTCGGAAACCTTGCGATCATCATCGGCCAGAATGGGAAAATTAACTTGTGTATTTTGGGTATCGTTGATGTCCGCAATCCATTTTTGGTGCGAGTCATTGTCATCCACAGAAACCGCAATAACTTTGGTGTTGCGCTTGGCGAATTCATCAGCCAGCTTGGCTGTATAGCCCAGCTCGGTAGTGCAAACAGGGGTGAAGTCGGCAGGATGCGAAAACAAGATACCCCAGCTATCGCCTAGATACTCATGAAATTTAATCGTGCCAGTAGAAGACTTTTGCTCAAAGTCGGGGGCGTTGTCGCCCAATCGTAATGTGGCCATGCGGACTCCCTTGCTGTGATATCAGGATGGATACAAGCCCAACATTTTGGGCTTGCTGTAAAGCATACTATATATTCTGGCAGTATAAGAAAACCACATCAAATAACTTTTAGAAATATATTTATTTCGTATTTTCTACTGTCGCATAGGTGTTAAGTAGTTCGCCATCTGAAACGGCTAAAGCCAAGGCCTCTGCACGAGGCAAAATATGGCTAGCGTAAAACACAGCCGTTGCCAGCTTTCTGTTTAGGAAGTCATCAGACTCTTGCTCCAGCTCCTGAGCCGCTACTAAGGCAGAGCGAGCCAATTGCCAGCCCGCCAACACTGTACCGGTTAACAGCAGGAACGGAACACTGCCCAAAAACACGGGACGCAAACCTTGCTGAGCATGCGTCAAGGTAAAGGTGGCGGCTAATTTGACTGCATCCACACCCGCCTCCAGACGTTGCGCCATGAGCTCGAGCGCCTGTGCATGCGCCCCACCCTTGCCTGCATAGGCCCGCAACTGATCTAAGGTATCTTGCAGCAGTTCGGCCAGCGCCAAGGCTTGCTGCCCCCCATCCCGAAGGATCTTGCGGCCAATAAAGTCATTGGCTTGAATCGCCGTTGTGCCTTCATAAATGGTCAGAATGCGCGCATCGCGAAAATGCTGAGCAGCACCGGTTTCTTCAATAAACCCCATGCCACCATGTACCTGCACACCCAGCGTAGTTACCTCTTGAGAAATTTCGGTGCAAAACCCTTTCACGACAGGGACCAAAAACTCGAACAGTTGCTGCTGTTTCTTGCGCTCTTGCTGGTCTGGGTGATGACGAGCCTTATCGCCCGCTGAGGCTGCAAAATACGCTAATGCACGCGCGCCCTCGGTCAGGCCGCGCATGTGCAGTAACATGCGCTGCACATCGGGGTGGTGAGCAATGCTGACTGCTGCTCGCGACTGGCTATCTAGGGCAGCCCCCTGCACTCGATCGTGGGCATACGCTGTGGCTTGCTGCAAAGCACGCTCAGCCACCGCCACACCTTGCACACCGACCGCATAGCGGGCAGCATTCATCATAATAAACATGTACTCCAGCCCGCGGTTTTCTTCGCCGACTAGATATCCTATCGCCCCTTCCCCAACCTCTCCTTTGTCGGCACCATAGAGCAGCACCGCAGTTGGACTACCATGTATGCCCAGCTTATGCTCCAACGAGGCACACCAGACATCATTGCGCGCCCCCAGCGAACCGTCATCCTTCAGCACAAACTTGGGAACAATAAAAAGCGAAATGCCTTTCACCCCCTCTGGCGCATCGGGCGTGCGAGCCAGCACCAAATGCACGATATTTTCCGCCATATCGTGCTCGCCATAGGTAATAAATATTTTTTGACCGTGTAAACGGAAAGAGCCATCACCTTGAGGAACTGCACGTGTTTTAACCTGGGCTAGATCTGACCCCGCTTGTGGCTCGGTCAAATTCATCGTGCCCGTCCAGCGCCCTTCCAGTAAGGCAGGCAAGTACTGCTCTTTTTGTTCGTCTGTGCCCACCAGCGACAAGGCCTCAATGACCCCATCCGTCAACAAGGGACAAAGCGAAAAAGCCAGACTGGCGGCATTAATATTCTCGCTGCTAACCGCCCCCACCAGCTTGGGCAAGCCTTGCCCTCCCAATTCCGGATCGTGCTGTAGCCCCTGCCAGCCTGCTGCAGCAAAGGCATCAAATGCCGCCTTAAACCCAGGACTAGTCTTTACCTGTCCGTCGTTCCAAACAGGTGCCTGCGTATCGCCCACACGATTAAGCGGTGCAATTTCTTGCTCGACAAAACGCGCATTTTCTTCTAGTACAGCACTGACCACATCGGGAGCGAAATCTTCAAATCCCGGCAAGGCCAGCACACCATCCAGATCGGCCAGATGCGTCAACGCAAAACGTATATCTTTTAAGGGAACACGATAAGTCATGAGGTCTCCAGTATGCGGGCTAGGCTTCTGCGTTGGTCTGCACAGACCAGCGCAGAAGCCAGGTTAGCGAGGCTTAGAAGTCAGGCTGTAATTAAAGCGCCTGCTCTAACTCGGGCAGCACCTGAAACAGATCAGCAACCAGACCATAATCGGCGACACTGAAAATAGGTGCTTCGGGGTCCTTATTAATGGCTACGATGACTTTAGAGTCTTTCATACCCGCCAAATGCTGAATCGCACCGGAAATACCCACGGCCACATACAATTGTGGGGCCACGATCTTACCGGTCTGGCCTACTTGCCAATCGTTAGGCGCGTAGCCAGCGTCAACCGCAGCACGAGAGGCGCCTAGGGCTGCGCCCAGTTTATCGGCCAGACCATCAAGCAATTTGAAGTTCTCAGCGCTACCCAAGCCACGTCCACCCGATACCACTGCCTGAGCGCCGGCCAAATCTGGACGATCGCTTTTTGCCAGCTCACGGCCAACAAAGCTCGAGCTACCCGAATCAGCAACACCCGTTTGCTCTTGAACCGTTGCATTGCCTCCCTCGGCTGCCGCGGCATCAAATGCTGTCGTGCGCACAGTGATCACTTTGATAGCATCGGCCGATTGCACGGTAGCGATCGCGTTACCCGCGTAAATGGGGCGCGTGAATGTATCGGCAGACTCTACGGAGAGTATGTCGGAGATTTGCGCAACATCTAGCTTGGCCGCCACACGTGGGGCCACGTTTTTACCTGAGGATGTGGCTGGAAACAGTATGTGTGTGTAGGACGAAGCAAGACTTAGTACCTGAGCTGCTACGTTCTCAGCCAAGGCATCGGCCAGACTGGGCGCGTCGGCCAAAATAACTTTTTGTACGCCAGCAATTTTGGCGGCTGCATCGGCCACAGCGCGTGCACCGGAGCCCGCTACCAATACGTGAATATCATCGCCAAGGCGACTAGCCGCAGCAACTGTATTCAGTGTCGCCGCGTTCAATTGGGTATTATCGTGTTCAGCAATTACCAGAATCGACATTTAAATCACCTTTGCTTCATTCTTCAGTTTATCTACGAGTGTGGCGACGTCAGGTACGATGACGCCGGCTGAGCGCGCTGCGGGCTCAGTCACTTTCAGTACCGTCAGGCGTGGTTTCACATCAACGCCCAAATCGTCTGGTGTGTATGTATCCAGCGTTTTCTTTTTAGCTTTCATGATGTTGGGAAGGGTCACATAACGTGGCTCATTCAAGCGCAAGTCTGTGGTGATCACCGCAGGCAAAGTCAGCTTGAGGGTTTCCAAACCACCATCCACTTCGCGTGTAACGGTTACGCTATCAGCGCTCAGCTCAACCTTGCTGGCAAAGGTGGCCTGAGGCCAATCCAGCAATGCTGCCAGCATCTGGCCGGTTTGATTGGCATCGCCATCAATTGCCTGTTTACCCAAAATAACCAGTTGTGGCTGCTCTTTGTCGACCACTGCTTTGAGCAGCTTGGCCACCGCCAATGGCTGCAGGTCCTCATCCGTTTGCACCAGGGCAGCACGGTCGGCACCAATGGCCAGAGCCGTACGCAAGGTTTCCTGGCTTTGCGCAACGCCGCAGGAGACAGCAATAACCTCGCTGACTGCACCGCTTTCTTTCAAGCGTGTGGCTTCCTCAACGGCAATCTCGTCAAACGGGTTCATCGACATTTTTACGTTGGCAATGTCAACGCCGGTCTGGTCAGACTTAACGCGTACTTTCACGTTGTAATCAACGACGCGTTTAACAGGTACTAACACCTTCATCCTATGTTCTCCAAAGTTTCACAAGCAGATATTTTATTCATCAATCTTTAATTATCAGGCACTCATAGCCCGAATATGCGCCTCTACGCTACGCCCCAGCGAAAGCAGCTCATAGCCGCCCTCTAGCAGGCTAATAACGCGACCCTGCGCACTTTTAGCCGTAGCCTGCATGACCATACGGGTCAAGGCAGAAAAATCAGCCTCTACTAAGCCTAGCTGTCCCATTTCATCGTCGCTATGCGCATCAAAACCAGCTGAAAAAAACACAAGTTCAGGCTCAAAAGCAACGATACGCGGTAAGCACAGCTTTTCAAAGCGCTCCAGTATGCGATCAGCTTGGGTGTGCGCCTCAATCGGTATATTTAACATGTTTTTGGCCTGCGGCTGGTGAAATGATCCAGGAAAATATGGATGCTGAAAAAAACCGCACATCAAAACACGCTCGTCGTGCGCAAAGATATCTTCCGTTCCGTTACCATGATGCACATCAAAGTCCACAATCAGAACACGTTGCAGGGGATATTTTTCCAGCGCATACGCCACAGCGATTGCCACATTATTAAAAAAACAAAAACCCATGGCACGATCGCTACTGGCATGATGCCCAGGTGGGCGCACCGAACAGAAGGCTTGGCGCATTTGCCCCGCCATGAGGGCATCCACAGCGTCCAGGCCTGCGCCCGCTGCATGATACGCAGCCTCCAGCGTATGGGCATTCATAATCGTATCCGCATCGATAGAGAAGTAGCCTTGCGTAGGTGCTTTTTCATGCAAGTACTCGAGATGCTGTGACGTATGTACGCGCAAGATATCTTCCCGACTCGCGGCTCTAGCCTGATGGGAGTGCAGATGGCTAGCCAGGTCGCTAGCCAACAACTGTTTGCTCACTGCGTCGAGCCGATTGGGACTTTCGGGATGCCAAACGCCCATCTCATGCAAATGACACGCAGGATGAGTAATATATAGTGTCTCCATAAGGATGGATTATGTTCAAACCCCAACGTATTTTACAAGCAGCACTCATTACTATAGCAGCAGCCGGGTGCGCTGCAAGACCCAGCGCACCCAAATTATCTAACTCTGGGGACACTACTAGTGTTTTCCCTAATCAAATAGTGGCCAACGCCGCTGCTCCGCTTAGCCCTGCTGCTACACCCATTAAAAACCTGGACGAATCGCCATCCATTACAGGCGGTCGTTCACAATCTGATCGTCGCAGTTTTAAGGCAGCAAACGGTGAGCTAGACGCGGACCTGCGCGCTTACGCACAGCAAGTAGCTCAAACCCGCCAAGTGCCCCTAAATTTGGTAGAGGACCTGCTACAACAAGCCAACTACAATGCCACCGCCGCCAAACTGATGCGCCCAAGCCAAGGGCGTATCCGTAAAAGCTGGGTCACGTATAAACAACGTAACGTAGACCCTATACGTATCAAGCGGGGAATCGAGTTTTGGCAAGCTCACCAGAGCACTTTGGATACGGTCAGCACACGCTATGGCGTTCCCCCCTCCATTATTGTGGCCATACTGGGTATAGAGACCGTGTACGGGCACTACATGGGCGACTTTAAAGTGCTTGATGCCTTATTCACTCTGGGCTTTGCTTATCCTGACGACTCACGCCCAGAGCGTGGGCAGCTCTTTCGAGATCAGTTGGCAGACCTGATCGCTTTGCACCATCAGGGCGAACTGGACGCACGGCAAGTACAAGGCTCTTTTGCAGGGGCAATGGGCATGCCTCAATTTATGCCCGGCAGCCTGATACGTTATGCGGTGGACGGCGATGGCGATGGGCAGATAGACCTACGCAATAACCCCAGTGACGTTATCGCATCCATTGCTAATTTCTTGCGGGCACATGGCTGGCAGCCTCAATTGCCGGTCTTTGCGCCGGTTCGTTTAAGTGCTCAAAGCCAAGCACTGCTCGATGGCGGCATAGATCCTAAGCGCAACTGGGAAGAACTCATCAATACTGGGGCACAGATTTCCGGGCAAGCCTATAACCCCGGTGACTGGACCCAATATAAAATGGGGGTCGTCAATTTAGTGGACGAACCACGAGGCACCGTAGACTGGCGCCTAGGCACGACAAACTTTTTTGCTATTACCCACTATAACCGCAGCTATTTTTACGCTGCCGCAGTGGCCGACCTGGCTAGCGAACTAGCCAGCCAGATGGGCTACGGTGGTCCTAATTAAAAATACCTGTAGATAAATAACGATCGCCACGATCGCATACTATAAATACGATAGTGGCGTTTTCAACTCGCTGGGCAACTCTCATGGCGGCAACCAAGGCCCCTCCAGAAGATACCCCAGCACTAATCCCTTCCTCGCAGGCTAGGCGACGAGTCATCTGCTCGGCCTGAGTTTGCTCAATAAGCTCGAACTCGTTAACTTTAGAGGCATCATAAATTTTAGGCAAATACGCTTCTGGCCACTTGCGGATGCCCGCGATTTGAGAACCCTCTGCAGGCTGCGCACCGACCACGACAATATCGGCGTTTTGTGTACGCAAGTACGAACCCACCCCCATGATGGTACCGGTTGTGCCCATGGCGCTCACAAAGTGCGTGACCTGGCCCTCAGTTTGCTGCCAAATCTCAGGGCCGGTACCACTAATGTGCGCTAAGGGATTATCGCCATTGGCGAACTGATCCAGCACTAGGCCTCGGCCCTGCGCTTGCATACGCATGGCCAGGTCGCGCGCATACTCCATACCGCCTTCATTTGCCGGGGTCAGAATCAATTCGGCCCCATACGCAGTCATGGAAGCACGCCGCTCTGTCGACAGATTATCGGGCATGATCAAGATCATTTTATAACCGCGCACGGCTGCAATCATGGCCAAGGCGATGCCCGTATTACCACTAGTTGCTTCAATCAGGGTATCGCCCGGTTTAATCAGGCCACGTAATTCGGCTTGTCGAATCATGGAGCTCGCTGCTCTGTCTTTGACTGAACCTGCTGGGTTATTCCCTTCGAGTTTGGCCAAAATGACATTACCACGACCTTGTCCGTACTCCCCAGGTATGCGTTGCAACTTCACCAAGGGCGTGTGACCGACGGTATCTTCAATAGTAGGATAATTTTTCATCAGGAAATGATACACCTTACAAAGTAGAGCTGTGCATGCAAAAGCACACCTGGCGGCAGTGCCCGCTTGCTAAGCGAATAAGCTTAGAATGGTTTTAAATAAGGCGCTACGGTTTTTTACGAGGCGTTGTGACCGTTGCCGCCGGACGAACTGGCTGAGCGACTTTATTGCCCGCTGCAGCCCCCAACCTTAAGCCTGATTCTTGCATTTGCAGCAGTTTTTTGGGCCCTATTCCTTTTACGCGTAAGGCTAAATCATCGTAAGACGAATAGGGGCCAGCGCGCTCTCGTTCGGCTATGATCAACTGTGCTGTTTTAGGGCCTATACCCTTAATTTGCAGTAATTGCTCGTGTGTGGCCTGGTTAACATCGTGCGCATGGCCAAGTGACGCACAACTTAGGTACATCAATACACTGAACAACAAGCTGTGACCAGTGTGCATGCCCCATAAACGTGCTTTTTCTAGCATGACGGTGCTCCAAAAGAAAAAACACCATCATGCTTAAAAACGAACCATCACACCCGCTCCGCCCAGCACTTTGTCCATCTCGGTAACTACTCGCTGTGCGAAAGCGCGAACTGCTTGCTGCTTACAGGTGTAGCTGCCCTGATTTGAGCAGACGACGTGTGTAGTCGGCTACCCCTGTCTGCACATCTACGAACTCCTCGGCATAGCCCGCTTGTCTAAGCTGAGCCAGATCTGCCTGAGTGTGGCTTTGATAACGACCTTTTAAATCATCAGGAAAGGAGATGTACTGTAAAAATTCACGCTGTACCAGTTGCTCCAGTGACAAGGCAGGCTCCCCCTGCTCTTGACGCAAGGTATTAACCACGGTTTGAGCTATATCATTAAAGGGCTGCGCACGGCCGGTGCCACAGTTAAAGATCCCCGACTGACTGCTTTGCCCTAAAAAGTGCAAATTCACTTTCACCACATCGTCGACATAAATAAAGTCGCGCTGCTGTGCGCCATCGGCATAACCATCCCAAGCACCAAACAAACGCACGTAGCCATGCGCCAGATACTCGCGCATATTGTGCAAGGCCACAGAGGACATGCGCCCTTTATGCTGCTCATTGGGCCCATACACATTAAAGTAACGCAAGCCCACCACAGGAGCGCTTAAGTCGGGCAATGCCTTGCGCAACACCTGATCGAACAGGTACTTTGAATAACCATATACATTCAAAGGGGCTTCATTATCCGCATGTTCTGCATAGACTGGCCCTGCGCCATACACCGCCGCAGAGGAAGCGTAAATAAAGGGGATGCGTTTTGCCTGACAGTACTCAAACAACTCTAGGGTGACACGGTAGTTGTTATCCATCATGTAATGGCCATCACGCTCGGTGGTGTCTGAGCATGCCCCCTGATGGAAAATAGCTTCGATAGCAGGCAACTGATCTTGAGCGACCATGCTGCGGAACTGATCTTTGTGCATATAGTCAGATATCTGCACACCGAGCAAGTTAACAAACTTGTCGCCATCGCTCAGGTCATCGACAACTAAAATATGGCTATGTCCCTGTGCATTAAGGCCCCTTACGATATTGCTACCGATAAATCCGGCACCACCTGTAACCACTATCATTGCAACTCCTTCGCCGTCACCACAGACGTGCCCAGTTTACCTACGACTATGCCACCGGCGCGATTGGCCCACTGCATGGCCTGATCCCAGGGAAAACCGGCTGCCCGCATCAACGCCAATGTCGCCAAAACGGTATCGCCCGCTCCTGAAACATCAAATACCTCTTGTGCCTGCGCCCCTACATGACTACGCCCATCCTGAGTAAACAAGGTCATGCCCTGCTCGGAACGGGTAATAAGAATGGCTTCCAGGCCAAGCTGCTGCCTTAACTGCTGAGCACGCTGAGTCAGATCTTGCTCGTTATTCCACACACCCACCGCCTCCTGCATTTCTGCACGATTAGGCGTAATGATCGTGGCGCCGACATAGCGTGTGTAGTCTTTACCTTTAGGGTCGACCAAAATAGGCTTGCCCTGTCGGCTAGCACTGGCGATAAGCTGTTCCACGTAGCTTAAAGCACCCTTGGCATAATCGGACAATACCAGCACATCATGCTGGGCCAGTTGCTCTAACATGACTGACTGCAAGTTATGCAAACTGTGCTCTGTGGGTGACTGTTCAAAATCAACACGCAATAACTGCTGTTGGCGCCCCAGCACACGTAACTTTAACGTGGTCGCCATGCTCGGGTCGGATTGCAAGACACACCGTACTCCGTGCTCCTGAGCCAGTTGCTCAAGTTCTCGCGCCGTATCGTCCTGCCCCACGATACCTAACAGGGTAGCCTGCCCCCCCAAAGAGGTAATATTGCGTGCCACGTTGGCAGCACCGCCTAAACGATCTTCGACACGTCCCATGCGTACAACAGGCACAGGGGCCTCGGGGGATATGCGATCCACATCACCAAACCAATAGCGGTCCATCATGACATCGCCCACCACCAGCACTTTGGCCTGCTCTACCTGCTCCAAGGGATAAGTCATGCTCATAGCTTGACCTCCTCAAGACGCAAGGGCTTATAGGTTTCCCAAGCGTTGCACCCAGGGCATTGCCAATAATAATGACGCGCCTCAAAGCCACAGGTCTGGCAGGCATAACGATCCAGACGCTGGGTATGTTTATGAATCAAGGAGCGCAACAGGCTTAGATCCGCCGCCGCCACGATAGAGGCTGCCGGAGAGCCGTCATTCACTATGTCGGGCACTTGTTTAAAGCTGTCGTCTTGCAGCTCTACTTCGAGCATTTTATCCAGCCCCAACAAAGAAGGCTGGGCACGCAAGGCCTGACGAGCAAAGCGCCAGGCTTGCTCGTAACCTTCTAATTCGCGAATCTGGCGAAACAGGATAGAGAAGACATCCAAGGTGGGGTGTTGCTGATAATGACTGCGCAACAAGTCCACCCCTGCCGGCAGGCGACCTAGCTGTTCGTAGGCAGCCAAGAGATCTTGTGCGAATAAGCCTGCGTACTCGGGTGACGTATCCAGAATCGACAATAAGGCTGCGCGCTGCTGCTCAAGCTGCCCTTGCAACTGAGCCTGACGTGCACGCAATGAAGCCACTCTGGCCAAGGCAGCAGGTGTGGCATGCTCAGGCCCTAACTGACGTAAGGCATTATCCGCAGCATCCAGGGCTTTGTCTGCCGCGTCAAAATCGGGAGTACGGGCATTTAGAGCCAGCTCTGTTTGCTCGCACTGGTAATGCACAATTTGCGGTACAGGCTCCTTAACCATGGCCTGCAAACGTCGTACCGCTTCAATCGCCTTGGGCCAATCATGCTCGGACTCATAGATACGAATCAGGGCACGCATCGCGGGCACCGCAAAACGGGTATCTTGCACATGCTCAAAGGCCAGCTCAGCACGATCGAGCAAACCAGCTTTAAGATAGTCCTGAGCAATCTGAAACTGCGCATTTTCTCGATCAGCCTGCGGCAAATCCGCTCGCGACAGTAAGCTTTGATGCACGCGTATGGCTCGTTCCATTTCGCCTCGACGACGAAACAAGCTGCCTAGCGCGAAATGCAGCTCGGTTGTCTCCGGATCGAGCTTGGCCACTTCTACAAACGCATCAATGGCCCGATCGGGCTCTTCATTCAGAAGAAAATTCAGGCCCTTGAAATAGGAATCCGGCAAGGTACGAGTTTCAGACATCATTTGGCGAAAGTCGACCCGTGCCGCCACCCAACCCAAGGCAAATACGATGGGTACAAATATTAACCACCAGGTTTCAAAATCCACACCGACTCCTGGAAAGCTTATAGAGGTGCCAAGGGCGCAATGGTTTCGGGTGCAACGGGTGCACTGACCGATTTTTCGTACTGTTGCGCACGCTCTTGGAGGCGATCCAGCTCGCGACGCAAACGTGCCAGCTCACGCCGTCGGCGCATAAGGCTTAACATCATAATAAACAAGCCCAACAAGAGCCCTAAAATAAATGTGCACAGCATTACCACTACTAGTGGGACATCGTGGAGCACATGATTGGCGAATAGGTTCACCTGAACCGGCTCGGTGTTTTTGAGCGCAAACAACAGCACCACGACGAACACCAATAAACGAAGCACCCAGACGAGATAGCGCATTATTCCAACTCCAAGTATTTTCTTGAGATTTTCTTGATTGTAAAGGGAATCAGCTAAATAGCCCACGCAAAACAGGCCCTATATTAGGGCCTGTTTATTTTCAGCATGGGTGAACGTCGTCCTTAACCATGGTGCGAACCGGGCTTAAGCTGCTCAAACAGCCCGCTTTGCTGCTCGTCGGTAGGGGAGGATTCTGGCTGCAAGAAGCCCGCGTCGACTCGCTCGCGTAGCTCTTTTCCAGCCTTGAAGTGGGGTACCTGCTTAGCAGGTACCATCACTTTCTCGCCCGACTTGGGATTTCGCCCTACCCGAGGTGAACGGGTAGAGAGCGAAAAACTGCCAAATCCACGGATCTCGATTCGCTGACCATTCGCCAAGGCTTCAGTCATAGATTCAAGCACGGTTTTGACGGCAAAATCCATGTCGCGTAAGGCCAACTGCGGATAGCGGCTGGCCAATAGCGCTATAAGCTCAGACTTCGTCACGCTGCTTAACCGTCGTCGCGTTGCTGCTGATCCAGCTTGGCGCGCAACAGTGCACCCAGGTTAGTGGTGCCTGAAGAAGCGCTAGCTTCGGACAGACGAGCCATGGACTGAGCGGCTTCTGCGTTATCGCGAGCTTTGATCGACAACTGAATAGAACGCGCTTTGCGATCTACGCTCAGGATCAAGGCTTCGATTTCCTCGCCTTCTTTCAGCACTGTAGTCGCGTCTTCAACACGACCTGCGGAAATCTCGGAGGCACGCAGGTAAGCGTCTACGTCGTGAGACAGCGTAATAACGGCACCTTTGGCTTCTACAGACTTGATAACGCCAGTAACCACAGCACCTTTATCGTTGGTCGCTACGTAGTTGTTGAAGGGGTCGCCTTCCAACTGCTTGATACCCAAGGAGATGCGCTCTTTGTCGGTATCGATACCCAGCACAACCGCATCCACTTCGTCGCCTTTCTTGAAGTTGCGAACAGCTTCTTCGCCCACTTCAGACCAAGACAAGTCGGACAGGTGTACCAGACCGTCGATGCCGCCAGGCAAGCCTACAAACACACCAAAGTCGGTGATGGACTTGATTGCACCACGTACTTTGTCGCCACGCTTAAAGTTAATGGCAAAGTCTTCCCATGGGTTGGCACGACACTGCTTCATGCCCAAGGAAATGCGACGACGGTCTTCGTCGATTTCCAATACCATGACTTCAACTTCTTCACCCAGAGTAACAACTTTACGTGGGTCAACGTTCTTGTTGGTCCAATCCATTTCGGACACGTGTACCAAGCCTTCGATACCGTCTTCCACTTCCACGAATGCACCGTAGTCGGTCAGGTTAGTGACCTTACCGAACAGGCGTGTGCTTTGTGGGTAGCGACGTGCCAGGCCGATCCATGGATCTTCGCCCAACTGTTTGACGCCCAGGGATACACGGCTTTTCTCTTGGTCGAACTTAAGCACTTTGGCTTCAATTTCCTGACCAACTTGCAACACCTCGGAGGGGTGACGTACACGACGCCATGCCATATCGGTGATGTGCAACAGACCGTCGATACCGCCCAGATCCACGAACGCACCGTAGTCGGTGATGTTCTTGACGATACCTTTGATAACCGCACCTTCGGTGAGGGTTTCGAGCAGTTTCTGACGCTCTTCGCCCATGGAGGCCTCGAGCACAGCGCGACGGGACAGAACCACGTTATTGCGCTTGCGATCCAGCTTGATAACCTTGAACTCCAAGGTTTTGCCTTCATAGGGGGTAGTGTCTTTGACTGGACGCAGGTCAACCAAGGAACCAGGCAAGAAAGCACGAATGCCATTGGTCATGACGGTCAGACCGCCTTTAACCTTACCTGTGATAGTACCGTTAACCAGCTCGCCAGACTCAAGAGCCTGCTCAAGAGACAGCCAGGCAGACAAACGCTTGGCACGATCGCGCGACAGGATGGTATCGCCGTAACCGTTTTCAAAAGCATCGATAGCAACCGATACAAAATCACCCGCCTCAACTTCGATTTCACCCTGATCGTTCAGGAATTCTTCGAGGGGAATCAGCGCCTCAGACTTCAGGCCAGCATTTACCAGGACAAAGTTGTGGTCGATACGCAAAACTTCGGCGGAGATAACCTCGCCGCTTTTCATGTCTTGGTTTTTGATGCTTTCAGCAAATAGGTCGGCAAAACTTTCGCCGCCGAGCAAATCGGTGTTAGGGTTTGTGGACATTAAAAAAAATCCGTACGCCAAAAATGGCTGTATCTAAAACACACCGGAGACAACTTCCGGTGGAGTGAGAAAACCTGACGGGCTATACCCGCAGGACCTTTATATACGCGACCAAAGGTCGAGTACTACTGCAACTGTTTCGTCTATATTAAGATTCGAAGAATCAATAACATGAGCGTCTTGGGCAGGCACTAGCGGAGCATGCGCACGACTCTTGTCTTGTGCGTCGCGAGCCTGTAAGTCTGCCGTAAGACTCGCTAGATTAGCATGAATTCCTTTATCGCTCAACTGCTTACAGCGTCTCTGAGCACGCACTTGAGCACTGGCCTGCAAAAATATCTTCAGCGGCGCATCAGGAAATACCACTGTCCCCATATCGCGCCCATCTCCGACCAGCCCCGGCGCCTGACGAAAATCGCGCTGACGTTGCAACAATGCAGCGCGCACCTGTTCATACGCCGCTATTTTTGAGGCCAGCATTCCCACTTGTTCTGTACGTATGGCTTCCGTGACCGTGTGCCCATTCAAGTAAATCGAGGCCCCATCAAAGCGTGCATCCAAGGCCGCTGCCACAAGCGCCACCGCGTCCGGGTTGTCGGCATCGATTTGTTGCTGCAAACACGCCAATGCGGTCAAACGGTAAATGGCACCGCTATCCAGAACGTGCCATCCCAAGGCTTGAGCAACACGCGTAGAAACCGTGCCTTTGCCCGAAGCCGTGGGGCCATCTATGGTTATCACGGGAATCGTCACTGGGGTAAGGCTCATGCTTGCACCACCTGAGCAAAGTCGGTGAAATATTCAGGGTAGGTTTTGCTCACGCAGTTTGGATCCAGAATGGTTTGTGGCAAGGGTCCAAACGCCGCCAGAGAGAAACACATGGCAATTCTATGATCATCATAGGTAGCGATAGAAGTGCTACGCCACGCATCGGTCTGGATAGGCCAAACTTTTAACCAGTCCGGCCCCGACTCCACTCTAGCGCCCAACTTTTCCAGCTCGGTATGCATAGCGTGGATGCGGTCTGTTTCTTTGACACGCCAGCTGGCAATATTACTCAGCACACACGGGCCATCTGCAAACATGGCCATGGCAGCAGCCGTCATAGCGGCATCTGGAATTAAATTGCAATCCTGCTCAAAGGCGCGCAAACGCTCACCCTTAGCCACCTGCACACCACTGACTACCAAAGCATGCGGCTCATACTGCACCTGTGCCCCCATCAGCTCGGCGAGCTTGGCAAAACCGATGTCGCCTTGAAGGCTTTCCGTGCCCACACCCTCAATACGCAAAGGCCCACCCCCAAGCGCACCCAGAGCAATAAAGTAAGAGGCTGACGAAGCGTCTCCTTCGACCCGGTACTGGCCCGGCGAGCGATACTGAGCATCAGCAGGCACCGTAAAGGCTTGCCAAGCATCACGCTGCACCTGCACCCCAAAACGCGCCATTAAGTTCAGGGTAATGTCTACATAAGGCTTGGAAATGAGCTCGCCATCCACTTCGATACGCAAGGCACTACCACTGGCTGCGGTGTAAAGTGGTGCTGCAATGAGCAAGGCTGTTAAAAACTGACTGGATACCGAGCCTTTTACCTGAACCACTCCTTGAGCTACTGGACGGCAAGCACCAATTGCTAAAGGCGGATAAGCTGGCTCGCCAAGGTAGTCTATTTGAGCCCCTAGCGTACGCAAAGCATCGACCAGATCACCAATGGGACGCTCATGCATACGAGGCACACCGCTGAGCACAAAGTCGCCCCCCATCAGGGCCAGGGCAGCCGTTAAAGAACGAAATGCTGTGCCGGCATTACCCAGAAAAAGCTCGCCTTCGGGCTTAGGAAACGGCGCACCACCCTGTATGGATACCGAGCCCACCCCTTGATCCGTAAGCCCTACCCCCATTTGACGCAGTGCGGCCAACATGACCCGGGTATCATCAGAGTCCAACAGGCCATCAATACGTGTGTGCCCCGCTGTTAAAGCGGCCAATAACAAGACTCGATTTGAAATACTTTTTGAACCGGGCACTACTACGGTTCCAGCGGCCAGACTGACCGGCTCCAGACGAATTTCAGCCTGTGTACTCATTGCAAACCACTCCTACTGGCCCAGAACCGGCGCGCCACGGCAGCACGCTCGAGAAAGTCATATAAGGCCTGCCCGTCTTCTGCTTGCAGGGCCTGCTGCGCCGTATCCAAAGCCAGACGGACCTCATCCAGCTCGTCCAGCACAGCCTGACGATTGCTTAAGAATATATCGCGCCACACTTCAGCAGAACCTGCGGCAATACGCGTAAAATCACGAAAACCTGTGCCTGCCAGCGCCAAGCGCTGATCAGAGTTTATAGAGCTGGCCACTTGCCACATGAACACAGAGGATAAAAAGTGCGGCACATGGCTAACCGAAGCCAGTATCTGATCATGCTCTTGCGGCTCCATGACGGTGACGCGGGCACCACAACTGTGCCACAGTTGGCCCAGCAGCTTACGATCGTCCAGACTGTTTTCCGGCAAAGGGGTCAAAATCACATTGCGCCCTTCATAAAGCTGCGCATAGGCTGCTTCAGGCCCCGTTTTTTCAGCCCCAGCAATAGGATGCCCGGGTATAAAGCAGGCTATATCGTCTTCCAGGGCAGCACGCGCTGCCTGAACCACATCATGCTTGGTACTGCCGCCGTCGGTAATGATCACCCCTGTACGCAAATGAGGCCGCATATCGCGCAAGATATTGTGCATAGCCCGCACAGGAGTAGAAAGAAAGATTAAGTCAGCCTGGCTGGCGGCTTCAGCAAGCGTGGCAACCTGATCGATCAAGCCAAGCTCTTGAGCGCGCCGCAGGGTCTTGGCGCTACGCCCTACCCCAATGATGCGCCCCACCACTCCCGCCTGCCGCAAGGCTAGGGCGAAAGAACCGCCGATCAGCCCCACCCCCACGACAGCCAATACATCAATCAGGGGCCGGCCCGCAGCCGGCTCTGTTGCTATGGTCATATTTCACCCTGAGAAAGTGAGTGCACGCTTAACAGCTATTGCGCTTACCAGTCGTTGACAGGGTATGAACCCAATATCTTGAAGAAAGCCACCTGTTTTTTCAACTCAGCCAACGCTGCCGCCACGTGAGCCTCATCCATGTGACCGAGCAGGTCGACATAGAAATAGTACTCCCACTGCCCGGTACGCGCAGGGCGTGACTCAAGACGTGTCATAGAAACGCCATGCGTCGCCAATGGCGCCAGCATATCGTAGACAGCCCCCGAACGGTTCGGCACAGCCAAAATGATACTGGTTTTATCCTTCCCGCTAGGTAAGGTAGGAATGTTCCCAATAGCCAGAAAGCGAGTGCGATTATGTGGATCGTCCTGGATTCCAGACTCCACAATACCTAGATTCCAGGCTGTCACCGCGGTGTCGCCTGCAATAGCCGCCACGGTCGGATCGGCTGCAGCAACTCGAGCAGCTTCTGCGTTACTGGAGGCCGCTTCACGCATCAGGTCAGGATGGTGCTTTTGCAACCAACGCTGGCACTGCGCCAATGCCTGCGGATGCGCCATAACGCGCGTGACACCTTCCAGTGAACCCGTTTTACTTAATAGATTGTGATGCACACGTATGGAGCGCTCACCCAACACTTTTAAGGGAGAGTTAAGCAATAAGTCCAAGGTGCGGTTGACGGCGCCTTCGCTGGAGTTTTCCACTGGCACCATCCCGACGTCCGCCTGCCCTACCTCGACACTACGAAACACTTCGTCGAAGGAGTCACACAGCAAACGCTCCAGGGCATGACCAAAATGATCGTAGGCAGCCTGCTCAGAAAACGAGCCTTGCGGCCCCAGATAGGCAACCCGCAAAACGCTTTCCAAACCTCTACAGGCAGAAATGACTTGCCCCCATACCGCCTCAACCGCCTCTGGCGTAAGCGGCCCCGTATTTTCAGCCTGCAAGCGACGAATAATCCTAGCCTCACGTTCAGGCTTGAGAATGGCTTCATCTTCGTCGTAGTCTTGCTTGATAATCCCCACTTCCAGCGCAGCACGAGCACGCTCATTGAGTAGTTCCAGTACCTGCTTATCTATCGCATCAATACGATCCCGCCACGGGATCAAGCGCTCAATTAAGGTTTTAGCCATTCCGTTTTTCAAAATCAGTCATGAAATCAATCAATGCCTGCACACCCTCAAGCGGCATCGCATTGTAAATAGAAGCGCGCATCCCACCCACGCTTTTGTGTCCTTTTAAAGAGCTTAATCCCGCCTGTTCGGCCTGACTCAAAAAGGCGGCATCCAGCTGATCGTTGTGCAACTGGAAAGGCACGTTCATGCGCGAGCGCATGGAGCGCTGCACACGATTAACGTAAAACTCGCTGCCGTCCAAGTAGTCGTACAGCAACTGAGCTTTCGCTTTATTACGCTGCTCTATCGCTGCCACACCACCCTGACGCTTTAACCACTGAAACACCAAACCCGACAGGTATATGGAATAGGTAGCCGGTGTATTGAACATGGACTGCTGTGCGTCCAAGTTCTGATAATTGAAAACTGCGGGACAAGCCTGCATGGCCTTACCCAGCAAGTCACGCCGCACAATGACCAAGGTGAGGCCTGCAATACCGGCATTTTTTTGTGCGCCTGCATACAGCATGTCGACTCGTGAAAAATCCACAGGGCGCGACAAAATATTGGACGATGCATCAATCACCAAGGGAACATCCAGCTTAGGCAAAGCATCAAACTCCACCCCTCCAATGGTTTCATTGGTGCAAACATGCACGTAGGAGGAGTCAGGACGCAATTGCCAGCTATCCACGGCTGGGAACCAGCTCCAAGGCGTTTGCTGCCGCCCATCCACCATGGCCGTCGCGCCACTGCTCGCGGCAATCGACACATCACCATAACGCGCCGCCTCTTGTTGCGCCTTGGCTGACCAGCTTCCCGACACGACGTAATCTGCCTGGGCTTTACCGCTGAGTTCAAGCAGATTCAGCGGTAACAGGGAATTTTGCGCCTGCGCTCCACCTTGCGTAAACACCACGGCGTAATCCTCTGGCACGCCCAGCAGTTCACGCAAATCAGCTTCAGCCGCATCGCGTATTGGGCCATAGGTTTTGCCGCGATGACTCATTTCCATCACAGACATGCCTGAACCCTGATAGTCCAGCATTTCCGCCGCAGCCTGCTCAAGCACCTCTAGAGGCAGGGTGGAAGGCCCTGCCGAAAAATTCCACACACGCATGTTGCTTATTCCTGTTGCTGATCAGGCTGATCACCGGATTCATCCGAACCGGTTTCTGCCTGCTCATCGGCCTCGTCCAGGGCTTGCTCGCCCTCGTCCAGATCCTCATCGGTTTCTACCACACGGTAAACACCCGACAACTCACTGCTTTCATCCACACTAATCAGCGTAACGCCCTGTGTAGCCCTACCCATTTCGCGAATCTCAGAGACTCGGGTACGCACTAAAACGCCAGCGTTGGTGATCAACATAATTTCGTCGGTCTCACGTACCAATACCGCACCCACCACCTTGCCATTACGGGCGCTAGTCTGGATCGCTATCATGCCCTTAGTACCGCGACCATGACGCGTGTACTCCGCAATCGGGGTACGCTTGCCAAAGCCGTTTTCGGTAGCTGTCAGCACAGTCTGGCTTTCGTCCTCGGCCACTAGCAAGGCAATCACGGCCTGCCCTTCGTCCAGATTCATGCCACGCACACCACGCGCTGCTCTACCCATGGGGCGTACATCGCCCTCGTCAAAGCGCACTGCCTTGCCCGCATCCGAGAACAGCATGACGTCGTGTTCGCCGTCAGTCAGTTGCGCACCAATCAGGAAGTCCCCCTCATCTAATCCCACGGCAATAATTCCTGCTTTGCGTGGATTAGAGAAATCGGACAAGGGTGTCTTTTTAACCGTACCGCGTGAGGTGGCCATAAAGACAAACTGCTGGTCGGAGAACTCTTTGACCGACAAGACCACGTTAATTTTTTCGCCCTCTTCCAAGGGGAACATATTCACGATAGGACGACCACGCGAGTTACGTGAGCCTTGTGGCACTTCCCAAACCTTAAGCCAATACACACGACCACGGTTAGAGAAACACAGGAGGTAATCGTGCGTATTCGCAATAAACAACTGATCTATCCAGTCATCTTCTCGCATGGTAGTAGCCAGCTTTCCACGGCCGCCCCGACGCTGTGCGCGGTACTCAGACAACGGCTGGCTCTTGATGTAACCGGCATGAGATAAGGTGACCACCATATCCATAGGCGTGATCAAATCTTCAGTATCCAGCTCGGTCGCATTATGCTCGATCTCGGAGCGACGCAGGTCTTTGCCTTCAGGCGAGAACTCATCGCGCAGAGCAATAAGCTCATCACCGATAATCGTGGTGACACGCTCGGGACGAGCCAGGATATCGAGCAAGTCGGCGATTTTGTCCATCACTTCACGGTATTCCTGAACAATTTTGTCTTGCTCAAGCCCCGTCAGGCGCTGCAAGCGCATATTCAGAATTTCTTGCGCCTGCACTTCGCTTAAACGATACAAGCCATCGTCTTGCATGCCAAACTCGATTTCCAAACCATCTGGACGATAGGCACCGCTACCACCCGGTATTGCACTGGTATCCGCACGCGCTAGCATCTCGCGCACCAGACCGGAGTCCCACGTACGCTCCATCAGGTTTTGACGTGCTACAGGCGGAGTGGGCGCGGCTTTGATGATCTCGATAAATTGATCAATATTAGCCAGCGCGACCGCCAGACCTTCCAGCACATGCCCACGCTCACGCGCTTTACGCAGTTGAAAGACTGTACGACGCGTCACTACTTCGCGACGGTGGCTTAGGAAATACTGCACCAATTGCTTTAGATTCAGCAAACGCGGCTGGCCATCGACCAAAGCCACAATGTTCATGCCGAATGTTTCTTGCAACTGGGTATTTTTATACAGGTTGTTCAGCACAACCTCGGGGACTTCCCCACGCTTTAACTCGATAACCAGACGCATACCGTCTTTGTCCGATTCGTCTCGGATGTCCGATATGCCTTCGATTTTTTTCTCGTTGACCAGCTCAGCAATACGCTCTTGCAGAGACTTTTTGTTCACCTGATAAGGAATCGCGTCGACCACGATGGCCTGACGGCTGCCGCGCTCCATGTCCTCGAAGTGTGTTTTAGCACGCATCACGACACGGCCACGCCCGGTACGATAACCTTCACGCACGCCAGACATGCCGTAAATAATGCCGCCTGTGGGGAAGTCGGGGGCTGGGATGTATTCGATCAGCTCATCAACGGTACATTCCGGATTGCGTAAACAATATAGACAACCGTTCACCACTTCAGCCAAATTATGCGGCGGTATATTCGTGGCCATACCTACCGCAATACCTGAACTGCCGTTTACCAGCAGGTTAGGCAAACGCGACGGCAATAGGGATGGCTCTTTTTCGCTACCATCGTAGTTGGCCACGAAATCGACCGTTTCCTGATCGATATCAGCAAGCATCTCGTGCGCGATCTTGGCCAAGCGTATTTCTGTATAACGCATGGCTGCCGCCCCATCACCGTCGACAGAGCCAAAGTTACCCTGACCATCCACCAACATATAGCGCATAGAGAAATCTTGCGCCAAACGAACGATGGTGTCGTACACAGCCTGGTCACCGTGAGGGTGATACTTACCGATGACGTCCCCAACAATACGGGCAGATTTTTTATAAGCTCGATTCCAGTCGTTATTGAGCTCGTGCATCGCAAACAGCACTCGCCGGTGTACGGGTTTCAGGCCATCGCGTACATCTGGCAAAGCGCGCCCGACAATTACGCTCATTGCGTAATCCAGGTAACTGCGGCGCATCTCATCTTCTAGAGAGACAGGAAGCGTTTCCTTGGCAAAGGAATCCATAGATTGGTTCTTTATAGATATAGGTTAAGCAAGAAGCCGGCCAAAGACAGGCGAATAAGAAATTCTAGCACTTTCACCCCGCTTGACGCAGAACCAAGAGTAAAGACCGTGATTTCAGGAACAAAAAATGCTTTTTATTCGTCCGAGGACAAATGTGACACATTCTTTCCAAACTGGCGACAGAGGCCCTACATGTTGCCCAAAACCAACAATATATCCTTGGTTCGTAAATAAAACGGAATATCTTGGTGAATCCTCTCCTCCTAGACTAACGCAGCAGGCAGAAATGTCTTAAGATTCCAGCTAACACGCATGAAACCCAGCGCAATTCTTTGATCCGATCATAGCGTTGCTATACTGGTTCCGTAATTCTGCGGCAGGGGTTCGCTGCGGTCATTTAACAGCATTAGCTCAACGAGGAGAAACATGAACAAACCCTCCAAAATCGCACTTGTACTCGCCATCGCCGCAGTATCTGCATCCAGTGCAGTATCCGCACAAAGTGGTGAAGTAAACAACTGGCGTAATCCGTTTGGTGATGTTTGGAAAAACGGCACAAATGAACTGTGCTGGCGCAACAACTTCTGGACTCCTGCTACAGGCGTTCCAGGATGTGATGGCGTGCCTGTTGCACAGGCTCCAACTCCAGCCGCCCCAGTTGTGGCCCCAACCGTTACCAAGGTCACACTGAACGCAGATACGTTCTTTGACTTTGACAAATCCACCCTGAAGCCTGAAGGCCGTCAGGTTCTGGATCAGGTTGCTGCTCAAGTTCGTTCTATCGATCTGGAAACCATCATTGCTACCGGTCACACTGACTCTATCGGTACAGAAGCTTACAACCTGAAGCTTTCCGAGCGTCGTGCTAACACCGTTAAGCAGTACCTGGTTGAGCAAGGCGTGCCTGCAGACCGTATCTATGCCGAAGGTAAAGGCAAGCTGCAGCCTATCGCTAGCAACAAAACACGTGAAGGTCGCGCTCAGAACCGTCGCGTTGAAATCGAGATCGTTGGCAACCGCAAATAATTGCTTAAGCTCACGTATTTCTGTAGCTAAGGCTACAATTAAGGCTCCGCTATTGCGGGGCCTTAATTTTTTGAGTGTTCGCTATGACTACTACACCTACAGCCCACAACGTTGATCAGGCAGAAATTGATAAATTCAGTGCGCTCGCCTCGCGTTGGTGGGATCCGAACAGTGAATTTAAACCTTTACACGCGATCAACCCCCTGCGTCTAAGCTGGATACAAAACCACACTGGTGGCTTACAGGGGAAAAAAGTACTGGATATCGGCTGTGGTGGCGGTATTTTGACTGAAAGCATGGCCAAAGCAGGCGCCGACGTAACCGGTATTGATCTGGCCGAGCGTTCTTTAAAAATCGCTCGTTTGCACAGTCTGGAAAGCGGCGTGCAAGTGCAATACACACTCATTAGTGCCGAACAAATGGCTGCCGAACAGGCCGGGCAGTTTGACGTAGTAACCTGCATGGAAATGCTGGAGCACGTTCCTGATCCTGGCTCTATCGTGCGCGCCTGCGCGCAATTGGTAAAACCGGATGGATGGGTATTCTTTTCCACACTAAACCGTAATCCCAAGTCATTTTTAATGGCAATTATTGGCGCGGAATACGTACTCAACCTGATTCCCAAAGGCACACACAGCTACGAAAGCTTTATTAAGCCTAGCGAACTGATTAGTAGCGCACGCCGAGCAGGCTTAGACGCCACAGAACTGTGCGGTTTAACCTACAATCCCATCAGCGACCATTACGCCCTGAGCAAGGACGCTTCAGTGAACTACTTATTGGCCACACGCCGACAGGGATAAATATGACCAAACTGGTGTTATTCGATTTCGACGGTACCTTAGCAGACTCTGCACCTGATCTGGCTGCTACGGCCAATCGATTCAGAGCCGAACAAGGGCTAGACGCTTTACCGTATGACATTTTGCGCCCGTATTCATCGCAGGGGGCCCGCGGTTTACTTAAGGCCGCCTTGGACATGGATACCACGCATCCTGACTATCTGGATTACCGCGAGCGCTTTCTAGCGGACTATGCCAGTAATATGACGCAATTAACTACCCTGTTTGAAGGCGTAGACACCTTGCTCGAACGATTGCAAGACGATGGCTATAGCTGGGGCATAGTCACGAATAAGCTGGAATACCTCGCCCTTCCCCTGATCGAGCACTTAGGTCTGGCTGAGCATTGCCGGATTACCGTAGGGGGTGACACCACAGCTTATACCAAGCCCCACCCAGCGCCTTTGCTTTATGCCGCAGAAAAAGCAGGGTTTGAGCCGGCAGATTGTATTTATATTGGTGACGACGAGCGTGATATTGTGGCTGCACACGCGGCGGGCATGGCCTCGGTAGTGGCTGCCTATGGCTACTGCCTGAACGATCCCAATATCAATAACTGGAATGCCCTGGCAGTTAGCCACACGGTCGATGAAATTTGGCCCGTCGTAAAAAGCTGGGCGCAGCCATAACACCACGCTCTGCCCGTCTTTTGTTTACGGCAGTCTGTTAACTGCCGTAACGCCGCCCAAGCATACGATGCATAGGCCCGGCACTTAATAACACCAATAATAAACGGCTAACATGCACTGCCGTCACTAACGGTACGCCCAAGCCCAGCACTTTCGCTGTAATCGCCATCTCGGCGATGCCACCGGGTGAGAGCGCCAAAACCAGTACCTCTACGCTTAAGCCTGTTATGTGATGAAAACTCCAGGCCAAACCCAGTGTCAAAAGCAACATGAAAAAGGTGAAAACTGTCGCGATCAACAATAGCCAAGGTGCCCGCTTGAAAAAATCAGAGCGAAAGCGATTTCCCAAGCTCCAGCCTATGCACAACTGGCCTAAGCTAGATAGGGCTGGAGGAAAATCGGACCAGTGAACACCCTGCACCGTTAGCAACAAAACGGCCAGCATAGGTCCTAGCATCCAGGCATTGGGCACGCTTAAGCGGTCAAAAATATACGCGGCCACCGCAGCTAGCGCAAACAGCCCAACTAGGCCCACGCCATGTACCGTTACGCTGTCTATAGGCCGCTCTGGCATTTGATGCACTAGCTGAAATGCAAATGGGATCACGACCACCACAATCAAGACACGTACGCTGTGGACGGAGGCGACTAGGTCTGCACGCAAGCCTCGGCGTTCTGCCATATAAGCCATTTCACTGGCGCCCCCTATCGCGGAAGCAAACCAGGCGGTGGAAAAATCCAGACCGGCATACCGCATCAATACCCAGGACCCAAATATACCCAGAAATACAGCAAACACCACAGCAGTCAGAATGACGGGCCAATGCTCCAAAACATTGCTAGCAACCTCGGCGGTAAAGTACAAACCCAGGGACACGCCAATCAGACATTGCCCCAGATTACGCACTGGATTCACAACGGTGCTATTTACTCCTGCAATACGTGTAGCCGCCACCAGCAACAAGGGGCCCAACATCCAGGGCAAGGGCATACCAATCAAACGGGCAATAAGTGCGCCTAACAACGCGATACCTGCTCCCCGCAGCAAAGGCCAAACTGTCGCTCTGAAACGGGGAGCGAGCACTAATCCATCCGCCAACCTGAAGATCTCCTTAAAGCAATAAGGTGTCTAGCCAAGCGTAGCGCTTGATTCACACCATGCTTCAAGTATAAATGGATATGCACGAGCGAGCAGCATTAGAGACGGACAATAGGCAGCATCTGAACCGAGGGCTTAACTATTATCGGTGCGTCGTCGTTTCCACAGTGTGGTGCGAGAAATGCCCAGACGTTTAGCCGCCTCCCCCAATCGTCCTCCACACTCGGCAATCACTCGCTCGATTTCTTCACGTTCGGCCTCAATGCGAACCTGAGTCAGGCTAAGTTCATTGCTTAACTGCTGCTTACGTTCGGGAAAAATATCTTCTGGCCGTAATTCGCTCGTGCTGGTCAGCGCGCAGGCCTGAGCCAAGCGATTACTGAGTTCACGGATATTGCCAGGCCAAGGGTCATTGACCAAGGCAACCCGAGCCGCCTCGCTTAAGCTAAATGGCCCCAAGGGGCTGTCAGCTCCGTGTGCAGCCAAAATGCTGTCCGCGATAGGAATAATATCGTGCACGCGCTCACGCAAAGGCGGTATGGTCAACTGCGCTCCTTGCAAACGATAATACAGATCCTGACGCAAGTGCCCCTGCTGTATGGCCGCATCCAGATCTGCATTACTGGCTGCAATTACCCGGCCATTAAAACGCACTGACTCGCTGCCACCTAAACGTCGGAAGTGCCCATCCTGCAAAACCCTAGCCAAAGCGGCTTGCACCTTGGGATGCATCTCGCAGATCTCATCCAAAAACAATGTGCCCTTACCCACTTCCTCTAACCAGCCATGCTGACGCATGGTGGCATGGGGAAAAGCTCCCTGCTCATGCCCGAAATATTTACTTTCCAGACTGAACTCAGAAATATCTGCACATGATACGGGCAAAAACGGAGCGGCTGCTCGGTCCGAGCTTTCGTGTATGAGACGTGCCGCCATTTCTTTACCAGTACCGGTCTCTCCCACTAATAACACAGGAAAATCAACACGCGCCAAACGCTTTAGCTGCTCAGCCAGGGTTGCCATTTCTGGTGAGTCATAATGAAAACTGCGCAAAGCAGTACGCACCCCTTTAGGTAAATGAGCACGTGAAAGAATCATTTTTATCCGACGCACGACCTCATTGATATCGTAAGGCTTTAATAAATAGTCGGCGGCCCCTGCTTTGACCAGAGCCACAGCCTGACTGACTTCTGCATAAGCGGTGGCAAAGATAACCTCGGTATCAATCAATAAGCGATAACCCTGGCGAAACACCTCCTCGCCACTACCATCCGGTAAGCGAATGTCAGAAAACAAAATGGCTGGATCGTGCGCCTGCAAGGCTTCCAAGGCCTCGGCTACCGATTGCACCCACAGTACGGATAGCCCCTCCAAGCGCAAGCGCTGAGCCACCGTGCCGCCCAGCACTCCGTCGTCTTCAAGCAGCAAGATATCCAAGGCCTGACGTTTCATATTGTTGACACCATGGCTGACAAAGAAAAATGCAGACTAATTAAACTACCTTTACCAGGTTCGGACTCCAGACTAATCTGTCCGCCCAGCTCATCTGACAAACGTCGGATAGTAGCCAAACCTAGCCAGGTGTCCACTGAACAGGCTTGTTCAGACTGTAAGAAGTCGCGAGCCTGTTGCGGCAAGCCTGGCCCTTGGTCGCTGACAGAAATCATCAAGCTTTGCTCTGCATGGGTGACGCGATAACAGACCACCCCGCCTAATGGACTGGTCTGTATTGCATTAAGCAATAAGTTCAACACAATCTGGCGCACCTTAAACGCATCCAGATCCAGGGTTTGAAAATACGTAAGATCAGTTTCTACGCTGACCTGCTTTTGTTTGGCTTGCGGAGCAACGAGACGCGCCACATCCTCCAGATCTTTGGGCTTCAAGCCGGCTGCCCCGGAGTCGGGGCGGTACATATTCAAGGTGGCCTGAGCCACCCCTTGTAACGATTGTATGCCACGATCTACAAAGTCCAGCGCTTCGTTACGATTAACGGGGTCATCACCGTACATGCGTACAGTTTGCAAAGCGGTCATGATACCGGTCAAGGGGTTACGGATTTCATGCGCCAAGGTGGCGGCGATACGCCCTAGCATAGCCTGCCTGTCCTGCAAGGCCAGATGATCGATCATGCGCTCACGCTCTTGCACCGAAACGACCATCTGATTGTAGCCACGAGCCAAGGTTTGAAAGTCGTAGTCCTGACCCGAAATTTCGTGATCCTGAATTTTTCTGGGACCAAAGCTGACAGCTTGGCGCAAGTGCTCACTCAGTACGCTCAAGGGTTGTTGCGTGCGCCTTAAGACTAAGTAGCTGCACCAAGCAAACAAGGCACTGAGCAATAAGCCTATGCCTGTTAAGCGCATTTGTAATAAAGAGCGTTCACGGGCAAAGGCCGACACGTCTAAGTTTGCCGCCACAATGCCCTGCTCGGCCAAACCACGCCAAACCCACAGACTGCGTGAACCAGGATCATATTGGTACCCTGTGGGCTGAGTCATAACCTCTTTGGGCGGATTGGTCACAGCAGTCAAGTTTGCACCGGCCACATGGGCTAACATGCCTTCCTGACGATCCAGTATGGCCAGTTGCCGGTCTACCACGCCATAATAAAAGCGTAATGAATGCTCCAGTGCGCGTTGTATAGCAGGTACGTCTCTGTCTTGGTAGGCTTGAGTTACCGCGGCAGACAAGCCATCCAAGTACACTTGCCCTACTCGCTGGGTCTGGCTTTCGTATTGTGTAGTAAGACTTAGCACAGCGATCTGCATAATCAGCATAGCAATAACAAAAATCATGACAGCCGATAGCAAAGGCACTCGTACTAATAGAGGTAAACGAAAAAACCAGGCGAACATAACTCTTTTGCTAAGCATAAAACCACCATTAAGAATGACCTTGCTCGGCATCGCAAGTGGATTCAGCACGCTCGTGGAAACGACCGCGCTTGAGCACATGCTGCAGGGCATTTTTCCGTGTCCCCGACCACAGCTTCACCCCTCCGGCAAACCCCGCATACCCGAGCATATGGCCCGCCACTGGAGTGGTAATGAGCAAAAACAAGGCTGCTAAGGCGACTTTGATCCAACTGGCCCAGCTCATATCATAGAAACCAACACCTATTAATATCAGCACTGGACCGGCTACCCCTACCTTGGTCGCTGCATGCATACGCATAAAAAAATCAGGCAAGCGCAGCACACCCAGAGCGGCGATCAAGCTTAACATGGCTCCAGAGAGCACAAAAATAGCGGAAACTATCAGCATCAGAGCTCTTTCTCCATATGTTTTGTACCGCGCTTAATAAATGCAGCAAAGGCGACTGTTGCCAAAAATCCTATTAATGCAATTCCCAGTACAACGTCTACAAAGGCCATGGTGTCCGAGTCAAGCGCAACAATCGCCACCACCCCTACCCCCAGCATGCACAGCATATCCAGCGCCACCACCCGATCGGCAGCATGTGGACCAAGAACAATACGCAAACCGACCAAAAACATGGAAAGAAACAGCAATAGCTTACTCAGGCCAATAGACCACATAAACAAGGTTTCAGTCATGTCAGCACCTTTAATATCTGACGCTCAAAGCCTTGCTGTATGTCGCTGACCGCATCAGAGGAATACCTCATGACATGAACATACATGGTTTTCTGATCCTCAGACACGTAAAGGGTGGTGGTGCCTGGAGTCAGCGTCACCATATTGGCTAACAAGGCCACACCCAATTCGCTTTGCACCGTTAAGGGCACCTCGATAATCGCACTGGCCGGAACACGGGCTGGATTGAGCACATTTAAGACCACGTCATACACCGATTTACACAGTTCGCGACAGAACATCAGGCACAACGCGCACCAGCCTTGCACGTAGTTAAGGTATTTCATCAGACGCTCCCAGAACGGCTTTGATATACATATCAGAGTCCGACAATTGAGCAGCCGCCTGTAAGGAAAAATCAATTAGGGGCTGCGGATAAAAACCAATACTTAAGGTGATCAGAGATAAAACAGTAATGGGGCCGTATAAATGCCAGGTATTACGCCAGTTAACAGGCTTAAGGGGCTTGTGCGGCTTGGGCTGCGCCTTCCAAAACCCCTCATTCCAGATTTTGAGCATGGAGTAAAGGGTAAGCACGCCTACGACTAAGGCTACTATCGCCAAAACAAAAAACTGCTCATACAAGGCGGGCTTAATCACTAAAAACTTAGCCCAAAAGCCAGACAATGGCGGCAAACCAGCCAACGACGCCGCTGGCACAAAAAATAGCAAGGCTAACAACGGGGCTTTTTTATGCAAACCGCCCATTTGCTTAAGCTCATAGGAGCCTGTGTGCAAACGCATCAAGCCCGCAATTAAAAACAGGTTCGCTTTCACAATGATATGGTGAATGATGTAGAACACGGTTCCCGCCAAAGCAAGCGGTGTGGCAATAATCAAGCCCACCAACATATAGCCTATCTGGCTAATAATATGGAAAGACAAAATCTTGCGTACATCAAAGTGCGATGCGGCCCCCAGTACGCCCGTAAGCATCGTCAAGGCAGCTACCCCCATCAAAACCAGCAACAACCACTCAGACACAGGAAAAACAAGCGTGAAGCTACGCACAATGGCATAGACACCCACTTTTGTTAATAAGGCAGCAAAAATGGCCAGCACAGGGGGACTGGCAGTGTGATAGGAAGCCGGCAACCAGAAGAACAAGGGAAACAACGCTGCTTTGGACGCAAAGGCCAAAAAGAACAGCAGTGCCAAGGTATTGACCAGCGCAGAGCTCTCCAGACTAGCCAGGCGTTGCGCAGCATCGGCCATATTCAATGTCCCTGTTGCCCCATATAGCAAGGCCACAGCCAGCAAGAACACGGTGGTCATTAACAGATTGAGCATGACGTACTTCACCCCCGCATCAAGCTGATCTTTATGCCCACCTAACACTAGTAAACCGAATGAGGCGATCAACATCACCTCGAACCAGACATATAAATTAAACAAGTCCCCGGTAAGAAATGCGCCCACAACACCGAGCAGCAAGCCCTGATACAAAGGGGCGAACATGGGCTGATGGGCACTGTGTGTATCCCCTAACTGATACACCGCCACCACCACCCCCATCAGGGCCGTAATAAAGACCATGGCCGCTGCCAAATTATCGGCCACAAAGCTGATACCAAAAGGAGCAAGCCAAGAACCAAAATGAGTCACTAAGACCCGGCCGCTGCTGGCGTGTAATAACAAAGCTAAAGCAGCCATGAACACACCAATACAGGCCATTAAGTTAAGCGCCACCTGAATACGCGGATGACGATAGGCCAGCGCAGTGAGCGCAATAAACACTAAGGGAATGGCGACTGGGGCCGCCAGCAAAACATGATCCGACATCAGACTTCGCTCTCCCCAGAGGCCACGGGCTCAGCCAAACGCATCAGCTCAGAATCCACAACACCCAGTTGACGGTGTGCACGCTGCAGCAACACAACAGTAAATGCCACCAGAGCAAAAGAAATCACTATAGCGGTCAAGATTAAAGCCTGAGGCAAAGGATTGGCACTGCTGGCCAAACGGCTCATGCCCTCTGGTATCAGGGCGGGCACGGTAGAATCCATGCGTCCCGCCACAAATAAGCTTAGGTTTGCCGAGTTACCCAGCAACAATAGCCCCAAAACCATGCGCAGCACATTACGCGATAACAATAAATAGGCCGAGCAGGCTGCCATCACACCTATGGCCAACAGATACAGTGCTTCCATACTTAGGGCTCCAAAAAAAACTCGAGAAAGGCAATGATGGAGCCCATCACGGCAAGATAAACTCCAATATCAAATAACAAGGTCGTGCCCAAATGTAAGGTGCCCACATAGCCCCATGCGTGCGTCATGTATGCCTGTGCGCCGAACCAGGCAGGCACACCCGCCAAGGTGGCGATCAGTACTCCCCACGCCAATATATGCAGGGGGTCTAGAGGCAGCAGGCCACGCAAGGCTTGAGCATTACGTGGCAGGGCATAACTGGCCACACCCGCTGCAGCGATGAGTCCTGCCACAAACCCGCCACCGGGCGCATTATGGCCGCGCCACAATAAGTAAAGCGATAGGGCAAGCGCTAAAGGCAAGACCACATACGAGGCCACCCGGAAAATTAAGGAATTCATCGTTGCTCCTTAGGCGAGTCTGAGGGATGGGTGGCCTGACGCCCATTGTGAAATACGGCATACGCCGCCAAAGCAGCTAAGGCCAGCACCGTGATTTCCCCCAAGGTGTCCAAAGCTCGAAAATCTACAATAATGACGTTCACCAGATTGCGCCCAAAGGCTTGTTCGTAAGCGGCGATACGGAAAAAATCAGATAGTGCAGCATTAAACGGCAAGGCTAAAATAGCCCCTAGGAGCACGACAAACATCACGCCAAACAGCGCAGCAATGACGGCGTCGCGAGCAGCCTGAGCAGGACGGCGTGCATCACCCTGGCGAAAAGGCATGTGGCCAATGACAGCCAACAAAATAACAATTGCCAAAGCCTCTACCGAAAACTGGGTAAACGCTAAGTCGGGGGCGCCACCGAACACAAATACCACCGCTACACCAAACCCCACCATACCGGCAGCGACTAAGCCTTTAACAAAGCTACGAGCCAATACAACAGCCACCGCAGCTAATGCCAGTAGCAAGGGTAAGAGCGCCTCTACACTGAGCGTTTCCCACGACCAGTCCGGCCATGCCAGGCCTTGTTGCATAAACAAGGCCATCAACACCGTGCCCGCCACTAAACTCATGCTCATGGCCATGTAATGACGCAAGCTACCCGTCTGAATACGATCCGTTTGCCAGCGCGCCACCACTTGCAAGGCGTGTAAGCACAAATCATAAAAACGATCGGGTCCGTAACGCTCTAGCCAGCTCCAGGCACTGGTCACTCGCTGGATACTAGGCCAATAGCGGCATAGCACATAGCCCAACAACAAGGTCAAAATACTGAGGTACAACATAGGCGTGAACCCATGCCATAACTGCAATTGAACATTGCTAGGCTGCCCCTGAATAGCACTCACCATGGCACTAAGTACCGTGTTCAGGCTACTGGGAAAAATACCCAAAAACAAACCCAAGGCGGCCAGCAGCAATGGCCCCAGATACATGCCTGGACTAGGGTCCGTAGCCAGCACAGGCGCTATAGAAACAGGACGACTGAAAAAAACACGCCAGGCAATCAGGGCTGCAATCATGACCATGCAGGCATTGGCACCAATCAGTACTCCCCAAACCCACCAAGACATACCTGCGGCCAATCCAGCTTCGTACACGAGCTCTTTGGCAACAAAGCCCAACAAAGGAGGTATACCGGCCATGGATAAGGCACCCAATACTGCAATCAAGGCCGTGAGCGGCATGTGCCGGCTCAGTCCCGCCAGACGCGGTAACTCGCGTGTGCCCACCTGATGATCCACAATACCTGCCACCATGAATAAGCTGGCTTTGTATAAGGCGTGCACCACCAAAAAGCACACCATTGCCACCATCGCCAAGGGATGCGTAGTGCCCAGAAGCAAAAACAAGGTGCCCAGTGATACCAAGGTGGAGTACGCCAGCACACGCTTCAAATCAGTTTCACGCAACGCCAGTACGCTAGCGGTGAGCATCGTTAATAAGCCTGCCCCCATGACCAAGGGTGTCCACCAATCATGCACTGCCAAACTTGGGTATAAGCGAGCCAGCAGATACACCCCCAGCTTTACCATGGTAGCCGAGTGTAAATACGCGGATACAGGTGTGGGGGCTACCATGGCATTGGGTAGCCAGCTATGAAAAGGGCTTTGGGCAGACTTTGTGAAAGCTCCTAACACAAGCAGCCATAGCACGACCGTACTGAGCGTGGACTGATCATTTAATCGATAGTGGGCAATGATTTGCTTAATTTCATAGGTACCTGCCTCATGCCCCAGCAATATGGCCCCTGCCAGCAGACACAACCCCCCAGCCACCGTAATCAGCAAGCCTTGCTGTGCTGAGCGACGGGACGAGGCTCGCTCAGGGTCATACGCGATCAGAATAAAAGAACTGAGACTGGTCAGCTCCCAAAACACAATCAGACTAATAAGATCATTAGCTAGCACTGCCCCTAACATGGACGCCATAAACACAGTCAGTGCGGTGAAAAAGCGAGGGCTACGATCATCATTAGGCAAGTAAGCCGAGGCATACAAGTAAATACAGCTACCTATGCCCGTAATCAATAAAGCAAACACCAGTGCCAAGGCATCCAGTTGAAAAGACAGGTGTATGCCTAAAGCCTGAACCCAGGTCCAGTTGGCCACAATAACCTGCCCTTGCAAAAGCTCGGGTCCATAGCTCAGAAAACCGCCAAACAACAGCAAGGGCAAAAGCGCTAAGTAGCGAGGGTGCGCAAATCGGGCACCAAAGAAAACTAAAGGCGCTGCTAAAAACGCGAGCGCAATGAGGTAGGCAAACATAAACGTCATTGACTATCCGGCTAAACAAAACGGATGAGTTCATGCCTGCTCGTTCTACTTCAGACATGAAACACAATGACATGCATTTGATACTGCTTCACTTAGGGGCAGCAATCAGCAGTGAAAACGATGCGCCAAATGAACATTTTCCACATCCCGTGTTCACAACTGGAAACATAAGCCAAAAACACTGCGGAACGCCGGTACCGCACTCTTGGCTGTGTGCAACAAGCCCGACACAATGAAGCCATCGCCTTAGTACACGATCAGGAGCATACACGTGGAAAGTCCCTTGCATTGGTGGGTCAGCTTAAATGAACCCCTATCTCGCGTTTTACACACTTTGCTGCCAAACCAACTGCACACACTATGGAATGGCTTGAGCTGGCTGTATGGATTTGTGTTCATGGCTGCTGTGGTGCTTATCTTGTTTGCCCGTTACATGCACGCACGGCGCTTGCATCGCACAGAAATTATCGAACAGCTACGGGGTGTGCTGATGCCGCTTTTATTAAGCACGGCCTTTATTATTTGCTTAAGTGTGAGCCTGCAGCACCTGCTGGCTCTGCCTGGCCCCGGAAGCATTTATAGCAGTCACTCACACACCACCTTCCCCCTGGGCGGCTATAGTATGCCGTCTCTGGGCAGTGCTCTTGCTGTCATGTTGATTTTGCTATTTTGGCCCTACACGACTAAAACCAGTCATAGACTTGCTCTGGTGAGCTATGGTGTCGTGGGAACTGTATGTAGCATACTGGCCGCGCATCACTATCCCATAGACATCTTGGCGGGGGCGGCGGTAGGCAGCCTAAGCCTGAGCCTTGCCCGCATTTACCTGACTTACTGCCAAAAACAGCTCAGCACTGGCTAAGCCTTAGTCTACAAACACGTGCTGACCCGGCTGCCCCACCGAGGACGCCAAGTAATCTTGCTGAAACAAGCACATGCGCACGGCATCACGATACTGACCCTGCACAAAAAACTCGTGCTTTAATTCACCCTCTATGTTGAAGCCCAGCTTGCTATAGATATGAATAGCTTTATGGTTCTCTTTGTCTACCAGCAGATAAAGCTTGTATAAATTCAGGACGCTAAACCCGTAATCCAAGGCTAGCTTGGTTGCTGCAGAGGCCAGTCCCTTCCCTTGATAATCGGGGGCAACGATGATCTGGAACTCGGCCCGACGGTGTACATAGTCAATTTCCACCAATTCCACCAAGCCCGCTTTTTCATTACTGTATTCGATCACGAAGCGCCGTTCACCTTGATCGTGCACGTGTGCATCGTAAAGAGCGCTTAACTCGGCAAAGGCCTCAAAAGGCTCCTCGAACCAATAACGCATAATACTGGCGTTGTTATCCAGTTGATGCACAAAATACAAATCTTCGCGTTCCAAGGGACGCAAACGTACATCAGCAGTGCTTGTAGACATCGTATTTCCATAGTGTTATGCCTACCTAAGCATGGGAACCTGTGCGATCTAACAGGCCATTCCCTACACACAAAAGCCCGGTAAGCCCTTAAGCTATATGCACGCTACGCTGTGTGTTGCAGTGGCCACTTCCCATCTAGCCCATGCCAACGTGCACCACAGTCATCTGCTTGAAATTTTATCATGTAACAATACACTAAACCGTAATCAGCCCCCCATGCAACGACGTCATTTTATTGCCGGACTCGGAGCCAGCGCAGCCTTGGCAGCGGGCGGAGCCATCACCTGGCGACACGCCTGCGGCAGTCCAGACAGCTACTCGCGCTATCAGCACGCACTACGCCGTCCACTCACTCTTGATGCCCCCATTCACGAAGTCCTACGTTATGCCTCGCTGGCTGCAAATGGGCATAATACTCAGCCTTGGCTCTTTAAGCTCAGTGCTCAACACATTGCCATCGTGCCTGACCTTACTCGGCGTACAGCCGTGGTCGACCCAGACGATCATCATGTGTATGCAAGCTTGGGATGCGCTGCCGAAAACTTGCGTATCGCAGCCAGCAGCAGTGGTTTAGCGGGCCACGTCGATATCCATAGTAATGGGCATATCCACTTTAGGTATAAAAATACAAAAGCAGTGGCTGACCCTTTGCTCAGTGCCATACCATCTCGTCAATCAACCCGTAGCCTGTATTCTGGCCAGGCCTTAAGCAAAGCCCAACTCCTGTCACTAGAACAAGCAGCCAGCCTTACTGGCGTACACCTGTTTCTGCTCGAAGCGGGCACGCTAATGAGCCAGGTACGCGACCTGGTCATCGCAGGCAATGACCTGCAAATGCGAGACGCTGCCTTCATGAACGAACTCAAGCTCTGGCTGCGCTTTAACCCTAAAGTTGCATTGCACTACAAAGACGGCCTTTACAGCGCCTGTAGCGCTAACCCCGTTATGCCCCAAAGCATAGGCCGGCATGCTTTCGATTTGTTTTTTAATGCCGATCAGGAAAGCAATAAATACGCCGCTCATATTAATAGTTCTGCTGGCTTGGCTATCTTTGTGGCTGAACAAAACTCACCACAATACTGGGCTTTGGCCGGTCAAGCCTGTCAACGGTTTTCGCTGGCCGCCACTAATCTGGGCCTAAAAACAGCCTTTGTAAACCAAGCCACCGAGGTGCCCTCTTTGCGCCAAGAGCTGGCTCAGTTACTTGGCACCCCAAACCTACGCCCGAATATCGTTATGCGCTTTGGTTATGCTGCCAGCCTGCCGTACTCAGCGCGTCGTCCAGTGCAAGCGGTGAGCGTACTTAAAACATAACAAGCTCAAGGTTCTGACGTGGGCTGCTGCCACTGTAAATCCTGCAGTTTCCAAGCGTCGTTGCTCTTGTCATAACTAAGCTGTGCTGCAAACAAGGCTTTATCGCTTACGCCCGTCGCCAAGCTCACCCGGTCAGCCGATGCCTCGATGAAAAACTCGCATGGGCTTAATACTTTCGATTGATGAGTTGGCACAAAGGTAAAGGCCAAGCTATAGCTGTCCTTACTGGCTTCTTTCACTAGTATTTGTGCTGCCTTGTACGCCTCAAGCACATCTGTACAACGTGTGTGTTGCAGGGCCTCAAACCGTGCCTTCTGAGCTGCCTCACCGTTGTAGACCTGCTTGTACCAGAATACACACAATAACAGCGCTAGCGCAGCGATAAGCCCCTGGCGCCACGCCCGTTTTTTTTGCTCTGGGACAAGAGCCTCCACACCAAACAACTGCCCCCCCGAACGAACCAGCACATACACCGCATATAAGCCCACTAGAGCCGCAATTATTAAAGCAATCATGAATTATCCAATACTCAGAAAACGAGCCGCATCGCCTAGTGTACCCAGATCCACCGTATCACACTGCACTTAATCCACGCTGCTTTGCGCTGGCTCAAACAGAAGGGCTAGCCCCGTTTACCATCGCAGGCTATCTAACTGTAAACGTCGCTCAGCATCGTTCAGCTCGTCACGAGCCCGTTTTAGCTGTTGATCCAACTCACGCAGTTCCCGACGCAATGTTTGGCGCTGATCGTGATTAGTTTCTTTGTCTAAACGACTTTGTGTCTGGCTCATCTCACGATGCAAGCCGTCCAGCTTTTGTTGGGAACGATAGGCCCAATATCCGCGCTCATAATAGCTCAGGAATTCGCGCTCTACGTTCATGGGGCAAGAGTGCTGATAACTTCTACCCAAACGCCCTTCACGTATGGCATTGGCTGGTGTGCAATACTCTTGAATACCTACGTCGTATCCCGTCTGATAGTACGCCGCATCTGGATTGATGCCTACTTTCTGGCATGCTTGGCGATGATCTTGAAGACGTGAGAGTGCAAAGCCCATACGCCCATCCCGATAACCTTGATCTTGCCAGTTCGTGCTCAGACAATCTTTACCCGACATGCTGGCACACCCACTCATAACACAACATACCGTACTGATTAGCACCCTACGCAAACCGGCTACCTTAAGGTACGGGATCACCTTGTCTCGTCTACTAGCCATGTTTTACTCCCAGACTAAGAACGGCTTAAGGCATCAGCAAGTGCTGGTAAAACTGTGCCTGAGCTTGATCTAACTGCTGCCGCTGTATCCAGATTTCAGCCATTGAATCATCTAGCACGCTTTTTTGTTTTAGCCATGCCTGAGACGATGTTTCTTGGCCATCGATATTATGGGAAACGATAAACACAAACTGTGGCTCGCCATGAACATAAGGCATGGTATCTAGTCCACCTACCGTCAGGGTTCGCCACAGCTCTTCGAGAGCACGAGCAGGACGTGCCAAATCAAACTCGTCGTAAGCATCGTAACTGGCCTCAGGCAGTACTGCTGGCTCAATCGCAACCCAATCAGCTTCGCTAGCACGTGCCGAAATCAAGGACAAGCACGGCTCACCAAAACAACTGTCTTGCTGTGCCTGTTCATCAGATAGCTCTCGGCGACTCGCATACATCAGATTGGCAGACAGGCCCATAATGGGTGCCAGAACAAAACGCCAACTAATATGCGGCCCCACGCCAAAGTGCTCTGGATCGCCAACTTGTTCAGGAGCAAGGTAATTCAATACATCAGCGCGTCTGGCTGGCCCCAGGTTATAACGCCTGATCTCTACATAGTCCTGCCGCAACTCTGGCAAGTCTGGGGCGGTTTCGATGCTGTAGGAAATCTGGTAACGTACATGCGGCAAACGAGACTCTAGTGACTCCAGCAGCAACACAGATCGCGTTACAGCATCTAGGTCTGCATCGGGTAAGCCCACCGCCGATGGCGCATGTGGGAAGTTAGCTGATGAGTAGTACGCAGCAGGTATCAAGGTGTCGACGTCTTTGCTCGTATAACCAGGCTCTTGAACAAAACGTTTGGCATGGACGCTAAACTGCGCCAAAGCCTGCTCCGAGCCCTGACTCGCCTTGACTGGCTGAACCAGTAATACAGCACTCAAACCACACACCACAAGGCTTGCTTTCATGCTTACTCCGCTTGGCTATTCGGGGTTACGGTAGTTGTAGTGTGTGGACGAGTGCCCCAACTACTCGCTTTATCCTTCAGTTGCGCAAATTTACGTGAACCACTCTCAAGACGACTTTCCCAAACAGCATCAGGCGTTTGATCTTGCGTCACGTGAAAATAAGCTTGCAACAAACAAGCTAAGGCAAAGGGCTCTAAAATAGCCGCCTTCAGCGCCCAGGCAAATAGCAAAGCAAAAACTACTCCACTAGCTGATCCCGTACCGGGCATAAAATACACAAGGGCTGCTGCGGGCGCGAGTATGACAAGGAAAACAAGCGCGGATAAGCCATAGGTAATTAAGGTTAACCACGCCGCATTTTTCAGCATAGCAGAACCATTTTGCGCATACAGCACCAAAGCCGTGCGGGCTGATACCCATGGATTGTGGCTTTGTGTATGAATCGCATAAGCCAGTATGACTTCATCGACTAGGCCAACGGCCACTTTTAAGAAAGCACGCACCACACCCATTAACTGGCTAACACCAGGAATGGGCAGCAAACTACCTACGCCTTGGACCAAACCCGTTATCGCCCTTACTACGCCTTTGATGATTTGGTCCATTACGAACAACACATTGGCTTGGGCAAAGCGTGCTTTTACCTGAGTCGAAGCGTAATGAATCTGGGATTTACCTGCAGGTATGCCTTGGCCATTTAACAACTGCACCATGACAGCAATATGCCCAGCTTTCACCATATACAGTATGTATTCGCGCAAAAAATACACGATGCCTGCCGACAATCCAAAGCCGGCTGCACCCCCCCAAAAGGTAGCTGAGGCCTGAAAGCCCTCGCTGCCCAGGCCACCTATAGCCCAGCCGACTCCAGCACCTATACCTGTCAATATGATATAGCCTAGCGTAATGCCAAAATATACCAAGCAGCGCAAACCTATAAATGGCAAGGTTTGCACCATGATTGACATGGATCGGGCTAAACTAAAATCCCACATACACAACTCCCGCTATGAGTTCGCAAAGGCACTATGCCTGCACAATATGGCTTATCGTAGCCAAAGCGCAGATGCGCGAAACCGTGCAAACAGACTGGCAAGCTAAGGCAGCTAAGAATCCAGTGCAGCAGGTAAGGTCAACAACAAGGCAACCAGATCAGCCTGTCGATTCGTATGTGTTTTTTGAAAAATATTACGTTTATGAAAAGCTACCGTCGTTAAGGATATACCGTGGATATCCGCTATTTTCTCGGGTCTTAAACCCTGAGCAAATGCCCACGCAATACGACCCTCGGCAGGGGTTAACTGAAACATGGCCTCCAGCGCTTTTAACGGTGCCAAAGCATCACGTTCACTGGCTGAGATAAACAGGGCAGCAGAAGGCGCATCGTGAGCACCATCGCTTGCATCCAAAGAACATACCGTAACCAGCAAATCACGCTGCCCGTCACGTCGAGACAAGGACAAATACTCTGTGTAGTCCTTGCCTTTTAAACCTGCACGTAACGCCGCACGTATCGCGCTAGAGCCCTTGCCTACCCCCACGGCCCCCCTCTCTTTGAATAGGCCCTCTACCCACGAATCAGCACAATCCAGTAGCAAACGCTGGGCGGCAATATTGGCAAACAAAGCCCGACCTTCCCCATCCAGCAAAACAATACCTGAAGTGATGAGATTGAACATGCGTCCCAAACTTTGAAATACAGGCCCGCCTGCATTCACGGGCAACTGATCCATGACGGCTTCAGGAATCGCTTGTTGTCCCAATTGCTGCCGTATGCGACGCACCTGTCGTATGCGAGCGGCCACAGTTGCCAGCATTAAATCGAAGTTAACTGGCTTCACCAGATAATCATCCGCTCCTGCATACTTTCCCTGACTAATTTGAAAGGAGCCATCTTGTGCACTTAAAAACACAAAGGGAACATCGGACAGTTCGGTTCTCGCTTCCCGAACCAGACGCAGTAGTTCATAGCCATCCATAACTGGCATTGTGATATCACACAATATCAGGTCGGCTCGAAAATGCTCCAGAGCCTCATATGCCTCTTGTCCGTTACGACATTGCATGACGGTATAACCCGCATCCTTTAGCTCATCCGCCAAAATCTCACGCATGTCCTGATCATCCTCGACCCACAAAATGTTGGCCGTCTGCCCCCCCTTTATAAGTGACACTTAGATAACCTCCTGAGCATCTGAACCTTGCTCAAGCAATAACATTGAGTCTGTAAAAAAAGGGAGACGCAGAACGAATGTACTGCCATGCCCTTGCTCAGAGTGGGCAAGAACATCCCCTGCCTGCAACAAGGCTAGCTCCATGGCAATATGTAAACCAATTCCCGTTCCCACCACATCCGTGGCTGTCCAAGCTCTGAAATAACGTTTAAAAATATGTGGCATATCTGTAGCACTAATGCCTGGCCCCTGATCCTGCACAGCACAACAAACCCAGTTATCCTCTTTGTAAACCCTGACAGACACAGGCTTATCATCGTTGGAATACTTCACCGCGTTCGACAAGAGATTGCTAATAATCTGTACAGTTAATACAGGATCGCAATAGGCCGTCACAGACTCGGGCGAGCTGCTCTGAAACAGTATCTGCCGATGAGGTAACAACTGATTCATTTCTGCAACGGCTTGCGAGGCCAAAGCTGCCAAGCTGGAGGCTTGTCTCAAGGCCTCTAATTGATCCATATAACGATCTGCGTGCAAAATTGTTTCGATCAAGTGCGTTAAACGCTGAGTGGCTTCCCGTGCCTTCTTCGCTCTGTGGCGAATTTCTTCAATACTCATGCGATCACTAGCTCGTAGCAGCCTTTGCATGGTGGCATCGATAATTGCCAAGGGAGTACGAAACTGATGTGACACCATAGAACCAAAGCTACGATACAAGTCACTGATTTTTCGTTCGTTTTCCAGTTGTTTTTGTAGCTCAATACCACGCTGCCTGACCCGTTCATTGTCACGCACCCGCTTTAGGGTAAGCAACAGTTGCACAGAGATAAAGATGCTACCCGCCCAGATACCTATCATTAAAAAAATCACGGTTAATACTGTGTTTCTATAGGTATCAATACGCCTCCCCTCCTCTTCCCACTGTGCCATCATCGCCTTGCCAGCCGCCCGATGGAGCTGGGCGCCAAACTGACCCAAGACACCGAGCAACTGCTCATTTGTCTCCATATCAGCGCCAAGACTGGCAATAGCCTGGGATTGTTCGTTCAATAGTTCTGCCATACCCAGATTGTGCAAGGCTCGACTCTGTGGCCCATCTTCCAAGACCTGAATACGACTTAACCACATTTGGTAACGGTGCAAAAGATCATCATTAATATCAGTATCAATCTGGCCACGCTGCACAGTCTTGGCGAGCTTTAAACTTTCTATATGAGCTTGGTAGATGACCCACACCATATTGGCGTTCACATTGTTACGCACCACCCGCTGCACCCCCGCTAAACGTATCAAGGTAAGCGTCAACAAAACGATTAACACGAGTATGACGCACAGTGGAATGGCGTAAGTCAGCACACCAGAACGTTTCCATTTCATGCGCTTACTCCGCTATTTCACAGTGAGCCGATTCAATTGCCACACCCAGCGGTAATCGTATCGAATGTCTTGTAAACGCCGCCACTTATCGCGCGGATACACTATCCACAGCGGTCCCTTATCAGAGGGATGCAAGCGCTTACCATCCATAGAGGTGGCCAGGAGCACGTCATAGTTAAGAAAATCCTCGATGGGAATGTCTACGCTATAGTTATTCAACGCCTGCGCTTCAACCACCGTGCCCTGCGCCCCCACCAACTCCAGCACATCTCTGGCTAAGACCCCCTCAAACACGCTTATACCATCATGCACTGCCGTGCTTGTCTGCATGCGATGAATAGGCAAGGATTGAAATAGCCCTATATCCAGATGGGCGGCGGTGGGCGTATTTTTATGACTAATCGCACCATCCACAATCAAGAGCACTGCTCCAGTCGGTGGAGGCAGCTCTAGACTAAGCGATTCTGCATGCAGCATGCCAACATAAAACACGTTTAATGTAAGCAGACAGGAGCACAGCAGCACCCTAAGCGCTAGCGGTAGACAGTACAACAACACACCCTCCTGGATGACACAAAAGCTGCACGCCACATCGGTGGTGAGGAAAATAAAAGTGCAGCGCAGAAAATAGTCACGATCGCAGTTAAAAAATCATATTAACATCGAGATCATGACAGAAGCGAATGATAATAATGCTGAAAAACCAATATTTAGCATTTTAAAACGCTAAATGTTTTCTTAAAAACGAATCTATCAAAAATTATAATAACTGACGATGATAATAATTGTTATTACCCATACATAGCCTTATTTATATACACATTATTCACAAAGGCACAAAACTCATTAAGAAATGAGATTATTATTTTTCACTATCATAGAAAAAATCAATCTTACCAAAATAACCGTTCAATCGAATTTTGGCACCGTTCATTTAAACGGGTGGAGTATATAAAAACCAGGATTGAGAGGGAGGCCAGACATTTACCGCCCCCTTTACCGTCTAAATATACGGTGCAAAACGATGCATTAGTTCATACACTGCCGCGAACGTAACAATATGCTCATTTTATACAACCATCTAACACATCAATAGGTAAGCTCATGACTACAAACAAACTCTTTACCGCCTTGCTAACAACACTGCTATTTTTGGTAACGTGCTTGCCTCGTTCCCATGCCGCTGACTTAAGTGCGCAACAGATAGAGCGTTACATGGCAAGTGTGCCCGCACTGCAATCTTTGGGTGAGCGCCATGCGGATAGGCCACAAGCCAATATCGACCCCTCTCGTCCACTCAGCTCAAGTCTGGAGCAAATGAGTCAACACGATACGGCTTACTTGGAACTCAGCGAGCTCGCGCGTCAACACGGTTTCAAAGATGTTCAGCAATGGGCTAACGTAGGCGATCGGGTCATGCAAGCCTACCTGAAGGCCAAACAGCCACTGAGTCATGAACTGACGCAAAATCTATACCAGCAAGGCATTAACAATGTTAAAAACGATCCAAATTTGAGTCAGGCTCAAAAGGACATAATCTTGAGAAACATGGAAAAAAGCTTCAAGGCAAACACTGGGAAACAGCAGGAGACAGAGCAAGATATTGCTGCTATCCGCCCTTATATGAAAAATCTGGAAAACATTTTCGAATAAATTCCTATAAAAAATTTAGCCCACCTCACAAAAAGCAAACGATAATGATTTTCAATACCTTAATAAAAAATAAATTTTAAGAATATTTTCTATTTATCTTTTCACCCCCTATCTAAACCAATAGTATTTTCAAACAATTATCTGAACAATTCCAAGAACACATAAAAATACGCATAAGAGAATTACTAAAACAGAGACAATAACTATTCAAATCAACGGCGACACATTAAACCCCCATGAGTACCATCTCTGATTAAATGAATCGGGAGAGCATCTCATGAATAAAATACATAAAGTTATCTGGAGCCGCTGTGCGCACGCTTTCGTCGTGGTGTCAGAGCTGGCGAGCTCATCAAGCGGCAAAAAAAGCACCTCTACTACAGTGGGAATGAAACCATCCATCCGCCATCGCTTAGGCGTACTGACGGCATGTACCTTGCTGGCTCTGGGGGTCTGCCAATCAGCGATTGCCCAAGTAACAGTCACGTACGGCGCCCCTGATCAAGATGGCTTGACTGAGAACATCAGTAGCTGGGACGATGCCCTCACCATAGAAGGTTCGGGTACGGGCGACATACTCATCAAAAACAGTTCTTTTTCCTTGGTGCCTGCCGCTCCCCGCTCAGACACGAACCCTTACGCCGGTATTCGAGTACAAAATGGTAGCGGTACAGACGATAGAGCACAGTTAGAAAACTCAGCAATCATCGTAGAGGGCGAGAACCTGCATGGTGTATACCTTGAGGGCAATACGTTTATGCGTGCTATAGACTCAACCGTCTCGGCCACAGGAAAAAACGTAACGGGTTTTTATATCGAAAGCAGTCCTACTAGCGCATCACTTCAATTAACCGGAGGCCTCACTGAGGTATCTGGCACGGATGCCAAAGGGATTTATGTGGGCTCTGGGCTAGCCTCTTTTGATGGCAACAGCACAATTAGAGCCCAAGGTAACCGTGCGATAGGCATTGACGTGGATGGCGGCAGTATCAGCGCATCTGACGCACAGACCGCACTTAGCGTTGAAGTTATCGGCTATGCGGGATCGGATGCCACGGGAATTCGCTTCAATAGTGGTGAAGAGCGCGAGTTAAAAGGAATCAATGTCACCGTAACTGGCGCTCAGGATGGCGCCACTACTACCGGCATACTCGTCAAGGACCTTACCTTGGATGCCGGGCAACGCCGCCTTACTCTGGGTGGAGGGACTAGCGCAGCAGAACGTGTCAACATTACAGTGAACGGCGGCACACACAGCGATTCAATTACCACGGGTATCGAACTATTAGCCGCCAACTTACAAGCCAGCATACGTAATACCACGCTACAAGTTGATACCGTAGCAGGACTAGCGGGTATCAATAGCCGCGGCATAGTGCTAAAGGGTGATGCCTCTGCACTTGCCATCAGTGATACTAGCATTGCTGTTGGCAATGATGACTCTGTTGGATCGGTCGGGCTGGCTATGCTGGCTTCAAGCCAAGGAGATGCTAACTCTGTCACCATTACCGGCACCAGCACATTCGAGATGAAAGGCGAAGAAGCCATTGCCATTCAAGCCGCCAAAGGACAGCTAGACCTGACTGACACCCAAATCACCCTTCATGGCGGCCAAAGTGTTGGCCTAGATCTAAACCAGACCACGGCAAACATAACGAATAATTCCCTCATCTTAAATGGCTTCGAGAGCACGGGACTGGTAGCAGCCGGCAGCGAATCTCAAATCTATGTAAACGACAGTACGATTACAGGCTCGGCAAATCGATTAAGCGGTATACAAGCCACGGATGCTGCCAAGGTTACGACCACAGGGTCCACCATAAACTTGATAGGCCAAGGCTCAAAAGCAGTGCAGGCAGACGGCATCAATACGCTGGTCACGTTCAAAGATAGCACTCTTCACGTTGAGGGCTCCAGCGTACTCAGAGGCGCTGAAGCCTCCAACAGCGCACAGATTGATTTCACCAACGGCACTATCACTGCACACGGAATCCAGAGCAATGCTATCGCTCTAGCCGTAGATAGCCAGGCCTCAATCAGCCTAGAAGGAACCACGGTACAAGCCTCATTGTCAGCAGGTCAATCCGATGCACAAGGAGCCGTGGCGAACAACTCCGGTGTCTTGGCATTAGCTAGCACCGACCTACAGGTTAACCACACTACCGCAACCGCTGCGGGCATTTCCTTATATAACGATAGTGAGCTGAGCGCGAGCTCTGGCAGCGTGATCACCAGCGAGGGGGTCAACGCCTATGGGGTAAGGGCCTTTGACAGCACGATAAGCGTCAGCCATTCCACGGTAAACGCCGAAGCCACCACGACAGCTCGAACCATACAAGGCAGCGACAGTCATATTGATATCGAATTTTCCCAGCTTGAAGCAAAAGGCACGGACGCACGGACTCTCACTGCGCAAGGCAGCACGGTCAACATGAATGCCGCGATTGTCTCCGCACGGGATGCCACGCAGGCTATGGGTATTTATGGCGATCAGTCAGCACTCACGCTCAAACAGCTTAATATTGATGTTAACGCCAGTAACGTTGCGACAGGCCTATTGGCCAGTCAGTCCCAGCTAGACTTACAGGAAAGTCAGATAGAAGTTACCAGCGGCGGTGCCTCCACCGTGGGCGTGGCTAGCTCTGATTCAGATGTACGCATTAGCGATACCAGTATCGCTGTAAAAGGGGAAGGGACAGCCTGGCGGTCTAGTAATGATACCAAGGTCGAACTCGTCAACAGCACAGCGTCTATTCGGGATGGCAGGCGACTCACGGCCGTACAACTAGATGGTACATCCCATGCCCACATACATGGTGTGAACACGCTGCTTGAGGCTCATAGCTCAGACGACTCTGGAGACGTTATTACCCTAAGCATACAGAATGCCGGCGACACCTTGCTTGAGCACGCTACACTGACCGCCAAAGCAAGTGGTAACTTCAGCTCTGCCGCAGGCATTTATGTATCACGTGGAGCCACTTTGCACGTAGACGCGGCACGCATCCATGCAGAAGCAACAGAAGGCAGCGCGGGCGCCCTACTCATTAAGGACGCTAACTCCAAGACTACCGTAGAGAACTCCGAGTTACGGGCAATAGGACAAGACAATAGCCACGGTATTTTTGTGCAAAATGGTGCCTCCGCCCAGATCATGCAGTCCAACCTACACGTAGAGCATGGCGAGTTCACTGTTGGCTTAAATGTATTCGGTAATGACAGTCAACTCACGTTCAAGCAAGGCACAATCAAAGTACGAGGGGATGATGTCACGGCGGGAATGGCGATTCAAAACGGTGCGACAGTACATTTAGAAGGTACGAATATGCACGTAGCTGGCCCAGGCAGAACCTACATTCTTGCCAGCGAAGTAGGGGCAAATAGCCATCTGTACAGCTCGGGTGGTTCCCGCCTTGAGTCCACTGGGGCTGGTTTTGTCATGAGTGGTGGCACGCACGTTAATCTGCGTGATACCGAAGTTATCACTGGTGACACGGGCTTTGAGGTGTACCAATTTGACACGGACCTGGACTCCATCACTCTTGATGCAGGCTCCATTGCCACCGCTAACAATGGTACGCTGCTCCATGTACTACGAGACACCACGACGCGAACAGGCCGCGTTAACCTCAATATTCTAAATGGTGCTCAGGTAGCCGGTGACATCATTGACTTAGCCGACAGCGCTGCGGTTTTGACCCCTGATGGCGGAACATTCCTGACTATCGATAATGCGCAGTACCATGGCCATGTACAAAACGTCAGGCACATTCAACTGAATAATGGCGCGCACATCAGCGGTGGCACTCATGGCACGCCCAACACAGTTCTGGACGATATACATATAGACCCCAGCTCTACCCTAGCCGGACACTGGCATGTAGGCGGTACATTACACGCCTCGAATGGCGCCAGAATTGCGCCAGGCAACTCGATTGGCACACTGACCACGGCAGCCATCAACTGGGGCCCAGGCACCCTTTATGAGGTAGAGGTAAACGCCAAAGGCGAATCAGATAGCATTCACGTCTCGGGCCCGGCCGCTGCCAATATACGCCACACGGCATTACAAGTGAAACCCGAAACGGGCCCCACAGACTACCGTCTTGACCACAACTACACTATCCTCACAGCGGCAGGAGGCATAGATGGCACTTTCGTCTCTACGGAGTGGCAGCCCAATAAATTAATCACGGTAACGCCTAACTACCAAGCCAATGCGGTCTCCATTGCCTTAAGTGTCAGCGCTCAGGCCCTAGACCAAGCAGCCTTAAGCCCTAATCAGCGTGCTACTGCACAAGGAGCGCTCTCGGTCGCGGGCGCAAATGCTGCTGTGGATGCGGCTTTTCTATCTGCGGATCCGGCCGCCTCTTTGGATTTACTGTCTGGCGAAGCGCATGCCAGTACACGTGCGGGCTTAATTAACAACAGTCATTTTTTATCTACTACTATTTTAAATCGCTTAACAGAGCACACGGCTCCCACATCGTCCACACGTTCAGACACCTTAGATGACAGGCACTACCCCTTATGGCTTTCTTATGCGCATAGCAAAGCCAAAACCAAGGGTGATAATAATACGGCTGAGCATAGACAAGATAGTGATCACCTCACTATAGGCGCTGAAACAAAACTTAAGGGGGATTGGAATGTGGGTGGAGCCTTCGCTTACAGTAATAGTAAGTTTAAAGTACGCGAACGCCAGTCCAGCTCTAGCATCGATAGCTATGGTGTAGCGCTTTACGCCGGCAAACACTGGGAGCATGACGACAATACGATCCAGCTCAAAGCGGGATTAGGCCATACCTGGCACGAGGTGAGCACTCGTCGCCACCTCAACTTAGGCGGCGCACAAACCTTAAAGAGCAACTATGACGCGCAAACCACTCAAGCATTCGCAGAGCTTGGCTACAAGCTGAACGTGAATGAAAGCACCACACTGGAACCCTACCTGGGATTGAACTGGTTATCCCATCGCAGCGATGCCTTCAAAGAAAAAGGCGGCCCAGCTGCACTGCAAGGAAGGTCAGGAACCGACAACACCACCTTTAGCACTGTGGGTGCACGCGCCACCAAGCAGATCCAAACCGATAAAAGCAACTGGGCCTTGCAAGCTGGCCTGGCATGGCGTCACGCTTTAGGTGATCGTCAGCCCGGTAGCACGCTGTCATTCATACAAGGTGCCAGCAACTCTTTTACCGTTGTTGGTGCACCCCTTGCCAAAAACAGCGCCGTATTAGATCTAGGTGCAGAAGTGCAAATGGGCACTAATACCTTCATTGGTCTACGTTACGAAGGGGAAGCTGGTAACAGAGCCACCGAGCACACCGGAACACTGTACCTAAAGACACGCTTCTAAAGGTAGGCAAGCACGCTGTAATCATTAAGGCCGAGCAAAATTACTGCTCGGCCTTAATCGTTTTACTGCACTGAGGCTCTTTAGCGGGTGACACTAGCCATAATCGCTAGAGCTTATTTACTGTACCGTGATCTCTTGACTGGCTAGCACTTCAGCAGTCTCACGCATCCTATAACGCACTAGATACCTTCCGGCAATCCCCGGGGCTTGAAGTGATAAGGGGCTACCCTGCGTCACTCGCGCAGCACTAACTGGTTTAGTCCCAGAAGCCGCTTCGGCGGCAATTAGCTCGATATAATCCTGATCGTTACCTGGCCCGGTCCAAGTCACTTCAATCACAGAACCTACATTGACGGTAGCGGGGGCAGTAATACTGCTAACGGCATTGTCCAAACTAAAAGGCACGCTGACCAAAACGCGCTTAGAGCGACTCATCACGTAACGTATTTCATACTCTCCAGGTTCTTTAGGCAAACGTAAAGAAACCGGCGAGCCTCTGGCCACACGCACATAGTGCTTGTATTGATCTTCCGGTGCACCTTTATCTGCAACGCTGATGTAGTCATTCGTGTTTTCCGGACCGCTCCAGGCTATGCTGGCGTTACCACCCAATACTGGGGTATTAAGTATCTCCAGCGTAGCCGATACAGGCCCCAGCGTAATCGCTTGAGTCGCCAGCACCCGCTTACTCTGGGCAAGCACATAGCGAATTTCATAATTCCCCAAACCATCAGGCACATGCAGGCTCGCAGGGCTACCTCTGCTGCTACGAACATAATCCTGATACTCGCTATCAGACGCCCCTTTCTCTACCACTGTAAGGTAATCACCAGGACTATCAGGCCCTGTCCAGCTGACCTGAATACGTGCTCCGGCAACCGCCTGCTCGGGCCCCGACACAGTAGCCTGCACAGGAATTAGTTCTATACCTTGCCGCGCGAGCACCTGCCCACTTTGCGCTGAGATATAGCGGATCTCATGTGCTCCTAATTGATCAGGCGCTTGCAACGTTAAAGGAGATCCACGTGAGCTACGCTGATAAGTATCATGCCTAGAGTCTGCGGCCCCCGCTTGCACAATGGTAATGAAATCACTGCTATCGTTTGGACCTGTCCAGCTAATATCAACAAGCGTTCCCGCTCCTGCTACTTCTGGAGCATCCACACTGGCCTGAGGCAACACGCTTGGTGTTGGAGCCACAATGATCGGCGCTACGGGCTCGGCGACCACTGTTTGCACAGGCTGCACAGCAGCCAGCAAGGCCTGCTGTAAACGAGCCGCATTAGTCGCTTCAAAATACTGCCCTCCGGTGTGGTGAGCTAAGCATGCCACCTGCTGACCTTGTTCGGCCGTTAAGCCAAAACCGACCACATGAGCAGTAAAATCCACCCCCGTTCGTTCTAACTCATGCCCCAGCGCACAGGGATCTGCCTGACACGTCTCCTCACCATCGGTAATCAAAATAACCGTCGCTTTTTCTTCAGTATGCCGCAACTGCTCCGCTGCTTGCCTGACTGCCTCTGTTAACGGCGTCTTGCCTAAAAACCGCATGCTTGTAATAGCCTGCTGAATCGCCACTTTATTCTGCGGCCCGGGTACCACCAAGGTTTCGATATCGCTGCAACTGCCCTTTTCTCTGTGGCCATACGCCATCAAGCCCAGCTCCATATCCTCAGGAACCGTGGCCAGCATATCCATTAAAGCCTGTCGCGCAATCTCGTGCTTAAGCCTTCCGTCTATCTGTCCCCACATCGACCCCGAACCATCAAAGACAATCATGGCTCGCTCTTGAGCAAAAACGCTGCCACCCCCCAATACCATCGCTACACAAGCCATCGGTGCTATTAGTTTTTTCACACATATACTCCTGAGATCAATCCACACAGCCTCGCCTTCACACTGAAAAGGCAAGGCGAACAGGAACCACCCAGCACCACGCACGCTCTGCTGGCGCCGCGAGGCTAATGTAGACCTAATATCAGGCACTGTCGCCGTTCTTTTGTAGGGGTAAAGCGAGCCCAAACACGCCTAAAACAGCCCTAAATAGCCCTAAAAACAAAAAATCAACGACCGCTAAGTGTGGACTTAAGCGAATGCTGGCAGTGATTCAAGCATAAGCTGACACTATTCTCGTCGTTACAGGCCCGATATAGCCCATCTTGTAAAACATAAAATGGCACTTCGCCACAAAATAAAGCATAAGACGGCAATACCTCTAACACCCTGAAATATCAGTGGTTTTTCTTTCCACTTTTCGTCCAAAAAGCAAAGCCCTACGAACTGCCAGCTTATGGACACAAATACATCATATAAGGCGTAAATGACGAATATGCCTTATATGATGTATTACTAATCTACCCAGAAGATTCGATTTGCTATCTATGCAAACACACTTATGATGGCCGAAACAGTATTTCTCTTTCTGCTCAAGCATCAAAAGGCTCTATACAAGTCTCTCTACAACGTAACGGTGACCAATGGTTTGTCGTTGTACCCGACGAGTTCGTCAAACAGCACGAACTGAAGGAAGGTGACCCTATTCACCTGCTAGCCCATGGTCAGCCAGAAGCTCTGATAGCAAAAAAGAAGCCAGCTCGTAAATATACCCTCGAAGAGCTACTGGCTGAGATGCCTAAGGAGGTGCCTCTTGTTGAAGGCTGGAAAAATATGTCTTCGGTTGGGAGAGAGCTCTAAACAGCTCTTAAATATCGAGCAAAATGAGCTCTCCATCCTAGTTAGGTTTTCGTGGAATCAGAGGGTTTAGACTTAATAGCATCCAGCAGTCGTTCCAAAATACGCTTACTGAGCGGATTTTGGGGAGAAGCAGCCTCTGGACTCTTGCGAGAGCCAGGGTTGTCTCTAATCTCCATGAAAACTCCCGCAACAATCTCTTCTTTATATTCCGGTGCCTCACGCTTAAAGCCATCTACTGCCTTTGCCATTGCCGCCTTATGGGCATACTCCCTAGATAAATGGAAAAGCTCCGCGTAATTGCCTGCAAAAAAAGCAGTAGCCCAAGTTGCTGGTAGCAAAATTATTATTTTCCCGAGCATAGAAAGCCATGGGTCTACTCCGTTATTATTAATATCAGTAAACCAAGCCTGCCATGGCCCTGGGACAAGCTGAACGACGATAGGAAGTGCACACATAAAGAGTATTACAGTTGAAGCCAAGAACCCCCAACCGGTCCAACGCAATCTCTTTTCGTATGCCGCACGGGTTTCGTCCAAACTAGTTGCCAACCCAGCCGAAGTTGCTCCTTTAATCATAGAGTCAGACTTTTCAATAAGCCTATCTATCTCAGCCCTTCTTTCCTCCAACTGTACTTTTACATCCTTAGCATCCTGTTCGAACCTCTGATGAGCACTGACTCGGCTATCTAGTGACTCTTGAAATGCTGAAAATGAAGAATCATATTCGCTCACCTTTATTTCGAGAGCATCAGATGTTTTGGTTATTTCCTTGGTGCGTGCAAGCTTTGCCTCTATCTCATCTACTTTACTTTGTGCGATAGGAACCATCTCCTCAAGCTCCTCCCGAAATACAGTAGATTTTTTCTGCTCTGACTCAGACTCTTCTAATGCTATCTTTGCTGAATCTCGTAAATCCATTAGCTCTTTCGCTAGAGGCTTGCTTTCGCTCACCAAGTTAGCTAATTCCTGTGCTAACAACTGCAGCTCTCTCGATTTTTCCAAAAAGAGACCAACACCTTTATATCGACGAAACCGCAACGCCAACGTCATTTGGTCGAACAAAGTCATCTGTTGTTTACCAATTGTTGGCAACGCAGCATGCAAACCCCAACTGGAAGCAGCGCTCCCCCCGACCATTACTTGAAGCTGTAAGTTTCCACCCGGGTCGTTCAGAGAAAACCCCTCTGAAAACTCAGCAGCTTGACTTAGTAAAGACTGGCACTGTTGAAGAATTTGATTCAACATCTCATCAACAGCTTTCAAACGAGGGGTTACTAAAGCAGCTGCAGCATCCTCAATGCTTCGCAAGCTATCCACTAAGAGAAAAGTTGCTATCAAACGCTCATTAACTTCACCTACTGAACACTCTTGCAATACATCATATGGCTTATCAAGGGGTAAGCCACCCAGCAGAATTTTAGAATAGACATCCAACCAGGAGTCCTGTGTTTTTTTATTCAGCCCTAGCGTTTTTTCAATCCTAACGTGCATCGTTTATATTCTCATTTTTTTATCAAACAACCCTCAAGGACCTAAAACACACTCAAGCCCTTCCCCTCCAGGCAATCAGTATTCAGCAGCTACGAAACCACATCAAACCCTTCGCTCTCGTGACAACGCCTGAAGCGACTCATACAACTGCGCTGGCCCCAGTAAGGTATCTAGCAAACCCTCAAATACTCGTTCAGAGCCCAGCGCTTGACTACTCATCAACTGATGGGCATCCCAAGCGTCCATAATGGCGTTGCGTAGAGCATTACGCAGGTCCGGAGAACTATTAAATTGCTCTCTGCTGTTGTTAGCTGATTGTTGAATCAATGCATCATCCTCCAACAGCTTATTTTTAAGCACGCCGTTTACATACTGCAGTTGGTCCGCATCGCTAACTTCCCCTTCAAACAAACCATTTACCTTCTCAATAATTTCAGAGAGATAATCCTTTTGCTTCTCCTGCACGCTACCTGTGCCCATGGCATCCAGTGGCGGCAGCTTATAGCTGCCGTCAGCATTCAAGTTTAAAGCTTGCCTGCCTTGATTTTTTAACGTGTGATGCGTCAACTTGACCTTAGACAGGTCCACTGTATCTCGCTCGCGCCCAAACTCTAATAACGGCAGTAAACGCTTGTAGAATATAAAGCGCTTTTCAATATCCGTATTGCCGTAGTCAAAAATTTGCCCCAAGAATGCGTACAGACGTATGTAAGCACCCAAGTCGCCTTTGAACAGTACAAGTGCTTCCATTTGGTCTTGAGCGGCTTGAACCGCTTTTGCATCTTCCTGCTCCTGTGCAACCTGTCGGTCTTGCATGGCCGCCTTGTACTTTTTCAGTAAACGGTCGGCTACAGGCGCAATAGCAGCGTCTAGCTGTTTTTGTGTGCCTTTGGGGTCTAACTCCACCTTCACTACACGTTCAACCTCAAAGTCGTCGTAGTAGCCCATGCTATCCAACTTGGCACGCAAGTCATAGACCAAGTGCGGGTCTGTTGTTGCCTCTAACTCAGCCGTTTCGTAATATGTCTTAAAAGCCTTAAGAACTTCCGCAGGCTCATTCACAAAGTCCAAAACATAGGTTGTATCTTTTACGAACCCAGCCTTGTTGTAGGAGCGATTCAGCCGCGACAGCGTTTGAACCGCCTGGATACCGCCTAGCATCTTGTCTACATACATTCCGCATAGCAGCGGTTGGTCAAAACCTGTCTGAAACTTGTTTGCCACGAGCAGCAAGTGGTAGTCCGGCTCGTTGAAGACCTCTCGAATATCACGCCCTCGTAAACTGGGGTTTAGTTCTCTACTATTCTCAGTTACCGCCTCAGGAAAGCTTTCAGGGTCATTAACCTCCCCCGAGAAGGCTACTAACACGCCCAGCGGGTAGTTTTGCCGTTGAATATAGGCCCTGATAGCCTTTTGCCAACGTACCGCTTCCTTACGGCTCCCCACCACAATCATGGCCTTAGCTCGACCATCTAGCAGTTGTTGTACGTTCTCCCGATAGTGCTCCACCACAATCTGCACTTTGCTAGCAATGTTGTAGGGATGCAGGCGCACCCACTGCATTAGCCCCTTCATGGCTGCACTGCGTTCAACCTCCTGTTCGTCCCAATCTTGGCCGTCATGTGCAAGCTTGAAGGCAAGCTTGTAGCTGGTGTAATTCTGCAGCACATCCAGGATAAAGCCTTCCTCAATCGCTTGGCGCATTGAATAAACATGGAAAGGCTGAGGCTTACCTTCCTCATCTTTACGGCCAAACAACTCTAGCGTTTTGCTTTTGGGAGTCGCTGTGAAAGCAATGTAGGTTAGCCCTTTAGCACCAGCTGTTGCCTCCATCTGTGCCGCCAGTAGCACTTCGCTGTCCACCTCTCCACCATCTTGAAGGTCTGCCCATTCCTGAGCAGAAAGCAACAACTTGAGCTTCGAGGCTGCTTCACCTGTTTGAGAGCTATGGGCTTCGTCGGCAATCACAGCAAATTGGCGGCCTTCGGTTGTGGCTAGCTCTTGCGCCGCCCTCATGGCTGCAGGAAAGGTTTGAATGGTGCATACAATGATTTTTTTACCGTCTGCCAAAGCCTCTTTGAGCGCCGAGCTCTTGCTACCGCGGTCATTGGTAATGCTGGCCACCACACCATGATTCCGCTCCAACTCAAACACCGCCTCTTTGAGCTGAGCATCCAGCACCGTGCGGTCGCTCACTACCAGGACGCTATCAAACACCTTCTGGTTATGAGCATCGTGAAGGTCTGCCAGGAAGTGCGCAGACCAAGCAATCGAATTGGTCTTACCCGAACCTGCAGAGTGTTGAATCAAGTAGCGCTGACCTGCGCCTTGAGTCTTGATGTCTTCCACCAGCTTACGAGTGGCATCAAGCTGGTGATAACGCGGGAAGATATAGAATTCGGGCTGCTTTTTATCGTCTCGCTTACACACTAAATAGCGATGCAGAATGTCCAACCAGCTATCTCGTTGCCAAACCTCTTCCCACAGATAAGCAGTGGCAAAGCCATCGGGATTAGGGGCATTGCCAGCGGCACCATCATTACCCCTATTGAATGGCAAGAACACAGAATCGGGACCTGCTAGGCGAGTACACATCATTACCTCGCTCTGGCTTACCGCGAAGTGCACAAGTGCCCCACCAGGAAAGCCCAACACGGGTTCCTGTACTCCACCCTTGGGATGAGGAACGCGGTCAAAACGATACTGGTCTACGGCGTCCTGCACACTTTGAGTGAAATTGCTTTTGAGCTCCGCCGTAGCTACTGCAATGCCATTTAGAAACAGCACTAAGTCCAGTTCGTCTTTGGGGCGATTGGGCGAATGGCGCACCTGGCGTACAACACGCAAACGGTTGGCTTGGTAATCCGCTTTAATCTTAGGATTCAAGGCTAATGCGGGCTTGAACTGCGCCAACTCAAGCGGTGCTCTCAGCCCTAGCATCTCCACACCACGACGCAACACTTCCAGCGTGCCGCGTTCGTTCAAGCTTTTACGCACTCGCTCAGCCAATATTTTGGGCAAAGAGGCACCGTGAGTCTTAGTTAATCTCTGGAAGCTGTCTGACTGCGTTTGCTCAACCCATGCCAGCAAGTCCGGCATAAACAAACCGTGCGCTTGGTCAAACTGCGTTGCTTCGCCTTCTTTATACTCCCAACCGCAGGCAGCGAGGTGAGCACAGATTTCGTCTTCAAAGTGCATTTCTTGGTGCAACGACATGTTTACACCTCCGAACGGCCTGTTACTAGCTGATTAACCGGCAAGTTGTCTTGCCATGCTGCATATGTAATCGACGTGCCTTTGAGCCGCCAGGAGTTACGACCATTGTCTGTCCGCCCAAAAACAGTAGCGGATGCCGCGCTTGGACTTCTGAAATCAATATCTTCAGAGAACACTAAATGTGTACCATCCTCAGACAGTGTTAAAGCTCCTGAATTGAGAAGCTCCTCGCGCAACTGGAGATAAGAGTGTGGTTGCCCAGACCAATCCAACTTGGCTTGAGAGCCCGCCATCACCACAAATGCGTTCCCACTTTCCTTAGCTATGGCCGCCAGTCCGTGCCGGGCACTTTCCAGTTCAAACACAACAGCATCTCCAGCCTCTCCAAGCTGTGCCAGCATAGCTTCCGCAATTGCAGCTTTACTCATACGCCCCTGAAGCCGCCAGTGAGCCTCCAACTTTGAAAGCATTACATCTTGTCGCTGTTGCATGACTGAGTCTGTCCATTCGTCATGCTGAAGCACTTGTGTAGTCAGAGCAAACGCGGACACACCCTCCTTAGTAAAATACGATGACTTTTTCCATTCAAAGTCACGATTGCTAGCAGAGCTGTTCTTTCTCCGGCTCAACAAAGCCAGATTGCCAAGACGGTGTACCCAGAGTTGATGCGAACTCTGCTCAGATAGCCAACTCAGCCACTGACTATTAGGCGCAGGCTGTTGTGGCATCACATGCTCCACCGAAACTACATCATGCTGATATTGGGCACTACCATCTGACAACAAGCGGTCGAGTCTAAGCAGCAACAAAGCTAGTGCTCGAGAAGAGTGCGTTTCGTACAACGGACCACTCAGAGCATCGAAAACTTGTTGCTGTTCCTCAGGAGAAAGCTGCAGAGGTGACGTTAGAGCAACAAGGTCGCTGCCCGCTTGAACTGCTGCTGTCAGCGCAGAGAAACGCTCTATTCGCTCATTAACGCCAGCTTTGCGAACCAGTAACGAATACGCCAACCGTTCCAGGTCTCTGAAAAAAGTCAGGACAACATCTGGCTGCTGGCGATGTTTGACGAAAAACGCCAGCGCAGGAGGTATCCAATCTTTAAACTCCAACCTGTTTAACCAGCGCAGATGCTCGTTCACCTGCTCGGCATGGTACTGACTCGCATAGTCAGCATCTCGCAATTCTTTTAAGGCTTGCGCCATTGGCAATAGCACGTTATCCACAAAGAGTGTGGGCTGCTTCGTTGGGGTTACATGCTCCTTAAACTCCTTCAGCAAAGTACTCTGCGGCTTGGCTTTTCGGTAAACCATGCGAATATGACTAAACAGTTCATTAAACTCATCACGCCCCAACTCTTCCTCTTCGTCTTCCCACTTTTCTGTGTAAAGCTCCCGCAACTTATATTCAACTCCACCGATGATTTCTGCCTTAAGGATATCGGTTGCACTGAGGTCCAAACCACGGCTATTGAGCACACCAAAGATTCTGTATGCGGAATCCAAATCTGGCGTAGCTACTGTTACCAGATAGCAACGGGTAATGATGAATTGCACGAGCCGCACCAATTCATCTTGTGAAAGATTGGCAAGCCCATTCATAAACAACTGCGCATTCTCGCTCAAGCGCAACTGAGCATCAGGCAGAACGGTATTGAGTTGGGCCAGCCTTTGCAGGCCATTTTCGTGCTGCACATACTGACGGAAAAAATCACGGTCTCGCTCACGCAGCGATAGACGGTAGCGCGCTTGAGTACCTTTTACCAAGCTACCTTTTTCATATATGCAGCTGGTAATGTCCTTCTGCATGTCAACATCGCTGACCGTGGCTCTAATGGCCGATAGCAACAAAGTCAAAGTCGTCAAACGCTGCTGACCATCCACCACCGTCGCTTCTGGCGAGGCTTCCCCCTTAATAAGCACAATACTGCCAAGGAAGTACGGGGCGGCATCACTGAGCTGTGCAGGAGTTACCGCCAACGCACCCAATAAGTCGTCAAGCAACTCCTGCGTCTGGTCTCGTCCCCAAGAATATGGCCGTTGATAGCCTGGAATCGTAAAGACGTAGTCATCGCTAAAAATTTTAGCAAGCGACTGTTCCTTGGCGGTGAGCGTGTGAGACATAACTTCCTCCCTAATTTTTTCTTTTTCAAGTGTTACGCACGTCGATTTGGCCCGTGACGGCGGCTGCGATGAGAGCGGAGCGACGCTCTTTGAGCAGCTCAACTACCAGCTTAGAATCACCCATCAATCCAACTAGCCTTGCAGACTCTCGGGCAATGAATGCTGTGATGACTCGTTGCTCATCAATCGCTGGCAATGGCACAAGCATGTCCATAATTACAGACTGCCCGATGTTAAGCATTGAACTACTTGCGCCAGTAGCAGCCAGCTCAATTTGCGACCTAGCTTCGGGTGTGCCCAGATAGGCCGCGATGAACATAGGAGAACATTTGCTCTCAACCAAACGCAAGCGATATAGCTTGTCGCACAACATCAGATTATCGAAATCACTTGGCACTACCGCAGCGCTACCGACCAACTCGCGTGTATTGGCCCTCGAAATCAGCAAATCCCCTTTTTTGAGTGCATACTCTGGTCGAGGCTCAAGCTCCGGCGGCAGTTTTTTGTTTTCGGATGACTGAAACACACCACCATTGACGCAGCCAATTTTAAGTACACCCCATTCATCTTGGAACTCAACTGGAAAATTTTCACACTGCGGGCTCCATCCCTGTTCAATAGACTGAACTACAAACTTGAGTCGGATGAGCTGCCAATGTTCCGGAATCTCACCCAACCAATCCACTCCAGAGTCCTTCATCGGTACATCAGGATTAAGGCCACGGGTGACAGCATGAGAAATAGTGGCTTGGCGCTTTTCGGCTAACAGCGCAATAAGCTTTTCCTGTTCGGCAATCAGCGTGTCGATTTTGGCTGTTTCTCGGTCAAGAAAAGTGGAGATATTTGTTTGCTCATCTAGCGGGGGCAAAGGGCACGGTATCGCTCCAAGCAAGTCCAAATTCAGTCCATCGCGGAGGTCTCCGCCGGCCATGTTTCGGATATTCTGGTAATTGCTAACAAGCCACCAGTACAAGCACCTTGCATCGGTTCGGTCACTTGGAACAATCGCTGCCATTGACTGATTACAGGTTGCTGGGAACATCAATTGAGCAACCATTCCTTTGGTTTTGCCTTGCCCGGCGAGAGCCATAAGAAGCGCTTTTGGGGGAATCCATTTCGCACTACTACTCTCGAAGGCTGCTTGCGTAATGAATGCCGAAGCTTCGTAAATGCGACCGTCATTGACCGCGCCCGAATTTAGCCAAGGGATGGTTCCTTCCTCCCAGAAGTCCAACCGTTTTTTGTCTGGTGTTCCCCCTGAGTAGCGCTGACAGACCCACTTGAGGCTCACAGTTTCCCAGTGAGCAGGTACACGTTCAAGCCAATCGACTCCGCTATCTTTATATTCTGCATATCTCGGCAAACTCATTCTGCCAACTCCTCCAGCATCTTCATGATGTTGGCCGAAACCGTTTTCAGTTCTGCATCAATCGCCTGCAAACTACGTGGTGGTTCAAACACATAGAAATGGCGATTAAACGGGATTTCGTAGCCTACCTTACTCTTAGTCTCGTCAATCCAAGCATCTTTCGCATGTGGTAGCACCTCACGCTCGAAGTACGCCTGAATGTCTGCACTCAACGGTACGTTCTCAGTATCGCGCAGGCCGCTATCGGGCTGTGGCTTACCTTTTTGCTTGCCCTTGGTCCCTAGTACCACTTCGCCAGCCTCATCACGTAGCGGACGCTCCACTGTTATAGTGGTGTAGCCAAACTCTTCATTCTTGAAAAGGCGCGAAATCGGCACTCGCTTGTACTTGCCGCCAGCAGGCAGCGGCATGACGATTTCGAAAGGTTTACCTTCGCTGGTGATAAGCTTTGCTTCACCCAAGGCCTGGCCATCCGCATCAAAAGCCGTGACCATTTCAGCTTCGACAAATTCGCCAAAGAGTTTGGTGACTAACGCAATGTGTTCGTCACTCATCTCCTTGCGCTTGGAGCCCAGGCTCTTGCGCATCTTTTGCCAGAAGCTGCTGGCATCAATCAACTGCACTCGACCCTTGCGGTCTTCGCTCTTCTTGTTCGACAAAATCCACACATAGGTAGCAATGCCCGTGTTATAGAACATGTCGGTAGGCAAGCCAATAATGGCCTCCACTAGGTCATTCTCCAGTACATAACGGCGGATTTCGCTTTCACCACTGCCGGCACCACCGGTGAACAACGGCGAACCATTGAGCACAATGCCAAAGCGACAGCCACCATCATTCGCATTCCGCATTTTGGAGAGCAAATGCATCAGAAACAGCATGGACCCATCTGACACGCGTGGGAGGCCGGGACCAAAGCGTCCATCAAAACCTTTTTGTGCATGTTCAGCCCGTACCTCTTTCTCAACCTTTTTCCACTCCACCCCAAATGGCGGGTTAGAGAGCATATAGTCGAACTTACGCTGGCTGTGGCCATCCTCGCTCAGGGTGTTGCCCGCGATAATATTTTCCACAGGCTGGCCCTTGATGAGCATGTCGGCCTTGCAGATGGCATAAGACTCATCATTGAGCTCTTGGCCAAACAAGGTAAGACGCGCCTGCGGGTTATGCTCTAACAGGTGTTCACCGGCTACTGATAGCATGCCCCCTGTACCTGCTGTTGGGTCATAGATAGAGCGCACAACAGCATTGCCAGGAGTGAGCACATCGTCATCTTCAATGAACAACAGATTCACCATGAGGCGAATAACTTCACGAGGAGTAAAGTGCTCCCCTGCTGTTTCATTAGAAATCTCCGCGAACTTGCGAATTAACTCTTCAAACACCAAACCCATGCTGGCGTTATCTACTACGTTCGGGTGTAGGTCTATATTGGCAAATTTCTCAGTAACCAAATACAGCAAGTTGGCCTTAGCCAAGCGCTCTATCTGCGTGTAGAAATCAAAACGCTCAAAAATATCGCGTGCATCAGGAGAGAAAGCCTGAATGTAAGCATAGAGATTTTGGCGGATGTGGTCCTGGTCACCTAACAGAGTGGGCAAATCCAACTCGTGCGCGTTATAGAAGCTCTGACCCGATTTTCGGTAAAGAAAAGACTCATGCCCAAGCATATTCTTCTTTGCAGCATATTCGGCTATCACCGACTGTTTGGTATCAGCCAAAACACAATCCAAACGACGTAACACCGTAAAAGGAAGAATTACGCGCCCGTATTCGGACTGTTTGTAATCGCCACGCAGCAAATCTGCTACCGACCAGATAAAAGAAGAAAGAGCTTGGTGATTCATGAAAACGCCTGCAGTAATGCAAAATCTTGTTTATTAAGTAATGACAAAACGTATAACATATTGAAATAATAAAAACATCTTTATTCGAAAATTAGGCGACCGTATATATTCTTCAGCCACTTTTTATATTCTTAACCACACCTGCTTTTCAGAGACTCCGGTCCTTTCGTTAATCTGAATTAAACATTCAAACAGCTCCTTGAGCACTCTTTTAACATCAGCGTCAAGAGTAACCTAGGGACTGTAACTATAACTCTCTACGCTACAGAGCACCCGGATAACTACAGTGCTATTCGCATCAATTGAGCCAGGCACTTAGTATGAGATTTTCGCTATGTTAGTGTGCTAGCCCACAATAGGTAGCGTGTCTGAGAGTAGCAGCTAAGCACGACCGGATGACCATGCTTCATTGTCAACGACGGTTGCAAACTCCCCTCCCCCTCAAAAGCAAGGGACCCTTGGAATACCACCAGTAGCTCGAATTTTCAGCGTAATCAGTACAAAAACTCGAAGCGTTCAAACCTATCGCTAAACATTTATGCACTGTGACCGGTGTGGCTAGGCATATTGGGGTTCGACACATACCTGTATGCCTAGCCCAAGCGCTGCGGTAAGCCTGCTGAACAACACCAACAAGAGTCCACCGAAGCTACCGTGATTACAACGGGTACTTTTCCATTAAATTCTCACTCCAACTCCAAAAGCTGTAACCGTGCCGTCTTTTTGGGGGCTACATAATGAGTTTGAGCCCCCACCTCCATTCGACTTTCATGACTATTTCCATACGTTACGTTGCAGAAGAAGCGCCTAGCCAACACAAAGCAATTATGCCTACACGACGGGGACAGTTATTACTTAGCTAAAATACGACAAAACCCAAAATTACTAAGCGAAAATGCGATAATTCGCCCCTCACAGCGTAGAGTTATACACGTTTTTACGACATGTTCTACATAAGCTACTTTAGTGAAAGACGACAGCGCCCATGAAGGTCCCCCGCTTCTCAGCTCCAGGTGAAGAGCTGTTCTTCACGTCTTCCTTGTCGGCTGCGGCAGCTCGGACTTTACAGAGGCGGGCTGCAGCAGGAAGGCTTATCCGCGTGTATAAAGGTGTTTACGCGTTTCCCGCGTCCGATGATGAGCTAGCGGCAATCGTGCGGCGGAATTGGCAGCGGGTTGCCGCAGTTACAGTTCCTGGAGGCGTGGTATCTCACGTCAGCGCCATGAAAGGTGGTGTCCTTCCCTGTGGCGAGCTAACAGTTTCGCACCCCACCGTTTTCAACAAGAAGGTGGTGCTTCCGGGGTTGACTATTAGAGTGGTACGGGGCCCCGGTCCCCTCCCTGGTGACTTGGTGTTAAGAGCCCCTGGTATTCACTACGCCGGTCGCACAAGAATGCTTCTCGAGAATATTGGCCGTAAGGGAAGCCTTCGAGCACCGAGGGAGGACGTCGAGGCCCTCTTGGTTTCAGTGCTCAACACCTCCGGGGAAAAGACCTTAAACGATATTCGCGACCAAGCTGTAACGCTGGCTCCTGCGCTCAGCGCTGAGAAGGCATTAAAGGAGCTTCTCAGCATCATCGAGGCATTGCTGGAAGCCCATTTCAAAGGAAAGCTGCGTACCCGAGAGGACTTGGCAGTTGCTCGAGGCTTTCCTGTGGACCCAGAGCGAAGCGCTCGATTTGAAACGCTTGCCGCCTACCTTCGAACAGAGCCACTGCCGTGCTTCGAATCAACAATAACCGGCATGGCTAGGCAACACTTTGGGTTCATAGAGTCGTACTTCTCCAATTATGTAGAAGGCACGAAGTTCGACATAGAGCAAGCGCGTGACATTGTCATGAACAAGGTCATCGTACCCAATCGCGTAGAGGATTCGCACGATATCCTCGGTGTATTCCATCTAGCCATCGCCGCGGACAGCCCTCCCATTGCTGGCCCGGAGTTTCTAGAAGGCCTTAAACGCTGGCATGCAGAAATGCTGAAGATGCGGCCTGAGGTAAATCCGGGAACACCTAAGCTCAACGCAAACTACGCGGGGACGACTAAGTTTGTAGAGCCTGCCTACGTACGAGGCACTCTTGAGGAGGGTTCACGTCTGGCGTTTTCCATCCCTGAAGGTTTGGCTCGCGCCGTGTACTATGCGTTCCTTGTGTCGGAGGTACACCCATTCGACGATGGTAACGGTCGCCTCTCTCGACTGGTTATGAATGCCGAACTCACGCGCACGGGCTTGAGCCGCATCATCATCCCGACGCTCTATCACCCTCAGTACGTCGACGGCGCCCGCGCACTCACTCATGGCAATGACCCCAGGGGATTCGTACGGAGTATCGTGAAGATGGCGCGATGGACAAGCCTGTTCGACTATTCAAATCTGGACATGCTTATTCAAAGCCTGCGGACAAGCAATGCACTGGAAGAGTCACCTACTCAATTCCATCTCTTGAATGCAGATGGAAGCCCTGGAACGTAGACAAGCACACAGGCTTGAAGTGAAGATGGTTATCTAGGCTGCGCATCCAGCAAGTGAGCCAGTACCTCTTCCAAGGTAAACACCCACTCCAACAACGTACGACTGGGCTTACAAAGATGAGGCGCTTTTTTGAAAACCTTTAACTATGCCATATTTTTTCGATAAATCATAATATGGCAATTCGTGAAATTAAGCATATGATGGCATTTATGCCAACTTATGCTTAACTCCACAACTAAGCCGTTGGTTTTAAAGTGTTTTATGGTGGAGCCGGGGGGAATTGAACCCCCGTCCGCGAATCGTCCACAGGCAGTTCTACATGTGTAGTCGACTCATTTTGGGCTTTAACCCCGGATTATGCCTGTCGACCGGCCTTTCCTGAGCGAGTCACTAAGTTTTAGGACGTACCTGAGTGACCCAGGTAAATCCGATTCTTTGTAAATGACACTGCTGTAAGTGTTACCTTACCTGACCCAAAGACAAATCAGTGCAGTGGCCCAGCCTTAAGCGGCTAGAGCGAAACGCTCGTCGTTGGCGTTTGTAAGTTTTCCAGTGGTTTTACGAGCGAACTGGTGCTCGACACGCCCTGCTCTGCTTCTTGACCCACGTCGAAGCCATGTCGGCCCCATATAGGTAAGGCTTTCAGTATAAGACATTTCTACAATTTTGGATAGATGTAGATGATGATATTATTAGGGGTTTTTTCAATTTTTCTAGGTGGTTGACTGACCACCGTCTGTTTTTATTTTTTACGGAGTGTCTGCATGAGCAGCCCCATTCAGCCTGGCGGGGGATTTTTCCATTTCTTGCGCCACGGTAACTTAGTTACCCAAATCATTCTAGGTATCATTGCTGGTGTGATTTTTTCACTGCTGGTACCGAACTCGGCTAACTCTGTTGCTTTTCTAGGTAGCTTATTTATTTCCGCCCTGAAAGCCATTGCACCCATACTAGTGTTTATTTTGGTCATGGCGGCTATTGCTGGACATCAACATGGTCGGAACTCGCATATGGGGTCGGTCATAGTCCTGTATATTCTGGGCACTTTTCTGGCCGCAGTCCTGGCAGTCACTGTCAGCTTTTTATTCCCCTCTCAACTAACGCTAAGTACCGAGCAAGTTCAAATCAATCCACCAGAAGGAATTAGCGAGGTTTTATTGACGCTTTTATCCAGCATCGTGGACAACCCTGTGCATGCTTTGCTGAACGCTAACTACATGGGTATACTGGCATGGGCCATTGGTTTAGGCTTAGCCATGCGTCACGGTAGCGATGGCAGTAAAGCCTTGATCGCTGATTTAGCCAGCGCTGTCTCTAGCCTGGTACGAGTGATCATTCGTTTCGCCCCCATAGGCATCTTTGGTTTAGTTAGCGCCAGTATTAGTGAGTCTGGCTTTGATGCGCTGGGACAATACGCACGCTTACTGGCCGTGCTGGTCGGATGTATGCTGGTGGTGGCTCTGGTGCTCAATCCATTGATTGTCTGGTTCAAACTTAGACGCAACCCCTATCCTTTAGTCTTCACCGTCTTACGCGAAAGTGCTATTACAGCTTTCTTTACACGTAGTTCGGCCGCCAATATTCCTGTCAATATGGCCCTTTGTGAAAAACTACAACTCAATAAAGACACCTATGCCGTCTCGATTCCTTTAGGCGCCACCATTAATATGGCCGGGGCGGCCGTTACCATAACGGTGCTCACACTGGCGGCAGTCAACACCTTGGGGATACAAACCGATATTCCTACCGCCCTGCTTTTAAGCGTGGTCGCTGCCATTTGCGCCTGCGGAGCGTCCGGCGTGGCCGGTGGCTCTTTATTGCTTATACCCCTGGCATGCAGCCTGTTTGGCATTCCTAACGATATCGCTATCCAGGTTGTAGGCGTAGGATTTATTATTGGGGTAGTCCAAGACTCTGTGGAAACCGCCCTGAACTCATCGACCGATGTACTGTTTACCGCTGCGGTTTCTATGTCAACTTCCGAGTAGTCATAGGCGCTTTGTGCTGGCCAGTTGTGCATCACACTGGCCAGGGCAGCCTAGCTTTGGAGACACGTATGAAAAAGGTGTATTTGGCAGGACCAGACGTTTTTCACCCCGACGCGGTGGCCATTGCTGCGCATCATAAGGCCTTATGCCTTAGCCATGGTTTTACGCCTTTGCACCCTGTGGATCAAGAACTGATTGAGCCGCAGGCTATCTATGCCCGTAACCTTGCCTTACTCAATCAAGCCGACGCTGTACTGGCTAATGTGCAAGCTTTTCGTGGGGCCGAGCCCGACAGTGGCACCAGCTTTGAGATTGGCTATGCCAGAGCTAAGAACATTCCCGTTATTTGCTATCAAGCCTCATGCAACAGCGTCATTGCTGCTGTCGAAAAATTCTTTGGGCCGGTGCTGTACGATCAAAGCACCGAAGTATGGTTAGACGAGCAAGGAAAGTTGATTGAGGATTTTGATTTACCGTTGAACCTGATGCTAGCATGCAGCAGTACAATGGTTGTTGGAGACTTGAAGCACGCATTATGTGCTTTGCAAAAGCATTTTGAAATCTTAAGATAAATAAAATGCAATTCGTTACTGAAAGCTTACGATTAAAATAAAATATAAAAATATTGCATTAATACAAAGAAAAAAAGAAAATATTGATAATAATGATAAAAATAACAATTGTAAAAAAAACGTTAAATAACAATTAGCTACGAAAAACACAAAGCTTGTGAAACGCGTGTACAATTGCTTTAATAAGCAATTTTAAAGCAGCAAATCACTCCCCTCTATATACCAAAAGTTATATCAAACCATAATTGCCATAAGCAAATAAGCTGAACTTATGCTAAACATAATGTTTATGCTTCAAGCAATATAACGTACTCATGCGCAAGCATGACTTAGCTCGCCCTAAGTTGCAGCATATACAAGATAAACCCTCATCTTTTACGTGCGACCCTGCCACCCATGCAAGATACAGACAAGCAAAAGGTCTACACTACTTTAGAAGCCGCAAAACTATTAGGCGTATCCGTCCGCACTGTTCAGCTTTGGGTAGAAGCCGGTGATCTACAAGCCTGGAAAACCCAAGGTGGCCATCGCCGTATATCCGAAGCGTCTCTACTCTCACTGTTACAAGCGCGTTCGCCTGCGCCAGAAAGCGCTCAGGAGACAGCCGCACCCAAGCCATCACCTTTACGAGTATTACTGGTAGGTATAGACGAGCAACGCCTGTCCTTGTATACCTTGGCCATGAGCAACTTACCCTTCACCATCCACTGGCATAACGATGCCACGTCCTTTGACGGCCTCATTAGCGCTGGCCAATTCAAACCAGACGTACTGTTTATGGAGCTTCAGGATGTCAAAGCGGTAGACATTCACATGCTCCAGGCACTGGCCTCACACGCTCATACCCAACAAGCCCGTATTTATATGATCTGCGCCCTAAAAGCACAGGAGCTCTATAAACTTGGTCACCTACCCGATACCGTGACTCTGCTCAGCAAGCCTTTGCATTTGAGCCTGTTTCTGGAGCTACTCAGCGAAGCGCACCATAAGGTATACCTAAAACAACAAGACAGCTGAAAACGCCTCTCATTCACTCTCGGTTAACTTCATTCGTAACGAGTAAACCGTTAGTTTATTGAAACATTTACACATACATTGCACCAAAAGCTGGTAAATACGCTAGTATTTGCATATAAATGATACACATCATATGAAAAAAACATAAGTATCCATCATCAGCATCACTATTCGCTTGCAGGTCATACATATTTTGTTAGCTATGGGGGGTGCACATGCGCAGGAACTATCCTATCAACGATGTTGAGACACTCATTCAAAGTGATCAATACTTAATCTCAAAAACTGATACTAAGGGTCGCATCAGTTACGCCAATCCCGCTTTTATAAAAGTGAGTGGCTTCACTCAAGAAGAACTGATCGGGCAAGCTCATAATATTGTGCGACATCCGGACATGCCACCAGAGGTGTTTGCTGACTTGTGGAACACCTTAAAAGAAGGCAAAGCTTGGGAGGGTATTGTTAAAAATCGTCGTAAAGATGGTGGGTTTTACTGGGTTAAGGCAAACGCTGGTCCTATTATTGAGCAAGGTGCAGTAACTGGGTATGCCTCGGTACGTACACGTGCTAGCAAAGAAGAAATCATGCAAGCCGAGCAACTCTATGAAAAAATGAGCCTAGGACAAGCCGGTACGTGGCATGTATCACGCGGTCGCATTCGTCGTGGTGGCTGGTACACACCGCTGGCTTTACTGGGAAATATTTTTAACTCGGGTTTAGCCGCCGCCTTCACACGCTACACAGCCTTAGTGCTATTACTCGGCCTTAGTTTAGGCATTGCTATTTTTTATAGTGAAGCACCTCCTCAGAGTAAGCACATATTACTTATTGGTGTGCTACTTGGGACCATCTTGCTATCGGGTTCCATGCTGATTCTACGTAAAAGGGTATTGAACTCATTTACCCAAGCCGCTCGAATTGCACAGCAAATTGCCGCAGGCAATTTAGTGACTGACGAACATGACACCCATATTGAAAAGCTGGGCGAACTAGGAACCAACTTGGAACTGATGCGCAAAAGCCTGTTAAGTATCAGTGCTGACGTAGACCAAAGTGTGGTCCAAAACGTGAATATGGCACAGGATTTAAGTGCGAATAGCCGGCAGTTGGATGTGCGCACAGTAGAACAAGCAGCATCATTGCAACAAACCACCGCCAGCTTGGCTAACTTTAGCAGTGCTGTACATCAAACCGCCAACAATGCTCAAGCCAGTCATGAGCTAAGCCAACGTAGCTCCGAATACGTGCAAAAAGGCAATCAAACTGTTCTGGCATTAACGCAAGCCATGAACGCGATTTTACAAAGCTCTGAAAAAATTCGGAGCATCGTCAGTATGATCGAACATATAGCGTTCCAGACCAATATACTGTCCATCAATGCATCCATAGAGTCTGCGCGAGCCGGCACGGCCGGACGTGGGTTTGCCGTTGTTGCGGCTGAGGTCAGAACCTTGGCACGCCAAGCCACCGAGGCAGCCGATGAAATAAAAACCTTAATTGAAGATACCTGTGCGCATAGTCGTGACGGCGCACAGCAAACCAAGGAAGTGGAACTGGCCATGCAGGATATTTTGCAATCCTCTACAGAGGTCGCTAGCCTAATGGCGGAAATTTCTGCCGCCACTGGGGAGCAATCCACAGGTTTAGACCAACTGCATCAAGCCTTGCAACAAGTGGACAAAATCACCAGTGACAACGCAGATCTGGCGCACCAATTACATCAATCGGTGCAAACCATGAACAATAGCCAAAGTCAGTTACGTGATGCCATTACCGTATTTAATTACGGAAAATCGTCATCTGCTTCTATGACGGCACACACTGACACCCCTACTGAAACCCATGCTGAACTACGTTTGCTAGCCGGTTAAGGCTCAAGCTATTACATTCGTCCCCCTTATGCCGCACCAGCACGGTAGCGGCATAAGAGCCCAGCCTAAGACTATAGACCAAAGAGAGCCGTACCCTGCAATAGGGTGAAGACTCCCAACACGGCAAAGACACAGGCGGCTATGGTGTGTACCAAGCGCGTAGGAATAGTACGGGCGATACGCTCACCGAAAAATACAGCCGGTGCATTCGCAATCATCATGCCCAAGGTAGTGCCAATCACCACGCTAAAAAAAGCATGGTATTGAGCCGCCAAGGCTACCGTTGCTATCTGAGTTTTATCACCCATTTCGGCAATAAAGAAAGTAATAAAGGTGGTGCCAAACACACCAAATCGGGTCTGTGTAGCTTCGGTATCATCCAACTTATCGGGAATCATGATCCAGATGGCCATGGCCAGAAAACCTAGGCCTAATACCCAGCGCATAATGGCAGGATCCATTAGAGCCGGCAACCAGGTACCGATAGCTCCTGCCAAGGCGTGATTCAAGATAGTAGCTAGAAAAATAGCCGCAACAATAACACCTGGACGCCGATATCGTGCCGCCAGCATAAATGCTAATAATTGTGTTTTGTCACCGATCTCAGCTAGGGCCACAACGCCGGTGGATACCAGTAGCGCTTCCATTTACTTTTTATCTCCCTGGCCGGATAGACACATTTGACCACAGCACCTCTCCGGCCAGACTGGGAGGCGTATGGTCAAAGGTCTTGCCAGGCTAAAAGCTGTATACGCCATAAACCCGGGTGTGGATTTAAGTATGTTGACGTATACCCCGAACGAATCGGGCGGCTACTCCCCAATGACGAGCGCAATGATACCTTGGCTGCCATGAACTGTCCAGTTCAAGCCAGTTCATAAAGGGGCTAGAATAAGCGCTTTATCGCCTATCACTGTATTGTCATGCAGCCCGATTCTCGCCTCACTCCTGCGCTACCCTGCTCCACTCGTGGTTACACCAAGGCCGTTTTCCTCTATCTCACCTTCATGGGGATACTCTGGTTTGTCCTCACCGCTATCAGTCATAAGGCTCCAGACTTAGACGGCATGGAGGAGCTGGTCTGGGCCAGCAGCTTTGAGCTGGGCTACTTAAAGCATCCTCCGTTCCCCTCTTGGGTGATGTATGGCTTGACTCATCTTCTTGGTCGCCCTGTCTGGCTCAGCTTTCTTGCAGGCATGCTCGCCTCGATGGCTAGCTTATGGTTTTTATGGCTGCTGGCGCGCGAACTGCTGTCTGAGCGCTTGGCTTTTTTCGTCATATTGCTTGCCTCCTTAAACGTGTACTTTTCGCTGCGTGGCACTATTTTCAATCACAATACCGCCCAATTGTGGTCGATTATTGCCAGCATCTGGTTGTTTTATCGTGCTTGCCGAGATCAACGCCTCAGGGATTGGGCCTGGCTGGGGGCAGTGGCCGGGATAGCACTGATGACCAAGTACAGTGCCGTTATACAGTTCAACGCATTTTTTATTTATTTTCTTGTCAGCGGTCTATGGCGAGACAAACGCAGTTGGCAAGGCATAGCTATCGCATTGCTCTGCTTGCTGATCACCTTTAGCCCGCATCTGTATTGGCTACATACCCACAACTATGCGCCATTCTCGTATATGGACGATTCGCTCTCTGCCCCGACCCGCTGGCAAGCGTATGCCGCTTTGCTTAGCTTCACACTGGATCAGCTTGCACGCCTCAGTCCCATGCTGATCGCAGTCGGAATACTGCATTTTTATTTTCGTAAAGAACGCAAAACAACGAGTCAAGTCACCACACACTACCCTTCCTACGGTACCGCTATTGCCAAGCGCGATAAGCAATTCTTACTGTGGGTAGGGTTGATGCCGTTTATCAGCACCGTCCTTATCGCAGCCCTACTGGGCTCCCATCTGGACGCTTCATGGGCCACCACATTTTTTGTACTGTATAGTTTTTATTGTCTTTACGGCATACGGGGCGCAGAAACACTGCAATTAAAGCGGCTGATTTGGATTGCCATCATCATTCAAGTGGTAATGGCTGCCTCCTATGCCATAGCACGTGGCCCCTTGGCGTGGGAAACAGGCCGAAAGTCGCGCTCCAGTTTTCCTGGGCCGGAAATTGCCCAGCAAATGCAAGCGGTCTGGCAAGCCCATGTGCCCGATCAGCCGCTACGCCTGATCGCCTCCGATACATGGCTAGGAGGCAATATTGCCGTGAATCTTGGCCGTCATGCACAGGTATATATCGATGCGCAACTGGCTCAGTCACCTTGGTTAAATCCCACTACCGACCTAGAGTGCGGGATACTGGTGGTGTTCAGCCAACAAACTCGCGGCGAGCCTGCAGCTAGCTTATTGGCACTATATGAACAAAGCCAGTGGAAGGGCCAAGAAAGCCTGCCTTGGTCATCACCCAAAAGCCCTCTTATTGACTTGAACTGGGGCATTATCGCCCCAACAAGCAATTGCAGGGCTACTCCTTAAGGGTGTAATGCGGGTAAGCGTTCAGCCAGCAGATCCAGTAAACGACGCACCGCCGGCGCCATACCTTGTCGCGTGGGAAAAACAGCATGAATAATCCCAGGCAACGGGGCCCACTCCGGCAGCACCTTTTGTAGGCGCCCTTGCGCCACTGCCTGACTACACATGTAATCAGGCAGTAAACCTACCCCAACGCCAGCCTCGATTCCCTGCTTCAAGGTCAGTAAGTCTGTGGCAAGGTAACGGGGCCTATGTCGTACCTCATACAACTGCTTTGTTGGCCCATATAGTTCAAACACACTGTGACCGCGTATTGCTCCCATTGCCACAGTGGGTAAAGCGGCCAACTCATCAGGGTGCTGCAAAGGATTGAAACGCTGAATAAGTGCTGGACTGGCTACCAGGGTCGAGTTTGTTTCCGTAAAGCGTTTCACTACATAACTACCACTATCGCTCACCGAGCTGCGCACCCGTAATGCCACATCAATACCATCTGCCACCGGGTCCACGACTCTATTGCTCACTTCCAAATCCAGATCCACCAAAGGGTACAGATTCAGGTATTCAGCAAACACCTTATCCAGCACTGTTTGCGACAAGGTCACCGGACAGCTTACCCGCAATAAGCCACGAGGCTCTTGCTGCGCCTGAGCGACTGCTGCATAGGCGGCCTCGGCGTCGGCACGCATGGCCTGGCAATGCTGTAAAAACACCTCACCCGCCGACGTGAGCGACAGGTTACGCGTGGTTCGTTGTAGCAAGCGTACCCCCAAGTCACTTTCCAAGCGACTAATACGACGCGACAAACGAGAGGGCGGCATATCCAACTGACGGGCTGCAGCGCTAAAACTGCCTTGCGCTAAAACCTCAGTAAACAAAAACATATCATTTAAATCATGCATCGAAAATCGCCCCAAGGATTAGGTACGCAGATAGAACACTGTTTTTCACTCAAGCTACTTATTCCCCATGCCAGAGTGATCGATAATGGTAACCATCACTTTTTATCACCTTAGGCACCCATGAAAATCCTACATATAGACTCTAGTATTACCGGCCCAGATTCCGTATCGCGCACCTTAAGCCAATACACTGTGGATCAGCTACTAACGCAATACCCACAGGCTCAAGCCGAACATCTGGATCTGATTAGTGAGCCGCCACCCTACTATACAGCGGACTCATTAGGCGTACGTCTCGGTTTAGACGACAGCACTCTGACAAGCGCTCAACGCGCAGAGAACCAGCTTACCCAAGCCCTACTCGATCAATACCTAAGCTCTGATATTCTGGTCATTGGTGCTCCGTTTTACAACTTCACCATACCCAGTCAATTAAAGTCGTGGTTAGACCGTATTATTCAACCTCGTAAAACGTTTCAATATGGCGCCAACGGACCGGAAGGCCTGTCTGGGGATAAAACGGTATATGTAATTTTAAGTCGAGGTGGCGTGTACTCTAACTCGGAACAAGGCCAGGCCTTGGAACACCAGGAAAGCTATCTACGTGTCGTTTTTGGCTTTATTGGTGTAAGCAATGTCCATTTTATTTATGCCGAAGGCATAGGTATGGGACCAGATGCAAAGTCTCAAGCGCTAGAACAGGCTCAAGAGCAAATTCAAGATTTGCTCAACGCCGCAGAACCCGCTTAATATACCGATCGCCAAATATATAGCCCTGATTACTCAGGGCTATATGGCGTATTACTCACTGACTAGCATATGTCCCAAACGCAAGCGCTTGGTGTTTAGGTAATTTTTATTGTAAGGATTATCTTCCACCTGATGAGGAACGCGCTCGCTCACCTCAATCCCTACTTCTTCTAGGGTTTTTACCTTACGTGGATTATTGGTCATAAGGCGCACTCGCTCTATACCAGCGAAATCCAGCATATGCTTGCAAATATCGAAACGGCGCATATCGGCCGGAAAGCCCAAACGCTCGTTAGCTTCTACTGTATCGGCACCTGCATCCTGCAGCTTATAGGCGCGAATTTTATTCGCCAGACCAATACCCCGGCCCTCCTGACGCAAATACAATAATGCCCCTTTGCCTTGCTGGGCAATACGCTCTAGGGCCAATTGTAGTTGCGGCCCACAGTCGCAACGCAAACTAAATAAAGCATCGCCTGTTAGGCATTCGGAATGAATGCGCGCCAGCACTGGCTCTTCGCCCCGCACCTCTCCTAAGGTCAGCATGACATGCTCTTTTTGAGTGGCCAGCTCGATAAAAACATGGATATTAAATACCGCCCAGGGTGTGGGCAACAAGCTAGAGCTTATATATTGCAACACCTCAGAGGGGTCTATATCGGGAGCGGAGGAGTTTGAAACTGTAGGATCCGTATTGAGTTGCATAGTACTCTCGGCAGCAATCAGCAGCAGCTATCCGAAAAGTTAAACGTATAAACGTCGGACAGGCCATATTATAACAATTACGGTATCCTGGGTAGCGACTTTGATCTGTGCCAGAGAACTGACAGGATACAGCAAATGTAATAGAATTTACCTTAAGGGTACTTATCTTAAAAATTCTATTTTTGTATTCAAAGCGTTAATAGCATTATCAAAAATTTTATGCCGTTCGCAAAATGCTGTTCTCTTTTAGCAACTACTGCATTTTTGCTCAGTCTGCCCCTCACTTCCGTGATGGCAGCTCAAGCATGGCCAAGCCCGCCCTCTCAGCTTAGTCTGAGCACGCCCTACGGCGAACTGCAGGTCACACCCAGCGATTACATCTATGAAGCTCAGCTCCAGCTCAATGCCCAATTGATTGAACCCGACATCAAAGGGCTTATTAATCTGCCTTACGCATTTAAAGTAGGTAATAGCCAAACCATTTTGGTCTCTGTGGATACTGGGCTGGGTCTGTGCCCCATTACTTACTACTGGCTAACTCTTGATCAAGCCGGGCATAATCTGTCTTCAGCTTTTGGTTCCTGCAGCGCCAAGATTCGTGTCAGCAATCAAGGCTCTACCCTTATTGTGCAAACCCCCAGTAGGCAAACTCACGGTCATATTGATGAATACACCTACAAAGGCGGAAAAATCTCCAGGCGACAACGGCCCACAGCAAAACTTAATTAATGCTAATTCGGCTCCGATTTCAGGCCTGCACACTTATAATTAAATAGTAATGTTAAAAAGGTTGTGCTATGAATTCGCCCAATTTGCGTACCCTACGAGTGTGGGATCTGCCGACTCGCTCATTCCATTTCGCCCTCATTATCAGCATTACTGCCTGCTTTATTACCGTAAAGCTAGGTGGTCTATGGATGGACTGGCATGTGCGCTTCGGGCTTATCGTAGCCGGGCTGATTGTCTTTCGCGTGGTGTGGGGGCTTGTTGGTGGTTATTACAGTCGCTTCGCTCAGTTTCCACCTACACTGCAGGCCTGTCGTACATACTTTAGCCAGAGCACACTCGCTCAGCCTGGTCATAATCCATTAGGGGCATGGTCGGTCTATGCCATGCTGTTACTCATCGGCTTTCAGGCCTTTTCGGGCTTATTTGCCAACGATGATATCTTTACTAGTGGACCGCTCGCCTATCTGAGCTCACACTGGTCTAAGGTACTGACAGGCTTACATAAAAGTAATGAATGGGTGCTGTATTCCCTGATTGCACTACACCTGCTTGCCATACTGGCTTACCGTGTCTTTGCTGGTCAAAAATTGACCAGCAGCATGGTCAGTGGCAACATTAGCTGGCCGGATCAACCCAGGCCCCAAGAAAGTCAGGACAACTGGAAGTCGCGCCTACTCGCCCTGATCATTGCCTTAATCATTGCCTGTGGTATCTATGCCCTTACCCTGCTCGCCCCTGTCGCCAGTTTTGATGACTTTATGTAAGCGCTACTTATCCCCAGAAACTGTGCACAAGCTTGTGGATAAACAGGGGATGATTCTGTCTACCCCGCATAAACGCTAAGATCGTTTTAAAGTGGTTAGAGAAACCTCAGGCCAAGGGAAGATCTACCAGCACCCGCAAACCAGGCTGATTGTCTTCCCACTGCACAGTACCACCGTGCAACTTAATAATAGCAAGCACGCTGGTTAAACCCAAACCATGACCAGGCATGCTTTCATCCAGACGCATGAAATGCTGTCCCAACTGCTCACGCTGCTCTTCGGGCACACCGGGGCCATCGTCGGCAATGCTCACCCTCAAGCTCATGGCATCTTGCTGTAGCACGCTCACAAACACACGATGACAAGCGTGCTTGATCGCATTATCGATGAGGTTAACAATAGCACTAGCTAGTAAATCGGCATCGCCCGACACGTTTGGCACGCGCCTTAGCTCTACATCTATCACCAGGTTCTTTTCTTCTAACACCGCATCGTATAACTCGATCGCATCAGCACAAATTCTGGACACATCTACCGCCCCAAAACTTTGCCTACGCACGCCAGCCTCTATTTCGGAGATCTGCAATAACTTGGCAAAGAGCTGATTCAAGCCCTCAATTTCACGTATGGCTTTTTGCTGGATTTGTAATACTTCAGCCGCACTTTTGCCCGGTCTTTGCGCTTCGCGCAAAAAACCTAATACACGCGTCAGGGGTGTACGTAAGTTATGCGCAATCGTATCTGAGACATGGCGCACACCTAGCATCAAGTCCTGTATGCGATCCATCATTGAGTTGATATCGCGAGCCAACTGGGAAAACTCATCGTTCGAGTTATCAATAGGAATGCGCTTTTTCAAATGTCCAGACCGTATCTGTACAGCCGTATCGCGTATATTGGATAGACGCAAATGCAGCTCGGTACGAAACACATAGGTACCAAACATAATCAGCAAGGCGGCCACCACAATGGCCGCCAAGCCTACTTGTCCGATCAGCAGCTTTAACTCATTCATTTCCTGCATGTCGTAACCCACCACCAGCGTAGAGCCGTCTGGTAAGGTATGCATGCGCAAACGCCCTACCGTGGAAACGCCTTCGCGCACCACCTGCACCTCCGAGAGCTCTCCCCAAAGAGGCCAGACGGGGCTGATATGCTCTAAGTTGCCGATCAGCTTGGTACCATCTGCATCTGCTAACAGGTAGATTTCCCGATCGGCGTCCATGTACTCAGAAAGCGCCATCTCTATGCTCTCCATTAAGCCCTCGCGCCCTCTGCGCTCGAACTCAAGCACCAATCGCTGTGCAGTGGCCCCCACATGCCTGGAAGCCTGGGTGTGCAAGACATGTATGACCTGTAAAAACACAAAGGCCAATAGCACCAAAGTGGTGCACACGGCTAGCAAACCATAATTCAGGGTTAACCGAAATGAGATGGAACGCCACAGTTCCCGCACGCTTTACCCCTGCTCAGACGACGTTGAGGACTGCACATCGGGATTAACCGACAACATATAACCCGCCCCACGTATGGTGTGAATAAGTGGTGTATCAAAGCCCTGATCAACCTTGCCACGCAAACGACTGATTTGTACATCAATCACGTTTGTCTGCGGATCAAAGTTGTAATCCCAGACGGCCTCTAGCAACATACTACGTGTCACGATTTGGTCTGCATTTCGCATCAGGTAAGCCAGCAAACGGAACTCACGCGGCTTAAGCACAATGTCTTTTTGCAAACGCTGCACTTTCCCAGAGCCTAGATCGAGGCGTAAATCCGCCACTCTCAAGCTGGTTTGTTCCACACTCTTATTACGCCGCACCAAAGCTTCAAGACGTGCATACAACTCGGAAAAAGCAAATGGCTTAGTCAGATAATCGTCGCCTCCTGCCTTCAGACCTTTCACACGTTCATCCAGGTCACTCAAGGCGCTGAGCACCAGCACTGGGGTGCTGTTATCTTTAGCGCGCAATGTGGACAATATGCTTAAACCATCCATCTGATTGGGCAACATGCGGTCTAGGATGATCAGATCCCAAGGCTCTTGCGAGGATCGCTGCAAGCCGTCTTGGCCGTCTTCGCAACTGACCACCTCATGACCATGCTCCAACAAGCCATCCACAATATAGCGGCTGGTTTCCTGATCGTCTTCAATCACTAAACAACGCCAAACGCCACTCATTTAACTGCTTCCCTAATAATCTAAACATCAAACATCTAATACCACCATTGTAAGGGGCTTAATAGCGACGACGCCAGAATCCCCGTAAAACGGTGATCAATCCAACCATAACGGCCAACAAACCTAACCAGACAAACACCGACAAACCGAGCCAACTTGGGCCTGTTGCAATTAAGATAGGGCCAAGCACCAGCACACACGCTGCCGTGACAATGGCTATTGCTAGGCGCGTGGCGGCCAATTCCAAGGAGCGCCCAAGTTTTTGTATGCCTAGCACTTCAATACGCGCATCCAGTTTACCGCGCCGCAACCTATGCATCAGTATGCGTAATAAGGCGGGAGTATCCAGCAAAACTTTCCGCGACTCCACAAGCAGTCCGAGCGCGTCCTGTGCCAAGGCTGCCGGCATGTACTGTTGCTGAAACGACTGCTTGATTTGAGGGGCCACAGTTTGTGCAAGATCCAATTGGGGATGCAAGCGAAGCAACACCCCCTCAGCGGTCATCAAGGCTTTAAATAATAAGGCCAGATCGGCGGGCAGCATTAAGTGCTGCTCACGCGCCAACGCCATTAAATCGGTTAAGGCCTTACCAATCCGCAACTTTCCCTGAGACTGACGTGCCACATAACGCTGCGCCCCCTCATCAAGCTGCTGCCAGTCCAGCTCCTGCGCACCCGACCATTCCAACAGGCACAGACTGAGCTCTTCCGCCCTACCTTCTATAATGGCTCGCAGCAAACTCAGCAATTCTTGCTTACGTCGTTCGCTTAACGTGCCCACTAAACCAAAATCAATAAACGCAACACCGTTGCCGGGTAAAGCCAACAAATTACCAGGATGTGGATCAGCATGGTACACACCGCATTGCAGCACCATGTACAAAAAAGCCTGTGCACCGCGCTCGGCTAGAATTTCGCCATCCAGGCCTGCTTGTTCGATCGCAGATAAATCTGATGCGGCAATGCCCTGTATATACTCCTGCACCATGAGCTGTGGACTGCACAACTGCATCACTACTTCAGGAATACGTATATGTTGAAAACCTCGCAGATTTTCACGCATACTTTGACCATTATGCGCTTCATAGGTGAAGTCCAGCTCATCCAGCATGGCATCACTCAAGGCACGAACCATATCGGGCAAACGATAGTGCGGAAATAAGCCGCGCTCATGAATAAACTGTGCCAGCAAGTGCAACAAGCGCAAGTCCGCGTTAATTAAGGCTCGCAGGCCCGGACGCTGCACCTTTACCACCACCTCCATACCCGATACCAGCACGGCGCGATACACCTGTGCCATGGAGGCGGCCGCGATGGGTTCTGGATTGAACTCAGAGAAGTGATCCTTCCAGTCTTGGCCCAAGGCGTCCACAATAACAGGCTCCATCACCGAGTATGGGAGCACCGACACCGCAGACTGCAGTTTAGCCAGTTCGTTGGTCCACGCAGGCCCCAATAAATCAGCCCGTGTGGCTAGAATTTGGCCCAATTTTACAAAGCACGGCCCCAAGGCTTCCAATGCCAGACGCAAACGCTCAGGAGAACTAGGTTGGGACAACTGCTTTTTGCTAGACCGGCGCACTGGCAACACCTCGGCCAGGCCTAAGCGTTCGATAATATCTTCGATACCATAACGCGCCACCACCCCGCCAATCGCACGAATACGGGCGTGGTCACGCAATGCAAACAAGGTATTGGCTAGCATAAGTATCCTCGCGGCTAAAAACTGACTATCCAGTTAAGCACAGCCTGCCTGATCATGCCAGTCCGAATGTACCCACGCTATTTTTCGGCGTCGCCTGCGCTCTTTCCACGCCCATTACTCGCTCAACATCAAGGTATGAAAGCCAGGAATTAGCCTGCTCAGTACGCACTAAGCCTTGCTAATAAGTTACCCACAGTTATTGTGCATAAGTGCTAGGAAACCTGCGGATAAGCCTGCCCAAACGTCCATCATATATAGCTTTGGGGTAGTCTGACTATAAATTACTCAGTATTGTGCCTAGCCCTGACAGTCCTTGCTATTGGCGAGCCTGGCTATAACGACCACAAACACTGGATCTGTCGCTCACGGTGTCATGCCACTGGCTTAAGACACCGTAAGCAGCACCATCTACCTCAATTCTGCGCTTATAGAAGTAGATGCTTTCTTACTTTTCCTTGCGATACGCGTCATGGCATGTTTTACAGGATTTACCCACATTACCAAAGGCTACGCGAAAAGCGTCAAAGTCACCCGATTGTGAAGCCGTTTTAAGTTGCTCTACAGCACCCAGAAAATCCTGCTCTACTTTTTTAAAGCCCGCCGCATCACTCCAAGCCTCGGCTTTGGTATCCCCCCCTTCAGTGCCTGGTCCAAAAGCAGCCCAAGGCAGTTTGGCCAACACGGACAGCACCTCTACGTTAGCTGCTATTGCGGCAGCATCAAAAGGGGCCTCTTTTCTGGCCACAGGCGCCATGCGTCCGAAATGCGAACCAATAAGCGTCATACTGGCTTGGCGATAATCTATCGCTTGCTCGGGTTTAGCGAATTGCGCGCTAGCGGGAACGGCTGCAACAGCCATCAAAGCGCTAACAACGGTGATCAAGATATGCTTTTTCATGACAACTCCTAGTGAGGCCTGAGCAAGAAAGGGCTCAGCCTGCCATATTTTTACACTAGGAATTAGAGATTGTCATTAAGACGATTCTCTAAAACTGCTCTTTCCGGAAAAAAAGAAAAAAACCGGAAAGAGCCAACCCTTACAGGTATTAGATTGCTTGCGCGAGCGTAACAGCTTGTCCCAAATAGGTTCTGGGTGTCAGGGCCAATAAATACGCTTTGGGCTCAGCCGGCAAGTCCAGGGTTTGAATAAAGCCCTGCAAGGCCTCTTGGGTAATTCCCTTGCCACGCGTCAGCTCTTTAAGCTGCTCATATGGCTGAGGCAAGCCGTAACGACGCATTACAGTTTGCACGGGTTCGGCCAAAATTTCCCAGCAAGCATCGATATCCGCATCGACAGCCGCCGCATTCAACTCCAGCTTACCCAAACCCCGCACACATGAATCGTAAGCCACCACACTATATCCTAGTGCCACACCCAAGTTGCGCAACACAGTGGAATCTGTCAGATCACGCTGCCAACGAGAAACGGGTAATTTTTCAGACAAATGCCGCAACAGTGCATTTGCCAAGCCCAGATTACCTTCGGAGTTTTCAAAGTCAATAGGATTGACTTTGTGGGGCATGGTGGAAGAACCTATCTCACCCTCTTTCAAGCGCTGTTTGAAATAGGCCAAGGCAATATAGCCCCAAATATCACGGTTAAAATCGAGCAAAATAGTATTAGCACGGGCAATCGCATCGAAGTAAGCGGCCATCCAGTCATGCGGCTCGATCTGAATCGTATACGGGTTTTGCGTAATACCCAGCTTACTTAGCACTGTTTTACTAAATGCTGGCCAATCAATATCCGGGTAGGCAGAGTAATGGGCATTGTAGTTACCGGTGGCGCCATTCATTTTCGCTAAAGGCTGCACCGCGACAATCGCATGAATAGCCGCCTGCAAGCGAGCCGCCACGTTAGCAAATTCCTTACCCATGGTAGATGGGCTTGCCGGCTGGCCGTGTGTACGTGATAACAAAGGCTGTTGCGCATACTGATGAGCCAGCTCACGAATCCGGTCACACACTGCTTGTAACTGCGGCACAATGACCTGATCGCGCGCACGACTGAGCATTAAGGCGTGAGACACATTATTAATGTCTTCAGAAGTGCAAGCAAAGTGAATGAACTCTGCCGCCGCCTGCAACTCAGGATCTTGAGCCACTTGTTCTTTGAGCCAGTACTCCACCGCTTTTACATCGTGGTTGGTAATACGCTCTATTTCTTTGATTCTGGCGGCATCACTTTCACTAAAATCACTGACCAAAGCGCGAAGCTTGGCGCGCGCAGACGCTGAAAAGCTGGGTAGCTCAGGCAGGTCGGCATCAGATAGACCTTCAAGCCAGGCCAGCTCCACCTCCACCCTATGCCACATAAAAGCCGCCTCAGACAACAGACCTCGCAATGCGCCAACGCGGCTGCCATAACGACCATCCAAGGGTGATAAGGCATTTAAAGTGCTTAATGTTTCAGCTATCTGCATTGTGTTCGAATTTAAAAAGTGAATAAATAACAAGCTGCATTCTATCACTACCGAAAAACATCGCAGGCGTTCGCGCAAGAGCTCAAGCCCCACTTACCGTTTACACTTAACCTAAAAAAGCAAACACAATGTGGCGTTTTGTTAAACTTCGGCTTTAAAACCACACTTTCAAGGGATAAACGACTTATGGCTGTGATTGCCCTAGAGTCCCACAGTACATGAAGCGTATCCTGCTATACTTTTTGAGCCAGTAACTTTCCGATTTTTCACATGAAACTTTTAGGTTCTCTCACCAGTCCATACGTACGTAAAGTGCGTGTCGTCATGGCAGAAAAAAAACTTGATTACGAGTTTTCTCTGGAGGACGTGTGGGCATCTGATAGCCAAATACTCCAGCACAACCCTTTGGGTAAAGTGCCTTGTCTGCTCATGGACGATCAGGGTAGCTTGTTTGACTCACGCGTTATCGTCGAGTATTTGGATACTCTATCGCCTGTAGGACGCCTGATTCCTCAGTCCGGGCGCGACCGCGCTGCTGTCAAGTGCTGGGAGGCCATTGCCGACGGCATACTGGACGCTGCAGTCGCCATTAATATAGAAATTAATCGTCGTCCTGCCGAGCTACGCTACCAAGATTGGATTGACCGCCAGTACGAGAAAATTCACACTGCCTTGGCCTCCATGAATAACAGTCTAGGTGAACAGGCATTTTGTATGGGCAATACCTTCGGTCTTAGCGATATTGCTGTAGGCTGTGCCTTAGGTTATTTAGATCTGCGCTTTCCTAGCATTAACTGGCGCAATCAATACGGTAACTTACAGCGCCTATACGAAAAGCTAGAAACACGCCCGTCCTTTATCAGCACACAAGCTGACGTTCAACCCTAAGTTGACTTAAGGTCGAGCGCCAATAAAAAACTGGTAGTAGCCTACGCGCTATTACCAGTTTTTTTATATAGAAAACCCGGCTTACTTCTTACTGCAATGCAGGCTGAAACGCCAAATACTGCATGTAAATAGCAATACACACTAGCAAGACAGCAAAAATACGCTTCAGCACTTTCTGTGGCAGGCGATGCGCCAAGCTAGCACCAATCGGGGCTGTAAAGATACTGGTTGCAGACACAAAAATTAAAGCTGGCCAGTAAATATATCCCAACATGCCCGGATAGCCTTGTACTTGTGACAGTCCTGAGTAGATATAGCCTACGCTATTGGCCACCGCAATAAAAAACCCTAGCGCTGCGGAGCTTGCCACGGCATTGCGCATATCGATATTGCCACGCACCATAAAAGGCACCGACAAAAAGCCTCCGCCAGCACCGAGCAAGCCAGACACAAAGCCAATCACGCCGCCCATACCTACAATACCTGCCGGGCCGGGCATGGTACGACCTGCTTTAGGCGGCTTACCCCACGACATGGTATAAGCGGTGTACAAGACAAAAACTGAAAACACCAGGGCAAGCACTAAGGGAGAAATCGCGGCAAATGCAGCACCACCCGATAATAGACCACCCACTAAAATGCCCGGAATGATTAAACGCACAATATCCCAGCGTATCGCACCACGTTTATGATGCGCACGCATACTGGAGATCGATGTAAATATGATCGTCGCCATGGAAGTGGCGATCGCTGCATGCACGAGTAAATGCGCGGGCACGCCAAAGCCAGGTAGCAAGAGGGTTAAGAAAGGGACTAACACCATCCCCCCGCCTATCCCCAACAAACCCGCTGCCAGCCCTACTCCTGAACCAAGCAGGAGCAAATAAATGATGTGTAAAGTATCCATGATTATTGTATTATTCCGCCACCCAAGCACACATCACCGTCATACAGCACGGCCGACTGTCCAGGAGTTACTGCCCACTGGGGCTCCGTAAAACGCAAGCTCATAGCCATAGCACTGGCTTGCACAATTTCACATGCGGCATCAGTTTGCCTGTACCGCGTTTTGGCCGCTAAAGGCCCAAGTGCTGGGGGTTCTCCTGCTATCCAATTCAGATCCGCCGCCTGCAGTTCGCTCTGTAGCAGCCAGGGGTGATCATGCCCTTGCACCACATACAGCACATTATTTTCCAAATCTTTACGCGCTACATACCAAGCATCTGCTGTACCGTCGGCAGCCTGACGCCCTTTCACGCCACCTATGCCCAAGCCCTTACGTTGTCCGTAGGTATAAAACGCCAACCCCACATGCTCGCCCACCACCTGTCCTTCAGGAGTTTTAATAAGACCGGGCTGAGTAGGTAAATAGCGATTTAAGAACTCACGAAATGGCCGCTCGCCAATAAAGCAAATACCTGTAGAATCTTTTTTTGCTGCATTCGGAAGGTGTAAGTCCTGAGCGATTTTTCGCACCTGCTCTTTTTGTATCTCCCCCAAGGGAAACAGCGTTCGCGCCAATTGCTGCTGATTAAGGCGGTGCAAAAAATAACTTTGATCTTTACTCGCATCCAAGCCCTTAAGCAATTGAAATCTAGATCCCTGAGCCGTATCAATTTCTCGCACACGTGCGTAATGGCCGGTGGCAATCAACTCGGCACCTAGATTCATGGCGTGATCTAAAAATGCCTTGAACTTAATTTCAGCATTACACAATACATCGGGGTTAGGCGTACGACCCGCCGAGTACTCTCGTAAGAACTCCGCAAACACGCGATCTTTGTATTCAGTAGCAAAGTTAACCGCTTCGATATCTATACCGAGTAAATCGGCCACACTGGCCGCATCGAGCCAGTCCTGACGCGAGGAGCAATATTCGGTATTGTCATCGTCTTCCCAGTTTTTCATGAAAAGACCGATGACTTCATAGCCTTGTTGCTTTAATAGCCAGGCGGAGACTGAAGAATCCACGCCCCCTGACATGCCTATAACGACACGTCCTTTATGTGGTGCAGTAGTCATGATTTATCTATGTTGGTCATCCTGCAAAGCAGGATGCTGATTTTGCCACGGATACCAAGCTTAAGAAAGTGCTGGCAACATCTTGCCAGGATTCAAAATATTGTTGGGATCAAATGCCTGCTTCAAGCTGTGCATCAGTGCTAAAGCGTCCGGCCCGTGCTCAGCCAACATGAACTCCATTTTATGCAAGCCAATACCATGCTCCCCCGTACAGGTACCGTCCATATCTATGGCCCGCTGCACTAAGCGACGATTCAGTCGCTCGGACTCGGCCCACTGCTCCTGACAATCTGGATCAAGTAGCATGAGTACGTGAAAATTACCGTCTCCTACGTGCCCGACAATCGTGTAGGGAAAACTGGCTTGCTCCATATCGTGTACAGTTTGCTCGACACACTCTGCCAGACGGGAAATCGGCACACAGACATCGGTAGTACTGGCTTTGCAACCGGGGCGTAGCTGCAGGCCAGCAAAATAGGCATTATGTCTGGCTGTCCACAAACGGCTACGGTCTTCGGGGCGCTCAGCCCACTCAAAATCCATTCCGCCGTTATCACTGGTTATTTCTTGCACCAATACAGCTTGCTCTTGCACACCGGATGCACTGCCGTGAAATTCAAAAAGCAATAAGGGGCTTTCTTTAAGCTGCAAGTTACTATAGGCATTGGTTGCACGAACCGCTGCGGTGTCCATGAACTCCACACGCGCTACCGCAATCCCCAATTGAATGACTTCAATGACACTACGGACTGCAGACTGCATGTCGGGAAAATGGCATATCGCTGCTGAAATGGCTTCAGCTTGGGGATATAAACGTACCGTCACCTCAGTAATAATACCTAGCGTGCCTTCACTGCCTACAAAAATACGCGTCAGGTCATAGCCAGCGGATGATTTCTTCGCACGACTGGCTGTTTCAATAATACGCCCGTCCGCGGTCACCACTTTCAAGCTTAAGACGTTCTCGCGCATGGTGCCATAACGTACAGCATTCGTTCCGGAAGCACGCGTAGCGGCCATTCCGCCCAAACTGGCGTCTGCGCCAGGATCAATAGGAAAAAACAGACCCGTGTCGCGCAAGGCGTCGTTTAAGCCCATGCGCGTAACCCCAGCCTGCACCGTGGCCGTGAAGTCTTCGGCGTGTATATCCAGTATCTGATTCATACCAGACAAATCCAAACTCACGCCACCTTCTAGCGCTAGCAAATGCCCTTCCAAAGAAGAACCTACTCCATAAGGTATCAGTGGTACCTTATGCTCATTGCAATGCCGCGCCACCCAGGCCACCTCTTCGGTGCTCTGGGCAAACACTACCGCATCAGGCAGCATAGGCGGAAACGGAGACTCGTCTCGCCCATGATGCTCACGCACTGCCACGGCCACCGAAAACCGCTCTTGGAACTTATGTTGTAAAGCCTCCATAAACCCCTCAGGTATGGGACGTTTACGTTGTAAATCTGCAAGAGCATTCATGGTGATATCCTAATATTCGCTATTAATTATGGCTAAGCTCGGCTTCCTGAGCCGCATTGATGGTGACACGACGCTGGCGTACGGCTTGCGCAAGCCCCTCAAGACACTGAATGGTGTCATCCCAGTTAATGCAACCGTCAGTGATGCTCTGGCCGTAGGTCATGTTGGCCGGATCGCTCAGATCCTGACGGCCACCTACTAAATGGCTTTCAATCATAACGCCAAATATACGCTCATCGCCGGCAGCCACTTGCGCAGCCACATCGGCCAACACTTCTGGCTGACGACGGTAATCTTTATTGCTGTTGGCATGGCTCGCATCAATCATGATACGCGCTTTCAGACCTGCTTTTTCCATCACCTGACCGGTCTGCTCCACACTTTGCGCATCGTAGTTAGGCGCTTTTCCACCACGCAAAATTACGTGACAATCCTCGTTACCCACTGTGGATACGATGGCAGAGTGCCCACCTTTAGTGACTGATAAAAAGTGGTGAGGTTGCGAAGCCGCCTTAATGGCGTCTACGGCAATTTTAATGTCACCACCCGTACCATTTTTGAATCCTACAGGACACGACAAGCCTGAAGACAGCTCGCGGTGTACCTGGCTTTCCGTCGTACGAGCGCCAATTGCTCCCCAGGAAACCAAATCAGCAATGTACTGAGGCGTGATCATGTCCAGAAATTCGCAGCCTGCAGGCAAGCCTAACTCATTCACTTGCAGCAGCAGTTCCCTAGCGATGCGCAGCCCTTGATTAATATTAAAGCTGCCATCTAGGTGCGGATCGTTGATCAGACCTTTCCAGCCTACTGTCGTACGAGGCTTTTCAAAGTAGACGCGCATAACGATTTCGAGCTCATCTTTGAAAATCTCGCGCTGTGCCAGTAAACGTTGCGCATACTCCAGTGCAGCCTTTGTGTCATGGATAGAGCAAGGCCCCACTACAACGACCAAGCGGTCATCTTGCCCATGTAAAACCTGGTGAATGTGGCGTCTGGCATTGTGGACAACATTGGATACTTCAACACTGCACGGAAACTCACGCATCACATGTGCAGGAGGCGATAACTCTTTAATTTCACGAATGCGTAAATCATCTGTATTGTGCGACACGACCTTACTCCTGTATTGCCAGTCTGTTTAGCGGACACAAAAAAAGCCGCCTACTTTTGCTGGCGGCTTTAGTTTGGAAATCAGTTCACTATATTTTGAGTGTACAGCGTATCCTTTCCTGCGCCAGCGGCTGCGGAAAAGTAAAAAAATAAAAGTAAAAAGAATTTACGCTACACATGCATTCCATGCTACCACAATCTACCCTGCGCAACAATTAAATTTATAGCGCACCGTTCGCACTCTACTCTGTATCACCTCATCGTATTCATTAGGCTGTAACTACAGCGAGCACGCAGCCAATAGTTATTATCAAAGTCATTTGAGTTGAAATGATTCGCTAGGTTATGATTAGCCTAGGCATGATTCGTAAAGCTAAGTACTAGCTTTCTACACTGAAACAAAATAAGGAACTCGCATGAAGCTGATTAACAGCACAACACTTACCACAGCCCTCTTGCTGACGGGCCTAGGAATGTCCAGCGTGCATGCCACCAGCCTGGAAGAAGTCAAACAACGTGGCACAGTGCGTATTGCCGTCGCCAACGAGATTCCCTATGGGTACATGGACTTGAAAGGCGAAGCTAAGGGCGCGGGCCCAGACGTGGCTAAAGCCATTATGGAGCGACTAGGAATTCAAAACATTAAATGGGAAACAGCGAACTTCAGCTCACTTATCCCCGGTCTACAAGCGAAGCGTTTTGATATGGTGGCAGCAGAAATGGCCATACTTCCAGAGCGCTGTAAGCAAATTTTATTTTCTGAGCCTAATAGCTCATATGGTGAAGGCCTGATGGTACAGAAAGGCAATCCAAAAAATCTGCATGCCTACGAAGACTTTGCCAAAGGCGAGCATAAAATCGCCATCATGGCCGGGGCCGATCAGCTTGAGATGCTTCAGGCACTGGGCGTCAATGAAAGCCAGCTCGTCACCATATCCAATAATGCAGATGCTATTTCCACTATTGCCACCGGTCGCGCTGACGCCTATGCCGCTACCGGGCTTACGGTCAGTGAACTGGCGAAAAAAGGCAAAAACGTAGAGCTAGCCCAAGACTTTAAAGATCCTGTCATTAATGGCGAGCCAGTACGCAGTTGGGGAGGCTTCACCTTCTCGCAAGACTCTGAGAATTTTCGTGATGCGGTGAATAAAGAGTTGGCCGAGTTCAAAAAAACCGATGAGTGGCGAGCCATCCTCACTCAATATGGTTTCACTACAGAAGATCAGGACCACTCTTTTGATAAAGACACGGCTGCCTTGTGCGCATCCTGATGCCATCACCCAATACATAGTGACTGCCTCGGTGCGCCGCTAAATGGGGCGGAAGGCTATCTGGCCTTACCGCCCCTTTTTTTACTAACAATATAAAGTGATTTTATGGACTGGTTAAGCTATAGCCCCTTATTGCTGGAAGGCGCATGGGTGACTGTCAAGCTCACCATATACTCCACCATTTTGGGCGGCCTGTTCGCCTTTGCATTTGGCATCGGTAAACTCTCGCGTTTTTTGCCCTTCAAGATTTTAGCCATTACATTTATTGAGCTCTTTCGGGGCACCTCCTTATTGGTGCAATTATTCTGGCTGTATTTTGCCTTGCCCTTACTCGGCGACATGCTGGGTATGGACTGGCGTCTGCCACCGGTACTAGCAGGTACGCTGGCTCTATCCTTAAATATCGGCGCCTATGGTGCCGAGGTGGTGCGTGGAGCTTTACAGGCTGTGCCACAGTCTCAGTTAGAAGCCGCTAAAGCGCTGGACTTTACCGACTCACAAACCTTATGGCGTATTTCCATTCCACAAGCCATACCGGAAATGATGCCCAGCTTTGGCAATCTGGCCATACAGAACCTGAAAGACACCGCCCTAGTTTCGCTGATCAGCTTAACCGACCTGGCGTTTCGCGCAGAGCAAATACGCAACTACACCCAAGACAGCACGACCGTCTACACCTTACTGCTCTTCATGTACTTTGGCATGGCCTTAGTACTGACCGCCATAATGAAAATGCTAGAGCGCTACACCGCCCGTTGGCGCGCAGGGAGGACATAATATGTTATTTGGAATTGCCTGGGATACCAGCAGCAATAGTGCGTTTGCTTGGTCCATCCTGCCCATACTGTTAAAAGGCATGGTTGTTACATTACAAGCTACCGTAGTAGGTTTTTTCGTGGCGGCAGTGCTGGGCCTCATATTGGCCGGCTTAAAAAGTGTACGACTCAAGCTCATTTCCTGGCCCGCCTACTTCATCACCGAGTTTTTGCGGGACACCCCTTTATTAGTACAGCTTTTTTTCCTGTACTACGTCCTGCCCGATTATGGCATTGTGTTGCCTGCATTCATGACTGGGGCTCTGGCTCTGGGTGTGCAATACAGCGCTTATCTGTCGGAGGTGTACCGTGCTGGGCTAGAGTCGGTAACACCGGGCCAAACCGAGGCCGCACGCTCTTTAGATTTGTCTCCCGTACGCATTTTTACCGCGATTGTATTACCACAGGCTATTCCGCGAATCATACCGGCCATGGGTAATTATCTGGTGTCCATCATGAAAGATGTACCTATTTTGTCCGTGGTAGCCGTATTAGAAATGCTGAATGTCGCTCGCATTATTGGCGACCGCACATTTAACTACCTTATTCCACTATCCATGGTGGGTGCGCTCTACTTGATTATGACGCTCGTCGCCTCAGCCGCCATACGCCGTCTGGATATGAAACTGCCCAAAGAAGGAATCCCCTTACGATGAATCAGGCCAGTAACCCCAACCCGGAACCCATTATTGAATTCAAGAATGTGACCAAGCGCTTTGGCGATGTCACCGTGCTGGACAGCCTTAACTTTACGGTACGCAAAGGTGAGAAGGTCACGATTATCGGCCCCTCAGGCTCGGGCAAATCAACGGTACTGCGCATACTCATGACGCTGGAAAACATCGATGATGGTTTTATCAGCGTAGCGGGTAAACCGCTGTGGCATGAAGAAAAAAACGGTACTTTGCAGCCCGCTAGCGAATCTCACCTGCGCGATATGCGTAAAGAAATGGGCATGGTGTTCCAGCAATTTAACTTATTTCCGCACATGTCCGTCACACGCAATATTACCGAGGCGCCCATACAAGTGCTGGGACTGAGTAAAGCGAAAGCAAAGGAGCGTGCCGCCTACTATCTGGATTTAGTCGGGATGACAGATCACGCTGATAAATTTCCTAGCCAGTTATCGGGCGGACAGCAGCAACGAGTCGGCATAGCACGCGCCTTGGCCATGCGTCCAAACATTATGTTGTTTGATGAGCCCACCTCTGCGCTAGACCCAGAACTGGTCGGCGAAGTGCTCAGCGTCATACAGCGGCTTTCCGAAGAGCACGATCTGACCATGCTCCTGGTGACACACGAAATGCAATTTGCCAAGGAGATCTCCGATCGTGTGTGCTTTTTCGACAAAGGGGTGGTGGTCGAATCGGGCCCACCGGAACAGCTCTTTACTGAACCTCAGGAAACACGCACACAAGAGTTTTTAAGCAGTTTTATTAAAAACGGTAATTAAGCCCGTATCCTGAGCATAAAAAAAACCAGCATCAGTATTGAACTGAATGCTGGTTTTTTTTGCCAGAGTATTTATCAGGCCTCGGTAAACCCTTTTATTAAGGGCTGTATAGGCGTGAAGGATTCACGTGTTGCTACGTGCTCGGGCCTAGGAGACAAACCTTGTCGTGGCTCGCCCAAGGTATTTTCCATACTGTTATAAACAAAGAATGCGTTTGCACGTGGCCAGGGGGAAATATTTCCGCTTGAACCGTGCATAGTATTGCATTCAAAGAAAATTACCGAGCCGGCTTTGGCACTTACCGCTTCGATCCCCCCTTGCTCGACGAGCAGCTTCAAACTCAACTCATCAGGCACGCCTGTTTCCTGTTGCTTTAACGACTGCTTGTAGTTGTCCTCCGGTGTTTCCCCCGCGCAGACAATAAACTGGCGATGGGACCCAGGCACCAGCATTAAGGGGCCATTACACTCGTTATTATCCGTAAGTAATATAGAACAACTGACGGCGCGCATACTGGGCATACCATCTTCTATATGCCAGGTCTCGAAGTCCGAATGCCAGTAAAACTCTTTCCCATTAAAGCCAGGCTTCATATTAATGCGCGACTGATGAATGTAGACCTCAGAACCCAGTACCTGACGCGCAACATTCGCTACTCGCGGATCACGCACCAACTTAGCCAATAACGGGTTTAACTCGTGCACTCTGAAAATAGAACGCAAAGCCTGACTATCAGGTTCAGTAATCGCCTCTTCTCGGCTTAATAAGGCCGGATCAGCAGACATACGCTCTAACTCATCCATCAAGGCCTGCACTTCTTGGGCATTGAACAGATCGGGCATCACTAAAAAGCCATCACGCTCATAAGCATTTAGCTGCTCTGCGCTCAAGGCATCCGCATAGTGTCCCTCACCGTACACCACAGGCTCACGACGACTGATAATCGCCGCCTCCTGCAACTCCCCCCGTGAAGCATAGGGGTCATGCATCAAAGTAATAGACATTGCTTACTCCTTACTCCTATTGCGATTGCTCGGGGGTGTTCAGCTCCTCCTCAAGCAAAGGATAAACACCCTCTTCGTTATGTACTTCATTACCGCTTAAAGGAGGGTTGAATACACAAATAACCCGCAAAGGCTTCTCCCCACCACGCAGCCAGTGCTCATCATGCTGGTCTAAGGCATACACCACCCCAGGCCCCAAGGCATATTTTTTCCCATCGGCAATGGTTTCAATCTCACCATCCCCCTCAATGCACCACACTGCCTCCAAATGATTTTGGTAGTGAATATGGGTCTGCGTGCCTGGAAAGATAGTGGTTTCATGAAACGAAAATCCCATACCGTCTTTTTTCAACAAAACTCGACGGCTTACCCAATTATCGGTACGTATTTCGTCTTTCGTGCCTATCACATCATTGACATGTCTAACTATCATTAGCGCGCTCCTCCCATTTTGAGTACTTTAGCTTTCTGCCCACCTGCTGCCAGGGCCTGGGCCAGACTGGCTTCGATAATATGCATTCCTTTAGCCAACTGCTCCTGCTCAATGGTCAGTGCCGGCAGGACTTTCAAAACCTCATCATGCGCCCCTGAAGTCTCAATGACCAGGCCCTGCTCAAACGCTTTGGCCGCCACACGATTGGCCAAGCCATCTCCGGGTGTGGTCACCAAACCCTGGATCAAGCCACGGCCACGCACACTTAGCCCCGCTTGCGGGAAGCTTTGCACTACGTTTTCTAACCAATCTCGCACTAAGCGCTCTTTTTGCTGAATCTGCTCGCTGAACTGCTGATCACTCCAGTAACTTTCTAAAGCTTGAGTGGCGGTCACAAATGCTAGGTTATTGCCGCGGAAGGTACCGCTATGCTCACCGGGTTTCCAGATATCCAACTCAGGTTTGAACAGCACCAAGGACATGGGCAAGCCAAATCCGGACAAGGACTTGGAAAGCGTGATGATGTCTGGCTGAATGCCTGCCTGCTCAAAACTGAAAAAAGTACCTGTGCGACCGCAACCCACTTGAATATCGTCCACGATCAACAACATATCGTGCTCACGGCACAAACGCTGCAACTCGCGCAACCAGCGTTGAGTGGCCACATTGACCCCACCCTCGCCCTGCACGGTTTCAACAATCACCGCAGCGGCCTGATCCAAACCACTACTGGGGTCCTCAAGCATGCGCTCTAGGTAGGCCATCGTGTTCACGTCGGGGCCAAAATAGCCATCATAAGGAATGAAGCTGGTGTTACTTAATGCCATACCCGCTGCATTGCGAAACTTGGCATTGGCCGTGGCAGCCAAAGAGCCTATGCTTACGCCATGAAAACCATGGGTAAAAGAAATAATATTTTGTCTACCCTTGACCTGGCGAGCGAGCTTTAGTGCCGCCTCTACCGCATTTGTGCCTGTAGGCCCGGTAAACTGCAACTTATAATTCCAATTGCGTGGCTTTAGCAATAAACGATCAACGGTTTCTAAAAACTGTTTTTTAGCGCTAGTCGCCATATCCAGACCATGCACTAAACCATCCGTATTCAAATACTCAATTAAATGACGTTTGAGCACAGGATTATTATGTCCATAGTTAAGCGTGCCGGCACCGCTAAAAAAATCCACGTATTCCCTGCCACGCTCATCTTCTAGTATTGAGCCTCTGGCTTTTTTAAACACCACAGGGAACGACCGAATGTAGCCCCTGACTTCCGACTCCATTCGGTCAAATATTTTTAAATCTGTCATCTTTCCTCTCCTGGTTGCAAAACACACGACAACTTAGCGGATAAACTAAGTACAGGTTGTCGTCTGCCTTCTCATTTAATGGCGACACATTTACGCACTGGCGTGAGTAATAGGGCCAATTCTTAATAAAGGTTCGCTCGGATGTTCCTGTGCTCCAAACGCACTTTCTTCGAAAAACTCGGACTCCTGCAACGGCACTGAATAGTGCTGCGCCACTGCTTCAAACATACGTCGCGATGCTTGATTATCAGGACTGACTGTTGTTTCTAAAAAACGTAGATCCAAAGCGTGCTCAAGCAAATACTGGAGCATGCGTCGACCTAAAGCACAGCCACGAGCACGCTCATGCACGGCAACCTGCCATACAAACAGCGTGTTAGGTTTTTGGGGGAGGCGATAAGCGGAGATGAAACCATCTATGCTGTCTTCTCGCTCGGCGACCACGCAGGTACCAGAGAAGTGCTCACTAAGCAGCAAATACGCATAAACGGAATTAAGATCTAGCGGCGGACACGCCGCTATCAATTGATGGATGGCGTAGCCATCATCTTGACAGGGTGCACGCAGCACCCACGGGTCGGGATCTACAGCCTCCCCTGCTGTAGCATTGCTTTTCTCAGCCTTACTCGGAATAAATAAATATCTCACACGACTAACCCGGACTCCGGCGGTACAGTGCCTTCCGGGACCTCTAGTATTGGGGAAACCAAATCGCTAGTTTCCTCCAGGGTTTCCGCATCGGAATCTAGAAAACTCACGATACGCTCCAATGCCATGGTCATCGCCGCTTGTTCCAGCTCAGGTAAATTTTTCAGTGAGTCTGCCAATTTTTTCTGCAAAGGCGACGGCGTTTCCTGTGCCAACACCACCCCAGCATCGGTAGCGGTGATAAAAACAATACGACGGTCTTCACGACCACGCTCTCGAGAAATCAACTGCTTATCTTCCAGGCGATCCAATATACCGACCACGGTACTTGGGCTGACATGCATTTCACGACTGATCGCAGTCGCAGTCAGTGGCCCTTTTTCAATCACGGTACGCAAACAAATAAGCTGCGGCGCCGTGATATTGCTGTAGGACGCCAGTTGCCTGGAGTGCAGCGCAATCGACCGGGTAATTTGTCGTAAAGCACGCAAGATGCGTAAGTCGTAATCCAAATTTTGATTCATATTAGTTAGCCAAGCAAAACAGTTCAGCCAAATTCATTGCAACTCAAATGATATGCCTGCAAATGACTTTAGTCAAACCCTAATCAGTAATAAAACCCACAAAAAAGCCCTGCATCGTGCAGGGCTTTTAGCGATACCAAAAACTGCTATCAGGCGGTACCACCCACTACCAGCCCTTCCATCCGTACCGTAGGTATACCTACCCCTACCGGCACGCTTTGTCCTTCTTTGCCGCAGGTACCCACCCCTGAATCCAAACGCATATCGTTACCAATCATGGTGACGCGCTGCATGGCCTCGGGACCGTTACCCACCAAGCTGGCTCCTTTCACCGGATACATGAGCTTACCATTTTCTATCATCCACGCTTCGGATGCTGAAAACACAAACTTCCCGCTGGTGATATCCACTTGTCCGCCACCAAAATCCACGGCGTATAAGCCTTTCTTTACCGAAGCAATAATTTCCTGAGGATCGGTATCACCTCCCAACATAAACGTATTCGTCATACGTGGCATGGGCAAACACGCATACGACTCACGTCTACCATTGCCGGTAGAACGGGTGTTCATTAAGCGCGCATTATGGGTATCTTGCAAATAGGCACGCAAAATACCGTCCTCAATCAGCACGGTTTGCTCGGTAGCGGTTCCCTCATCATCCACATTCAGTGAACCACGACGCTCAGCCAAGGTGCCATCGTCAATCACTGTTACCCCTTTGGCCGCAACGCGTTCGCCGATTCGGCCGCTAAAAACACTGCTACCACGACGATTAAAATCACCCTCTAGACCATGCCCTACCGCCTCGTGCAGCATCACGCCTGGCCAACCAGGCCCAAGCACCGCTGTCATTTCACCTGCAGGCGCGGGTCTAGCCTCAAGATTAATCGAAGCCGAACGAATGGCCTTTTGTACATAGGTGTGAAGCAGCTCATCGTCAAAGTACGATAAGTTAACACGCCCCCCACCGGAGGCCGAACCACGCTCTCGACGTCCATCTTTTTCCATGATGATGGATAAGGACAACTGCACCAAAGGACGCACATCGGCCACCAAGCGACCATCGCTCCCTGCAATCAGTACAACATCGTACTCTGCCCCCAAGCTGGCCATGACCTGAATAACACGCGTATCCGCTGCTCTAGCCATTGTATCCAGACGGGTCAACAGCGCAACTTTAGCGCTCGCATCCAAACTACTGATAGGGTCAGTACCCTGATACAGTGAGGGACGCTGCAAGCCATAGGGAGTGAGTATTTTTTGAGTCCCCTGTGCCCCCTGTGCTGCGATAGAGCGCACTACTCGCGCCGACGATAACAAGGCATCCAGGCTCAAACTATCGGAGTAAGCGAAGGCGGTTTTTTCTCCGCTTAAGGCCCTAACCCCTACGCCCTGCTCGATAGAAAAACTACCTGTTTTAACAATGCCCTCATCAAGACTCCAGCCCTCAGAACGCGTGTACTGAAAATAAAGATCAGCATAATCCGCTCGATGAACAAAAATTTCATCCAGGGCCTGCCCCAGGTGCGATTCGTCCAGCCCCCAAGGCTCCAGAAGTAAACCACGAGCCGTTGCCAAAGCATCGATAGCGGGGTCAAGCACATTCATATATTTTTCCTATACAACAACAAACTGTACCGTGAGAACATGGGCAGAACCCCCAAGCATCTTAAGTAAGTCAAAAAAATAAAGTCACTTCAGGCATTAAAGCAGAAAATTGAGGCGCAAGCAGCTAATTCCATGACTGAGTAAAGAGGCAATACACGCACGACATGGTTACAAAACAGTAATATACAGTTTAAGTCTAAACTTTACAGTACTATAGCCACTACTATGGCGTGAATAGGATGAATGTATGCACTGTCGTTATACCAAACTATGAATTATTTGCTTAGCTAGCCCATTAGCAAGCTGACTTCTTCGCTCGACGGATACTTAATCGAGATAATACAGGAAGAAATTGTTTTTCATATAAGAGAAGATGCATACATTTAAGTGAAAAATGAACTAAGCATTTATTTTATTATGACGTTTAAGTTGCCTGCACGCCACAAGTAAAGGCACTGCCAGTAAGCTTCACATTAACGCCACTAGGTATTAATACGACACTAAAAGTGCCCAGCAAGCGATGCCTCACAGCATTGTTTGTAATAGAAACAAAATATTATGCTTGGGCACTTAATATTTTTAAAAAAGAGAAGTAAAATATCTATACAAAGCTTATTGCAATAAAGTTTATTACAATCTTCGAATAAAATCACAAACCAAACAGGAAAGTCTAATCATGGAAACATACTCTGTCGCAAAACAGAAAATCGAGAAAGAAATCTTGCGTTTGCAGCGTCAGATGAAAACACTGAAAGTCAAACAGCGCCGTCCTATCATCGCGTCTATAGTACGTTCCATGCAGGATAACGAGATTACGATCGAAGAGATCGCCCACGCATTAGATAGCAGCAAGCGACGTGCTACTAAAAGCGATTCGCAGCCTAAAACTGTATTACCCCCGAAGTATCGCAATCCAGCCACTGGCGACACCTGGACTGGTCGTGGTCGCCCACCACGCTGGATCCTCGATGCTGACGCAGCCGGAAAAAAACGCGACTCTTTTTTAATTAAATAAGCCGCGCTTAGCAAGCAAAAAAGGCCGCCGATTCAATGGCGGCTTTTTTCATAGGTGATATCAATGACTTGCCCGTTATTTCCCGGAAAGCGATCAAAGACGGCGCGCGTCAAATAAGGCATTTGGGCTGTCAAATTATCGCTACTGCTATAACTGACTGCTTGTGCCCGGTAAACCTCATTATCACCCTGTGACTTATCTTTGATTATTACGGTTAAATTATTTTTATATGCCTGTACAGGCACATTCACCACAGGCGGTGGAGAATAAAATAAGCCACCAGCCCAACCATCATTAATGCCGTAATAACCAGCACCCCAACCCCACGGTTCATAAACCGAATCGCGATAACGCTGCACCCAGCGTTGCTCTTGGGTGCTGCCATACTCAAAGTTCACCACAAAACGTGCCGCCTGCTGATCTTGGGCTTGCACTAAACCTGTTGAGCTGATCGCTGCACGCAGCATATCGGCAAAGGCCTGGTATTCAAGATTACCCACATCGTGCGTGGCCTGTTCAAGTGCGTACGTAGCGCCCACCGCATTCGCAGGCCATTGCTGAAAACGCGTTAATTTAGCCGACCAGCTAGGGGCCGCACACGCAGTTAACAGCGCTACGCTCGCCATAATACCCGCTCGAGCCAAGGGTATATAGAGAGGATTTCTAGGCATATTACGTGTTTTCATTTGTACGTTCCTATATCGCTCTGATGAGCTTGACATCACACTTAGCGTAAGACTAAACAAACAAGGCGACCCACATTCCATTTTAGGTAGTTCTACGACTAGCTATTACAATAAGCCTGTTTCGTCTTACAGTCATGAATATCCCTATGCGCACCGAATCCATCGTCTCTGTTTCCCGCCTCGACTACCAGCCCTATCCCTACGAAATTCCAGAGCTAGCGCTACAGTTCGACTTACACGCCGACACTTGCGAAGTACGCATACGTTTCCAGGCCAATAGCCGAACCCCGTCACCACAGGCGCTAGTACTAGACGGGGAGGAGCTAGACTTAGTACAGGTCTCCATTAATGGCAAAGCGCTTTGTGAAAGCGACTATGAACTCAGTGCCCTAACCCTGACTCTACACCCAACTGCTCCCTCGAGCATTATTGAAATCGTCAGTATTTGCAAACCTATCAACAACACCGCTTTAATGGGTTTATATGTCTCGGGACAGCAATTATTCACCCAATGTGAAGCACAGGGTTTTAGACGCATTGCTTATTTCCCCGATAGGCCTGATGTCATGGCCAAATATACGGTCACCCTCAGAGCCGATAAAGCACGCTATCCTATTTTATTATCAAATGGCAATTTAGTAGCCACTGAAAATATAGGCGAGACAGAACACCAAGCAACCTGGTTTGATCCATTTCCTAAGCCCTCTTATCTATTTGCTCTGGTGGCCGGTGATTTTGATGTGCGCAGCCAGACAATTTTGAAAGCAAACGGTACTCCCGCCCAATTAGAAATTTATAGTGATAAAGGCGATTTCGCCCACACCGAATGGGCCATGCAATGCCTGATCAACTCAATACGCTGGGACGAGGAACGCTTTGGCCTGGAACTAGACCTGGACAGATACATGATTGTCGCCACCCATGACTTCAATATGGGTGCGATGGAAAACAAAGGCTTAAATGTCTTTAACTCAGCCTATGTGCTAGCAGATCCCGACACAACCACCGACACCAGCTTTCAAGCCGTAGAAGCGGTTATTGGTCACGAGTATTTTCATAATTGGACGGGTAACCGAGTTACGTGCCAAGACTGGTTTCAATTATCACTAAAAGAAGGGCTAACGGTATTTCGCGAACAAGAGTTCTCGGCCGATATGCAAGCACAGGGACTATCGGGCGCAGAGGCCTTAAGCGCCCGAGCGGTCAAGCGCATTGATGATGTCAGTATTTTACGCAGCACCCAGTTTCCGGAAGACTCCGGACCCATGGCTCACCCTATACGCCCCGAAAGTTACGAAGAAATTAGCAACTTTTACACCGCCACTATTTATGAAAAAGGGGCTGAAGTAATACGTATGTTGCATACCTTGCTGGGCGAGGAAGGGTTTCAGGCAGGGATACGTGAATACTTTGCGCGCTACGACGGCCAGGCTGTTAGTTGCGACGATTTTATTGATGCGCTGGATTCAGTCTACCGTGAACAGAAAGCTGGGCACACACTGGACGTGTTTCGTCGCTGGTATGAGCAGGCGGGCACACCTACAGTCAGCGTACAGCTTGACTACGACGAACAAGAAAAAACCGCTACCCTTACACTGAAGCAAAGCAATCCAGCGGTAGGCATAGAAACACAGCACAACAAGCCCAAACTGCCATTACATATTCCTGTCAGCATGGGTATGCTAACCCTGGATGGAAAGGTACTTGCATTCACACTAGAGGGGCACACCTACACGGACCTGACCCTGAACTTGCAAGAGCAAAGTCAACGTTGGCAATTTACACAGGTCGATAGTCGTCCTGTCTTATCGTTGCTGCGTGGTTTCTCGGCACCGGTCAAGATTGAGTACTACAGAAGTGATGCCGAATTAGCCTTGCTGGTACGCCATGACCCCGAGCCTTTTGCTCGCTGGGAGGCCATGCAATTGCTACTTTCTCGTTACCTTTTGAACGCCTCGGATCACGCCGCAGCGCAAAGCAAACCTTTAGTGCTGCAGACCTTTCTAACGCTGCTGCAAGATACAGCACTTAGCCCAGCATATCTTGCTCGTATATTAAGTCTGCCCAGTGAGCGGGTTTTGCTGGAACAAATGCGCACGATGCGCCCTCAGCACGTTGTAACGCGTCGTCTTGCACTGATGCGAGAGCTAGGCCTAGGGCTCGCTCCGTATTGGCAAGAGCTGTACCAGTTCCACCACGAGCCTCACCTGCCCTACAGTCCGGATGCACTTAGCGCAGGTAAGCGAGCTTTGAAAAACCTGGCTCTTAGCTATTTGTCCGCTGCTGGTATTAGCGCTGGCCTCTCACTGGCTCAGCGTCAATTTCAAGAGGCACGCAATATGACGGACAGACTAGCGGGCTTACAGATACTCGTACATTACGCAGATTCTGAGCGCAAGCAACTCGCACTGGAACAGTTCTATACACAATGGCAACATCAACCTCTAGTCATAGATCGCTGGTTCAGCCTGCAAGCCAGCGCCCCCGATACGACTGTAACGACGGTACAAAGCCTCATGCTGCATCCGGCTTTTTCCTTACGCAATCCTAATCGAGCTCGCAGCCTGTTGTTTCAGTTCTGCATCAATAATTTACGTGCTGTACATAGCCAAGCGGGCTACACTTTCTGGGCAGAGCAAGTACTAGCCCTGGATCAGCTCAACCCTGAAATCTCGGCACGCTTGGCCCGAGTCTTTGACAACTGGGCCCGTTACGAGCCTGAGCTGCAACGCCCGCTAAAAGCCGCACTCGAACACATCGCCGCACAGGAGCAGCTTTCACCGAATGTGCGCGAAATCATACAGAAAGCATTAACTCTTTAATACCCGGAGTCTTACTTGAAGAAAAATCTTACCCAATACCTCGTTGAACAACAGCGTAAAAAAGGTAATGTATCAGCAGATGTACGCTTGCTGCTGGAAACCGTGGCCCGTGCTTGTAAGGCGATCGGCCATGCTGTCAGCAAAGGTGCTCTGGGTGGCGTCCTAGGCAGCTTGGATAGTGAAAACGTACAAGGGGAAGTACAAAAGAAACTCGATGTTCTATCGAACGAAATTTTACTGGAAGCTAACGAATGGGGCGGCAACCTAGCAGCCATGGCCTCAGAGGAAATGGACACACTGCACCGTATCCCAGATGACTACCCCAAAGGCGAGAACCTCTTGCTGTTTGATCCTTTAGATGGCTCCTCCAATATCGATGTCAACGTCTCGATTGGCACAATCTTCTCTGTGCTACAAGTACCCGAAGAGGCTCGCCACCGTGACATAGAGGAAGCAGATTTCCTGCAGGCCGGCATCAAACAGGTTGCGGCTGGCTATGCCGTTTATGGCCCACAAACCATGCTCGTGCTAACGGTAGGCGATGGCGTTGCTGCCTTCACCCTGGACAAAGAGATGGGCTCTTGGGTATTAACCACAGAGCGTCTACAAATTCCTGAGGATACCGCCGAATTTGCCATCAATATGTCAAATATGCGCCACTGGGAAGCCCCCGTGAAGCGCTACGTTGATGAATGTTTGCAAGGCGTAGAAGGCCCTTTGGCGAAAAACTACAATATGCGCTGGATTGCTTCCATGGTTGCCGACGTGCATCGCATTCTGACGCGCGGTGGCGTCTTCATGTATCCACGTGATCAGCGCGCCTCGGTACGTGAAGGCAAGTTGCGTCTGATGTATGAAGCTAACCCCATGAGCATGCTGGTAGAACAGGCAGGCGGCTTGGCGATAGACGGCGAACAACGCATTTTAGATTTGCAGCCCCACGCACTACATCAGCGTACTGGTGTCATTCTGGGCTCTAAAAATGAGGTCGAGCGGATACAACAGTATCACCGCAGCTAAGCGCAAACACTCAGCGGGCCATGGCCCGCTGAGTGTACTTTTAGGCAAAAAAGATAATTAGCGTGAAGGCTTAGTCCAGCGTCAGGACAGTAGAACCCGTCGTGCGCCGGGCGGCCAGCTCTGTTTGAGCCTGGGCCACTTCCGTCCAATGAAAAGTCTGCCCTATTTGAACCTGGATCTGCCCACCTAACACCAGATCAAAAAGCTCTTTACTGGCCTCTAGCATCGTTTCCAAGGTGGGTACGTAAGCCCCTAAGGTAGGACGTGTTACGTACAACGAGCCTTTCTGTGCCAAAGTGCCCAAATTAACCCCTGTAACGGCGCCAGACGCATTACCAAAGCTCACCATCAAGCCTCGCGGCTGCAGGCAGTCCAAGGATTGCTCCCAGGTCGCCTTACCCACTCCGTCATACACCACAGGCACTTTCTTGCCCTGCGTCAGCTCAGCCACCCGTTGCGCTACGTTTTCCTGACTGTAATCAATCACTTCCCAAGCCCCTAGCTGCTTGGCCAGTTGCGCTTTATCCGGGGTGGAGACCGTACCAATCAGCTTTGCCCCTAATGCCTTGGCCCATTGGCAGGCATACAGTCCTACACCCCCTGCAGCGGCATGAAACAAAATGGTTTCCCCTGCTTGCACTTCATACGCCTTACGCAACAGATACCAACAGGTCAGCCCTTTCAGCATCAAGGCTGCCGCTTGCTCGTAACTGATGGCGTCGGGCAAGGGCACAACGCGATCGGCTGGCACGTTATGCGCTTCAGAGTAGGCCCCTAGGGGAGCCTGTCCATATGCCACCCTATCTCCGACTTTAAGGTGTGTCACTGCATCACCAACAGCCTGCACCACACCAGCCGCCTCAAAACCAAGCCCGTGCGGCAAGGCGCCACTATACAAGCCGTTACGGAAATAAATATCAATAAAGTTCAAGCCAATCGCCTTATGACGTATGGTGACTTCATGCGCTTGCGGAGCAGGCAACTGTATATGCTGAAACTGCAGCACTTCAGGCCCACCATGTTGTTCGATTCGAATGGCTTTGACTGTTAGACTCATTGTGTTGTCCTTTTCTCTATTAATCACACCCTAGCGCTCAGATCCCCTATAGGATACTGTGCTTTGGGTATTACGATACCGTCTTTTCCATGACACAACGCCAAGCTTTTATCGCTATCCATATCACTGCTGTTTTATTCGGCCTAACAGGAATTTTCGGCGAACTGATACAGGCTGGTGCTGTGCTGATTACTGCGGGTCGCGCTACCTTTGCCGTCCTGGCCTTGAGCCTAAGCTTGCGCATTCAAAACCAAGGTTTACGTCAAGGCTTAACGGGGCGGGACTATCCACCACTACTGCTCGCTGCCCTGATGCTATCTATACACTGGGCTACCTTTTTTTACGCAGTAAAAATTGGAGGCGTCGCAATCGCTACTCTTGGTTTTGCCAGTTTCCCTGCATTTATTACCTTGGGTGAGTGGCTGCTCAAGGATCGCATTAGCCGCTTTGAATGGTTAATTTTACTGTTAGTCACGCTCGGTTTAGTGCTTGTAACGCCCTCATTTAATTTTGCTGACCAAGCGACAATAGGACTGGCCTGGGCCATTTTGTCAGGCTTTACTTTTGCTATGTTCACCTTGATTAACCGCCAAGCGGCCACTCAACTTGGCGCATTGCAAGTGGCGTGGTGGGAGAACTTATTTGTAGCCCTGATGTGCTGGCCCTTCGCCTGGTCACTGCTCGGGCAGGCAAGCTTATTAGACTGGTTCTGGATGGCGTTACTGGGTATTTTTTGTACCGCACTATCGCATTACTTACTGGTCGCCAGCTTAAGCATACTTAACGCTCGCAGTGCCGGGATTGTGATAGCCCTAGAGCCTGTTTATGCCATTGTATTTGCCGCTATCTTATTCGCCCAATATCCCACTCCGAGAATGATCTTGGGCGGTACCATCATGATAGCGGCAATTTGCTGGGCCGGACTGCGCCGACGCACAGCCTCTTAGGTCGACATAGCCTCTAGCGTGTCCGCAATAGCCTGTCCGACCTCCTGAGTGCTGGCCGTGCCTTTCAGGTCAGGAGTACGTGGACCGTGCTCCAGCACATGCTCGATGGCCTGCATCAGCTCCTGAGCGGCTTGTGGATAACCCAGGAAGTCCAGCATTAACGCGCCACTCCAGATCTGTCCGACCGGATTAGCAATGCCTTTGCCAAAAATATCGGGTGCCGAACCATGCACAGGCTCAAACAACGAGGGGAAACGTCGCTCGGGGTTCAGGTTAGCCGATGGTGCTATACCAATGGTGCCGGTACACGCCGGCCCCAGATCAGACAAGATATCGCCAAACAAGTTAGAGGCGACCACCACATCAAAGTGTTCAGGACGCTGCACAAAGTGGGCGCAGAGTATATCGATATGGTATTTGTCCCATTGCACATCGGGGTATTCCTTGGCGATGGCCTCGACTCGGCTGTCCCACCAAGGCATAGAGATAGAAATACCATTGGACTTGGTTGCAGACGTGAGATGCTTACCGCGCTGCTGCGCCAGCTCAAACGCAAATTTCAGCACTCTATCTGTGCCAACACGAGTAAACACGCTTTCCTGCAGAACCACCTCGCGTTCGGTACCCGCGAATAATATTCCACCACTGTTGGAATACTCACCCTCGGTATTTTCACGCACGATGTAAAAATCAATATCACCCGGCTGGCGCCCAACCAACGGTGATTGCACACCGGGCATCAAACGCACTGGACGCAAGTTGATATATTGATCGAACTCACGCCTAAACAAGAATAAAGATTCCCACAGCGCAATGTGATCGGGAACAATTTCAGGCCAGCCCATAGCGCCAAAATAAATCGCTTCAACCTGCGAGAGCTGAGCTTTCCAGTCTACAGGCATCATGCGTCCATGTTGCTGATAGTAGGTGGAACTCCAATCCAGCTCCAGCCAATCCAGCACGAAACCATGTCGTCGGGCCGCAATTTCCAGTACTTTCACACCTTCAGGCGTAACCTCCTGCCCAATGCCATCCCCTGCTATCAAGGCTATTTTATGCCTTTTCTGTGTCATCTTCGCTCCTTGTTAATGGTGAATACATGATCCATTTTCACTCAGTCTTACTTGCCTCGCAATAAAGACCCTAGCAGGCCGCGCACGAATTTAGTCGCCATGCGTCGCGCCTCCGTTTTAACTGTGGCTTGCAATAAGCCGTCACGTCGCCCACCTCGTGGCCCCGTCGACCCCAATAAAAAGTCATTCATCACGCCCATGACACCTTCTTGCTTGGCCTGCTGCTGCTCTGCCAACTGCTGGCTTTCCTGCGCTTTTTTCAGCAACACCTCATAAGCCGACTCCCGGTCTATGGCCTGATCATATTTGCCACCCAACAGGGACTGCTGCATCAAGGCCCGGCGCTCGGCCTCAGTAGCTGGCCCTATACGGCTGCCTGGCGCATACATCCAAACGCGCTCGGTGGGTAAGGGACTGCCTTTGTTATCCAGCATGGACACCAAAGCTTCACCTACCGCCAATTCAGTGATCGTGGCTTCAATATCCAAACCAGGATTAGGCCGCATCGTTTGCGCGGCGGTACGCACCGCCCGCTGATCGCGTGGGGTATACGCACGCAAGGCATGTTGTACCCGATTGCCCAGTTGACCCAGAATCGTTTCAGGAATATCGCTAGGGCTTTGCGTGACGAAATAAATACCTACCCCTTTCGAGCGAATTAATCGCACGACCTGCTCAACTTTTTCTAGCAAAGCCTTAGGCGCACCGGTAAAAAGCAGATGCGCCTCGTCAAAGAAAAACACCAGCTTAGGACGCTCCAGATCGCCCACCTCTGGCAGGCGCTCGTAAAGCTCGGCCAGCATCCATAAGGAAAACACGGCATACAATCGGGGCGATTGCATTAAGCGTTCTGCGGCCAGCACATTAATCATGCCTCGGCCCTGCGCATCTGTACGCATCCAGTCCATGATATCCAAAGCTGGCTCGCCAAAGAACTGCTCTGCCCCTTCACTTTCCAGACGTAATAGCGCACGCTGAATAGCTCCAACCGAAGCGGCAGCAATATTACCGTAGCGGGGTCGCAGTTCGGCCGCGCGGTCGGCCACGTTTTGCAACATGGCGCGCAAATCCTTCAAATCCAGCACCAACTGCCCTTCCTCGTCAGCCACCCTGAACACTATTGCCAACACACCTTGCTGCGTGTCGTTAAGCTCTAGCATACGTGACAATAGCAAAGGGCCCATATCCGACACGGTGGCCCTCAGGGCATGCCCCTGCTCACCAAACACATCCCAGAATGTAACCGGATTGCTTCCCCACTGGGGCTCGGGTAAGTGCAATTTTTGCAAGCGTTCGAGCAGCTTAGGCGATGACTGCGCAGCCTGAGAAATGCCACTCAGATCACCTTTGGCATCGGCCACAAACACGGCGGTGCCTTGACGTGAAAACTGCTCGGCCAAGACCTGCAAACTAACCGTTTTACCGGTACCTGTCGCACCCGTAATACAGCCATGTCGATTTGCCAACGCTGGCAATAACCCTACTTCATGCTGCTCGTTACGAGCGAAAAACATGGAATCCGTCATTGCACACTCCCCTCAGAATATAATTTCAGCAATACATTGAATTCTAGCCACTTTAACGGCCACTCGGGACTTATGTCTCATACAGGTTAAAATAGGCGCTACTTTTCATGAATACAGATAATTGAAACGGTAAAAATACATTATGGCTGGACATAGTAAATGGGCAAATATTCAGCACCGCAAAGGTCGTCAAGACGCTAAGCGCGGGAAGCTGTGGACAAAAATTATTCGCGAGGTCACCGTTGCGGCACGTGAAGCCGGCCCTGACCCCGAAAGCAACCCACGCTTACGCATGGCCTGGGACAAAGCTACGGCTGCGAATATGCCCAAAGATAATATTCTGCGTGCGATACAACGCGGCGCAGGCGGTGCCGACGACAGCAACTACGAAGAAATTCGCTACGAAGGCTATGGCGTCAGTGGCGCTGCTGTCATCGTAGACTGCATGACAGACAACCGTCAGCGTACCGTCTCCGATGTTCGTCACGCCTTCACCAAAAATGGCGGCAACCTAGGGCTAGATGGCTCAGTAGTGTTTCAATTTAACCACTGCGGACAATTTTTATTTGCTCCTGGCACCTGCGAAGAAAAAGTGATGGAAGTTGCATTGGATGCGGGCGCCGACGAAATTGAAACCGATGAAGAAGGCTTAATCGAAGTCACGTGCCCCCCTGCTTCATATGCCGGGCTAAAAGCGGCATTTGCCGAACACGAGCTCATACCTGAAGTACAAGGCGTAGTCATGAAGGCCTTGAACGAAACAGAGTTAAATGGCGATGATGCGATCAAAATGCAAAAACTACTGGACGCCCTAGAGGGCCTGGATGACGTGCAAGAGGTATACACTACTGCCGTCATGGACGAGTCCGAATAACCTTACCTCTCTTTACTTTAAACCTGTGGCGCTACGCCCATTATTGTTAACACTATGAAGCTACTTGTTATCGGCAGCGGCGGCCGTGAACACGCCTTAGCCTGGCGTCTGGCCCAGTCCACACGCGTGCAACTCGTTTACGTGGCACCCGGCAACGGCGGCACAGCCAACGCTGAGCGAGTCCAGAACCTGAATATCACCGACATCCAGGAACTGCTTGAGTTCGCCACCCAGGAAAAAATTGCTTTCACCATCGTTGGCCCAGAAGCGCCTCTTGCTGCTGGCGTCGTTGATGCCTTTCGCTCCGCCGGTTTAAAAATCTTCGGGCCTACCCAAGCGGCTGCCCAGCTAGAGAGCTCCAAGGACTACGCGAAAGCATTCATGGTGCGCCATCAAATTCCTACGGCTGCCTACCAAACCTTTACTGATGCCCAAGCAGCCAAAGAGTACATACGCCAACAAGGAGCCCCTATTGTCGTCAAAGCCGACGGTCTGGCCGCTGGCAAAGGGGTGATTGTTGCCGCCACCTTGGAGGAAGCACTGCAGGCCATCGATGACATTTTGGGCGACGGTATGTTTGGTGAGGCCGGCGCGCGCGTAGTCGTCGAAGAATGCCTGGTTGGTGAAGAAGCCAGCTTTATCGTGATGTGCGATGGGAAAAATGTGCTGCCTATGGCCACCAGCCAAGACCACAAGCGCCTGAAAGATCACGATGAAGGCCCCAACACAGGCGGTATGGGAGCCTACTCTCCGGCTCCTATTGTGAGCCCTACCCTGCACAACCGTATCATGCGTGAAGTGATTCAGCCCACCATGAACGGTATGGCCAAAGAAGGCTTGCCCTACTCAGGCTTTTTGTACGCCGGTGTCATGATCGGTGATGGCCCAGATGCCACGCGTCCGATCAAAGTGCTGGAGTACAACTGCCGTATGGGCGACCCTGAAACCCAGCCTATCATGATGCGCGTAAAAAGCGATCTAGTAGAGGTTTTTGAGGCCGCTTTGGCTGGAAAACTGGATGAGGCCACCATAGAGTGGGACAGACGTACGGCTATTGGCGTCGTTCTGGCCGCTCACGGCTACCCCGAAGACCCGCGCACAGGTGATGCCATCGTTCAGTTAGCCCAAGACAACGCTGAGTGCGTCACTTTTCATGCTGGCACCGTATTGCAAGATGGCGTTTTGCGTACCTCAGGAGGACGGGTACTTTGTGTGACGGCCATGTCTGACTCTATCCGTCGTGCCCAAGAGGCCGCTTACCAGGCGATTGCACAAACCCACTTTGATGGCAAACAATTCCGTACAGACATAGGCTGGCGTGCCTTGCCTGCCGCAGAGAGTTAATTACACTTTTACCACCGAGTTTTACCATGTCTTTACCTATTGCTACGGCACAGGATTTTTTCACTCGCCTGCAAGCGGACATCATTACCGAGCTAGAACATCTAGACGGCTCACGCTTTCTTTCAGACGCCTGGAAACGGGATGAAGGTGGCGGTGGGCTATCCCGCTATCTGGAAGGTGGGGATGTCTTTGAGCGAGCCGCTGTGCTTTTCAGTCATGTTAAGGGCATGCGTTTACCTCCCTCAGCCAGCGCTCACAGACCAGAGCTGGCTGGTCGTCCCTGGGAGGCGATGGGTGTATCACTGGTAATACACCCAAGAAATCCATTTGTACCGACCACACACATGAATGTACGCATGTTTAGCGCCCTAGCTCAACATGCCGACCAAGAAGATGTGTTCTGGTTCGGTGGCGGACTAGACCTCACCCCGTATTATCTGTTTGAAGAAGATGCCGTGCACTTTCATCAAACATGTAAAACCGCTCTCGATCCTCATGGCCCTCACTATTACCCGGATTACAAAAAATGGTGTGATGAGTACTTTTTTCTCAAACACCGTAACGAAACCCGTGGCATTGGCGGCATCTTTTTTGACGATTTGAATGCGGACGGTTTTGAGGCCAGTTTTGCCTTAACCCAAGATGTAGGCCGCAGTTTCATTCCTGCCTACGCCCCCATCGTTGAGAAACGAATGGCCACACCTTACACCCAAGAACAACGCGAGTTTCAGGCCTATCGACGCGGTCGCTATGTTGAGTTCAATCTGGTGTTTGATCGAGGCACTCTGTTTGGCTTGCAGTCTGGGGGACGCACGGAATCTATTTTATTGTCCATGCCACCGCAGGCTAACTGGCGCTATAACTGGCAAGCGGTTGCCGGCTCTGCTGAGGCGGAACTGGCACAATACCTGAAGCCTCATGACTGGTTGGGCCTATGCGCATAGCCTTGCTAGGCGGAAGCTTTGATCCTGTGCACAAGGCACACCTTGAGCTTGCCCAACATGCCCAGATCCACTTACAGGCGGATCAAGTTCAGCTTATCCCAGCCGCTCAGCCCTGGCAGCGTCAAGCACTAGGCGCGAGCGCGCAACAGCGTCTGGATATGTTAGAGCTGGCTACACAGGGCCATCCTTACTTAGCTGTCAATAATATTGAAGTTCTGCGTGGCGGACCCACTTATACACTGGATACATTACAAGCCCTAGACCCAGCCCCCCACTACTTTTGGGTGCTAGGCAGCGATCAACTCAATAACTTTTGCACGTGGAAAAACTGGCAAACCATACTCGAGTACGTTGACCTGGCCGTTGCCCAAAGGCCAGGCACCCACATGCTCGCTCCTGCCCTCTTGCAACAGCATTTGCAACAAAGGCATAAAACACTGCATAGTATCCCCATGCCACCCATGAGCATTTCCTCCACCCAAATTCGTCAACGCATTCAACAGGGGCTGAGCATCACCGACTTGGTGGACCCCCTCGTATTGCGCTATATCCAACAACATAGCCTGTACCTCAACACAGACTTGGCTTAGCACTGTATAGTTCTTTTTTATGAATATTGAAAAAATGCAACGCATCGTGATTGATGCTCTGGAAGACGTTAAAGCCCTAGATATCAAGGTGTTTAGCACCACGCACCTAACGGGCTTGTTCGACCGCGTCATTATTGCCAGTGGCTCATCAAACCGCCAAACCCGATCCTTAGCCAGAAGCGTCATCGATAAAGCCAAAGAGCACCGCTTATCCATACTGGCACACGAAGGCGACGATACGGGTGAATGGGTATTAGTCGACCTCGGTGACATCGTGGTGCACTGCATGCAGCCCGTTATTCGTCAATACTACAACCTAGAAGAAATCTGGGGAGAGCGCCCCGTAGAGGTTGAGCTGCTACCCACCTCACGCCAGCCTGCCATAGGCAGCAGTTTTGAAAGCGATCAGCTCGATTATTAAGCTGGTGCTGTTTCACCAAGGACCTGCCTGCTTGCAGGTCGCTAACTTAGCATGAAAATTCATATTATTGCCGTAGGCCAGCGCATGCCCGACTGGGTACAACAGGGCTGGCAAGAATACGCGCGCCGCATGCCAGTTGAATGCAGTCTGGATATCCACGAAATCAAAGCCGAACCACGCACCAGTGGTAAAACACCTGCCCAAATGATGCAGGCCGAAGCACGACGCATCGTCGCAGCCATTCCTGCCCAAGCCCACTGCATTGCTCTGGATGAGCGAGGACAGGACCTGAGCACGGTCAAATTATCGCAGCGCTTACAAGATTGGCGTGACCACCATAAAGACATCGCTATACTTATTGGTGGGCCCGACGGGCTGGATGCCGAGCTTAAAAAAAGCTGTAGGGAAATGCTGCGCCTGTCCTCCTTAACCTTGCCACACCCTATGGTTAGAGTATTGCTCGCTGAGCAACTGTATCGCGCTTGGACGATATTAAGCGGACACCCTTACCATCGCACCTGATAAAGACCATGCCTCTGTTACATGATCACCTATACCTAGCCTCCGCCAGTCCCAGACGTCACGATATTTTGCGACAAATGCAAATTGCTCATGAAGTCGTGCACGTGCCCAGCCCTGATGGCGAGGATGAGCCTCGACTAGCTGGAGAAAGCCCGTTGCAGTATGTCACGCGCACAGCAGCCGATAAACTGCAACGCGCCTCACTCTGGGCTCGTGAACAGGGCTTAGCAAGCACGGCTGCCATACTCACCGCAGATACCACAGTGGCACTGGGTAATGAGGTACTTGGAAAACCCGCTAGCGCAGATCAAGCGGCAGAGTACTTACGACGCCTATCCGGAACCACGCACCAGGTATACACGGCTGTAAGCCTCGCCTACCGAGAGCAGGTCTTTCATGCGCTGAGCACGAATAAAGTAAGCTTTGCCTTGCTTAGCGAAGAGGAAATACAAGCCTATTGCTTATCGGGTGAACCCATGGGTAAAGCCGGTGCCTACGCCATACAAGGTCAGGGAGGGGTATTTGTGCAGCGTTTGGAGGGCAGTCATAGCGCCGTGGTGGGTCTGCCTATGCATGAAACCTACACCTTGCTACGCGACGCAGGTTTATTACTTATTTAGATCACGAATTTTTATTCTCAAGCCGTTGACACTGGAGCCCTAGCAACCATGAAAACACGTGTACTGATACATGCCAGCCAAGCTGACGCTCTTGAGCGAGCACGCAATAATGCTATGAACTTACGTAAGGACATGCCTGACATCGAAGTGCGTATTATTGCCAATGCCCAGGCAGTGGGTCAGGCTTTGCAACAGAGCCAGCCCGAATGCGATCCTATTACTTACTTATGCCCGAATACCCTGCGCGGCTTGGGCGCTACCGCTACAGCCCCCTTCCAGGTCATGGAACAAGGCGCTGTGACAGAAATCGTACGCCTGCAACAGGCAGGCTGGTTGTATATTCACGCCTAAGGCGTGTCTGTTGGCGGCTTACTCAAAGGCCTGTTGAGCCGCCTCATCGGGTGACAAGCCATCGTAGTACATATCCGTAAACCACTCGGCTTCTTCTTCAATGTACTCTTGCGCCTGACGTCGCGTTGCTCCACCAGCGATTAACAGTTCCTCGACCTCCATGCACCACTCCAAGAGTGCTTGCTCATCGGGATCGTAGTTGCTTTTTTTACTCATGATGTTCGTACCTTGTGCGGTGCTCGAGCCCATATTAAGCCAGGCAATAATCAGCGGGTTTTAAAACCTAATTGGCGTAGTGTAGCCAGAATTTTATCGCTGTGCTCACCTTGTATTTCAATTACCCATTCTTTTACTGTGCCACCACTGCCACAGGTGTTTTTTAAGGTTTTGGCCAGCTTTGCTAATTGCACGGCATCCAATTGCACACCATGTACGGTTGTCACCCCCTTACCTCGCCGCCCTTTGGTTTCGTAACGAACCCATACTCGTCCGTCACCGGGTGGCGGCATGGCACCCGCCTGCTCGCAAGAGCACTGCTCTAAAGGCTGACGACAGTCAGGACATGTGCGCCCCAACTCAGTGGAATACACCAAGCCTGATAACTGATCCGCCAAAGAACCCCGTTTCTTCATTTCCCTCCCCCTAGCCGGCCGCCCCATGCAGGCAGCTCATACATTTTGTACGCTGAACATAGAAACAAAAAGAGAAGCCCTGAGGCTTCTCTAGTAGCGTGCGTGGCACACTTACATCATTAAGCCCAGACCCAGCATAAACAGGTCACTGATAGGCACAGGTGTACCGTTAAAATCGATCACCTCGCCATTGGCTTGACTGTAGCTGATCCGGCTTTCTAGCCCGTCACTGGTACGCTTCACCATACCCATAGGCTCCAGTGTCTCGGCCAATTCATTGAATAAGCTCTCTACACCCAGCATGGCAGATTGCAAGTCAAAGTCGGAGTCGCTTTGTGCGATTTTTTGCAAAACCTGCTCTATCATGGGACGTGACAGATGCACATCTAAGTGCACCAAATCCAGTGCCTGTACCCACGGCAAAACATTCCTGTGCAAATCGGCAGTTTTGTCTTCCGGTGCTTGCAAGGCAATCTGCAAACCTAGATTTGTTTCACCTGCAGCGTTCTTCCAACTTATTGGGGAAAAGTTAATGCTAGGCTTGTGCTCCAGAAATAAATGCAAGGCTTGGGCCAGGCGATCTTTATCCTCCGTAGATAGTTCTGCTAAATCTGTTTCAGCCGATAACTGCGTCAACAAGTCATTGGCCTGTAAAAAAGCAGGCGCATACCAACGGTCAAAGTCAAAGGCTGCCTCTAGCTTACCGACATCTTGCTCGCCAATTTCTAGGCTCTCAATATCATACCGGGCTGTTCCCTTAATGAATGAGTCTACCGTTTCTGATGCAGCGGTAATAACAAAATTCTTCAATCCAAAGGCGCCGTCCTCAGCCTGCACATCAACTTTTTCAAGCGTCATCTTGCCCGACTGTTTGTCGTTCACATACAACTGACCGCTGTAGTCAAAGTCGCCATGCAAAGCCTTCAGAGTCATCTTAATAGGCTGATCAGACACGGAGTCGAGTAAAAAGTGATCAAAGCTAAAACGCCCACTGTACTGCTGCGCCTTGCGATCCACATCTACCAGGATCTGGCCACCACTGAAATCAATATTTCGTTCTTCCTGGTTTTTCTTAAACGGCACCCATTCCACTACGCTACTTGCCTTGCCCGCCCAAGATATATGCGTATCGGCATACACCGGCACCTTGCCATCTGTTAAGGCAAACCAAGGAGCCACCGTATCGTTGTTTTGCAGCTCTATATGTGACACCGCCATAGCTGGCGCATAGTAACCCGCCGCGAAAGGAATAGGCCCGTGTGCGATGCGATCAGCAAAAACAAGCTCAAACGTTTCTGGCTCGTCTGGCACATTGAATGACAACACATAGCGAGCGGAGGATGAAAAAAGCGACCGCTCATAACTACTCAGCTCGAGCTTGGCCTGCTCTCCTTGCTGGAGCAGGTATTCATTCGCCTGATTGACCTGCTCTCGGATAGCTGTTTCCGTTTGCTGTCCCACGTACCAGCTAGCGCCCGTATAAACCGCCGCCAGTGCGACCAGCAAAGCCAATACGCCTGTACTCTTTTTCATTCCTATACCTCTAGTTAATAAACCAGCCATTCATTTGGTGGTGTAATAGGCGACATGATACCTAAAAGTTGCCGCCTTATTATGTTGGCTTAACACACTGCCTTATTAGTAAAGAATAAGGCCTGTCAGAAACGCAGATACAAAAAGAATAGGAAAAAGCAAAAAACTCATAACAAACAAACACTTACAATGCACTCAACGATTGAACATAGACGTACGACAGAATGCTTTACACAATTGGAGTCGTGAGAGCAGCAAATTATTGTTACCATTACTCCATATATAAGACTCTCACTAGGCAAAGATCGTTTATGTTTCGCACACGCCCATTACTCACACATACTCTTCTGACACTCAGCCTTATCTCGGGTGCGGCCTTGGCACAAGAAACCACAGTCGGAGTAGGTTTGGGCTTTGCGCCTAAATACGAAGGATCCACCCATTACGGCGCACGTTTTAGCCCTATGCTCAAGCATCGCAACGGACACTTGTTTTTAGGGCCTCGCTCGGGCATGCCTGCCGCAGGAGTACAAACCGATATTAACGAGCACTGGACAGTAGGCACTTTTGTTTCTTTGTCGCAACGCCGCCGCGCCAGCGACTCCTCTCGCTTACGCGGTATGGATGATATCCAGCGCCATGGCAACCTGGGCGTCTTTACGGCCTTTAAACTGGGCGATGCCCAACTTGATGCCAGTTACTATCAGGCGCTAAAAAGCGGTTACGGGGCCAACATCACCGCCGACCTAAGCTATAAACTGTGGCAAGCGGGTAGCAGCCAATTACGGGTAGGCACCGAGCTTAAATGGTCAAACGAAAAGGCCATGGACACCTATTTTGGCGTACGCGCACAAGAAGCTGCAGCAAGTGGTGGCCGTCTGCCCACTTACAAAGCCAGTGCGGGTCTGCGTTCGTACGCTATTTACGGCCTGGCCACGCACCAGCTTAACAATAGCTGGCATGTGCACGGTTTGCTTGGCATCAACAATTTAAGCGGCGACGCTAAAGACAGCCCTATTGTCGAAAAGAAAAGTAGCGTATTTGGGGGCGTAGGCTTAGGTTATAGCTTTTAAAGCCGCTAGCCCCGGCCCGCCTAACGCTTAGCGGCGCCCAGCACCTGCATCAGTTCGGCCACATCGCGCCCACCCAGTCCTTGTCGATGGGCGCTACGATACTGCTGTTGCGCAGCATGGCTCACCGGCATTGCGGTATGACTGGCCTGCGCCAAGTTAGCTACCGTATTAAGGTCTTTTAGCATGGTGTCCATGCCAGCCTTGGTTTCTTGAGTACCTTGCGTCATACGGGGTACAAATAACTGCAGCAAGACCGAGTCAGCCCAACCACCTTTTAAGGCTTCGCTTAAACGCTCTGCCTGAACGCCATTATCTTGGGCCAGACTAATCGCCTCAGCAATCGCATTCAGCGTGGTAGCGACGATAGTCTGGTTGCACAGTTTACTGATTTGACCTGCACCACTACTACCCATATGCGTCACTTGGCTGGCATAAGCCCCTAAAATGTCACGCACCTGATCCAGGGCGTCAGGCTCGCCGCCCACCATAATAGCCAAGGTGCCATTTTCTGCTCCGACCGTGCCACCAGAGACTGGAGCGTCCAGCCAATACGCTTGACGATCCACCCACAGACGTTGTGCCATGTCACGAGTGGCCTGCGGAATAATAGATGAATGGTCCACAACAATACGCAGCTGCCCGGGCACGCTGGCCAGACCTTGCTGGCCAAACACCACCTCGTGCACGGCCTGTGTGTCATAGACGCACATCATGACCACCTCGCACTGCTGCGCCAGCTCTGCTGGGCTGGCCACCCAGTGTGCGCCTTGCTGCAGGAGCGCTTCTGCTTTATCGGCGCTACGATTCCAAACATATACCTGATGACCAGCCTTGAGCAAACGTGCCACCATGGGCTGCCCCATCAAGCCCAAACCGCAAAAACCCAGTTTCATATCTCCCCCACTTCCCAGGATCACACCCTGGTTTGCTTATTATTTCACTGCTTCAATTTTTCGCGACAACTCACGCGGCAATGGGAAAGCAATGGTTTCTTCTACGCCTTCCAGTGCCCGTACACGCCCTACACCTAGCTCTTTGAGTCGCTGAATTACCTGCTCCACCAAGACTTCAGGCGCTGAGGCTCCCGCGGTAACGCCAATGCGTTTTTTCCCTTTCAACCAATTGGGATCCACTTGATCAGGGCTGTCCAGCAAATACGCTTCTGCTCCTTTACGCTCGGCAACCTCGCGCAAGCGATTGGAGTTGGAACTGTTTGGGCTACCTACCACTAACACCAAATCACACTGCGGAGCCATAAACTTCACGGCGTCCTGACGATTCTGGGTAGCGTAACAAATATCACTTTTCTTGGGCTCAACAATAGCAGGAAAGCGCGTGCGTAATGCGTCAGCCACCAGTTGCGCATCATCCACCGATAAAGTAGTTTGCGTAACAAAAGCGAGCTTATCCGGATTTTGTACCTCTAGCTTGGCAACGTCCTCAGGCGTTTCCACCAGATACATGCCACCTTCTGCCTGCCCCAAGGTGCCTTCCACCTCTGGGTGCCCCTGATGACCAATCATGATGATCTCACGCCCATCTGCGCGCATGCGCGTTACTTCAACGTGTACTTTTGTCACCAGCGGGCAGGTAGCGTCAAAGACACGCAAACCACGCTGCTCCGCATCTTTACGCACTTCCTGCGAGACGCCATGAGCCGAAAACACCACAATTGCACCTGTGGGTGCTTGATCAAGCTGGGCAATAAAAATAGCGCCTTTATTACGCAGATCTTCTACCACATAGCGATTGTGGACAATCTCGTGGCGTACATAAATGGGGGCACCGTGTAATTCCAGGGCGCGCTCTACGATGTCAATCGCACGATCTACCCCAGCACAGAAGCCACGAGGTTGAGCCAAGACGACTTCGGCCAACGCTACCGTTTCAACTTGAGACATTACAAAATCCCTAAAATATAAACCTCTACCTTCAGATCCGCCCCGGCAAGAGGGTGGTTAAAATCAAGCAAGGCAGAGTGTTCCGTTAATTCTTTCAAAACGCCTGAATAACGCCCACCATCAGGAGTATGAAACTCGATCATTTCCCCGGCCTCGAACTGCTCGCCTTCGGGAGCGTGTTGTGCCAGCGCCGCACGCGTCACGCGCTGCAATAAATCGGGGTTGCGGGCACCATAAGCCTGCTCACACGGCAAGACATATTCGAATTGCTCTTGCTCGGTGCGATTTAGCAAGGGCTCTTCCATGCCAGGTGACCACTGCCCCACCCCCAACTGCAAGGTTGCTGGCCGTTCGTTAAAGGTATCAACAAAGACTGAACCTGCAGCTGGGCCAGTCAAAATTTCAATGCGGTAGTGTACGGTCAGGTAAGAATCCGGACGGACAATAACCTGCTCTGAGCTAGTGGGCGCGTTCAAAATCAATCACCATAAATAATCGTTAATCACTATTTTACGCCAGATTAGCCCATGTCTGCCCGATCCCCCCACGAAGCGCGTCCACGCGAGCGACTCCTGAAACACACTGCGTCTGTGCTCACCACAGCAGAACTCCTAGGCATAGTCCTACGCACCGGCCTACCTGGCTGCAATGCCGTGCAATTAGGTCAGCGTTTGCTGGATCGTTGCCAAGGCTTGCATGGCGTATTCACCGCGGATACCCGCACTCTGATGAGCGTGCCTGGTATTGGAGCCGCCAAATGCTGTGAGATCCTTGCCATCGCTGAATTACACCGACGCAACACCCTTGAGGCTCTGGAAGACAAGGTCTTGCTCAACCGCCCTGAGCTGGTGAAGCGCTATTGTCTTGCTCATTTGGGCTCCTTAGCCATAGAGCACTGCCTAGCGCTGTATCTGGATACCCAATTTCAACTGATCGCAACCGAAGAAGTTGCTCGCGGCACGCTTAATCAAGCTTCAGTTTATCCACGTGAAATTGTCAAAGCAGCGCTCAAACATCATGCCGCCGCCATTATTTTGGCGCACAACCACCCCTCGGGAGCCTGCACACCCAGTCAGGCAGACCTCAGGCTTACCCAACACCTCAAGCAAGCTTTGGCACTCATAGATGTTCAACTACTCGATCACCTAATCATTACACGGCAGCATGCCTACTCCATGGCCGAACACGCTCAGCTATAAAACTTCCAGCCCCCTTGCTTATGAGCAAGGCGGTGGGGTAAAAAAACAGCACTTTATCGTAAAGTGGCGACTAAGTAGCTATTTTTTCTTGGTAAACAATAGACTCGATGCTAAAATTGCCTGTTAACCGGATACGTGGCAGACGCACATTTTTAATTTTGCGCCCCATGCGCCCTTCTGTTGGCGATCCTTATTTCAAGTTACAGGAATCTATCATGAAAGCAGGCATACACCCCGAATACCGCGACGTGGTATTTTTGGACCAGCAAACTGGCAATAGCTTTATCACTCGCTCCACAGTACAAACTCGCGAAACCATCGAAAAAGACGGTGTGACATACCCGCTGTTCAAATGTGATGTTACTTCCGAGTCGCACCCTTTTTACACTGGCGCTCAAACACGTATTGTTGAGACAGGCCGTGTGGAAAAATTCCGTGCCCGCTTTGCACGCACTGCAGGTACTGTTCGTCGCGGCGAATAATACCTCGCTCGCTCGACATGAAGGCGGCTGCAAGCCGCTTTTTTTTCGTCTGTCACTCAAGCCTGATAGATCTCGCGTGCTAAAGAACGTGCACGCCATACATACTTGTTTACACATGCCAGGTTAAACTGGCAGCGCTAGACATTTGCTTTAAGATAGAGCTGTTTTCAGCCTTTTTGTCCTACCCGTGCCTCCAAACACCTTATTTTCCACTCCCGCCAGGCTCACCGCACCTGCCGCAGTCAAGCTTCCTCGCCAGATTCTCATTCTGGTTGGCTTGATTTATATTTTCGCGGGTCTGTTTTTTCGCGATCCCTGGAAAACCGATGACGTAGTTGGCTTAGCCACCATGATCACGGCACTCGAGTCGGGAACGCTGAAAACCTGGCTCCTGCCACAAGTGGGTAATTTAGCCTACGCCGAAGCCGGTCCTTTTATTACATGGGCCGGGAGCATCAGTATTAGCGTGCTGGCCCCCGCACTAGGGCTATTCACCAACGAGCTGAACGCGACGATGATCGCTTCGCGCTTTCCTAACCTGATCTGGTTTGCCCTGCTGTGTATAGGCGTGTGGCGAGCCGCATACTGGTTAGGTCGACGCCCTGAAGCTCAGCCCCTGGCACTCCCTTTCGGTGGCGAGCCCTCGGTCACGGACTACGGCCGTATGATTGCAGACGCCACCCTGCTTCTGACACTGGCCACAGTGGGCATCATATGGCGCATGCACGAAACCTCTGAGGTGCCTGCCCTGATCGCCCTGCAGGCCGTCGCACTTTATAGCTTGGTGCGCATATTTCAACGCCCTGGCTCGGGCGCAGTACTGCTTGGTATTACCTTAGGACTTAGCTTTCTTACACGTGGTCTTATCGGTGCAGTTCCGATTTTACTGGCCAGTGTGGCTGCCTTCGCTTTGGTCCAGCCCTTGCAGCGTCATGCCAAATGGTTAGCCCTTAGCCTAGCCTTGGCTTTGGCGGTTTTCATGGCTTGGTGGCTACCCGCTAAACGCCTGGGACCCTATTGGACTGAGCAATGGTGGCTTTGGAACATCCAATCCATAGGCTGGGTCGGTTTTAGCGGGCTGATCAGCTCCTTGCGCGACTTAGCCTGGTTCCTATGGCCTACCTGGCCACTGACGCTATTGGCTCTATGGCATTGGCGCGCGTGGGTCAAAGCCCCACATTTGCTGCTGCCTCTGCTCTTTTTAATAAGCAGCTTTTTAAGCCTGTTTTTTCTCAAACAGGCCTTTGAGCCGGAATATGCCTTGCTCGTACTGCCATGTGCCATGCTGGGCGCGTTTGCACTGCCCACCTTACGTCGAGGCATTGTGAACGCCTTAGACTGGTTTGCGATTATGTGCTTTTCCCTTACCGCAGCTACCGTCTGGCTGGGCTGGATTGCCCAACAAAGCGGCTGGCCAAGCAAAATTGCTCATAATATCGCCCGCCAAACACAAGGCTACGATAGCTTTATCTCCATTCCGGCTCTGTTTATTGCCTTTTTGGGCACGTTGAGCTGGCTGCTACTCGTACGCTGGCGTCTGCGTGTACGCCCGGCAGGCTTATTACGTGGATCTGTCTTGTCAGCAGGTGGCCTGATAACCACCTGGCTACTGCTCGTAACCCTATGGATGCCCTCGCTGGACTATGTACGCAGTTATCGCAGCGTATCCGCCGAGCTGGCACAAGCGCTGAACACACACCAGCTTGCAGGCGAATGCCTGCGAGCCGAAAGCGTTGGAGCCGGGCAGCGTGCCTCTTTTTTAGTGTTCGAGCGCATCAACTTAAGCTTTGATCAGCAATGCCCACTGGTCTTGCAACAAGTATCGCTGCGCGAGCTACAAAGTCAGAAAGTCCCTTCCATCGCCCCAGATAGCCAGATACTCTGGCAAGGCAAACGAGGCGCAGACCGCCACGAAGCTTTTTTATTACTACGCGTACCCAAGCCTTAAGGTTTTATGCAATTTCCCATGCTGTTGCCGCCTATCGCTAGGCGCCAGGCTAGCAAAATTCTTCACCAAGCCTGGCCCGTCCTTTTAGGATCCTGGGCCAGTATTATCTTTGGAGTGCTGGACACCGCCATGACGGGCCATGCCAGCGCCGCAGACTTACAAGCGATGGGGCTAGGAGTCTCCATCTACATCACCGTGTTTATCGGTCTGATGGGGGTGCTACACGCCTTGATTCCAATACTGGCTCAAAGTTATGGCGCCCACCACGACCTGGAGGTCGGACGCATGTGGGGGCAAGGAGTCTGGCTGGCCTTGTTCCTTACCCTGATCGGTAGCATTGCCCTGCTCTTTCCCGAACTCTGGCTCAGCGCCTCCGGGGAGCTCGAAATACAGGTGCACGATAAAATCGTGTTGTATTTACGTAGCCTTATTTTTGCCCTGCCTGCCGCCTTGGTGTTTCGTACCATTTATGCCTTAGGGACAGCCGTATCGCGCCCCAAAATGGTCATGCTGATTAATGTGGCCAGCGTGGCCTTTAAAGCACTCCTTAATTGGCTACTTATTTTCGGACATTGGGGCTTGCCCGCCATGGGTGCAGTGGGCTCTGGCATTGCCACGACTATCGTGTCGTGGCTTATGCTACTGGCTGGCATTCTGCTCCTGAAAAAAGATTCCTTTTATGCGCGCTTCCAATTGCGCATGGAACGACCTAGTTGGCGCGATCAAAAAGAACTGCTGCGCCTAGGGATACCGATGGGCGGCTCGTACCTCATCGAAATCTTTGCCTTTACCTTTATGGCTTTACTAGTGGCTCGCGAAGGCAAGTTTGTTTCTGGCGGGCACCAGATCATGGCCAACCTTGCTGCCGTGTCATTCATGATCCCCATGGCCATCGGAGTTGCCACCGCTTCCATTACGGCGCAAGCGATAGGTGCAGGGCAGTTACACCGCGCTCGTATCACGGGTAACTATGGCATTGCTATTGTATTTGTTTGTGCCTGCCTAACAGCGGGCTTGCTCATGGGAGCACGCACACCTTTGGCACAGCTTTACAGCAATGATGCACAAGTCGTGCTCATGGCCTTGGGCTTGCTCACCTTATTGCCGCTGTTTCACTTTTGCGATGCCTTGCAATGCGTCGCGAGTTATATATTACGTGCTTACAAAATCGCCTTCATCCCCATGCTTTTGCAAGTCATCGCCCTGAGTGGGCTAGGCCTAACCGGGGGCTGGTGGTTGGGGTTTGGCCAGGGCAAGGGGCTGTTAGATCCTTTTCTGCATTGGCTTTCACCTGACATTCCTACTGGCGCTGGCAGCATGTGGTTTATGGCCAGCCTAGGCCTTGGCCTGTCCGCTCTGTTATTGCTGCTCTGGTATATCCGTGTATTAAAGCACTACCCCAAGTCCTTACGGCGTAAAAACCTGCCCGATCCGGACACGTACTAACACGCGCCAGGCCGCCACGCCTAAGTTGGCGGCCTAGCCTAAGTACGCTTAGCGATACATGTAATCCCGTCTCCAGGGATAGGCCAAGTCAGTTGGGTAATCAAGCTCGTCCGAACGCCCTGCCATCTGTGCCTCAGCCAGCACTTGATGCAAAGCAATCCAGCCGTGCTCAAAACCCATAGCGCAACCTGCTAAATAAACGCGATACGCGCGCAAGGACTTCATACCCTGATCAGAATTCAAGGTAGCGGCAGCCTCAGGCAATTTGGCCTCCAGCGCATCACTCCATGCCCATAGGGTGCGTGCATAATGAGGGCGCAGATTTTCCACATCCAGGCCCTCCAAGCCCCCTTCGGCCAAATGTCGCAACACATGGCTAATATGCGTTAGCTCCCCGCCAGGGAAAATATATTTTTCTATAAAGTCCCCCATGCCTGCCCCTAATTGCGCATGATCGACTCCGCCCGAAGTAATACCATGATTCAGGATTAAACCACCGGGTTTGACCAAACGACGCAACTTAGCGAAATACGCACTCAGTTGCGCCCGCCCCACATGCTCAAACATGCCTACGGACGCCAGCTTGTCATAGCCCTGTTGTTCATCAAGCTCACGATAGTCCATGAGCTTGATACGCGCTCGCCCCTGCAAACCGTGCTGCTCAATCAGACGATTCACATAAGCGTGCTGATTCTCCGATAATGTGATGCCGGTCACGTGTACGTCGTAGTGCTGGGCTGCCCACAGCATCAAACCACCCCAACCTGCACCCACGTCTAAAAAATGCTCACCAGGCTGTAATCGCAGCTTACGGCAAATATGGTCAAGCTTAGCTTCTTGAGCTTGCGCCAAAGTCATATCAGGCTCACGATAATAAGCGCAAGAGTACACACGACGAGGATCTAGCCACAGAGCATAAAACTCGTCTGATAAGTCGTAATGAAAACGTATTTGCTCTGCGTCTTTTTCTTGAGTATGCCGCCACACTGAGGTCAGATGGGCAATCAGTGATGTTAACCAGCCCGCCCGCGCAGCCTCCACCGGCGAACCTGGCAAAACATCACTAGCTAGTTGCATCAGGTCACGCATGGACCCATCAAAGTCCAGCCGCCCCTCTACGTAGGCCTGCCCTAATAAGCCCGACTGCCCTGCCGCCAACTGCGCCAAGGTAGCAGTGTCTTTAATGTACAAATGGACCCGGGCATTGCTGGGGCCTGCCGTATTGCCGTTGGGCAATGTGACTTTAGTCGGCACGGACAACTGCTCAAGCTTATCGTGTACTGCTGACGTTATAGAACTCAATTTGGCCTCCCTTGTGTGCGAAACAAAGATGATCAAAACCTGTGCTCTTTGACTAGCATTCAGAGCAAACAGGCCCTGAACCTCACCATGCTAAAATTAACGGGTTACGCTGAGAACTAATTTATCACCGAATCGCAGCGCAAAATCTTCTACGTCCCCCTTCAGGTATATACTGAAAATAACAATACTGCAAAAAAGCAACATGTCGTCACCCTCCGCCTTTCCCCGCTGGTTAATTCTTCTGGGGCTACTCACGGCTATTGGCCCCCTAGCAATAGATATGTATTTACCGGCTTTCTCAGCCATTGCAGACGGTTTAAATACAAACTCGGGACTGGTTGAGCGCACCTTGGCCAGCTATCTGCTGGGCTTGGCGCTGGCACAGCTTTTTTACGGCCCGATCGCCGACCGTTTCGGTCGCAAACCCCCTTTAATCCTGGGTCTCAGCATATTCACCATTGCCTCCTTAATGTGTGCCCAGGCTCAAAGCATCGAGCAACTCAGTCTTTGGCGCATCATCCAGGCCTTTGGTGGCGCCGCCGGTATGGCAGTACCACGTGCCGTCATACGAGATCGCCTAAACACCAGAGAGTCTGCACGAGCCATGTCCATGCTGATGCTCATCATGGGCGTCATGCCCATACTCGCCCCGCTAATCGGGGCACAACTACTTAACCTGAGCAGTTGGCGCGGCATTTTTAATCTCATGGTTGCCGCTGGCGGCCTGCTATTGCTGGCTACAGTTTTCACACTACAAGAGTCCATGCCCAAAGAGCGAGCGCAGCCACTCAGGCCTAGCCATATTGCCAGAAATTATCTTGGTCTCTACAAACATCGAGGCTTTATTTATTTCTCCCTGGCTGGAGGCATCGCCTCGGCAGGCATGTTTGCATACATTGCCGGCTCACCTCGTGTCTTTATTGAGCTCTTGCAAGTTAATCCTAATTACTTTGGTTTTTATTTTGGCGTCAACGCGGCTGCTCTGATATTCACCTCACAAGTAAATGCCTATCTATTGCAGCGCCACGCGCCCGAACGCTTATTGGCCATTGCACAAACAACCCAGCTTTTTGTGGTGCTTATTGGCGTGGCCCTTACCCTTACCAACACGCTCACACTGAGCAGCCTCATGTTTGTTCTGATCGGATTTATGGCTTGCCAAGGCTTTGTTAACCCCAATGCCGCGGCACTGGCCTTGTCCTCTCAAGGCAAGCGCTTAGGCACCGCCTCCGCGCTAATGGGCACATTACAAATGCTAGCCGGTGCCCTGGCAGGTCTAGCAGTCAGTGCTTGGCACAGCACGACGGCACTGCCTTTAACCGCTGTACTAGCTATTTGTGTCAGTCTGGCGTGGTTCTTTGGCCGCAAAGCCCTGGTTTATCAAGCAAAAAACTTGCCCTAAGCCAAAGATTCATATTAGAATAGCTTTCTTTGCGGCTAGTAACCAATCGCCGTAAACAATAATTTTCACCAACTTTTTACTATTGGCCACGAACGCATTGGAACGTATTGAGTTCCGATAGCCAGTGCAAAATCCCCCAGCAGGGAGGCCGATTTCAGATTTCTAAGGGGTATGACCATGGCACGCGTATGCCAAGTTACCGGAAAAGGCCCAAGAACGGGCAATAACGTTTCGCACGCCAACAATAAAACCAAGCGCCGCTTCCTGCCTAATCTGCAATCGCGTCGTTTCTGGGTTGAAAGCGAGAACCGCTGGGTTCGTCTGCGTGTATCAGCCAATGCTATTCGCACTATCGACAAAAACGGTATCGACACCGTTCTAGCCGAAATGCGTGCCCGCGGCGAGCGCGTTTAAATCGCGTTCCGTTAACCATCTCAGCAGGAGCCCATCATGGCAAAAGGTATTCGCGAAAAAATCAAACTGGAATCCAGCGCAGGCACAGGTCACTTTTACACAACGACCAAAAACAAGCGCAACACACCAGAAAAAATGGTGATCAAAAAGTTTGATCCCGTTGTTCGCAAACACGTAGAGTACAAAGAAACCAAACTGCGTTAATTTGTACAAAAGTGCAGGCAATAGTAGCCTGACGGCCCCCAGGCCGAGAAAAAAGCCCTGCCCTTAAAGCAGGGTTTTTTTTTGCTTTGCTCAGATCACGACGATAATGCAGTAATACACTGACCTTATAGGCATTGCCCTTTATAATCAGAGCATCATCTATTTAAAACATAACTCTTACATAAGCCATCCCATGCAGGAACGTTATAGCCACAGTGACGTTGAGCAGCTTGCTCAACAAGATTGGGTAACGCGCGATGTCTACCGTGCCCAAGAAAACCTGACCGCCGCCGACGGCAGCCTGAAACCCAAGTACTATGCATGCTCTATGCTGCCCTATCCTAGCGGCAAGCTACATATGGGGCATGTGCGCAACTACACCATCAACGACATGATGGCCAGACAGTTACGCATGCGCGGCTATAACGTACTCATGCCTATGGGTTGGGATGCTTTTGGCATGCCTGCCGAAAACGCAGCCATTCGCTCTCAGGTCCCCCCCGCCAAGTGGACCTACGACAATATCGACTACATGAAACGCCAGATGCAGGCTATGGGGCTTGCTATAGACTGGTCTCGAGAGATGTGCGCCTGTGATCCTGAATACTACAAATGGAATCAGTGGCTATTTCTCAAAATGCTGGAAAAGGGAGTTGCTTACCGCAAAACCCAAACCGTCAACTGGGACCCTGTAGATCAAACAGTACTCGCTAATGAACAGGTCATAGATGGCCGTGGTTGGCGCTCCGGTGCCTTGGTGGAAAAGCGCGAAATCCCAGGTTACTACCTGCGAATTACCGACTATGCCGAAGAGCTACTCGAAACCGTTAAGCATGGTTTGCCAGGGTGGCCCGAGCGTGTACGCCTGATGCAAGAAAACTGGATAGGCAAAAGCCAAGGCGTACGCTTTGCTTTCCCGCATGACATCCAAAACGAACAAGGCGAACTGATACAAAACGGACAGCTTTTTGTCTTCACCACCCGTATCGATACCATCATGGGGGTTACCTTCTGCGCAGTAGCTCCTGAGCACCCCCTCGCTCAGCATGCTGCGCGCACCAATCCAGACTTAGCCGCCTTTATTGAAGAGTGCAAAAAAGGGGGAACCACAGAAGCCGACATGGCCTCGCGCGAAAAAGAAGGTATGCCTACGGGTCTAACCGTACGTCACCCTCTTAGCAACGAAGCAGTCGAAGTTTGGGTCGGTAATTATGTACTCATGAGCTATGGTGACGGCGCTGTTATGGGTGTGCCTGCCCACGACGAACGCGACTTCGCCTTTGCATTAAAATATCAACTGCCTATCCAGCCCGTTATTGGCGTGGACGGCAAAGAGTACGACAGCACTACCTGGCAAGACTGGTACGGCGATAAGCAACAAGGCTGCACCATTAACTCAGGAAAATACGATGGGCTGGCTCACGAAGCCGCTGTGGATGCAATTGCCGCCGACCTGCAAGCAGCGGGTCTGGGCGAAAAGCAAACCACCTACCGGCTACGCGACTGGGGCATTTCACGCCAGCGCTACTGGGGCACACCCATCCCTATTATCCACTGCCCCGACTGCGGCCCAGTACCTGTACCCGAGCAAGACCTGCCCGTTGTATTGCCCGAAGAGCTAATACCGGACGGCAGCGGCAACCCGCTAAATAAGCACACGGAATTCCTGAACTGTGCCTGCCCTAGCTGTGGCCAGCCTGCTCAGCGCGAAACAGACACCATGGACACCTTTGTGGATTCGTCCTGGTACTTCTTGCGCTACACCGCACCCGACAATCAGAACGCTATGGTCGATGAGCGCACCGATTACTGGATGCCCATGGATCAGTACATAGGTGGTATTGAGCATGCCGTATTGCACTTACTGTACGCCCGCTTCTGGACTAAAGTGATGCGCGATATGGGGCTGGTCAACGTAGATGAGCCCTTTACCAAGCTGCTGTGCCAAGGCATGGTGCTGAACCACATTTACTCACGACGCACGCCGAACGGTGGCATAGAGTATTTTTGGCCCGAAGACGTAAACAACGTCTACGACGAAAAGGGTGCGATTACCGGCGCCACACTCAAATCAGATGGCTCTGCCATCGAGTACGGCGGCATAGGCACTATGTCAAAGTCGAAAAACAATGGTGTTGACCCTCAGTCCCTGATTGACAGCATGGGCGCCGACACGGCCCGCCTATTTATTATGTTTGCTAGCCCACCCGAACAAACCCTGGAGTGGTCCGACTCAGGGGTGGACGGTGCCAACCGATTCTTGCGTCGCTTATGGGCATTTTGCTTCCAGCATGCTGACACACTGAAAACCAGCCTTAGCTTGCCTTCCGACTGGAGCGATCTGGACGCAGAAGCCAAGCGCGTTCGACTGGAAATTCACACCTTGCTTAAGCAGGCCGACTACGATTACCAGCGCATACACTACAATACGGTAGTCTCAGCATGCATGAAGATGCTGAACATTCTTGAGTCCGCCACATGGAGTGACACGCCCATTGCGCGTCAGGCCCTAGCGGAAACCAGCTCCATACTGTTACGTGTGCTTTATCCGGTTGTGCCACATATAAGCTGGTACATCTGGCGCGAGCTGGGTTGGGCACAAAGTCACGGAGACCTACTTGAGGCCGAATGGCCACAAGTGGACGAGCAAGCCCTGATCGCGGACGAGGTTCAGTTAATGCTGCAAGTTAACGGTAAGCTGCGTGGCTCCCTTGTGGTAGCACATGGTGCCTCCAAAGATAGTATTGAACAACTGGCGGCAGAACACCCAGCCGTACAGAAGTTCCTGGACGGCAATGCTCCCAAGCGTATCATTGTGGTTCCAGGCAAACTTGTTAACGTGGTAGGTTAATATGCACTTTACTCAGCACGGTGCTCGCCACCCAAGGAAGGCGAATAAAGCTAGGAGCTACCCTGCCTTGCTAGCCGTGCTCGTGCTCATGGCAGCATTACTTGGCGCCTGCGGCTTTCATTTGAAAGGCGTATCGCCACTGCCATTTACCACCCTGTACACCAACATTAGCGACAACAGTGCTTTTGGGGCGGCGCTTAGGCGCGCCCTGCGTGCCAGCTCCCCAAGCTTGCGCTTTGTTGAGGATGCCGCCGATGCACAGGTGCAATTACAGCAACTACAATACTCCAGACGGCAGCGCGAGCTTTCTATTGATGCAAAAGGCTTGGTGGAAGAGTACGAGCTGACTCTTACTTACATCTTTGCCTTGCGGGATCGTAATGGCGCAGAAATTTTGCCACCCACTACGCTAACCGCTATACGCGAGGTGGCCTACGACCCCACCGCTATTCAAGCAAAAGAAAGCGAGATCAGTCTTATTTTCCGTGACATGGAACAAACACTGGTTAACCGCATCGTACGGCAGCTAAGCTCTCCTGATGTAAACTCAGCCTATCATTACGCACTGGATCACCAAGAGACCGAAACAGAGCTGGATGAACTATTGCCTACCCGTGCACTACCTTAAGACCTGGCCATGCAACGCAAGCTAGATCACGACCGTCTTATCCAAGAGCTACAAAACCCGCAGACCCAAGAGCTGGCCCCCCTGTATGTAGTCAGTGGTGACGAGCCTTTGCTGCTCGTTGAGGCCACTGATGCCTTGCGGGCCGCTGCTAGCCGCTTAGGCTATCTTGAGCGAAGTCGCTTCACCATGGACGGCCGGGCTGACTGGTCTGCGGTCTTGGGCAGCACACAAAATGTTTCGCTTTTTGGCGATAAACGTCTGATTGATATTTCCTTGCCAGGTGGCAAGCCGGGACGCATAGGTGGCGATGCCTTAATGCAATTGGCCCACATGGCCCAACAGCAGCAGTTGGTCGACACCAGTATCGTTTTACAACTTCCACGACTTGATCGAGCAACGCGTAATAGCAAATGGTGTCAGGCTTTAGAGCAAGCTGCCTGCTGGACTGAGGTAAGCAGTATCCAGCGTCATGCCCTGCCCAGCTGGATTGCCACCCGTCTCAAACAGCAATCACAAACTCTTGAAGCCGATAGTCTGGAATGGATGAGTGAAAAAGTGGAAGGCAATCTGCTGGCCGCGTTCCAGGAAATACAAAAACTGGCGCTTATCTACAACAGCGGCCCGATTAGCCAAGAACAACTGGAACATGCGGTACTAAATGTCGCACGTTACAGTATTTTCGACTTACGTGACGCCATGATTAGCGGACAGGCAAGCCGTACACTGCATATACTGGAAAGCCTGCAGGGCGAGGGCGAAAACCTGGTGCTAGTGTTGTGGGCTGTGGGAGAAGAAATCCGTCTACTTGCCAGACTCGCCCAGTCACCTAGCCAAGACATTGCGACTTTATTACGTCAAGCGCGTGTATTTGGCCCGCGTGAACAATTACTACGCCGCGCCTTGCAACAAGCCCCCGCTCATGCCTGGCCCGCGGCCCTACACCACTTGCACGATCTGGATAAACTCGCAAAGGGTTTGAAGTCCAGCGATAAACTAGCCGATCCATGGGAAGAGCTACGCCGTCTTAGTCTGCGCATTGCCGTGCTGACACAAGGGCGAGCTCAAGCAGCTTAAGCACATAAGCCCTTGATTTACCCTAAACATGGATTTGTTGCGATAATCAATTCTGTCTTAACAGAGTGCCCGATATGAACAATACTACTGCTACCTCTGGCTCTACAGCCAGCACACAGAACCTAGCCGAATTAATGCAAGAACTTGGCCTACAAGCCAAAGAGGCTGCACGTCAACTACGTAGTGCTTCGGGTAAAGCCAAAGCTCAGGCCTTACGTTTAATGGCCGAAGCACTGGAAACACAAAAGCTCGAGTTACAAGCAGCCAATGAGCTGGATTTACAGGCTGCCCGCGACAAGCAACTGGAGCCAGCCATGATAGAGCGTCTGGCTCTGTCCGACCATGCCTTGACGACGATGGCCGCTGGCTTGCGTCAAATCGCTGATATGGACGACCCAGTAGGGCAAGTGGGGCAGACACGTACTCGCCCCAACGGCATGCAAGTTGCTCAAATGCGAGTCCCATTAGGGGTCATTGGCATTATTTACGAGTCACGCCCCAACGTCACTATTGATGCGGCCGCTTTATGTCTGAAATCGGGCAACGCCACGATTTTACGTGGTGGTAGCGAGGCCATACACTCTAACCTCGCACTTGCTAAAATTATCAGTGAAAGTCTCACTCAGGCAGGTCTGCCCGAACAAGCCGTACAAGTGGTGCCCACCACAGATCGCGCAGCGGTAGGCTTGCTTGTTACCATGACAGATTTTGTAGATGTGATCGTGCCACGCGGCGGTAAAAGCCTCATTGAACGCTTAAGCAGAGAAGCGACAGTACCCTTGATTAAGCATCTGGACGGTAACTGCCATGTGTATGTCGATGAACACGCTGAATTAGACAAAGCACATGCCATTACGCTTAACGCAAAAACATATCGTTATGGCATTTGTGGCACCATGGAAACCTTGCTGATCCATCATAATATTGCGCCTGCATTTTTACCTGAAATCGCCAAATCCTTACTCGAGCAAGGTGTAGAGCTACGCGGCTGCGAGCGCAGCCGGGCCTTAGTGGAACACATGCAAGCCGCCACAGAAGAGGATTGGGCAACGGAGTATCTCGCTCCCATTTTAGCGGTGCGTATCGTTGACGATATTCATCAGGCCATTGAACATATTGGGCGCTATAGCTCGGAGCACACCGAGGCCATCATCACCGAAAGTCTGCCTGCAGCACGCCAATTTCAACTCGAAGTTGACTCAAGCTCTGTCATGGTTAACTTACCAACCTGCTTTGCTGACGGCTTTGAATACGGCCTAGGCGCTGAAATCGGTATCTCGACCAACCGCTTGCACGCCCGTGGTCCAGTAGGTCTAGAAGGCCTAACCACCTACAAATGGGTGTTGAACGGCGACGGACAATTGCGTGGACAAGCCTAATGCTTTGGCTTAAAGCGATACATATTTTGCTAGTCACCTCCTGGTTTGCGGGGCTATTTTATTTGCCCCGCATCTACGTGAACCTAGCCCAAGCCCAAGATCCGTCCAGCTACACCACCCTGGTCGGCATGGCTAACCGACTCTATCGATTTATGGCACCATTGGCCATCCTGACTCTTCTAACAGGACTTGGCCTGTGGCTTTATTACGGCATAGGGCGTGGACAAGGCTGGATGCATGCGAAACTGCTGCTCGTCCTCAGCTTATTTGCTTATCATGGAATATGTGGTCACTATCTGCGCCACTTCAAACACAACACAAACACACGTAACCACATTTTTTTCCGCTGGTTCAATGAATTTCCGGTGCTGGTGCTGTTGCTGGTCCTCATTTTAGTAGTGGTCAAACCTTTTTAATCTCAGCTCATGTCAGACCAAACCGAACGTAAAACCCTTAGCCTCACAAGTAAGGCTAGCCCTCAACGCCCCCGCACAAGCGATCGCCCTCAGCGTTCAGGTGCTCGTGCCCGCGTTATTATTCAGAACGAAAAACAACAACAAAAAAGCTCAGCCTCGGGCAATGAGCGTATTAGTTATAAGCCCAAAGCCGAAAAAGAAAGCTGGCAGCGCGACAAGCCTCGTTACGAAAGTCGTGACGGCGGTGCTCCACGACGCGAGTTCCAGCCACGCTCGGACAGACCGCGTTTTGAAAACCGTGACGGCGCACCTAAGCGAGTGCACCAAGGCAGTGGCGACAGGCCACGCTTCGAACGCAGAGACGACGGTGCTCCACGACGCGAGTTTCAACCACGCTCGGACAGACCGCGTTTTGAAAACCGTGATGGCGCACCCAATCGAGGGCACCAAGGCAGTGGCGACAGGCCACGCTACGAGCGTAGAGACGACGGTGCTCCGCGACGCGAGTTCCAGTCACGCTCGGACAGACCGCGTTTTGAAAACCGTGATGGGGCACCCAATCGGGGGCACCAAGGCAGTGGCGACAGGCCGCGCTTCGAACGCAGAGACGACGGTGCTCCACGACGCGAGTTCCAGCCGCGCTCGGACAGACCACGTTTTGAAAACCGTGATGGGGCACCCAATCGCACTTCTGAGTCCGGCAGCAAAAACACGGGCATTTTTAGATCAGCCCCTCAAGGCGATCACTTTCCCACTACACCCTCACATATCACGCATGTAGAGAGTCCTGCTGCTCCTGACTTACGCCAATGGCTAAAGTACCCAGGGACAGAAAGCCCTGCAGCATCGGTACGTGCGTCTGTTGCCGAGCAGTATCAGGTTTTCGCCCCCTGCCCTCAAGGGCTGGAACAAGCTCTGGCAACCGAGTTACAAGCCTTAGGTTACGAGCAAGTACAACAATCACGAGCAGGCTGCCATTTTGTCAGTGACTGGGTGGGTGTGATGCGCGCCAACCTATATTCGCGACTGGCAACACGTATATTGGTTCAGGTTTCACAGGCGAAAGTCTTTAACGAAGACGATATCCTCACTCTGGCACGGCTAACCCCTTGGGAGCGCTGGTTTGGCCCTGAGGACAGTTTACGCGTTGATACCTCGGCCGTACGTAGCCCTATGCAAAGCCTGCAATATTGCAATCTGCGTGCTAAAGACGGCATCTGTGACCGTCTACGCGAAAAAGAAGGCGCACGCCCCTCAGTAGATACGGTAAGACCGGATGCCCGCGTACATTTATTCTTGAACGAAGACTCTGCCACCCTATATCTAGACACCAGTGGAGAGTCGTTGTTTAAACGGGGCTGGCGCCACAATAAAGGGGATGCTCCTTTGCGAGAAAACCTCGCAGCAGGCATGCTGATGCTGTCCGAATGGGACCCAAGCACTCCCTTACTGGATCCTTTTTGCGGCAGTGGCACCTTGTTGATCGAAGCAGCGTGGATGGCTCTGGGAGCTCCCCCCGGCATATGGCGCCCATTTCACTTTGAACGCTTACGCGTGCATGATGCCCGCGTATGGCGTGACATTAAAGCAGAAGCACGCGCTGCTATCGCTCCGCGTCTGGAAACCACTTTATTAGGTTACGACCTTAACCCAGACGTGCTAGACGCAGCAAAAGCCAACCTGGAGCGCGCCCACCTTAGTGCAGACACCATACGTTTTGAAGTGGGGGATGCCTTAACCATCAAAGCGCCGGCTGAACGCGGTTGGATTGTCACTAACCCGCCGTATGGCGAGCGCATGGAACTCAGTCAGGACAACTTCTGGAGAGACTGGTCGGCCAACCTGAAACAAAATTTCAGTGGCTGGCACGTCAACGTTATTTCCAGCAATTTGGACTTACCTAGCGAATTACGCCTAAAAGCCAATCGTCGCTATCCTTTATATAACGGTGCTTTGGATTGCCGCTTGTTTAGCTTTGAAATGGTGAGCGCTGATTACAAGAAATAGTAGGCTAAAGACCACAAACCCCTTGTTTTAACGGTCTAATCTTGCATTATATAAGGGTATACCCGATAATAAGGGTATACCCTATATGATGTACTCCACAAGAGGACTGTATGAAATTCCACCACGAAATTAGCCTAACCGATGATCTCGAGCGTAGGTTATTGCAACAAGCCCTGATAGAACAAACCCAGTTGCGTCCTTTACAGGCACTTAAAAATTTGTTCTTGCGTCTGTTTGCTAAAAGCAGCAAAGCGTAAACGCTTAAAAAATCAGCCAAACCGCCTGTATTCAAGGCGGTTTTTTGTTTTCTAGCTCGCTCTAATCTCTCCATGCAAAGGCTAGCTGTCTGCAAAATGCTCCGAACAACTGTTGCTCTTAGTATCAAACCATAGCTAATAAAGCCCGTGCTGCAGCCGTTTAGGCCCCACCAGATCTAAAAACCAAGCTGCTCTAGGCTATCGATACGCGATGGGCAAATATGCGAGATAATACGGCGTGTACTGAATTGATTTCTTGTTATGACCGCATTACCTATCACGCCTAGCCGCTGGCGGCGCTTTGCCTGCATGATGTATGAATCCATCTTACTGTTTGGAATTATCTTTCTTGCTAGCTATTTGTTTGATACCCTGACCCAAAGCCGTAGCGGTCTCACCCTACGTCATGGTCGACAGTTCGCTATTTTTCTGGCGCTGGGTTTATACTTTTCTTTATGCTGGTCGCGTAAAGGTCAAACCTTAGCCATGAAAACCTGGCACATCAAACTTGTTGACCGCCATGGCTTACCACCTACGCTGACGCGCAGCTTGATACGCTACCTATTAATCTGGCCTTTGCCCTTACTAGGTTTACTCGTCATTTATGGCCTAGCCCATTACACAGGCTATACCTCGACCACTATATTAGTCGTCTTTGTACCGGGCTTACTGTTTGTCTGGTCTTGGTTCGACAAAGATCAGCAATTTCTCCACGATCGTTTACTGGGTACGCGCCTGCTCAATGCTTCTCCTGTTAAAAAGAAACGCTCACACTCAACCACCCTTTAAACACCCATTTATCACCTATGTCTGACCAACTAAAAAAATACCTGTTCACCGATCACAGCACACGCGTACAGCATGTCAAACTGAGCAATACGTGGCAAACCGGCTTAGCCCATCAGACCTATCCTGAATGTGTCCAGAAACTGCTCGGTGAACTGCTTGCTGCCGCCACACTGCTAGCTGGTAATTTAAAATTTGATGGCTCGTTTATTTTGCAAATTCAGGGCGATGGCCCTATTGCCTTACTCGTGGTTGAGTGCAGCAGCTCTATGCAAGTACGGGCTACCGTCTCCTTACGTGAAGATCAGCAACTGCCTGTAGACGCAGATCTACAAAGCCTGCTGAATGTAAACGGTCAAGGCCGTTGCGTAGTGGTGCTCATGCCAGAAAAAAAAGAAGGCGACTTTCAACCCTATCAGGGTGTTGTCCCTCTGGAAGGCAATAGTGTGGCCGAAATACTGGAAACCTATATGCGTAACTCCGAGCAATTGGACACACGCCTATGGCTCAATGCAGACTCCACGCACTGTGCTGGCCTACTACTACAGCGTCTACCAGGCCAAGGCGGCAAGCAAGGCCTTAGCGAGTCGCTAGAAACATGGGAGCGCAGTATTACCCTAGCCTCAACACTCACTCAGGACGAGCTCCTGGAGCTGGATGCCGAGCAACTTATCCACCGTTTATTCTGGCAAGAAGAACTCAGCACTTATCCTGCTCAAGATATTGAATGGCACTGTCCTTGTACACGCGAACGGGTAGCCGACATGCTAAAAATGCTCGGTGCAGACGAAATCGAAAGTATTTTAGAAACTCAAGATAAAGTCCATGTTGCCTGCAATTTTTGTGGTAAGCCCTACGAGTTTGACGCGGTAGATTGCGCGGCTCTGTTTATGGATCCAGATCAATTGCCCGCATCCCGCACCGTGCATTAAAACGGCCTACTACTTACGCAGTTCACACACTAGTCGCGATATGCCAGAGGCTTCATACTCTCTGGCATGAAACATCATCAGCGATTTGCTCAGGGTCAGGCAGCCATAGAATTCACTCTGGCTGCACCCGCTATACTGGCACTGGCCGCTTTAGGACTAGAAGGCTTGCATATCCACAATAAGCAGCATCGTCTTCATGCCGCTTTACTCCATGCCACTCGGGCAGGCAGCGTTGGACACAATCAACCTGAGCTTATCCGCCATCACTTCATTCAGGCCTTAGGTAGTGCCTACCAAAGTCCAGGCAACTGGCAAATACGCATTCTTTCGCCCCGTCTCAGTGATTTTCAGAAGCTGCATACTGAGGTGCTCCAGGTTTCACCTAAGGCTCAGGCCGTTATTGATAACGACTACCAATATTTAGCTCCCTCTGAACACCAAGCTGAGCTCAAGGCCGCTAACGTACTAGAGCTAGAGTTGTATTATGCCTACCAGCCTTGGCATCCCCTCTTGCGCTTAGCAAGCAAAAGGGCTGGCCCTGCGCCCACCCAGGCCTCCCACTTGGGGCAAGGCGCCTTACTCAAACGTACAATCAGCCTACCTATGCAGTCTCACCCCATGCTCTGGTACGATCTGCCTGATAAAAGCGTTATTTTTCTTTCATCAAATAGTGATGCTATTAACAGAGCACAAGCTCCAGAGCCATATATCGCCCCCACACCAGCCGATCCCGGCAAGCACAGTTCGCTGCCCACTTACGACCCAGCGCCAAACAATCGTGTGCCATCAGATCTACCGCCCGCACAGCAGGCACCCGCATATGCGGAATCACCTTTCCCCTACGACATCACAGACGACAATCCGCTCTGTCATGCTCACAGTGCAGGATGAAGGTTTATTTATTTTTTTGCAGCAGGGGTAATTTGGACAAACACTTCGGCTTCGCGCAACAAGCCTAGTTCGCTTCGAGCGCGTTCTTCCACCGCGTCTGTGCCCGAGCGTAAATCATGTACTTCAGCCGCCAAGGCGTTATTACGCGCTGTTAAGGCTTCATTATTTTCTTGTTCTGTTTCAAGTACGGTACGCTGTTCGCGTAAATTCAGCCACCCACCCTTGCCCCACCACAGAGCATATTGAGTCGCCAAAATGAGAGCAAATAAAGAGAGGGCAAGTAAGCGCATAAGTGAGTAAGGCCGTGCTCAGCACGGCCCTTGTTACGTCAGATTAGCGCAGATTATAAAACGCATCGCGACCTGGATAAGAGGCCACATCTGCTAACTCTTCCTCAATACGCAACAACTGGTTGTACTTAGCAGTACGATCAGAGCGTGATAAGGAACCTGTTTTGATTTGCATCGCATTACTTGCAACAGCGATGTCAGCGATGGTGGAGTCTTCTGTCTCGCCAGAGCGGTGTGAAATGACAGAGGTATAACCCGCACGTTTCGCCATTTCTATCGCAGCGAATGTTTCTGTCAAGGTACCAATCTGGTTAATTTTGATCAGGATCGAGTTCGCAATGCCCAGATCAATCCCTTTTTTCAGAACTTTCGTGTTCGTTACAAAAAGGTCATCACCCACAAGCTGAATTTTATCGCCCAATTGCTGGCTTAGTATGGTCCAGCCTTCCCAATCGTCCTCGGCCATACCGTCTTCAATGGAAATAATGGGATATTTATCGCACCAGTTAGCCAGCAAGTTGGAGAAGTCTTGGGCGCTTAGCGACACACCGCCCTCACCTGCCAAATGATACTTACCATCGCGGTAGAACTCGGAGGCAGCACAATCAAGAGCCAGCGCGATCTGAGTACCTGCCTCGTAACCTGCTTGATCAATGGCGTTCAAAATCAGTTCAATGGCTGCTTCATGGTTCGCTACGTTGGGCGCAAATCCACCCTCATCGCCTACGGCAGTGGACATACCTTGCTTGTGAATGATGGCTTTCAAGGCATGAAATACTTCAGCACCCATGCGCAAGGACTCACGGAAGCTGGTCGCACCAACTGGCATGATCATGAACTCTTGCAAATCCAAGGTGTTGTTGGCATGGGCGCCACCATTAATCACGTTCATCATGGGCACAGGCATTTGTAATGGGCCGCTGCCACCGAAGTAACGATACAAGGATAAGCCAGAGTCATCGGCAGCAGCACGAGCAACAGCCATACTCACAGCCAGCATGGCATTCGCACCCAAACGCCCTTTGTCTTCCGTGCCGTCTAAATCAATCAAGGTGCGGTCAATAAAGGTTTGCTCTTGAGCATCCAGGCCCATAAGAGCTTCGGAAATTTCAGTATTAACGTGCTCAACAGCGCGCAATACGCCTTTACCCAAATATCGAGCCTTATCGCCATCACGCAACTCCAATGCCTCACGCGCTCCTGTGGAAGCACCAGAAGGAACTGAAGCGCGCCCCATGGCTCCGGATTCAAGTAATACATCGCACTCTACGGTCGGATTACCGCGAGAATCCAGTATTTCGCGGCCAATAATATCTACGATTGCACTCATGATGTTGACAGTCCTGCTGAAATAGCGATTTGCTATAAATAGAAAAAATCCAGTGTTCTGATCGTGGTGTCACGGCAGCACTAAGACATAAATCACGATTGTACCCGTGGTATGTCCATTACGCCTATGAGCTGATACAAAAACACATAACTCGTACTACACAATGCCTAGCGTTGCGCACAGGTAGTTACTTATTATCACGTGAAATAGCGATCTTACCGAGTTCTATCAGTCGGTACACAAAGTACGGACTGTTTTAAAACTCGTGACGCTGTATGCACGCATTCCACGTATTCAACAAGGTACTAAGCTGCTGCATGTCATCGGCGCTTAAGTCGGCCAGCATTTGCTCCATAAACTGGCGTCTACGGGGCAGTATTTGCACCACCTGCTGACGCCCAGCATCCGTTAGCCTAACGTTCATCACACGATTGTCCATGTGATCGGCTGAACGCCGCACCAAGCCCAGGCCTTCAATTTGTTTTAATTGTCGTGTTAAGGCCGCAGGATCAATGCGTAAAATTTGCACTAACTGCTTTTGGGACATATCACCTTGTTGATACAAGGCATATAAAATGCGCCAGCGTGGCAATGGTATGCCTAAGCCCTGATCAAACGCTGACATCATGTTCCGGTATGTCTGGCCTAACTGCTGCACGACCTGTAACTGCGGAAACTCATCCATATCGGTTGACTACTGCCTATTTAAAAACTGCACAGAGGCGACTTTACGCAAAACGAGAAAACCGCACACAATAACCACAAGCACCAAGCCCATGCCAAAGTTAACCGCCGACAACATGGCTTCTCTGGCACTGAGCAACAATATAGCACCCGTTGTTTGTACCTGCTCCAAGAACGCTGTCTGGCGTTCCACGCTCATTAATAACTGAGGATCAGTCAGCATTGTACTGGCAGGCGCTTCCAGATGCGCAGCTAAATGGCTCAACTGCTCGTTGTATTGATGAGTAATCAGCGCGCCTACAGCGGTTGCTCCCAACATTCCTCCCACCATACGGGCTGACTGCAAGGTTGCAGTGGCAATGCCCAACATGGACCGAGCCGATATTTCCTGTGAGAACACGGTCAGGTTAGGCATGATAAAGCCTATGCCCACACCGCCTAGCATGGCATAACACACAAACAACCAATGCGGCGTTTCTTTTCTCAATAAAATCAATCCCATACAGCACAGCAAAAGAAGTAGCATACCGATGAGTAGCATACGGCTGGGACGCGATAAGCGCGTCACAATACGGCTATTAATAATGCTGCCCACTGTAATAAATACCACCATAGGCGTAATCAGCAAACCTGCCTCCTGTGGGCTCAGACTCAATCCTCCCTGCAAAGCCAATGGCGCATAAAACAGGATAGAAAACATCACAAAGCCCAGTCCGGCAGCCATCACAAACAAAGCGACTTGGGCAGGATTACGAAACATAGCAGGAGGGAGCAAAGGTTCTGGGCAGCGCTTTTCCCACCAGATCAAAACAAGAAAGGCACAAACACCGGACAAACCCAGCAGTAGCATCCAGACCGTAGCACCATGCATGGGTAACAACTCGAGCAATAATTGAATACAGACTAGGCCCAATACCAATAGCAAGGCGCCTTGCCAGTCCAGACTGATTCGCTCACTACGATGATGGCGCATCAAGGGCAAATAACGCCAAACAAAATACAGGCTCAGTAAACCGATAGGAATATTGATATAAAAAATTGAACGCCAACCATATTGCTCAGTGAGCACTCCCCCCAAGGAAGGCCCCACTGCATTGGCAATACCAAAGGCAGAGCTCATCATGATTTGCCAGCGTAAGCGCACTTGTGTGCTGGGAAACAGGTCAGGAATACAAGCAAAGGCAGTTCCCACCAACATGCCACCCGCCACACCCTGCAACGCCCTCGCCCCCACAAGCTGCACCATACTTTGAGATAAGCCGCAGGCAACTGAGGAAAGCGTGAATAAAACGATGGACACCACTACAAAGGGCCGACGACCATAAAAATCGCCTAAACGCCCAAATATGGGTACGGTAATAATGGAGGTTAAGAAATAAGCCGAAGCAACCCAAGCATATAAATCAAACCCATTTAACTCGGCCACAATAGTAGGCATAGCCGTACCTACTACGGTCTGGTCAATGGCAACGAGCATCACCACAAAACAAAGGCCCAGCATGGCCAATACGGAACGCGTCACAGAAAGTACACGCCCATGCTGCAAATGAGTATTTTCGGAGTCGGGAATTGTCTCGGCCATTTAGTTGATAGAGCAATAATTGTCTTATCAACGATTCTACCCAAAGCCTATTTTTTTGACAAGAACCCGTGTCAAAAAAGCTAAGACTTACCCAGAAAACCCGCCATCTTCAAGAAAGATGTTTTCCTCGGCGCTAGAAACACGACCCAGTATTGCGTTGCGATGTGGGAAACGACCATAGCGCTGGACGATATCACGATGATGCTTGGCAAACTTCAGCCCTTCGCCGGTTTGCCCTCGCTCATTCAGTGTTACCGCCAGATTCTGATCATCCAGATCCTCACTGTGTGTGAATGGCAAATAACAAAATACTCGTACCGTGGCCGGCAGGTTCAGATCGCCGTGGCGCTCACTAAGCTGCCTCGCGTAGTGCCTAGCCAGACCATCTGTGGCATACATATGCCCTGTCTGTCTAAAGCAATTACGAGGGTACTGATCCAGCAAGAGCAGCAATGCCAGTGCGCCCTCATCTGTTTGCATCCAGTGCTCCAATTCACGAGCCGCTGCCCGCCAGTGCAGATCAGCAAACTCTAGCTTGAAGCGCTGATCAAAGTCCTCGCTTTTAGTAAACCAAAATGGCTGGTTTTCTTGCCAAAAATCGAGCAGATGCTGAATGTGTTTTTGATCGGACGGCTGCATGGCGCACTCCCAAAGCAATAAATAGTCTCCGCAGGCATGTGACGGAATAACTGACAAAGATTGAACAGTCAGATGCCTAATAACCCAGTGTGAAAGCAGAGCTTTGCTTAACGCACTGATCGATCTGTTGTAACGTGGCTAACAAAGCAGGCATATGATCCAGAGGAACAGCATTAGGACCATCGGATAAGGCTTGCGCCGGGTTGGGATGGGTTTCCATAAATAGGCCTGCTATGCCTGCAGCCACCGCAGCACGCGCCAGTACTGGCACGAATTCGCTTTGACCACCCGAACTACTACCCTGCCCGCCGGGCAACTGCACTGAGTGAGTCGCATCAAATACCACCGGGCAATCGGTTGCGCGCATAATGGCCAACGAACGCATATCCGAAACCAAATTGTTATATCCGAAGGACGCACCGCGCTCGCACACCATGATAGTCGAGCCATCCCCGCCGGCATCCAAGGCTGCCGCACGCGCCTTTGCCACCACTTGCAACATATCCTGAGGCGCTAAGAATTGCCCTTTTTTAATATTGACTGGCTTTAGGGTCGCTGCACAGGCTTGGATAAAGTCGGTTTGACGACACAAAAAAGCAGGCGTTTGTAAAACATCAACAATCGCAGCCACATCATCTACCTGATCTTTATCGTGCACATCCGTGAGCACAGGCACTTTTAGATGATCTCGTACATCGGCCAGGATCTGTAAGCCTTCACTAATTCCAGGCCCCCGATAAGACTGCCCTGAACTGCGGTTAGCCTTATCGAACGAGCTTTTGTAAATGAACGGAATGCCCAGCTCATCGGTAATTTCTTTTAAGCGCCCGGCAGTATCAAAAGCCATTTGTCGTGACTCAATCACGCATGGCCCGGCAATTAGAAAAAAAGGCCTATCTAGACCGACTTCAAAGCCACATAATTCCATCATGACACCTCAAGAAAAATCAGGCTATTAATCATCCGGAACAGCACACTGTACAGACCTGCGCCGCTCTTCCTTTTACTGTAGGGCGAGCACACATTACCGTCGCCGCTACAGTACAGCTTGTCTGAATGGCCCCTTAGCCGGCAGTGCGTTTTTGCCTTTCAAGAGCGGCTTTCACGTAACTGATAAATAAAGGATGGCCATCACGCGGAGTGGAGGTGAACTCTGGGTGGAACTGCACGCCCATAAACCAAGGGTGATCAGGCAACTCCATTATTTCAGGCAAGTTCTCGGTAGGCGTACGCGCACTAATCACCATACCCACCTCTTCCAGACGAGGCACGTATAAGTTATTTACCTCAAAGCGGTGACGGTGACGTTCATTGACCTCGGGGCCGTAAATTTGTGCAGCACGCGTATTGGGTTTAACAGGACAACGCTGTGCCCCTTTACGCATCGTTCCCCCTAAGTCGGAGCCCGAATCACGGTGCTCTACCTTACCCTCACGATCAGCCCATTCGGTAATCAGAGCCACTACAGGGTGTACGGCAGAAGGATCGAACTCGGTGCTATTGGCGCCTACAAGTTTAGCAACATGACGCGCAAACTCCACCACAGCCAACTGCATGCCCAAACAAATCCCTAAATAGGGAATATTGTTCTCACGTGCATATTGTATGGCTCGGATTTTGCCTTCTGTGCCACGCTTGCCAAAACCACCTGGCACTAAAATAGCATCCAGACCATCTAGGCAGCCGACCCCTTCGTTTTCTATCACCTCAGAATCCAGATATTCGATCTGGATACGCGTTTCGGTATGCATGCCCGCATGAACCAAGGCTTCGCTTAAGGACTTATAAGACTCGGTGAGATCCACATATTTGCCCACCATACCTATGCGTACTTCATGGCGTGGATTTTCTTGTGCATGGACCAAACGCTCCCACATGCTCAGATCCGCAGGCGGTGGGGACAAGGCCAAGGCATCGCAAACTAAATTATCCAGTCCTTGCTGATGCAACATAGCAGGAATTTTGTAAATGGAGTCCGCGTCCCAAACAGAAATAACCGCCTCTAGCGGAACGTTCGAGAACAAAGAAATTTTCGAACGCTCGTCATCGGGCACAGGACGATCTGCGCGACACAGCAAAGCGTTAGGATGTATACCAATTTCGCGCAGCTTTTGTACGGAGTGCTGGGTAGGCTTGGTTTTCAGCTCACCAGCTGAAGCAATAAAAGGCACCAATGTCAGGTGCACAAAAGCCGTATTATTACGTCCCAGTCGCAGGTTCATTTGACGCGCGGCTTCTAGGAATGGCAAGGACTCAATATCACCCACCGTACCCCCGATTTCAACAATCGCCACATCTGCAGCGCCATCATAGGCAGCTTTTGCACCACGCATGATGAAATCTTGAATTTCGTTAGTAATATGGGGAATGACCTGTACGGTTTTTCCAAGGTAATCGCCACGGCGCTCTTTGCGCAGCACTGATTCGTAAATCTGGCCCGTCGTGAAGTTATTCACTTTGCGCATGCGCGCAGAAATAAAACGCTCGTAGTGGCCCAAATCAAGATCGGTTTCGGCTCCATCCTCGGTGACAAAAACTTCACCGTGCTGGAAAGGACTCATGGTTCCAGGATCGACGTTAATGTACGGATCCAGTTTAAGCATGGTCACTCGCAAACCGCGGGACTCAAGAATAGCAGCCAGTGAGGCTGCAGCAATACCTTTACCCAGAGAGGAGACCACTCCCCCTGTGACAAATATATATTTGGTGGTCATTATTCAATCGCGCCTGACGGTTAACAGGCGATAGCAGGAAACTTGGATTATAGCGGGAAGCACACAGTAGTGGGAGCTTCCCGCCTGAAGATAAAAATAAAATCTGACGAAAAACGTGTCAAATTGCACTACTTTTTATATGGCTGCAGTGCGCTCCAACAACCATTCTAACGCCTTGCCATCAAGCAAGGGGCGCAAACGCTCCCGTACTTGAGCATGGTATTGGTTTAACCAGTCACGTTCTGTGGCAAGTAATAATGATGCATCAATACAACGCGTATCAATAGGACACAAGGTGAGCGATTCAAATTGCAGGAACGAGCCAAACTCGGTTTCTGGACCGGGTATGCATGCGAGCAAGTTTTCAATCCGCACCCCCCACTGCCCTTGGCGATACAAGCCTGGCTCATTGGAGGTAATCATACCGGGACGCAACACGGTGTGTGCGCTAGGACGAGCGCGCCAGGACAAAGACTGAGGGCCTTCATGCACATTCATGAAATACCCCACTCCGTGCCCAGTACCATGCCCGTAATCCAGCCCCTGACGCCACAAAGGCTGACGTGCCAACACATCCAGATGCGCTCCCGAAACCCCCATGGGAAACACAGCCTGTGACATGGCAATCATGCCTTGCAAGACCACCGTACAGTCACGCTTTTGTGCTGCCGACAAACTACCTATAGGCACCATACGGGTGATATCTGTCGTCCCTCCCAGATATTGCCCGCCCGAATCAATCAGCAGCAGTCCATCTCCCACGATCTGCGCATGAGACTGGGGGCTGGCCTGATAATGCGGCATAGCACCGTGCGCCTGATAGGCGGCGATCGTGGAAAAACTGGGCGATACAAATCCTGGGCGGCGCGCACGCGCAGCCGTAATCTGTTCATCAATAGTGAGCTCACTAATGGGCACCTGACCCTGCACAGCGTCCAGCCAGGCAAAAAACTCGCAAAGTGCAGCGCCATCTTGCTCCATGACTGCGCGTACATTGTCTAACTCAGCAGACGTTTTGCACGCCTTCATAAGCTGACTTGGATTTAACTGCTCAAGCACATTGAGATGCTTTAGCTTACGTGCGCTGTCAACGGTTGTACGTGCTGGGTCCAGCAATATGGACAAACCCGCGGGCAATGCCTGCAAAAAAGCAGGCAAATCGGAGTAGGCCTGTACCTCCACCCCAGTAGCCAACAAAATTTGCGTCAGCTCGGACGATATTTGCCCTGGAGCCACAAACAAATGGGCCTGATCTTGTGACACCAGCAAAAATGACAAGAACACGGGGTTATAACTGACATCGCTACCACGTAAATTCAGCAAAAAAGCAATGTCATCCAGGGAGCTGATCAAATGCCAGTCAGCTTGCGCTTTACTCATCTGGGCACGCAAGGCCGACAAATTATCCACACGATTACGACATGCATGGGGCGGGACATGCTCGTATACCGCTTTAAACGGATCGCCAGGGCGATCTGCCCATATAGGACTAATCAAATCCGCATCCATCACCCACTGTAGTTCACTTTCACCCTGGCGCCACTGCTCCCAGGCCTGCATCGCCAGCATGCGCCCATCCAGAGCCACACGACTGCCTGCTGGCACCTGCTTACGTAACCACACAGAGGGCTCGGGTACATCCGGTGCACCTGCCCGCATTAGCGTGATACCGGTTCCCTGTAGCTGACTTTCAGCCTGTTCCCAATAACGGCTATCTGTCCACAGCGCGGCGCTATCCTGAGTGACGACCAGACTACCGGCCGAACCAGTAAAACCACTTAACCACACGCGCAGTTGCCAGCGTTCGGGCAAGTACTCCGACAAATGTGGATCAGCACTCAACCATACGCTGGCATCCAGTGACTGAAACTGCATTTGCTCGCGCAAAGCCGCAATACGATGGGAAGTTAGGGTTGCACTCACTGTGAAGATCCTTACATAGTTATTGCAGAAACGAAAAAGCCTCAGCCTAGCTGAAGCTTTTTCTGCTAGTACGCTGCCTTGAATTTAGGCGACTGCGCTAACGTCCAGCTTAGCCGTGGTTTTGGCTTGCACCTCTTGCACGGTGACCTCAGGGGCTAATTCGATTAACTTCAATCCTGCGTCGCTGACCTCAAACACGCCCAAGTCAGTAATGATTAGATCAACCACACCTAGGCCGGTCAGGGGCAAGCTGCACTCAGGCAGCAATTTAATATCTTCTGTACCGTCTTTTTTACGCGCCACATGGTCCATCAAGACCACAACACGCCCTACTCCTGCCACCAAGTCCATGGCACCGCCCATGCCCTTGACCATTTTTCCTGGAATCATCCAGTTCGCCAAGTCACCTTTTTCGGAAACCTGCATGGCGCCGAGTATCGCAAGATTGATTTTACCGCCACGTATCATGGCGAAGGAGTCCGCTGAGGAAAAAAACGATGAACCGGGCAAGGTGGTTACCGTTTGCTTACCGGCATTAATCAGGTCTGCATCCACTTCGTCTTCACGCGGAAATGGTCCAATCCCCAACAGGCCATTTTCCGATTGCAGCCAAACCTCCATACCCTCAGGCACGTGATTAGCCACCAAAGTAGGCATACCTATGCCCAAGTTAACGTAAAAACCATCTTGTAATTCTTGTGCAGCACGTGCTGCCATTTGATCTCTAGTCCAGGCCATTTCTTACTCCTCAACCGTTACGGACAGTACGTTGCTCGATACGCTTTTCTGGCGTGCTATTGAGCACCAGGCGATGCACAAAAATACCAGGCAAATGGATCTGATCCGGATCAAGCTCACCGGTTGCCACGATTTCTTCAACTTCCACAATCGTGATCTTGCCAGCCATGGCCACATTCGGGTTGAAGTTACGCGCTGTTTTATGAAAAACTAGATTCCCACTCTGGTCGGCTTTCTGGGCTTTGACTAAGGAAATATCCGATACGAGCGAGCGCTCCATCACATACTGCTTACCGTCAAACTCACGGACTTCCTTACCATCGGCCACGATAGTGCCCACACCCGTAGCGGTGAAAAAAGCAGGTATACCTGCACCACCGGCACGTAGCTTTTCAGCCAAGGTACCTTGCGGCGTGAACTCCAGCTCCAGCTCACCTGCTAAGTACTGACGCTCAAACTCTTTGTTTTCACCTACATAGGAGGCGATCATTTTTTTTATCTGGCGCGTCTCTAGCAGTTGCCCTAGGCCAAAACCGTCCACTCCCGCATTATTACTGATACAAGTCAGATTCTGTACACCAGTATCGCGCAATGCTGCGATCAGCGCCTCGGGAATACCACATAAACCAAAGCCTCCGACGGCAATGGTTTGTCCATCAGCGACGACGCCCGCCAGCGCCTCAGCTGCACTAGGATAAACCTTATTCATTTGATCTCCATGGATTATTTAACTATCAATCACGAGCACCCTGTAAGCCAGCTCACTTAGCCACCTACGTATACTCATTGTTTCCTGCCCTCATTCTACGTGATCTTTATGTTGCTTTGCATCATTCTTGCATGGCCTGCTGCAAAGACTCAATTTCTTCCGTCTCCCAGGGACGCGAAGCTCCCTGCAGATCGGTAGCCACCAGTACATTACGGCCAGTCGCATAGACAATCGTATCGTCTGTTTCATGCACAACATAGTTATTCAGCTCTAGGCTGCTACGACCAATACGCACCAGCTCAATCACAATACGTACACGCGCCGGATACAACACAGGACGCAAGAAATCCAAAGAGGTATGAGCCAAAACCACAGCGCGCTCAGAAGGCAAGGTCATGCCCATACGGGTAAATAACTGAACCCTTGCTTCCTCGATATAACGGAAATACACCGTATTGTTAACATGGTTTAACGCGTCTTGATCCCCCCAACGCACCTCCTGCAAAGACTCAAAACGTAATCCAGGTTCGCTTACTTGCGGTGCCTGCTGCATAGCCTCACACTCCTTTGAGATTAATATTTTTACTTTCGCGAATATCGCCAAGGTAGTTCACTCTATGAACCATATAGCTTAATTACGCTAAATAGTCCTATTTCGTACAGACTACAATACAATGCTTGCAACTATGTGCATATGCACAATTAAAATAGAAGCAATCACTACTTTAGTTTAAAGGAGACAGCGTTTAATGGCTGATCATGAATCCATGGAATATGACGTCGTCATCGTAGGCGGCGGACCAGCTGGCTTAGCGACGGCAATTCGGTTAAAACAATTAGCTCAAGAACAAGAACAAGAGCTAAGCGTTTGCGTACTGGAGAAAGGGGCCGAGCTGGGTGCACATATCTTGTCCGGGGCAGTCATGGACCCTGAGGCATTAAGCGAACTCATTCCGGACTGGAAAGAAAAAGGGGCCCCTTTAACCGTAGAGGTTGCCGAGGATCAGTTTTTATTTCTAAGTGAAAACTCCTCTAAGCGTACCCCTAACGCACTGTTGCCAGCCTGTTTTAAAAACCACGGTAACTATATTGTCCGACTCGGTGAAGTGGTGCAGTGGCTGGGCGAACAAGCTGAAGCGCTGGAGATCGATATTTTCCCAGGCTTTGCTGCCGCGCACATACTGTATGGCCAAGACGGGCAAGTCATTGGCGTACAAACAGGTGATATGGGTGTGGCACGCGATGGCACCCACACCGCCCAGTACCAACCGGGTATGCAATTACTGGCTCGCTACACTGTATTTGCTGAAGGGTCACGCGGCCATTTAGGACGTCAACTGATTGAACGCTTCAAACTGGATGCCGATCGTAATGCACAAAGCTACGGTATTGGTATCAAGGAAATGTGGGAAGTGGATCCCTCCCAATCGCGTCCCGGTCTAGTCGTACATACTGCCGGCTGGCCTCTTAACTCAGACACCTACGGTGGCTCTTTTCTATACCACCTAGACAATAATATTGTTGCGATCGGCATGGTGGTGGGCTTGGATTACGCAAACCCATGGCTGTCACCCTTTGAAGAGTTTCAACGTTACAAAACACACCCGGCCATACGTCCTACCCTAGAGGGCGGTAAACGTCTTGCTTACGGCGCTCGTTCCCTCACCGCGGGCGGTCTGATGGCCCTGCCTAAATTAAGTTTCCCCGGTGGTGTGCTGGTAGGCTGCGAAGCAGGCTTTCTTAATGCCACCCGTATTAAAGGCAGCCACGCCGCCATCAAGTCGGGCGCCCTAGCCGCTGAAGCACTGTTTGAAGCGTTATCCAAAGAACGTCAGCACGACGAAGTCAGCAGCTACGAAGACAGCTTCCGTCAATCCTGGCTGCACGCCGAACTGAGCAAAGCGCGTAACTTCAAGCAATGGTTCAAAAAAGGACGCAGCATCGCTACAGTCATGACCTTTGTAGAGCAAACTTTGTTTGCAGGAAAAATGCCCTGGTCATTGCGCAACACCAAGCCTGATCACGCTTGCTTGCAACCTGCTGCAGAATGCGCACGGATTGACTATCCCAAGCCCGACGGCAAAATCACTTTTGATCGGCTCAGCTCCGTTTTTATCTCTAACACGAATCACGAAGAAGACGAGCCCATCCATCTTACTCTGAAGGATGCCAGTGTTCCCGTCTCCCTTAACCTGGCCAAATATGCAGGCCCGGAAAGCCGTTATTGCCCGGCTGGCGTGTACGAGTTCATAAAAACGGAAACTGGCGAAGATCAATTACAGATCAATGCACAAAACTGCGTGCACTGTAAAACCTGTGACATCAAAGACCCAACGCAAAACATTGTTTGGGTGCCCCCTCAAGGTGGCGAAGGTCCCGTTTACAACGGTATGTAAGGCTTATCCACTGCCTTGCGGTACACATTGCCCGCCTATTAGGCGGGCAATGTGTATCTACCTAAGCTTTGCTTGGGCGATTAATCAATAACAAGCCCGCCATGACCAGAGCAATTCCTGCAAACTCGAACTGCGTAGGCATCTCATCAAGAAATACCCAAGCAAAAAACACGGCACATACGGGAACACCCAGACTCGACATGCCCGCAACGCTCGCCCTGACTCGACGTAGCACATCCATCCACACTAGCCAGCCCGCGCCTGTAGCGATCGCCCCCAAATAGAGTAAGCCAAGCAAGACCTCCCAGTTAAACACCATAGTTTGTTGCTGCACAAGCAAACTAAGCGGGACAGTAATCAGCATGCCTAAGAAGCACTGCCACACTGTGGCATTAAGCAAATCAACACGGTGGCGCTGAAACAATAGACGCGAACAGGTCGCTCCGAACCCCCAGAAAACACCCCCTAATACGGCCAAGGCCGAACCAAACATACCACCCAAACCTTTCCAGGGTTCCAGAATCAAAAATAAGCCGACCATAGCCACTGACATTCCCCACCAGTGCTTGGCCTGAGGTTTTTCATCCAACATGACCCAGGAAAACAGTAAAATCCAAAAAGGCATCGTATAGGCCAATGCAGATGTGCGCCCTGCGGCACCATACATCAAAGCAAACTGCACCAGAATCTGAAAACCCACACTTTGAAACAACGCTACTGCCAAACTTAGTAACCAAGGGGTGGGCCGCAGGCGTTGCCCTCTGCTACGCTGCACAAGCGCCAGAAAGACGAAGGCAAAGACATAGCGTATGGCGACCATATCGATAGGCCCCACATAGTTACCCACATACTTCATCGCCACCCAACTTAGGCTCCAGATGACAATCACCAAGCCCATTAGCCCCAAAGCGGCTTTATCCATATCAGTCTGCAAGATATCTCCACAAGTACACAAACAACAAAGCCCCAGCGTCCTCACACGATTGGGGCTAGCAGTGATACTACAGGAAAAATAATTAAGCTAAAGCAAAGGCTTCACTCTGTGGACAAACTGGCAAACCATTACACCAGTGCTGGGCTGTGCGCCTCTTTGGCCTGTACACCGCGCTCAAAATTCAAGCGGCTTAACACCAGCAGCCCACACAAGAAAAACAAAGCCGTGCACAGTAAAGCCAGCCTATGATTGCCTGCTGTTAGCCAGACGACCACGCCATAAGACAAAGGGCCACAGATAGCGGCCAATTGAACAGCAAACGCCCACAGGCCAAAAAACTCCGCTAGGCGATCAGACGGCGCTAACAGGCCAACCATGGCTCGTCCAGCTGTCTGACTACTACCAATACACAAGCCTGCCACTGCTGCCGCTAGCCAGAACGCAGTAATCGTACGCGAGCTCACCGCGATCGCTATCATGAGCAACCAGCCTAGCAGTGTCATGGCTAGAGCACGCTTATGCCCCACACGATCCTGAATATGCCCAAAACTGATTGCGCCCAGTGCCGCCGCAATATTGACGGTAAAAATCAGCATCATGGTTTGAGCCATCGTAAAGCCCATGGCCTCACTGGCATATACAGCCGAAAGAGTGACGACCACGGCAATCCCTGCCTGATAAAAGGCGCCACACAATAAAAGCGTACGAAAGTCGGGAAAATTTTGCTGCACATCCCGTAAAGACAGGCGCAAACGGGCGAATACTCCCCCAATATCGCGTTGATTGGCTTGCGTACGCTCACGCAAGCACACAAACGCCGGGATAGCCGCCAAGGCAAACAAAAAGGCCGTCAAGACGGCAATCCAGGGCACATACTGTTCGGCGGACCATCCCAGCTCGGTAGTATGAAGTAGCAAAAACAAGGACAGTCCCAGCGTTAACATGCCACCAAAATAACCAAAGCCCCACCCCCACCCCGAGACTCGCCCTAAGGCTTCCGGCTTAGCCAATTCAGGCAAGAAGGCCGCAATCAAGGCTTCGCCCACACAGTAGGCGTAGTTCGACAATAAAATACACACCAGAGCCAAACCGATACTGCCGGGACGCACGAAAAACAGCATGGCCGTCGCCCCAACACATAACAAAGTGCTCGTAAATAAAAGACGACGTTTGCGCGCGCGTGCATCGGCCCAACTCCCCAAGCCCGGCATGGTTACCATGATGCAAAAATAGGAGCAAGACAGGCAAACAGTCCAAGCTAAAGTTGCCCAATCCTTACCGGCTGCTATCACACCCACAAAATAGGCGCTGTATACGCTAGTCAGAATCACCGTGGTGTAACCGGAGTTCGCAAAATCATACATAGCCCAAGCCCATAACTCGCGCAAGCGGACTCCCGCATTCAGGCTATGTCTAAACCTATCCCCTATTCTGTACATACCTTAGCTTCCTTTAGGCCAGCATTCACCACCTTAACGCCCTGCATTCGAACGGATGCTTACGCTACCAAAATAAGGACGCGTCGTAGGCGACGCGCCAAATCATACCTTAATATATAGTAAATTAATGGCATGTAAGGCTTTACCTCCGTGAACTCATCCGGTACACTTTTCAACTATTCGAGTCTGCTTACACAAATATAGGCTTTAAACCTAGTATTTCAGCCTTGATACCTATATAAAACTGTTTACAGTCTTGATTGGCATCATGGTTGGGTTGACATAAGCCCCAAACTCTTAAAAAGTCTGGAATCATGCCACCACCACATCCTCTGTCTGGTTTTTCTCTTTTACATAGACTATGCCAGCACAAGCTGTCTCTCAGCTTACTGACCACCGTCTTTGTTCTGGCGGGCTGCGCCAGTACCGGAAGCCAACAATCGTCCTTACTCCTTGATACAGAACTGGCCGAGCTTGATGCCGATTTTGAATATCAATACGACTTCAATATAGAGTCCGACCCTCTAGCGGCGTTACTGGCCAGACGTCACGACAGTGACATCATACGCATTCAGCCCAACTCTCGCCGTCATCAAAGCGAAACAGTCTCCAGGCCGCCACAAACCGATGGCCTTGGCTTTGCAAACACCGCACTGTCCTTTCTTGGTGTGAAATACCGTCTTGGTGGCGATACGCCTAGCACTGGCTTTGATTGCAGTGGCTTAGTGAATTACGCCGCTGAAAAATCCTTAGGACTGAAACTACCACGCACCTCGGCTGATTTGGCCAAAGCGGGCGAGTCTATTGCTCAAGCGGAGTTACAAAAAGGCGATTTAGTATTCTTCAATACACTAGGTCGTCGTTTTTCACACGTGGGTATTTATTTGGGTGAAGGTAAGTTTGTACACTCCCCCAGAAGCGGAGCGGTTGTACGCGTAGAGAGCATGCAGACCAACTACTGGAAAAAACGCTACAACGGTGCTCGTCGCCTAGCCGCCAATACGCCTGAAGGCAACGCCGACCAGCCACGCTTACGTAGTAAAAAATAAGCGGTAACGGCACTGTACAAAAAAAGCGCAAACGTATTACCGTTTGCGCTTTTGTTTTTTATACGCCCCTACGATCGGAGCAGACTGTGTCAAAGCAATGTACCCCACACAGTCCTCAGCTATTAATTGCATGCAACTGTCCTCGAGTCTTAATGCCCCATGTGTTGATTTTTCAGAGGACACGTTTCACAAAAACCACTTTGCAATAAAGCTTGCTTAATACTACATACTGACCGCCTGCAGGCCATTACCTGTACGCCAGATCGTTGCGCAGCGGCACGAAACGTTTTCATGACGTTATGCCCCAGAAAATCTGTCAGCAAAATCAGCACATCTGTCCCTGAAGGAAGTTGCAAGGTCTTTTTTTGATGCGCCGGATCACGGCCACTAATATGGTGCTTAATCTTGATATTGTGACCTTTAAGCAGATCAGGAATATTCCCCAAGCGATCAGCTCCCACAACAACAGCACTAATGAATTGAGACATAGAGACTCCACACAGTTATAATTCGCCTTAACGATAATCATTCTTATTATCGTTGTCAACAACAGCTTTGTCACTCATGCTCAAGAGCATCGGTTTAGCGCTAGTCTTATACAAAAACAGCCACATTTCTGCTGACAAAAAGGTGGCTGTTTTTAACTACGTTGTGAAAAAAGCTTTAAGTCTGGCTATCCTCAAGTGCGTTCTGCACCACTTCGCGCGTCAGCGCAGGCGCCAGCATTTCTAGCAAGACGTAAATATAATCTCGCAAAAAGGCTCCTGCTTTCACGGCTACACGGGTATGGTGCGTACCAAATAAATGGCCCACTGGTAAGCCTACCAAGCCCTTATCACGTCTGGGGTCAAACGCCACCCCGGCAATAATGCCGATTCCCAGGCCCACATCCACATAGGTTTTGATAACATCGGCATCAATCGCTTCAAGCACAATATCGGGCGTGATGTTTTCGGCTGCGAATGCCTCATCAATAGAACGACGCCCGGAAAAAGCATGGTCGTACGTGACGATAGGATATTGAGCCAGGGTATCAATGGATAAAGGCTTATTCGAGGGCTGATCAGCCAAGGGATGATCGGGACGTACCACTACGGTGTGCTCCCAGGAGTACACCGGCAAAGCCAGTAAACCTGGGGTCAAGGCCAAGGTTTCTGTAGCAATCGCTACATCCGCCTGCTCGTGCAACAACATTTGTGCCAAGGCCGGAGGATTACCCTCTGCTAATGACATATGTACTTTAGGAAAACGACGGCGAAACTCGGGTATCACCCGTGGCAGTAAATAACGAGCCTGAGCATGCGTACATGCAATCACCAAAGAACCTTCGTCGCGACGAGCGAAATCATCGCTAACACGCTTTAGATTATCGACTTCCCGCATGATGCGGTCGATCACTTCTGCCACAGCTTCACCAGGCCGTGTCAGACCTTTGATACGTTTACCATGACGCTCAAAGATTTTAATACCAAGCTCATCTTCGAACTCAATGATTGCCTTGGACACGCCAGGCTGAGAGGTGTAAAGAGACCGCGCCGCCTCAGTCAAATTGAAGTTGCGGCGGATGGTCTCACGAACGAAACGAAATTGCTGAAGATTCATATAAAAGCCCCATGTATAAAGCCATTATATGTAATAAAGAACAGCCAGCTTATTATAAATAGTTATATGCTTAGCATTCTATTTTACTTCATGCTGATCGTTGTATTCAGGCTACGAGCATGGGCTTGCCAACGCGCAGTCACTGTTTTGGTTTGTGTCCAGAAGCTAATTGCCTGCTTGCCATTAGGACCTAAGTCGCCCAGTTTGGACGCGCGAGAGCCTGTAAAGCTGAACCAGGCCACTGGCACTGGGATAGGTATATTAATACCAATTTGCCCCACATCAATTTCGTGCTGGAAGTAACGTGCCACCCCACCATCCTGAGTGAAAATTGACACACCATTGCCATTCGGATTCGCATTAATGAAAGCCACCGCTTCCTCAATCGTTTCCACTTGCACGAGTAGCAACACGGGTCCAAAAATTTCTTCAGCATAAATACGCATTTCTGGCTTCACTGCAGAAAACACGGTAGGCCCAACAAAGTTGCCCTGCTCATAGCCAGCCACTTTGATATTACGGCCATCAAGCAGCAGCTCTGCTCCTTCTTGAACTCCAGACTCAATCAAGCCCTCAACCCGCTGACGCGCCTGGGGCGACACCAGTGGCCCCAGATCTGCCTCTCTGTCCACACCAGCATTAACCTTCAACGTGCCCGCACGCTCTACCAGTTCGGGGATCCATTTTGCTGAGTCACCTACCAATACGGCCACCGATAGGGCCATGCAACGCTGACCAGCAGCCCCAAACGCTGCTCCCAGCAATTGATTAATAGCCACCTCTTTGTCTACGTCGGGCATGATCACACAATGATTCTTGGCCCCCATCATGGATTGGCAACGTTTACCCGCATTAGAAGCACGTCGATAAATCTCTGTTCCCACATGCGTAGAACCTATGAATGAAATCGCCTGAATATCAGGGTGCTCACACAGTCCATTTGCAATATCCGCACCGCCATGGATCACGTTCAACACGCCTGGGGGCAATCCTGCTTCCAAGGCCAGCTCGGCCATCAGCAAACTCGCGCTGGGATCTTGCTCGGATGGCTTCAAGACAAAAGTATTACCCGTGGCCACCGCTAAGGGGAACATAAAGCATGGCAACATAACGGGAAAGTTAAAGGCCGTGATACCCGCGCACACACCCAGTGGCTGAATCAAGGTGTACACATCAATACCACTGGCCGCATTCTCAGCATATTCACCCAATTGCAGCGATACGATAGAGCAAGCATGCTCAATCACCTCTAGGCCTCGTCCCACCTCACCCTCTGCATCCGGTAAGGTCTTGCCATGCTCACGCGTAATGGCTTCTGCCAGCTCAGCACTGCGCTCACGCACTAAACGCTGCAGGTTCAGCATGACACGCATGCGCGCACCTTGGCTAGAATGGCGCCAGCTTTGAAAAGCTTGCTTCGCATCTGCCACAACGGCATTAAGTTCATCCTGGGTACAAAATGGCACCAAGGCCAGACACTCCTGAGTGGCTGGATTCAGCACTTCACGCCAATCTGTGGTCTTGGATTGCACACGCTGGCCTCCTACAAGCATAGGAATGCGTTCTACTTGACTCATTATTTGTCTCCAACTATCGATTCATGACTGTGAGCGTATCCTGAGCAGGCGGTCATGACACCACAATCTCAGGGTTCTTCTTGAGTGTAGTGAGCTGTCTGGTAAATTACTATGACCTTATTTGCACAAGACTTGTGCGCAATCGATCAAGGAACAGCATGGATTGGGATAACTTGCGCTATTTTATGGAAGTGGCACGCTATCAACGCATCAGTGCTGCAGCAACTCGCCTAGGGGTACAGCACAGTACCGTAGCACGCCGTATTCAGGCCCTAGAACAAAGCCTGGGTTTGCTCTTGTTTAATAAATCCACGGTTTCAGGCTATACCTTAACGGCAGAAGGCCTGACTTTATTTGAACGCTTAGAACCCATAGAAATCAGTCTGCATGCTACGCAAGAAGCCATGAATGCTCAGGCGCATCAAATCTCTGGTCACCTACGACTGGCCTGCACCGAAGGATTCGGCACTTACGTGATCACCCCTTTACTCACGCAGTTTCAAGCCCTGCATCCAGAGATCACCTTAGATATCCTCACCATGCCACGCCACATCAGTCTGCCGCGTCGCGAGGCTGACATTGCCATTGCACTGGAACGGCCAGAACGCGGACCTTACTGGTGCACGCGCTTATGTAATTATGCATTGGGAATCTATGCACATCATGATTACCTGCAGGCTCACCCACCGATTAAAACTGCACAACAATTAGCCGGCCATACCTTCATTGCTTATGTAGACGATCTGCTGTTTAGCGAAAGCTTGAAGTATCTGGACGAGTGGATACGTCCTCAAGATATACGCCTACGCTGTACCAGTGTTATTACGCAATACCAGGCTGTATTACAAGCACAGGGGCTGGCTGTACTCCCTTATTTTTTGGCACGCACAGACCCCAGACTGGTACCTGTACTAAGCCAAGAAATTAGCTTGAATCGGCATTTCTGGATGTACTGCCACGAAGAGTTACGCCACACTACCCGTGCTCTATTACTGTGGGATTACCTAAAAACACATATCCAGACACAGCACCACGCACTGAATCCATCAGCGCAGCCTTCTATTGCTGTTTAGGTGCCCGCACACGCAATCGTAACCACATTAAAACAATGACGGCGAGCAAAAACACGGCGTGTACTAGCCATACGCCTACTTCAAAATCTAATTGACCACGTGCAATCCAGCCACGCGACAAGTTGATCAGATTCATATAGAGCAAAGCGATTAAGCCTGCGGTAAGGATATTCCCTGAACGTCCTAGACGGGGATTGACCGCCCCTAAGGGGATAGCCATTAAAGCTAGGTTCAATGCTGCAATGGGCAAAGCAAGACGCCACATAATTTGCGCTTTGGCCTCTCGCGTCTGGTCCCCAAAGAGCGCAACAGTTTGCCTGGCCTTAATCTGCTGTTCGGCGCGCTGCCGGATTGTTTCGGCGGTTTCCCCGCCGTCACGGCTTTCTAGACGTAAGCCGTAGCGATCAAAGTTAACCACCCTGAACTCTGTTTCCCCTGGTTTGAGGTCGTAGCGCTGCCCCTCGGAAAGCACCAAAAAGCGGTCTCCGTTTTCTTCCTCTTGCAGGCGCGCGCTACGTGCAGTCACCACGCTAAGCCACTCAGGATCAATGACACGTGCCACGACATTACTCAGCTCTTCGCCCTCTTCCTGAGGACTGTCCGCATAAAAGACACGTTCCCCCTGGTTAGACTCGATAAATTGCCCGGCAGTCACCTTACTTAGGTCTGAGCGTTGCTCAAACAACTGCCTGTATTCATCAATCTGCCGGTACGACCAAGGCGATAGAAAAAGGGTCAGTGCGGCGATAAGGACAACAATCGGGAAGCTACAACGCAAAACCGGACTGAGCCAATCGCGTAGCGACAAACCACTGGCAAACCACACCACCATTTCAGAATCCTTAAAACTGCGCGTCACTGTGGTTAGCACGGCAATGAATAAAGAAACAGATAAAATGATAGGCAGGGCTGTCACACTTGAAAAGGCAGCCAATCCCAACACCACGTCAGGTCCTATATTGCCATTGGCCGCTTCACCAAGAAGTCGCACTAGCAGTACGCTAAGCCAGACCACCAGTAAAGTGGATAGCACCACACCGGCATGGCTAAGAATTTCCGAGACTGCTGACCGTTTGAATAGAGACATGAGACAATGGACGGGATAATGAAAACGAAACTTGTGAACCTAAGGATACATAGCATGGAATTTAGCACACAGACTTCAGTCTCTTTGCATCAAATCAAAACCACTGCCTTAGCTGTTGGCGTATTTACTGACGGCGTACTAAGCGCAGCCGCCGAAATACTGGATCGTGCCTCGGATGGCATGCTTAGCGCAGTCATCAAAAAAGAGTTCAAAGCCAAACCCAATACACACCTGGTACTACGCTCTTTACCAGGTATTAAGGCTGAACGAGTCATTTTAGTCGGCTTAGGCTCACAAGAGGAATATAAAACCAAACAACACAAAGAAGCCGAGACCCAGTTTGCCAAATACTGCATACAAAGCGAGCTGAACGAGGCCGTGTCGGCCTTGGCCAGCACGCATATCGAAGCCAGCACCTTACGCGAACGCTGCCGTAATGCGGCTTTCAGCGTAACCCAAGCCTTGTATCGTTACACCGCCACGCTAAGCGACCCCGCTCCAGAAGCCAAACTGAAAAAATGGCTTAGCTGGGTGCCTCGCACACAACAGACTGAAGCGCGTGACGGATTGGCTGAAGGCCAAGCCGTCGGCACAGGCAGTAATCTGGCCCGTACTTTGGCTGACCTGCCACCCAATATCTGCACTCCCAGCCATCTCGCCAAAACTGCCAAGGAACTGGCTAAAGAATTCAAAACACTGAAAGTTGAGGTGCTGGAGCGAAAACAGCTAGAAGCGCTCAAAATGAATTCTTTCCTCTCTGTGGCCCGTGGCTCAGAAGAACCCCCTGTATTCATCATTTTGAAATACACCCCGGCTGCGGCTAGCAAAAGCAAAAAAGCTGACACCAACGCAGGCCCCATCGTACTGGTAGGTAAAGGTCTCACCTTTGACTCAGGTGGTATCTCCATCAAGCCATCGGCCAATATGGACGAGATGAAATACGATATGGGTGGCGCAGCCAGTGTACTGGGCACCTTGCGTGCTATTGCCGAGCTGGCCCCAGAGCAAGAAGTAATCGGTGTGATCGCTGCATGCGAAAACATGCCAAGTGGTAAGGCCAACAAGCCCGGCGATGTCGTAACAAGCATGTCAGGACAAACCATAGAAATTCTGAATACTGATGCTGAGGGCCGCTTGGTACTGTGCGATGCCCTGACCTACGTAGAGCGCTTTAAGCCCGCTGCTGTGGTCGATATTGCCACCCTGACCGGTGCTTGCGTCGTTGCGCTGGGCCACGTGAACACAGGCCTGTTTAGTCAGGATGAGGAATTGGCTGATGCCTTGCTACGTGCAGGCCGCCAAACAGGCGATACCGCGTGGCGCATGCCCTTGGAAGACGCCTATCAAGAACAACTGCGCTCTAACTTTGCTGATATGGCAAACATTGGTGGCATGCCAGGCGGCTCTGTCACAGCAGCTTGCTTCTTGGCTCGTTTTACCAAGGCATACCGCTGGGCGCACCTGGATATAGCGGGTACCGCGTGGCGCAGTGGTAAAGACAAAGGTGCTACCGGCCGTCCTGTACCGCTATTGACTCAGTTCGTGCTTGATCAGATCAAATAAATGACTCGAGTCGATTTTGCATTCGGCGCCACAGATCGCTTACGCAAGGCCTGCGAGGTCGTGCGTAAGCACTACGAAGCGGGTCGCCAACTGCAAATATATTTGTCCGATACACGTCAGCTTCACCGCTTCGACCGGCTGCTATGGGGCTTTGAGCCACAAGCTTTTGTGCCGCATCTACTGGCTGATGACCCCTTAGCGGCTCAAACGCCTGTGCTGCTCACGCACCAGGCCCCTGTGCCGCACACCCCCGAGGTCTGGCTCTTGAATCTAGATGAACACTGCCCACCTGGATTTGAGCAATTTAGCCGGATACTTGAGCTGGTGTCCGAGCGCGAAAGCGATAAGCGCGCAGCGCGAGAGCGCTGGCGCATCTACCAAAATGCACAATGTGAGCTACACTCGCACGATTTACGCGAACACTAAGGCGAGCTAAAAATAGTTTTAATAACTTGATTATTCAGCTAGTTGTCAGTTATGCTTACTGTGCAGATTATTTTTCTTGCCAAGGATTTATCATGAGCGAATTTCGACCCAGCCTGCACGAGCAGAGCAATCACATCGGCTCCCAGTCGCTGGTAGCCCGCAATCGCGTCCTACGCAACACCTACTGGCTACTTGCCTTGTCCATGGTGCCTACCATTTTAGGTGCCGTACTAGGCCTGCAAACCGGCATTAACCGTATCATGGGCGGCAGTCCAGGTATGAGCGCCATCATTTTCTTGGCCGGCGCCTTCGGTCTTATGTTCTTGGTTGAGCGTAACAAAAACAATTCCAGTGGTATTGCCTTTTTAATGGCTTTTACCTTCTTTATGGGTATTATGCTCTCCCGCGTCCTGGGCTTTGTGCTGGGCATGGGCAATGGCGCCCAACTGGTCATGCTGGCTTTTGGCGGTACGGCTGCCGTATTTGGTGCCATGGCCACGGTCGCAAGCACTACGAAACGCGACTTTACCGGCATGCAGAAATTCCTGTTTGTCGGCGCAATCATTTTGCTAGTGGTGGCCTTAGCGAATATCTTTCTGCAGTTACCCGCCCTGATGCTAACCATATCCGTCATGGCTATCGGTATTTTTTCTGCCTTTTTACTGGTAGATCTGCAGCGCGTTATTAACGGTGGTGAAACCAATTATATTTCCGCCACACTCGCTATCTATCTTGATGTTTACAACATTTTCAGCAATCTGCTGATGTTGTTAGGCCTAACAAGCCGCGATTAATGCAGGCCTGCTACGGCAGGCTATCCCCTACGACCCTAACCCCGTCGTATTTTGCACCTGGTAACGATACGTCGTCACCAGGTTTTTTTCTGCCTGTGACTTCTCAAGCAAGCGACTGCCAGATCAGTCGACGGTACGGTAAACTAACTAGCATACTAAGGCTTGATCAAGCCCTAACGCAGATCAGCCGTGCCCCCAGAACAATCATAGATTATGCTGCATGAACCATTTCGATATTTCCCATATAGTCAACGGCCTAAAGCTTGCCCGTGAAGACTGGCGCTTGGCCCAGCACCGTCTGCGTGAAACAGAAGGCCGCGAGTTCCCTTCACGCATAGCCTTAACAGCAATACTGGAACAGCTTAAAGGCGTGCTCTTTCCTATGCGCTTAGGTAGCCCCGAGCTGCGGCGTGAAAATGAGGACTATTACGTAGGCTACACCTTGAGCAAAGCACTTAATGCCTTGATTGACCAAGCCTGCATAGAATTTAGCCACCACAGCTTGGGTGCCGAGCAACAAACTTGCAAAGTACGTCAGCGAGCCATGGACTCGATACGCACCTTCTCAGAGATGCTACCAGAGCTACGACGCACTCTAGACATGGATGTACTAGCCGCCTACCAAGGGGACCCAGCGGCACGCAACGTCGACGAGGTACTGCTTTGCTATCCTGGCATTTTAGCCATGATCCATCATAGGATTGCACACATACTCTACACTCTAGAGCTTCCTGTGCTGGCGCGCATTATTGCCGAATCAGCCCATTCGCAAACAGGTATAGACATACATCCGGGCGCACGCATTTCAGAAGCTTTTTTTATTGATCATGGCACAGGCGTCGTCATAGGCGAGACCGCCATTATTGGCAAGCGCGTCCGCATATATCAAGCCGTTACCTTGGGTGCAAAGCGTTTTGTCAAAGATGAGCAAGGGCACCTGGAAAAAGGCCAGGCTCGACACCCTATCGTGCAGGACGATGTGGTCATCTATGCCGGGGCGACCATACTAGGACGAGTTACCCTGGGGCAAGGCTGTATTATTGGTGGTAATGTCTGGATTACGGAAGACGTCAGACCCGGACAGATCGTTACACAAGCTAGCCTGCTGCAAGAAAATAGTAAACCAGGCTACCCCACCTAAATAGACCCAATCCTTACTGGGCAACACAGCAAACGAGAACCAGGCTGCCACCTAAGGTGGCATGCCTTAAACTTGGCAGCCTGCATTTTGAGGTCTACGCACCAGTAGTATAGTCATGACTGGCCTGACGCGAGTAATACCAATTGCGCAGTCCCTCGAATGTCACACACACTACCGCAATCCAGATGGGTACATAGGTAAACCACTGGGCACCACTAATGGGTTCGTCCAGCAATAAAAAAGCCACCCAGAACAGCAACACGGGCTCTACGTAGCCTAATATGCCAAACAAGCCCAAGGGAAGTAAACGACTGGAGGCGAAATAACACACCAGGGCAACTGAGCTAATAATACCCAATAAAGGCACGTGCAGCAGCAAGCTAAGATGATCCCAGAAAATACTCACGGTGGACGGTTGGCGCCCCAAGAGTATCCAGCAGGCCGGGATGGATAAAAAACAAAAATCAAACCAAAGCGAACTAATAGAACTAACACGTAAGTAGCGCCTAAGCATAAAGTAAGGCGGATATCCAAGTACAACCACGGCTGTTACCCAGGATAAGCCCCCTACACGCCATAATTCGTGCGCGACGCCAACAGTGGCAAACGCAACTGCTATTTTTTGCATCTGGCTAAGTTTTTCTTTGTAGCATACGGCACCCACCACCACCATGGCTAAAGGCAGCAAAAAATAGCCCATGGATACATCTAGACCCCGTTGATGGATAGGGGCCCATACGAACAGCCACATTTGCACACCCACCAAGGCTGCCGCCAAAGCAAGTAGAAAAAACAAACCCGGCGTATTAAGCATACGCCGTTGTACCCATAACACTTCACGCCAGCGACGGGTACGCGTGATAATCACGGCTGCAGTAGGAAGGCCCAGCAATACACGCCAAGCGAATATATCTTCCCCACTCAAAGCGGGCACGATTGCCGAATAATAATACAGTAAGGCGAACAAGGCGGAGGCCAATACAGCCAACAGCACACCTTGCTTCATACCCTCTCCTCCTGCTTCTGATAAAACTGCGCTAGGCGATATAGGCGGTCGCGTCGTAATAATTCATAGGTAGGCATTGCCTGCGCTTCAGGCGTGACCATCATAGTGGGCAACTGATTTAAGAGCTGCGTCATGAGTAAAGGTGACTCTAGTGCCAAGCGGTGCAAGTAATCATCTGGTTCGTATAAATGCACACCCAGGCGGCGTAGTTCCGAACGATTGAAATCTTTTATGTTTCGAGTCAGGATACCCACTTGTAAATCAGGCCACTGCTGTTGCGCTGCCCGTGCAGCCGCAATCACATGCCAATCCTTAGGGTCGCTATACTGCAAACCTTGCTTATATTGCTCTACTACCCCTAAATTGGCGTGTGGAAACGCCTTTTCCAGCTCGGCCCACTGTTCCTGTATGCTTTGTGGAAAGTACTTCCACAGCTTGCGCGCATTACGCTGCCATTCATCAGCAATCACCGCACTCCACACCGGCTTAAAGCAAGACTGCGCCGCCATTTGTAATAACAAACGACGCAGTACATTAGACAATAGAACACAAGTGTCCAGAACCAAGACCGAAGCAGGTGATGACATATAAACGCGGGAAAACCAAAACGAAATTTAATAACGTTGTAATTGCATTAATACCGTGCGGGTATGCAAGGGACGACCTAACAGACTATTTAAACGCTCTCTAAGCTTGACCCGCAAAGCAGGTTCCAGCTCTGGGTCATCAAAACTCGGGGTAGGCTCATCAAAGCCATAGCCTGTTTCTGCCAGAAGTATCCATTCGAAACGCCGCAATGCCCAAGCTACCGGCGTACGCGGCAAATGCGCAAGATCCTGCAACGCGGCGTCATACGCATCAAATAGCGCGGGATGGGGGTCTTCACGCGGCAAGAGCCGGATCAATAATTCATTCATATACCACGCAGACATCCAAGCGGTGCCACGTAGCGCGCGTATACCATGACATTCTGCCCGAGTCAGTGTTTTGACCTCATTAGCCCCCGTCCAGCTTAATAATAAAGGCTGAAAAACAGATAAAACCGGACGCAAAACAGAATGGGGGCGCTTAGCACCTTTGGCCAGCAAAGGCACTATGCCGTACTCGCGGGTAAAACTTTGGCATAGCAGCGATGTTTCTCGCCAAGCGCTGCTATGCAGGATAAATCCAGAGACTTCCTGTACTCGGACTCGTGGTTTACTCATAACCCAGTTCGCGTAGAGCGGACTCGCGATCGGACCACCCTTTACGAACCTTAATGTACACGTCCAAATAGACAGGCTTATCCAATAGCTTGGCGATATCCTGACGGGCCTCTGTAGCGATGCGTTTCATATGCATACCTTTGGCGCCCAGCAATATAGGACGGTGGCTATCACGCTCGACCAAAATACAGGCAGCAATACGCGCACCTTGTTCGTTCTCTTCCCATTGCTCTATCACTACGGTACAACCATAGGGCAGCTCATCACCCACCAGACGGAATACCTTTTCACGCAAGGTTTCGGCAGCGATAAAACGCACAGAACGATCTGTAATAGTGTCCTCATCGAACATGGCCTCACCCTCAGGCAAGTGTTCGGCAATCTGATCAAGCAGCAGGTCCAACTGAACTTTACGCGCGGCACTTACAGGCACTACCGTGGCATACGGAAATAACGCACTCAAGCGTGCAATATAAGGCAAGAGATCATTTTTGCTTTTTAAAGCATCGACCTTATTGATGACCAAGATAGTCTTGCCTGCCTTAGGTAAGATCTCCAGCAGTTTTTCATCTGCCGCAGACCACTTGCCCGCTTCCACAACGTGCAAGACCACATCGACTTCCGTCAAAGCCTGTGTGACTACCCGATTCATCATACGGTTCATGGCACCGCCATGCTGAGTCTGAAATCCAGGCGTGTCTACAAAAATGATTTGTTCGTGCTCACGTGTTAAGACACTATTAATACGGTGCCGCGTGGTTTGAGCTTTACGAGAGACAATAGAGATTTTGCTACCAATCAAGGCATTAGCCAGGGTAGATTTGCCCACATTGGGGCGCCCTACTATCGCAACAAAACCACAACGAAATGACTGACTCAACGAGAATTCTCCTGGGGTACCGCAACGGGTAAACGCAATTGTGCCGAACGACGTTGGCGGGACTGTCGACCAGCCCTGGCCGGAAAACGAGTCTCTAATTCAACAATAGCTTGAGTGGCTGCAGACTGCTCGGCGGCACGACGGCTAGTACCGCTGGCACGAACTAAAATATCCAGCTTGGCGATGTGACATTCAATATCAAACATCTGATCGTGTGCCGCGCCATGAGTAGCCACGACTGTGTAAACAGGCAAATCAAGCTTACGGCCTTGCAATAGCTCTTGCAACAAGGTTTTAGGGTCTTTGCCCAAGGTTTTGGGATCAACGTCAGTGAGCAAGGACTCGTACTGTTTGCTAACGACCTTTTGCGCCGCCTCAAAGCCTGCATCTAAAAACACAGCTGCAAAAATCGCTTCCAAGGCATCAGCCAATATAGAAGGTCGTCGAAAGCCACCGCTTTTTAACTCGCCTTCGCCCAAACGCAAATAGTCCGATAAGTTGAGCCGCTGAGCGATGTCGGCCAAGGCAGCTTGCCTGACCAGATTAGCACGCAAGCGCGACAGATCTCCCTCATCGACGCGATCAAAGCGTTGATACAACAAAGAAGCAACAACAAAATTTAGCACCGAGTCACCCAGAAACTCTAAGCGCTCGTTATGACGCGAGCTATGACTGCGATGCGTAAGTGCCTGCTCAAGCAGGGCACTATCATTAAAAGTGTGGCCGAGCACGGCCTCAAGTAAATCAAGACGTTTCATCAGTGAAAGCGCCCTATACGTCCTAATTCGCGAAAGTTCATCCAGATAAAGAAGGCGCGTCCAACGATATTCTCGTCGGGCACAAAGCCCCAATAGCGGCTGTCCAGACTATTGTCACGGTTATCGCCCATTACAAAGTAATGCCCCGCTGGCACAGTACAACTTAGGCCATCTGGATAATACTGACAGGCCTCACGATCTGGAAATGACACGATAGGCATTAAGGTTTGCGCGGCAGAAGGGTTCAACAAAATATTGTGCTGGGTCTGACCCAACTCTTCGAGGTATCGCCCTATGTACATAGTACGGTCTGGCTCGTAATAATCACCATTACGTATCTGCGGTACCCGCTCGCCATTGATGGACAGAATTTTATTCCTGTATTCAATGATATCACCGGGCAAGCCCACCACACGCTTGATGTAATCGAGCTCAGGTTCAACCGGGTACTTAAACACAATTGCATCACCCCGCTCGGGCGAACCCAAGGGAATTATTTTGGTACCAAGTATGGGCAAACGCAGCCCATAATCGAATTTATTGACCAGTATCAGGTCACCATTTTGCAAGGTGGGCAGCATTGATCCGGAAGGAATGCGAAACGGCTCTACAACAAACGAGCGCAGCAAAAAGACAAAGAGTATGACAGGAAAAAAGCTAACCCCGTACTCTACCCACCAAGGCATACGTATCGCCCTATCGTAGGCTTCCTGACGCATACGCTCTGTTTCTGCTTGGTCAATACCCGCCAGATCCGGTACTGCCGAACGAGCCGCCTGGGCTTTTGCCAGACGACGCGCACGCAAAGAGAATCTGTCCAGACACCAGACCACGCCGGTGATCAACAGCAAAACAAATAAAATGAGAGCAAAATCCCAGCTCATCCCCATCCTTTAGGAGTCAATAAATCACTTGTCCTCGACCTGCAAAATAGCCAGGAACGCCTCTTGGGGAATTTCTACGTTACCCACCTGCTTCATGCGTTTCTTACCTGCTTTTTGCTTTTCGAGCAGCTTTTTCTTACGCGAAATATCGCCACCGTAACACTTGGCCAATACGTTCTTGCGCAAGGCTTTCACGTTTTCACGCGCAATGACCTCGGCACCAATGGCCGCCTGAATGGCTATATCGAACATTTGACGTGGAATCAGGGCGCGCATTTTAGCGACGACCTCGCGCCCACGATAGCGCGCATTACTGCGGTGCACGATCATGGATAAAGCATCCACACGATCACCGTTAATCAGCACATCCACTTTAACGACCTCTGCTGAACGGTATTCTTTAAATTCGTAATCCATAGAGGCGTAACCTCGGGACACCGATTTAAGCCGATCAAAAAAATCCAGAACGATTTCTGCGAGGGGCATTTCATAGGTTAAATTAACCTGCCGTCCATGATACGTCATATTCAATTGCACACCACGCTTTGCGGTACACAAAGTCATGACTGGTCCAACATAGTCCTGTGGCATTAGCAAAGAAACCACAACTACGGGCTCACGCACATCTTCTATCTGGGCAACCTCAGGCATACGCGACGGACTTTCAATCATCTGCACCTCGCCATCGCGAGTCTGCACTTCGTAGACTACGGAAGGCGCAGTGGTAATGATGTCCATATTAAATTCGCGCTCAAGGCGTTCTTGCACAATCTCCATGTGCAACAAGCCCAGAAAACCGCAACGAAAGCCAAAACCCAATGCTTGAGATACTTCGGGCTCAAACATCAGTGAGGAATCGTTCAGCTTCAATTTTTCGAGCGAATCGCGTAACTGGTCATACTCACTGCTTTCAACCGGATACAGGCCAGCAAATACCTGAGGCTTCACATCTTTAAAACCCTCAAGCGCCACTTCAGCCGGCTTACTCGCCAAAGTAATCGTATCGCCTACTTTAGCGTGCTCCAGCTCTTTGATGCCAGAAATAACAAAGCCTACTTCACCTGCTGATAACTCTGTACGGTTCACCGACTTAGGAGTGAACACACCAATATGCTCAACCAAGTGTGTAGCCCGGGTAGCCATGAGCAGGACCTTGTCCTTGGGACGTAAAACCCCATTCACTATGCGTACCAACATGACTACGCCCACATAGTTATCAAACCATGAGTCAATAATAAGTGCTTGCAAAGGGGCGTCGACCTTACCAACGGGTGCAGGCACCTTGGCAACAATCGTTTCCAAGATATCGTCTATACCCAAACCGGTTTTCGCACTAGCAGCGATGGCATCACTGGCATCAATACCAATAACGTCTTCGATTTCCTGACGTGCAGCATCGGGATCCGCAGAGGGCAAATCCATTTTATTGAGCACTGGAATCACTTCCACGCCTTGCTCAATGGCGGTGTAACAGTTCGCCACGGTCTGCGCTTCCACACCCTGTGATGAGTCCACCACCAGTAAAGCACCCTCACAAGCAGATAAAGAGCGGCTAACCTCGTAGGAAAAATCGACGTGACCTGGAGTATCAATCAAGTTCAGATTGTAGGTCTTGCCATCCTGCGCCAGATACTGCAACGCAGCCGTTTGCGCTTTAATGGTGATGCCCCGTTCTTTTTCGATGTCCATAGAATCCAGCACCTGAGTGGACATCTCACGGTCAGCTAAGCCACCACAGCGCTGAATAAGGCGATCGGCGAGTGTAGATTTACCATGATCGATGTGGGCAATAATAGAAAAGTTGCGGATGTGATCCATAGACCCATAAAAAAAAAGAATATCTCGCTGCATGCAATCTATGACAGCGACACAAAAAAGGGAGCGTCCGGGACGCTCCCTTTGACTTACGCTATTTTAGCCTTTTTACAGACTTTTATTTAGCTGGTGTGATCAACACCCACTGCGACTGTCCTGAGCGCAGTACCAACACCGCCGCAGGCTTAGATTTATCTAGGCCAGCAACCAGTTTGGAGTACTGATCCAGTGTACCAACATCACTGTCGTTAATACGCAAAATCCAGTCTCCGTTCTGTAAGCCAGCACCCAATGCAGGCTCACCGGCTTGCACAATGCGCACAGCACTAGACAAACCAGCACGCTTGAGCTCTTGCTCTGGAACCGCCTCAACGGTTAGCCCCAAGGCGTCTGTGGTGCTAGCACCAGGCGCTTCATTGGTGCTGCTTGGCGCTGATGAGTCGCCGGAAGGCATTTCTTCAACCTGTATTTTAACCTGCATGGCCTTACCTTTGCGCCACACTTCTACTGGCGCATTCAAACCAGGTTTAGTACCACCAACAATACGCGGCAAATCAGACATTTGATCTATGGTCTTACCATCAAATTTCAAAATAACATCGCCTGACTGTATGCCTGCTTTCGCTGCAGGGCCTTCTTCTTCCACACTGCTCACCAAGGCGCCCTTGCTGTCTTTAAGACCCAGGGCTTTTGCTACGTCTTCAGCGACAGGCGTAATCTGAACACCGATACGACCGCGGGTAACACGTCCGTGCGCTTTTAATTGTTCCACGACACGCATGGCTTCATCGATGGGAATAGCCAAAGAAATTCCCATAAAGCCACCACTGCGAGACACAATCTGCGAGTTAACACCCACCACTTCACCATTCAGGTTGATCAGGGGGCCACCAGAGTTCCCTGGGTTAACCGCCACATCGGTCTGGATGAAAGGCAAGTAATCACCGGTATCCCGATTGATGGCACTGATAATACCCGAGGTCACAGTGGACTCAAGGCCAAATGGGGAGCCGATCGCTAGTACCCACTGCCCTTTTTTCAAGCTATTAGAATCACCAATTGTCAGGGCCTGCAGGCCTTTAGCTTCAATTTTAATCAAGGCTACATCGGTGCGCTCGTCAGTGCCGATGACTTTGGCAGGATACTCTTTACCATCTGTCAGGGTCACAAAAATACCGTTGGCATTTGCAACCACATGATTATTGGTCAGGATATAACCATCATCGGAAATAATAAAGCCTGAGCCTACGCCACGTGGTACGGTACGCTCCTGTTGCTCAGGTGCTGGCGTCTGGCCGTGCGGACGTCTGGGGTCTGCACCAGGGGGCATGAAGTCCGGTCCAAAAAACCAGCGGAACATTTCATAAGGGTCGTTACCCGCGCCACCACCCATAGAACGGCGTACGGGCACTGATTCTGTGGTGCGAATATTCACAACGCCACCCTCGGTGCGCTCTACAACCTGAGTGAAATCGGGCAAACCCATTGCGGCGGCTGCCGAGGTATTTTGCGCCAACACAGTTTGAGCGGGCGCTGCAATGGCCAGTACAACACCTGTAGCCGTCGCAGCTAATGCCTTGATCAAACCTTTATAGATCACGTTTTTATTCTCCATCGAGAACTCCTGTCTGTATGTGCGTCAATTAGCACGTAACTGCGGTGTATATTCAGTTTTTTCAGCTAATAATCGTAAGGTTGCCATGGGCACCTCGCCTGTAGTGGTCAGTAAATAATCACCCTTACGTTGGCGAAACATATTCATGGCACCGCGATGGTAGGCACCTTCCAAGCTTGCTACTTCCTCGTCCAGATCGCGCACCGCCTCCAGAAACACTGAAATGGCGGCGAGCCCGTCGGCCAAGACCATATGATGGGCTTGTCGACCTGCACGCATAGAGCGCCTAACTTCACTTAAACTTGTAAATCCTGGTGGCAGATGAATATTCCAGCCCATTTGGAGCAGTTCCACATCTTTAAGCTCAGGCTCTACTACTTTCCAATTTGAGGCCTTCCACGGAGAATGCAAGTCCTGCAGATTAACTTGATCACCAAAAGCCACTGATGCAAAGCTTACCTGGTCGATAATATTGCCTTGCGCACCCAGCGTTTCCAGCCGCAACAGCAACTGGTTACTACTGTCTGCACACAAACGATAGCCGTATCGCCATTCGTCCTTAGGATGCAATTCGTAAACTTGGCACTCCCGTCCCGCCACACGATCTGTCTGCTTTGACTCTTCGAGGCTGTAATAGTTTGTCAAGTTTTGCAAAGGACCCAATAAAAATGCAGGGAAACGCTCAGTCGAGCGACGCTCAATAATGACGACCTCCTGCTCGGGAAGCAAACATTGCGTGACATCGTTCTGGCGTAAAAACTCACGTGGAGAACCATCGAGTATTTCCAGACGTTCGCGCTCGCCCGTACCGTCGATAACGTGCACCAGACGCATAGACTGGCTATTGCTACCCTGAGAGTAAACAATGACGCCAGAATAATCCAGATTTCTTGCCGCCTGTTGGATGCTCTGTAAAACAGGCAGATTAAGAGCCTGCGGCTGCTCTTGAGCCAGTGCTGAAGCACTGCCCAGAACGCATAAAGCAGTGAACAAGGCCGCCCAAGTATAAGGACGCCTTATCCCTGTATAAAAGCCTATGAGCGTCATTGTCCCGCCACCCCACCATCAAAGGCTAACTGGCGAATAGGATTAACCCCGACCAGATCACGATGCGCATCAATGTAATCGTGCCAGACCCGATCGTCGTGAGCACTGGCGAGCAGCTCTGTAGCCGCCCCGCTGGGCTGCGTATCAAACACCTGCGGCATGGTTGCCCACACCAAGGTGAATAAGGCGGCAGTAGCCGCTACCGCCGATAAGGTATAGCGTTTAGCACGGCCACTAGAAGCAGCAGGAGCTAGCAAGGTAGGCTCTTCGTCAATGGCCTTAGAAAGACGGGCGTAAAAGCGTTCTGAGGGCCGAATTGCCAAGCCGTCTGTACGCATCACATCACCAATTAAGTGATAGGTATCCCAGACCTGTCTACCATAGGGCGAATCTAGGTCCTCGGTACGTATATCAGCTTCGCCATCCACCCACGAGGAGACGGCGAGCTCCCAGGCACTTAACTGTTCGTCCTGTTCCTGGGTTTTATTCAGCGCATGCATGCCTTTATCTCCTTACCAGCGACGCTCAAGGTCTTCGTTTTCAAGAATGGGACGCAAGCGCGTAGCAATAGCGTCCCGGGCTCTGAATATCCGAGAACGCACTGTTCCAATGGGACAGCCCATACTTTCCGCAATTTCCTCATAACTCATACCTTCAATTTCCCGCAACACAATGGCGGTACGTAACTCCTCGGGCAATGCCGCGATGGCTTGGTTGACAGTTTCAGCGATTTGCCGACTGACCATCACTGACTCAGGAGTACTAATATCACTTAGGTTGTCAATTTGATCAAAAGTTTCACCACTTTCGTTTTCTATGGTGTTTGCCGGGCTAGGTCGTCGCCCGGCAGCAGACTGCCAATTGCGTGCCGTATTGATGGCAATGCGATAAAGCCACGTATAGAAAGCACTATCCCCACGGAACTGCCCTAAGGCTCTATACGCTTTAATAAACGTTTCTTGCGCTACATCTTCAACTTCGGCTGGGTCTCGCACCATGCGACTGAGCAAGCGCATGATTTTTCGCTGGTACTTCAGTACCAACAAATCAAACGCACGCTTATCGCCACGCTGCACACGTGCAACCAGCTCTGCATCGGTGTCGCGTTCACTCATATTGCTTCCTTTTCAATAGCCTGAGCCCGCATTGATAAGTGCTGCAAGTGCAGGACCAAACTACGCCAGCTATTTTCCCCGAGTCGATGTCGCCAAAAGACCAGATGCTGTGTGCCCTGACCGTTGTTCAGCAGGATATAGATCCAGGCTGGACCTAAATTTATCTTTTGAATGGTCACATCCTGAGGAGCTTGTGTGTATCCTGTTATGCAGTATATCCCCTCTGCACAAGATAATGTAACCGGAACGCTAGGCTTTGTCGTATGCTGCCTAAACAGCAGCACAGAACTGATCACAGCAAGCAGGGCGAACCCTATCAAGTCTATGCCCTGCCACACCCACACCATGACTAAGCTCCCCAGCGATGCGATAGACAATAAAAAACCCAGCCCACCCAGCAAGGTAGAATCAGTGCTGGGCCAGGACTGGGTTAATTTGGGCACGGTAAGTGGCTTAACGAAGGCGCTTTACCACCATAGATCCATTTGTGCCCCCAAAACCAAAAGAGTTGGACAACGCGGCCTCAATATTGAGATCACGCGCTTGATTGGCACAATAGTCCAAATCACACTCAGGGTCTTGGTTGAAAATATTAATAGTGGGCGGCGATACCTGGTTATACACGGCCAAGGTCGTGAATACGGCTTCAATACCACCTGCTGCACCCAATAAGTGCCCCGTCATAGACTTGGTAGAGTTCACCACCACTTTATGCGCATGATCACCAAAAGCCAGTTTCAAGGCCTCGGACTCATTCACATCACCCAAGGGTGTGGAGGTTCCGTGCGCGTTCACATACTGAATATCCTGAGGGTTCAAGCCCCCATTACGCAAGGCATTATCCATACCACGACGAGGACCCTCGCGATCGGGGGATGTAATGTGGTGCGCATCAGAGCTCATGCCGTATCCAGAGAACTCGCCATAAATACGGGCTCCGCGTTTTTTAGCGTGCTCGTACTCTTCAAGCACCAAGACCCCTGCTCCCTCACCCAGCACAAACCCATCGCGGTCAATATCCCATGGACGGGAGGCTGTTTCAGGATCATCGTTACGCGTGGATAAAGCACGCATCGCGGCAAAGCCGCCAATGCCCAAAGGCGAGACCGTAGATTCTGCCCCGCCAGCGATCATGACATCGGCATCACCATACTCGATCAAACGAGCTGCATCACCAATAGAATGCAATCCCGTCGTACATGCCGACACGACTGCATAACTAGGCCCTTTCAAGCCCAGATTAATGGACAAATGACCAGAAATCAGATTAATCAGGGAACCGGGCACAAAAAAGGGCGAAATGCGTCGTGCGCCTCGCTCTAAGTAATCTTTTTGGGTGTCCTCAATACGTGGCAACCCTCCGATACCGGACCCTACAATAACGCCGATACGTTCCGCATTTTCTTCGGTAATTTCTAGACCGGAATCTTTCCAAGCCTGTATACCCGCCGCCAGACCATAATGAATAAAGGTATCCATTTGCTTGGATTCTTTGGCGGTAATGTAGTGGGTTACGTCAAAATCTTTCACCTCACCCGCTATCTGGGCGCTAAGGGCAGACGCATCAAAACGGGTAATTTTCCCGATTCCAGAACGCCCATTGACGATGTTATCCCACGCCGTAGGAATATCGTTGCCGACCGGAGAAATAATACCCAAGCCAGTAATCACGACACGTCGTTTCACGGATGACTCCTAAACACAAAAAAAAGCGGTTCTTGGAAAGTGACTACGCATCGGCACGTAGCTTAGCGCAGTCATTCACAGGAAACCGCCTCTGAGCGGGGTAAAAACCCACACCCTGGATTGAACTTACTGCTTGCTGTTTGAGTTGATGTACTCAACAGCTTGCTGGACCGTCGTGATTTTCTCAGCTTCTTCGTCTGGGATTTCGGTTTCGAATTCGTCTTCGAGCGCCATCACGAGCTCGACCATGTCGAGCGAGTCGGC
>JAEXRL010000025.1 GCA_023440825.1 Pseudomonadota bacterium | reverse complement strand
GCCAGAGCCAGAGCCAGAGCCAGAGCCTGAACCCGTACCTGAGCCATTGCCGCTAGCGGTTTCTACGCCTCAGGATAAGCCGGGTAGCGAATTAGGAAAAGGCTCTTGGCTAAGTCGTTTACGTCAGGGACTGTCGCGTACCAGTCAAAGTATAGGTGGCTTATTCACGGGCGCCAAAGTCGATGAGGCCTTGTTCGAAGAATTAGAGACTGCCTTGATCATGGCCGACGCCGGCGTCGATGCCACCACTCATTTATTAGATGCTTTGCGCGTGCGGGCGCGTAAAGAGCGCATTACCGACGCTGAGCAGTTGCGCCACGCCTTGATTGATTTGTTGACAGCGCATTTGCAGCCGTTGGAAAAAGCGTTTCCGCTGGGATCGACACAGCCCTTGGTGCTCATGATTGCAGGGGTAAACGGTGCAGGGAAAACCACCTCTATTGGTAAATTAGCGCACGCTTTTCAGGCACAAGGAAGCAAAGTGCTGCTGGCCGCGGGTGATACCTTCCGAGCAGCAGCGCGAGAGCAACTGATTGAGTGGGGAAAACGCAACAATGTGAGCGTGATCGCCCAGGATGGTGGGGATCCGGCTGCTGTCGCTTTCGATGCCGTGCATGCAGGCAAAGCGCGTGATATGGGAGTAGTGATGGTGGATACGGCAGGGCGCTTGCCGACCCAATTACACCTAATGGAAGAGTTGAAGAAAATTAAGCGAGTAATTCATAAGGCGGATGCTCAGGCGCCTCATGAAATTTTACTGGTGGTTGATGGCAACACAGGGCAAAACGTAATTTCTCAAATTCGTGCCTTTGATGCCGCAATAGGCCTAACTGGCTTGGTAATTACCAAACTGGATGGTACGGCCAAAGGTGGCACTTTAGCGGCCGTAGCCGCTGGAGCGCAAGGTGTACGGCCTATACCAGTGTATTGGATAGGCGTGGGCGAAGGCATGCAGGATTTGCAGCCCTTTGTGGCACGAGAGTTTGCGACAGCCTTGTTAGGTAGCGCCTAGTTTACCTATAGGCGCTTGAGCTGGCTGCTGCGGCGACGAAGTTCGTGCTCAGCCAGTGCTTTTAAGGCTTGTTGCGCCTTAATTTCCCGGCTATGACGTGTTTTTTCTAGCCATTGCTGGGCAAATAAGGCTTGCTCCGGTGATAAGGCGTGTTTGGCATACCATTCTAGAGCGACATCGATATCGGTGACCCGCCCAATCAGGTTTTGACACTCACGCAAGAGCTTATGCAGGCCCCGATCTGCTGTTTGAGAAAGCTCCAGGCAATAACGCATGGTTTTAATCCGGTTGCGCAAAATGTGTTGCTTCTCGGGGCTGAGCTTGTTGAATCGGGAACTGCCACGCTGTATTACGTTAAACCAGCGCTCCAGTCGTTGCTCTACGTCTAAACCGGTATTGGTATCGTGCTGCAGCGGCTCGCCTACCAAAATCTCTTGCAGCGATCGAAGTAACAACGATTGAAACTCGGCAGCCGACGCCAGAGTGACAGCGGAGTAGGTGGCTTGCACGTGCTCTTGCTGGGGGGCAGGAGCAGGCATACCCGCCTTGAGTAGCAAGGGCGTGATTTCCAAGTGCACCATGTCATAGTCACGAGCGTGACCAAACAAACCAAAATAATAATGCAGTTGTTTGTCGGACTGCTGTTCACTGAGACTGAGCCAGGGCTTGTACAGTTTGCGGCACGATCGTAGCCTGCGTAAACCTACCCGCATCGCTGCTAGGTAGTCGGCTTGTTGCTCTAAGCTAGGTCGCAGATCATCTAGGCCTGCCAATAGCGAGGCGTTACGTATGACCTGTTCCAGACTAAGTGCGGCCATCTGCCGATAAAACTGTTCGGGGTCGCGGGTCTCTATGCTGTGCTTTCTATCCAGTTCAAAAGCTTTTCGTGCCAGTGTTTGTGCCGCATTAACCCTAAAGCAGGGTGCTTCGTCCTGCTTGCTTTTTGGGTGTCTGGCCAGATTGGCTAGCGCATCGCCACGCTCTGATTTACTGCGCATTTCAAGAATTAGCTGGTGGCGATATTGCCACTGTTCACCTAGCTCAAACATGGCTTTGGCTGAGCCGCTTACCAGTTCAACTTCAAGTTCGTTGATGTCATAGCATAGCTCCTTTGCCAGAAGCTGGCCGGTATCCCATGCCATCTCTAACTGATCGGCTTGCCGTGTTTCAATGAGAGCGAGGCGACGCTGCACGCGTGTTTCGTAACGTGGATGTATATCGTGTTGATGTTCACGCAGTAGCTGGGTCAGAGGTGGCTGTGTATACACACTGAAATCCAGTGTTGGGCTGGGGCGAGTGTGATTGAGCTCGATACGGCTTAGTGAGTCTGGGCCGGGCATTTTCACGGTTTGCACCCACTGCTGGTTTTCAAGGCGTAGACGCAGGGCAATACCGGCCTGAGCAAGGTGGCGTTCAGGGGTATCGAAATATATGGCATTCAGGCTAATGGTTCCGGTCTGCACGCTGGCGTATGCGTGTTCCAGTCCCGCTCTGGATTCAAGAGGAACGAAAAATTTCAGTTCGCGTTCAAGCACAGTCTTTAAGTAATAGTTGGTTAAAGCGAGTTAAGCTTGCATTCTGCCCTAGCGTGTAAAAAATACCAGTGTTTCTCTTCGCGCTGCGTCAGAAAATTCTTTAAGGGCTAGCAATACTTTGCTTGTCATTTTAGGTGTTGGATTTTATGTACGGCTTTGTTTAGTGTACGTCATGCGTGGAACACGATTAAGATCGTTTGCTTAACTCAACTTGCTGAATGGGCTATTTGCGTTTATTTACAAGGTAAAGCGGCATAAAAGCAAGGGGTAAGACTGTCTATTGCTCCTGTAGGTGTCGTAAAATGGTGATAATTACTATCTGTCAGGGCTAAATGAAGAATGAGTCAAGATCTGCAAGCTAGCGGCGAGCCGTCTGAGTACGGCATTGCGTCAGTACTAGAAATTGTTGAAGAGTTGCGCGCGGGACGCATGGTTATCTTGGTGGATGAAGAGGACCGAGAAAACGAAGGTGACCTAGTCATGGCTGCCGAGTTCATTACACCAGAAGCGATTAACTTTATGGTGACTCACGGCCGTGGTCTGGTGTGTTTAACCTTAACGGAAGAGCGCTGTCAGCAACTAGACCTTCCTTTAATGGCAACACGCAACGGCACACGTTTTGGTACGAATTTTACGGTCTCTATCGAGGCTGCAGAGGGAGTGGAAACTGGTATTTCTGCCGCCGACCGCGCCCGTACCGTGCAAACAGCGGTAGCACGTGATGCCAAACCTCTTGATCTGGTCCAGCCTGGTCATATTTTTCCTCTTAAGGCAGAAAATGGTGGCGTGTTGGTACGTGCCGGACACACGGAAGCGGGCTGTGACCTGACAGCCATGGCTGGCCTGACGCCAGCGGCAGTTATTTGTGAAATACTGAATAGCGATGGCACAATGGCGCGCCTGCCAGATTTGGTGAAATTTGCAGCTGAGCATAATTTGAAGGTGGGCACGATCGCTGACCTGATTCAATATCGCAGCGAACACGAATCTATGGTGGAGTTGCTGTACGAGCGCACCGTACAAACTGCTTACGGGCAATTCCAATGCCGTGCTTACCGAGATTTGGCCGCCTCTGGTTTGCACTTGGCACTGGCGCACGGCCAGATTAACGAGCAGCAAGAAGTGTTGGTGCGTGTACACGAGCCCACCACCGTGCTGGATGTGTTATTTGAAAATGACATGGGGCACAGTTGGCCTGTCGGTAAAGCCTTGCAAACAATTGCGGCGTCCAAGGCAGGAGTATTGGTCTTGATGAACTGTCAGCAAGAGTCTGAGCACCTACTTGAACAGTTGGACTTCTGGGGTACAGAGCAGACTTTACAGGCCCCGCGTGGTCGAACTAGTCGTAACGATTTACGTACTTATGGCATTGGTGCACAAATTTTGCGTGATTTAGGAGTTTGTCATGCCCGTCTGCTGGCACAACCGCGTAAAATGCCTAGCATGGCAGGTTTTGGACTGACCATAACGGGTTACCATAACGAACCTGAAACTGACCTTTAAGTGGAGTAGCCTTTATGAACCCCTATCTTGTGACCCCGGACCTGAATGGCGAAAGCCTGCATATTGGTATTGTACGTGCCCGCTTTAACGAAGAAATCGGTTTGGCAGAACTTGAGGCTTGCTTGGCAGAGCTGAAGGCACTGGGCGTGGACGAGCGTGATGTAACTGTGCTGACCGTGCCTGGCGCGCTAGAGGTGGGTGTGGTGTTGGCGCAAATGGCAGAAACAGGTGAGTTTGATGCGTTAATTGCCTTAGGCGCGGTCATACGTGGTGAGACTTACCATTTCGAGGTCGTGAGCAATGAGAGTGCAGCAGCTATAGGGCGTGTGTCCCTGGCCACTGGCTTGCCTGTTGCTAACGGCATACTAACTACTGAAACCGAAGAACAAGCCTTGGTACGTGCCGCTGAAAAAGGTCGTGATTGTGCGCGTACAGCGGTAGAACTAGGAAATCTTGTCGCCGTATTCGAGCCAGAGCTCGATGAGGACGACGATTACGAGGATTTAGACTTTGACGATGACAAGTAAAGGATCTGCACCCGCAGGTACCAAAGCGCACGGCCGTAGTGCTAGACGCCGTGCGCGTGAATTCGCCCTGCAGGGTATTTACTCCTGGTTATTACGTGGGGCGGACGGCACTCAGGAAGCCTTATCCATTGATAACCATATACGCGCCGACGACGAGTTCGACGAGGCGGATGCGGCGTGGTTTAAAACACTGCTGTATGGCGTTATGCGAGAGTCTACAGACTTGCGCGAGCGTTTTATGCCGTATCTGGATCGCAGCCTTGAGGAGCTTTCTCCCATCGAGCATGGGGTTTTGCTGATAGGCAGTTACGAGCTTATACACCACCAAGAAGTGCCTTACCGTGTGGCGATTAACGAAGCCGTTGAGCTGACCAAGTCCTTTGGTGGCACGGATGGCTTTAAGTTTGTAAATGGCGTGCTGGATAGACTAGCCGCTGATGTGCGTTCCGTAGAAATTGCAGCACAAAAAAAATCCTGATTCGGATTGAGCAAATTTGAATGAATTTGATCTAATAAAACAGTTTTTTAATCGCTCTCCTGCGTCGGGTGATCTTGGCGTAGGAGACGATTGTTCTTTGTTTTTACCCGAAGCGGGCATGCAATTGGCCACCAGTGTTGATATGCTAGTGGAAGGGCAGCATTTTTTTTCGGATGTTGATCCTTATCTCTTGGGGCATAAAGCGTTAGCGGTTAATCTTTCGGATCTTGGCGCCATGGGCGCTGTGCCACGAGCATGCTGGCTGGCACTTTCTCTACCCTCAGTACAAACAGATTGGCTGGCTGCTTTTTCGGCCGGCTTTTTTCGTTTGGCGCAACAGGCGAATTGCCCTTTGCTGGGAGGCGATACCACACGCAGCCCTCAAGGAATAGTAATTAGCATTACAGTTATGGGCCAACTGCCTGTGGGGCAGGGCTTGCTACGTTCAGCGGCGCAGCCCGGTGATGATATTTGGGTGACTGGTCAATTAGGTGCTGCTGATATCGCTTTACGTTTATTGCAAGAGCAACTGTCACCTAATCCCGACTTGCTAGCGCAATGCCGGCCAGCGCTTGAAGAGCCTTGGCCACCATACCAATTTGGTGCAGCACTAACTGGCGTTGCGCATGCCGCGATAGACGTGTCGGATGGCTTGGTGCAGGATTTGCATCATATTTTGCTCGCCAGTGACTGTGGTGGGCAAATTGATGTACGTGAATTGCCGATTGCACCGGCTTTGCGTGGCTTGCCTACACCCTTGATCGAGCAAGCCGTGCTGACGGGCGGTGATCTTTTTGAACTGTGTTTTACGGCTGCCCCTGCTCGACGTGAGCAAATTCTTGGTTTAGCACACAGGCATGCCGTATCGGTCAGTCGTATTGGTCGTGTGCAAGCCGGTGCTGGCCTTTATTTGTTTGATGGAAGCTCTACGCGGCCTGCGCCGGAACGGGGCGGTTTTGATCATTTTGCGCCAGTAGGAAGCACTCATGGGTAAGAAGACAGCGAGCGGAAAAACAATTTATCCTTCTTTATCATGGGTGTTTGCCAAACCCTGGAGATGGATTGCTTTTAGCTTTGGCACTGGCATAGTGCGGCCAGGTCCGGGGACTTGGGGTACTGTGTTTGCCTGGATAGTTTGGGTAGTACTCTTGCAGCATTTGCCTGATCTGTGGATGGCGCCGTTTTTATTATTCAGTTACGGTTTAGGCTGCTGGGCTTGTCACCGCACAGGCCAAGATCTTGGGGTCAGCGATCATGGTGGTATGAACTGGGATGAGGCGGTCGCTTTTTGGTTAGTGCTGTGGTTAAGTCCTACAGGCTGGTTAGCGCAAACGGTGGCGTTTATCTTGTTCCGCTTCTTCGATGTTATTAAGCCTGCGCCCATACGTTATTTTGATCACCGGCTAGATAATGGGTTTGGTGTGATGTGGGACGATATTCTGGCTGCTGGCTATGCCTTATTGGGTATGGCAATTTTGGTACGTTTTGGAGTTTTAGCATGAGTACTTCCTCGGCATTGTTTAGTCCAGCGCTGCAGCTTGGACTGGCTCTAAAAAAACGGGCGTGGATGTTTGCCAGTGCGGAGTCTTGTACAGGTGGTTTGCTGGCCGCCGCGATGACAAATGAACCCGGCTCTAGTGCCTGGTTTGAGCGTGGTTTTGTGACCTATAGTAATCAGGCTAAACAAGATGAGCTGCAGGTGAACATCGATACCCTGGAGCGCTTTGGTGCTGTCAGTGAAGAAACGGCAATGGAAATGGCCTCAGGCGTGTTGTCGGCCTGTGCAGGCGTGCATCTGGCTGTGTCTACTACGGGTATTGCTGGGCCAGATGGAGCCACCCAGGGCAAGCCAGTGGGTTTGGTGTGTTTTGGCTTTGCCCAGCGTACGTCCGATGGAGTGGTGACTCGCGCAGTGAGTCGAATTTTTACGGGTAATAGACAGGCTATTCGTCAGCAAGCCGTAAATTTTGCTTTGGAAACGGCCCTAGAGCTGCTTAACCCGCTGGAGCCTAGGCCCTAGGTGCGCCCCGTGGGTTCAGGGGCGCAGAGCTCGGGTATTATCGTGCGGCTTTGCTGTCGTTAATGGCATTGCGTGTGGCGATTGCCGTGGCCTGAGCAGCCTCGCGCCAGTTATCTTCGCGGCTGGCATACAGAATGGCACGAGAAGAATTAATCATCATGCCTAAGCCTTGTGAGTCGGCGCCAGCAAGCACAGTGGCGTTAATATCGCCACCTTGAGCGCCGATGCCAGGAATCAGCAAAGGCATGTCTCCGACGCGTGCCCGCACTTGTGCGATTTCATCGGGGTAGGTGGCGCCGACTACTAGACCACATTGTTCATGCTCATTCCATTTATCTGCGACCATGCTGGCCACATGCAAGTACAGGGGTAATCCATTTTCCAGCTTTAAAAACTGCAAGTCCGAGCCGCCAGGATTAGATGTACGGCACAGCACAATGAGACCTTTATTTTTCCATTCCAGATAAGGTTCTACGGAGTCTAATCCCATATAAGGATTTACGGTGACGGCATCTGCGCGATAGCGATCAAAGGCCTCCAGTGCGTAATGTTCGGCTGTGGACCCTATGTCGCCGCGCTTAGCATCAAGGACGATGGGCAAGTGCGGATAGGTTTGTCGCACATAATCGCACAGAGCTTGTAGCTGTTCTTCGGCCGATTCAGAGGCAAAGTAAGCGATTTGCGGTTTAATGCCACAGATATAGTCGGCCGTGGCATCGATGATGCCTTTACAGAACTGGAAAATGCCATCACTGCGTTGCAACAGTTCTGCGGGCATTCGTGTGGGATCGGGGTCTAGGCCTACCATAAGCATAGAGTTATGGTGAGTCCAAACAGCCTTGAGTTTATCCAAAAATTTCATGGCATTAGGTCGTCAGACGGGTATAGAGTAAGTAAATCCAAATGGTGGCCGAGAAGATCAGGCTAAGCATGACTGCTGCGCTACCCAGATCTTTGGCCCGCCCTATAAGCGGATGGTGTTCTAGGGTAATGGTGTCGGCCAGAGCCTCAATCGCGGAATTCAGTAGTTCGACGATCAGCACGAAAACCAGTGTGCTGAGCAGGATGAGTACTTCTGGACCGCTACGGCCTATCCAGAAAGCGCAAGGTGTTAAGACGGCAGCGAGCAGTAGTTCCTGCCTGAAGGCAGCCTCATGCTTGAACGCCGCTAGAAAGCCTTGTAGTGAGTAACGTAAAGCACCGATCAGGCGTTTGGGCCCACCTTTACTTTTGAACGGGGAGGTCATAGTTATAGACTTAGCAAATCACACCCCATTATAGGCGGCTAGCGAGCGGATCTTGTCGAGTTCTCTGCAATTTTTAATAGTAAGAAAAAAGCCCCAAAGTCAGTGAAGACTTTGAGGCTTAATAACGTCACTAGCGGACGGGTGTGAGGCTCGCTACATTGAGCGAGCCGTAAGCGTGCTTAGAAGCCGCCCATACCACCCATACCACCCATGCCGCCCATGTCAGGCATGGCAGGAGCAGGTTTGTCATCAACAATTTCTGTTACGGCAACTTCAGTTGTCAGCAACAGGCTTGCGATAGACGCTGCATTTTGCAGTGCAGTACGAGTCACTTTGGTTGGGTCCAGTACGCCTTGCTCAACCAGGTCACCGTAAGAGTCGGTAGCTGCGTTGTAGCCGTATGTACCACTGCCGTTTGCAACTTCGTTCACCACTACGCTAGCTTCAACACCAGCATTGCTGACGATAGTGCGCAAGGGGGCTTCGATAGCACGCAGTACCAAGCGGATACCTGCGTCTTGGTCGGAGTTCTCGCCGGTCAAGCCAGAAACAGCTGCGCGAGCACGGATCAGTGCAACGCCACCGCCAGGAACAATACCTTCTTCTACCGCAGCGCGTGTAGCATGCAGAGCATCTTCTACACGTGCTTTTTTCTCTTTCATTTCGACTTCAGTGGCTGCGCCTACACGGATAACGGCTACACCGCCAGCCAGTTTGGCCACACGCTCTTGCAGCTTTTCGCGATCGTAGTCAGAGGTGGACTCTTCGATTTGAACGCGGATTTGCTTAACGCGAGCTTCGATGTCGGCACCAACGCCAGCACCGTCAATGATGGTGGTGTTTTCTTTGGCAACTTCGATGCGCTTAGCCTGACCCAGGTTGTCCAGAGTCGCGCTTTCCAGCGACATGCCTGTTTCTTCGGAGATAACAACGCCACCTGTCAAGATAGCGATATCTTCGAGCATGGCTTTGCGGCGGTCACCGAAGCCAGGTGCTTTAACAGCAGTTGTTTTCAGGATGCCACGGATGTTGTTAACGACCAGTGTGGCCAGTGCCTCACCTTCTACGTCTTCAGCAACGATCAGCAAAGGACGGCTGGTTTTAGCAACTTGCTCCAGTACGGGCAGCAGATCACGGATATTGCTGATTTTTTTGTCAAAAATCAGGATATATGGATCTTCCAGTACGGACACTTGTTTGTCTGGGTTGTTGATGAAGTAGGGGGACAGGTAGCCACGGTCAAACTGCATGCCCTCTACGACATCCAGTTCGTTTTCCAGGGACTTACCGTCTTCAACGGTGATCACACCTTCTTTACCTACTTTGTCCATCGCGTTAGCGATGATTTCACCAATGGACTGGTCGCTGTTGGCAGAGATAGAACCAACTTGAGCGATTTCCTTGCTGGTGGTGCAAGGACGGGAAAGCTTACGCAGCTCTTCAACCGTTACGGCTACCGCTTTGTCGATACCGCGCTTCAGGTCCATGGGGTTGATGCCAGCGGCAACATACTTCAGGCCTTCTTCAACGATGGCTTGAGCCAATACGGTAGCAGTAGTTGTACCGTCACCCGCGTTATCGGATGTTTTGGAAGCAACTTCTTTAACCAGTTGCGCACCGATGTTTTCGAACTTGTCTTTCAGCTCGATTTCTTTAGCTACGGAAACACCATCTTTGGTAACGGTAGGAGCACCGAAGGAGCGATCCAGTACGACGTTACGACCTTTAGGGCCCATGGTTGTTTTGACGGCGTTTGCCAGTGTGTTGACACCACGTACGATACGTGTGCGAGCGTCATCACCGAAATAAACTTGTTTTGCAGTCATTTTAAATCCTTGAATTCAGTACGGGGTCCGAAATTATTCGATAACAGCGAAGATCTCTTCTTCGCGGATCACCAGCAGTTCTTCGCCGTCGATCTTGACTGCCTGGCCGGAGTATTTGCCAAACAGAACTTTGTCACCTACTTTCAGGTCCAATGGAACCAGAGTGCCGTTTTCGTTCTTTTTGCCTGGGCCTACAGCCAGGATTTCACCCTGATCGGGTTTCTCTGCAGCGCTGTCAGGAATGACGATACCGGAAGCGGTTGTACGCTCGTTATCCAGACGCTTGACGATCACGCGATCGTTCAAAGGACGCAGTGCCATGGAAAAGCTCCTGTTTAAAAAATACGTTAGTCGTATAAAAAAATAGCGTGTAGGGGTGAGCTTAGCACTCTACCCCCTCGAGTGCTAATTATAGGGGCGACATTCTGAATTTCAAGAGTCAGATACAAAGAAATTCAGTGATAAAAGTGTCCGCCCGCTATAACGCCGCACTGACTTACTCTTATAGATAAGGGCGGATTGCGGTATTTCAAGAGCTACACGCCAATTTTGCGCCATCATGGCTAACAAGGCCGGAGCAGGTACTTTTTCAGGCAAATTAGTACCGAGGCGCAACGTTGCTGATATATTTTGAGTTAGGCTAAAGAGTGCCGACGATGGATTGGTAGCTTGCTGGGTCGGTATTGTTTTCGGTATTTAACACGAGTACACGACTGTCCGCATTGAGTTGCAGGCGAGAGCATAGGCTAGGTAGTTTCAGCAGGGAGAGTAAGCCGGCCAGCCCGGCTGCGCCGGAGGCACCCGCTACAATCTTTGGGTCTTGTGCCATGGGGCGAGCGTACTGAATCATGGCCTCTTTGATGGCCTCATCGTCCAAGGCTAAGTACAGCTCGCAGCGTTGATAAATCAGATCAAGCACGATAGCAGAAGGCTCTCCGCAGGCAAGGCCAGCCATAATGGTATTGAATGGCCCTGAACTACTGCGTAATATGCCGCCAGCTTTTGCGCTATCTTGTAGGCAGGCGGCACGTCGTGGTTCAACAATAATATAGCGAATATCAGCTTCAGGCCAAATACGTTCCAGACATGCAATCATGGCTGCTGCGATGCCACCTACACCACCTTGCAGAAAAACATGTGTTGGTGCCCGCTCTAGTTGTGTCTGTGTTTCCTGAGCGATAAGGCTGTAGCCTGCCATGACATATCTGGGGATTTCCTGATAATTTTCCCAGCTCGTATCGGAAATAATTTGCCATTGATGCTCTTCAGAGACGCGTGCACACTCGCGCACAGCGTCATCGTAATTGCCTGGGACGCGTACAATTTGTGCTCCGTATTGGCGAATGGCCATCTCGCGTGTGTGACTGACGCCCTCATGTAAGAAAATCACGCAATCCACACCCGCTTGCTGTGCGCCCCAGGCCACTGAGCGG
>JAEXRL010000021.1 GCA_023440825.1 Pseudomonadota bacterium | reverse complement strand
AGGGCGCATCTCCTCTGTCGGGCGCGAGCAAAGCTCGCGCTTGCAGCAAGCTCGTTACGAATACCAACAAGCACGCCAGCAAGCCATACAAGATAGTCAGCAGTATTATTCGGGAGTCGTTTCAGGGCTGGCCCGTATACAGGCCTTAGCGGCTGCTGCACGCTCTAGCCAGCAGTCGGTTGATGCTAACAAACTGGCTTACGAGGTCGGCGTCCGTATCAATATTGATGTACTCAATGCGCAGCAGCAACTCTACCAGACAGAGCGCGACTTATCGAAAGCTCGCTACGATACCGTACTAAATAGTTTGCGTCTGAAAGCAAGCGCCGGCAGCTTAAGCGAAGCCGATCTGCAAGCTATTAACGATATGCTAGAGCGTGCGCCGGAATAAGCAACCGGCCACACACTAGACCTATTACTAGGCTTATTGGCGCAACTGCTTTACCAATGCGGTCGTCGAGCGTTCGAACTCAAAAGCTATAGCCTTGGCATCGCCACCCCAACTACGCACCAGTGCTGTCTCAGGCAGCGACTCCATGTCGTAATCGCCCCCCTTCACTATGAGCTCGGGCTTAAGCGCTTCGATCAGCACTTCTGGCGTCTGCTCGGCAAAGATAAGCACTGCATCCACGCAAGCCAGGGCCGCCAATAAGGCCGCCCTATCCTGCTCGGAATTAATCGGCCGCTCTGGGCCCTTATTCAAGCTGCGCACTGACTCATCGCTGTTCACCCCAACAATCAGGCTAGCACCCAGTTGGGCCGCCTCATCCAGATAGGTGACATGCCCACGATGCAGCAAATCAAATACTCCATTGCTAAACACCAGTGGACGTGGAATTTGCCCACTCGCCAATGCGAGTTGGGCCTGTTCCAAGGTCAGTATCTTACGTTCAAAGCGCGCTGTCATAATGCCCTTAGCTCAATACAATACCAGACTCGGTGGTTTGTACTGCTGCGGTTTTAATGAGTTCTTTGCGATAGCGATTCAGCTCTTGTGCTGACGCGAACTCCGTACCCATTAACAAGGACATATTGTGCAAAATACGGGTACACACTTTTTGCTCCCATTCTTTATCGAAGCGAATCTGTGTGTCGAGCCAGTTATCCAGCCACTCCGGTGAAGGCAGCTTGGATTGCACCGTATCATTCGGGAACAAAGACTTGTTCACGTGCAAGTTCGTCGGGTGCAGTGCCTGCGCTGTACGGTTAGCCGACGACATCAACACGCCTATTTTGGAAAAAGCGATACGCGCCTGATGCCCAAAATCCTGATTCTTGTGCATCAGGGCACGCTTCATGTAGCGCAAATAAGCCCCCGCATGACGTGCTTCATCCTGCGCAATTGTTTTGTAGATAGCTTGTATCACAGGCTCTGTATGCCATTCGGCAGCACGTCGGTACCAATGATTTAAGCGGATTTCGCCACAAAAGTGCAACATCAGCGTTTCCATGGGTGGCGCCGGATCGAAGTCGAACCTGACGTTATGCAGTTCCTCTTCGGTGGGGACCAGCTCAGGGCGGAAACGACGTAAATACTCAATCAGAACCAAAGAATGCTTCTGTTCCTCGAAAAACCACACCGACATAAAAGCGCAGAAATCACTGTCATCTTTATTGTCGCGCAGGAACATCTCGGTGGCTGGCAGTGCAGACCACTCAGTAATGGCATTCATCTTGACAGTATAGGCTTGCTCATCGGTGAGCTTACTACCATCAAAATCGTCCCAGGGAATGTCGTGCGACATATTCCAGCGGACGGATTCCATCGATTTGAACAACTCGTGGTAAAGCATAACGATTCCTCAAGAGAATCTATACAGTGTGATTTACAAAAACTTCGCCAAGGATAACAAAATTCTGAAAAACAGTTGTAATCCCTTACAAAGCCCGCAAAGATTCACACTGAATTAATCGAAAATATGTCAGTCCGTCATGACAGATTGACTCGTTATTATTGCGCTTTGGCTCAATCGCATCACCAAATAGCGTTGAGCACAATTCCGATCGCCAAGAGCAGGATGATGCACAAGACCATCAGTAGACGATTCGTCTGCTGATAAGCCTGTCTGAGTTGTGTTAATTCCTGATTAAGACGCACAGAATGATCGGGCCTATCTAGATTACTAACAATCAAACGCGGTATCTGGGGCAGCAACTGCGCCCACTGACCGGCTTCTTGACTCATGCGTTTATAGAATCCACTTGGGCCAATACGCTGATACATCCAACGTTCCAGATATGGCTTAGCGGTATCCCATAGATCGAGTTCAGGGTCCAGGTCGCGTCCCATGCCCTCGACATTGAGCAAGGTTTTTTGTAGTAATACAAGTTGTGGTTGAATCTCCACGTTAAAACGGCGCGATGTCTGAAACAGGCGCAATAAAACCTGTCCCAGAGAGATTTGCGACAAAGGGCGATCAAAGTAAGGTTCACAAACCGCCCGTACTGCTCCTTCCAGCTCTTCTTCACGCGTATCGGGTGGCACCCACCCTGACTCTATGTGTAGTTGCGCAACACGACGATAGTCACGACGAAAAAAAGCCAAGAAATTTTGGGCCAAGTAATTCTTGTCGAATTCAGATAAGGAACCAACGATTCCAAAGTCCAACGCAATATACTGGCCAAAACTATCTGGTTTCACAGACACCAGAATATTACCCGGGTGCATGTCCGCATGAAAAAAACCATCCGAGAACACCTGAGTAAAAAATATCTCTACCCCTTTACGGGCCAAATCTTTCAGGTCTACCTGCGCCTCACGTAGGCGTTCGACCTGATTGATAGGAATACCCTGCATGCGCTCCATGGTAAACACCGTAGAGGCACTGTACTCCCACACCACTTCAGGCACGATCAGCAGGCCGGCTCTGTCTAGGGATTCAAAATTGCGCCTAAGCTGGCTGCAATTAGAGGCCTCACGAATAAGATCCAGTTCGTCGTGCAAGTACTTATCAAACTCGGCAACCACCTCACGCGGTTTCAAACGGCGGCCATCAGGTGCCAAGCGCTCAAGCCATGAGGCCAGAATACGCATAAGAGCCAGATCTTTGTTGATCGCCTTAAGCATGCCTGGACGCAAAACCTTAACCGCCACTTCGCGCCCATCGTGCAATTGCGCAAAATGAACCTGCGCAATAGAGGCCGACGCAATCGGCTCCATAGAAAACTGTTTAAACAGCACGTGGGGCGATGCTCCCAACGCCTTCTCTATGGTTTGCACCGCTACTTCAGAGGGGAAAGGGGGCACCTTGTCTTGCAATAAAGACAGTTGCTCGGCCACATCCAGAGGGATTAAGTCACGCCGGGTGGACAGAACCTGGCCAAACTTCACAAAAATAGGCCCCAAGGTTTCTAAAGCCAAACGCAAACGCACACCACGCGCCAGCTTAGGCTTACGCCCCAAACGAACCACTCTGAGTAAATACGTAGCACAACGATGACGAATGCCTGACAGCGCCATCTCATCGAGCTGGTAGCGGAACACCACAATCATAATGGTGAGCAAACGGTATAAGGAAATCATGAGCGTCCCGCCTTGACACGAGCCAGACGTGCATCCAACTGCTGTAGGCGCTGCTCTGCCTGATGCAGCTCGTGCTTCCACACACTAAAACTATTTTGCGAGAGCATCATATCGCCTTCCTCAGCCAGAAACTCACCCGCATTAGTCAGCACGTTATCGCCCGCTTGCTGCACACTGCGCTGTAGCCAGCGAACACCGCTGACTATGCGCACTGCCACGGTATCGCCCAGTAATTGAGCCAGATCATCTTCGTAATCCCAGCGCAAATTAGCGGCAAGCTCCGACACGACACTGGCCAGTCCGGCCTCGCCCTGAACATGCATTAAAGCACTTAACTGGCTGAAGTTACCCTGGCGCGCCAAATCCAGCACACCGGGCAGCTTTTCGGCTGGCAGGCTAAGCAAAACATCAGCCTGTATGGCTGCATCGCTAGTTTGCACATAACCGTCATGCGCAATGCTGAACGACAAACGGCGCTCGCCCAGCATCAGACAAACTGTTTTACCAGCATATCCAGATAGACGATTTCTGGCCCAATCCTCGCGCTTGAGCAAGGCATTGAGCAGACGAGCAGCCATTTGGGGCGGCTGCGGAAGCAAAGGAATAGCAAACATGCGCGTCAACAAACCCAATTTGGGCAACTGGCCGTTAAATGAAAACACTCAGTTTAACCTGACACAGACGCGTTCAATGCATGAAGCTGGAAAAGCAATACCGGACACTTTCTTTCAAGCGTTGCCGACCTGAAGACGCGAGCGTGTTCAGGCCTTGGCCAACGCATTAAAAGCTTAACTAGCGTGTTCCACGGGTATTTGCTGTATACCCGCCAGTAACCAGCCTGAACCATCCGCCTTAAACAAGTTCCACACCTCTTCAAAACGGAAGGCCTCGGCATCGGCTTCTTCGCGCAACATACCGGAATAGCGTACGCTGGCTAAATGCCCATCGGCCACTTTTTCTATACCCAGCAACTCGGCATTCAGTAACACAACCTCGGTGAAGCCTTGGCCTGCACGCTGTTCGATTTGTGGAATAGCCTCAACCAGCAAGTCGTCGGTCAGGAAATTACGCAACTGTTCCACATCGCCACGGTCCCACAGCTTTTGTACTTCAATAAACTGCTGTTTGGCATTGTTCAAGAACGTGACCGTGTCAAAATCGCCTGGAATAAACCAGCTTTCATCCACCGGTTGGGCGGGGGTTTCGTCTTGAGCGCTTACTGCGGAACTGGCCGCAGCAGCCGCAGGAAACTCTGCCGCTGGCGACTGTGGGCGATTCCACGACGCATCTTGTGTATTACGCATCATGGGTTGCGCGTGTGCGGCCTGAGGCGTAGAGCGTGCGGATACACCACGCAGGCGTCTGACCAAAAACAGTACTGCAAACACCACGATACCGATCAGTAGCATGCTGGACAGCATTTCCAGGAAGGCACCGCCTAATCCCAAGTGCGACAACAGCGCTGCAATACCCAAACCAGCAGCGATACCTGCCAATGGGCCTAAAAAGCGGGACATGCCAGTTTTTGCAGCGGTACCTGCTGCGGCAGCACCTGCCGCAGGAGCAGCAGCCTGATTAGTACGAGCCGTCGTGTTGGCTGCAGGGGGCTGAGCGGGAGCACGTTGCTGAGTAACATTGCTGGACTGTCTGCCCATGCTGCTCATGCCGCCACGCCTAGCCTCGGCATCATAGGACACGGTCATCATGGTTGCGGTACTGAAAGACAAAACTGCAACTAAGAAAAGACGAGATAAACGTCGAGACATAAATTCAGACTCCAGGTCAAAGACCATAGCCATTAAAAATGGTAGCCATGCTATGTAGCTATAGCAAAATTCAAGCTTACGGAAAGCTGAACATTATCATGACTGGGAATAATGAGCCACAATTATTACATTTACCTGAGTGTATGCCAAAACAGGCAGGCAAGCAGTGGCCTACTCTAGACGTACACCCTCATGCAAGCACGCCACACCGCCCGTCATGTTGAAGTACTTAACGCGCTCCAGCCCAACAGCACGCATCATATCTGCAAGCGTGTCTTGGTCAGGATGCATACGTATGGACTCAGCAAGATAACGGTAGCTTTCTTCGTCTTTGGCGACCCACTTGCCGATTTTTGGCAAAATATTAAACGAATACCAATCGTAAGGAGCCTGCAAGGGCTTGGCCACTTGAGAAAATTCCAAAACCAGCAATTTCCCGCCTGGCTTTAGCACTCTGCGCATTTCGGCCAGCGCTTTGTCTTTATGCGTCATGTTGCGCAGGCCAAAAGCCACCGATACACGGTCAAAATAGCCATCGGGAAACGGTAGTTTTTCAGCATCACAGACAGCTAATGGAGTCAGTATGCCTAAATCCTGTAAGCGGTCACGCCCTACACGGAGCATAGAACTATTAATATCTGTATGCCAGACCTCACCCGCCGATCCGGCGCGTTTGGCAAAGGCCTTAACCAAATCACCCGTACCACCGGCTATATCCAAAACCTTCATGCCCGGACGCACATCAGCACGCGCCACGGTAAACACTTTCCAGGCACGGTGTAAGCCCATCGACATCAAATCGTTCATGATGTCGTAGTTTTGAGCGACCGAGTGAAATACTTCGGCCACCTTGCCCGCTTTTTGTTCGGACTTGACAGACTGAAAGCCAAAATGAGTTTGTGCTTCGCTGTTAGATTCGGTTTGATGATCGGTATTTTGCATGATGGTGTAATCGTAGCTCAATTTGCCCTAATCTGAAAAAAGAAAAGAGATATTGCAGTTTTGTGTACTTTCACATACTTGAAACATATATTCCATATGATGATGCCTATCGTCGGGTAAAACACCGCTAACCCTTCAACCTGAGCATATATATCCATGAGCACAAGTATCTTAGTTATTGAAGACGAACCAGCCATCCAAGAGCTAATCTCCGTTAACCTCTCTTTTGCAGGTCACAAAGTTCTGCGTGCCTTTGACGCTGAGCAGGCACAGATTCTGATACGCGCGGAACTCCCCGATCTGATCTTGCTGGACTGGATGCTACCCGGCACCTCGGGCATCAATCTGGCGCGTAAACTTCGCAGCGACGAGCGCACACGCCATATACCCGTCATTATGCTCACAGCCAAAGGCGCCGAGCAAGACAAAATCGACGGCCTAGAGTCAGGCGCCGACGATTACATCACCAAGCCGTTCTCGCCCAAAGAGCTCATTGCCCGAATCAAAGCTGTACTGCGCCGTCGCGCGCCCCAGCTTACCGATGACATCATCACCATTGGCGGCCTGAAACTGGACCCGGGTACTCACCGTGTCTTTGGCAGTGATCTGGCGCTCAGCATAGGCCCTACCGAGTTTCGTCTGTTGCATTTTTTCATGACCCACACTGAGCGTGTCTTCTCCCGCTCCCAGCTTTTAGATCAAGTCTGGGGCGATCACGTGTTTGTCGAAGAACGCACTGTAGACGTTCATATACGCCGCTTACGTAAGGCGCTGGAGCCAACCGGTCATGACAAACATATTGAAACCATACGCGGAGCAGGCTATCGTTTTGCTGTGACACCCGTAGAAAAAGTTTCGCCTAATTAAAATCGCATGCTCAGCACACTATCCTCCGTTGGCCTTTGGGCCGTATTAGCAGCTCTTTTAGGATGGTGGCTGGGCCCTGCCACCGGCTTTGCCACGCTGGCCCTGGGCCTACTTATTATGGTGCTGGTCAATGGCATGTACGTGTCGCGTATTGCGCGCTGGGTTAAAGACCTAGAACAACCACCGCCACCCACGGTAGGCCCCTGGGACAACATTCTGTCGCCCATCTACCGACAACTTCGACGCGACCGCCAAGAGCTGGTCGAGCTGGACCGGCAAGTCAATGCCATTATGATGGCTGCCGAAGCCTTGCCGGACGGCGCAGTCACCCTGAACACCGACATGGAGCTGCAATGGTGTAACCGTACCGCCTGCGAGCACCTGGGGTTGAATCTAGCTACCGACAGGCAACAGCGCATCTTCAACCTGCTGCGTGACCCAGCCTTACAAACCTATGCCAAGCAACGTAACTGGGAAACACCCCTGACCATGGTACTGAGTCGCGATGGCATAGAAAAAACACTGCAATTACAACTGACTCCTTACGGCCTTGGACAGTACCTAATCGTAACGCGCGATATCACTCAGGTCGAAAAACTGGAAGTGACACGCAAAGACTTTGTTGCCAACGTCTCCCACGAATTGCGTACGCCACTTACCGTATTACTCGGTTTTTTAGAAACCTTGCGTGACTTTCCGGCCGACAGTATCAGCACAGAGCAACGCCAACGCTACGAAGCAATGATGCTTGAACAAACTCAGCACATGCAATCAATTGTGGCTGACCTGCTCACACTCTCTACCTTGGAGTCTTCACCTTCTGTGGAGGGCGCTCCTGTACCCATCAGTAACCTCATAGAAAGCGCACTGACTCAAGGCGAGGCACTGTCCGGTGGGCAGCATACCTTCGTGCGCCAGATCGACTCTAGCCTTTGCATTATCGGCATAGAATCAGAACTGATTTCCGCCATTTCCAACCTGCTCACAAACGCCATACGTTATACACCTAGCGGCGGCACCATCACTGTGAGCTGGCAGGCTGGCCCTAACGGCGATGCCTACTACACCGTGCAAGACACAGGCATAGGCATCTCCCCCCAAGATATTCCACGTCTTACCGAGCGTTTTTATCGTGCCGACAAAGGTCGCTCACGCTCCACTGGCGGCACAGGTTTGGGCTTGGCCATCACCAAACACATCATGATGCGCCACAATGCCGAACTGCAAATACACAGCCGCCTAGGTGCTGGCAGCCGCTTTAGCTTACGTTTCCCAGCAAGCCGGGTGCGTCTAATGCCATGCGACGAATAAAGCTTGCACGCCCCATGGCAAAACGCCCATCATTCATACCTAGCCCCTATTACGGCAACACAAAGCCCGCGGTAGGGTCACGCTCAATCTGAGCCACTAAGCCCAATTCCCAGTCTATGTACTCTTGCATGACCCGAAAGCGATCATCCGGGTTAGGCTGTACATAACCGCTATACCACTCATCGGTTTGTCCTGTCTTGTTTCTATCGTGCCCCTGCCCTCGCGCTAAGCCCGCCTGTAACCAGGCCTGGGTTCCACCTAGCAAGGCACTCACCTGTGTATACCCCAAATCCAGCAAACGACTCGCCACACGCTGCGCCAGCACACCATTTTTACTCGTCAGTACAATAGCTTGCGTCGCATCCTGACGTAACTCATTCAGCAACTCAGGCAAATGATCCGGAACCACGAACCAGGCTCCAGCAATATGCGCTTTCGCGTACGCAATACTGCTGTCAATATCCACGACCAGACTTGTCGACAAGTGCTGCTGCAAGTCCTCCACCCGCAGCCAGGGCGCTTCATGCTCCGTGGCTCTAAGAATACGTATAGACTCAGCCCCTTGCCACAAATCAGCACCAGGCTCAGGGCGGTACAAATATACCCGCCAACCTAACTGCTTTAGCCACGCCGCCGTACTGACCGCACGCACACCATCCCAATCGGCCAAGACAATTGCGCTATTGCGCACGCCTATATACGTATCGGTCGCCTGCACCAGTTGACCCCCGGGAGCCCAGCGAAACCCAGGCAAATGCCCCGCCTCGTATTCTTGCTGCGTACGGGTATCAAACCAGTACGTAGTCGACTCCCTTGCCTGAGCGCGCCAGGTCGCGACGGTGTCATGATCCAGATAAGCTAGGTCATAACGCTTAATTAATTGCTTTGCCCGCTTTCGCGCTTGCTCAAGTGCCTCCGAGGTGGGTGCTGCTACCTGCCCACTACGCCCATGCTGCAAAGTTTGCCCGGCAAAAAGCCAAGCAATAGTGCCGTTTTGCAATGAATACACAGGGTTGGGCAAACCGGCATCAATCAGGGTTTGCGCACCAATAATACTGCGAGTGCGCCCTGCACAGTTCACCACAATCGGCGTTTTTTCATCAGGTAATAAATCGCCTATGCGATACAGTAGCTCACCGCCCGGGAGATTATGTGCCTGATCAATACTGAAGTTATAAAACTCTTCCGGCGTACGACTATCCACCAATACAATTTGCTCTGAACTTTGCAGGAGCTGATCGAGCTGGTCTGCAGTCAGGCTAGGTGTGCCACGGTGATGCTCGACCCACTCGCCAAAGGCTTTACTGGGCACATTGGTGCCCTCGTATACTTCGAAACCTTGCTGTTCCCAGGCGGCCACGCCACCGCTCAGAATTTTGACATTGGTATAACCATGTCGTAATAAAGCCTGCGCTGCCTCGTGCACCAACTCCTGCCCGTCGGCATCCACCAACACAATGGGGGTGAGTGGATTGGGCACCAAACTGGCCAGTTGCACATCAATACGCCACAACGGCAAAGAGTGACTATGCAATAGATGAGCATGCAAAAACACACCTACTTCGCGTACGTCCAGCACCGCCAGTTCCTGCTCGCCCTGCAGCAAACCATGAAGCTGGGCCGGTGCAATCTGTGCGTAACTGGCAGGAAATGGCGCAAAGTGACGATAGGCCCCACCACTTTCCTGCTCAAAAGCAACACGCCCATGCAACTGCTCTAAACCCAAGCCATACAAATGCAAATGCAAGCCACCGGTCTCACTAAGCTGCTCAATACGATGCACATCGTCCACACCAAGCACTAAGACATCGCCAGGCCCCACATCAGCAGTACGCAACGGTTCCAGACGCCCTAGCCCCTGCTCATCGGCAAGGCGGCGATAAATAGTATTGCGCTCCACACCCTCTACCCCCGCAATAATGGCCCACGTGGTGTGATCGTGACTGGGCGAACGATTTCCCTGCTGAGCATGAATAAGCAATAAGGAATAACGCCCACCAGCCTCTTCAGCAAGCTTATAAGTGGTCGATAAACGGCCATTCTCTTGCACAGGGTACTCCTGAGCCGAAAACAGCTCGCTACGCAGTGCCAAGGCCTGCAATTGCTCAGCAATGGCGTCCAACTTCTCCGACGCACTTAAAGACGAATGCTCTATTTGTCGTAACTGAGCTTGAAAAGCGGTAAGTGCTAAAGCTCGCTGGCGCTCTAAAAATACACGATGACTCATACTGTTAACTCCTTAAATTTATTCGTCAAATGAGCTTGAACGGCAAGCAAAGCCTGCTGCACATCCTCGAGCAAGTCCTGCTCGTGCTCCAAACCCACATGCAAACGGACCACTGCGCCCTGAGCGTCAAACGCCGACTGATAATCCAGACGACTCGAATCCACCGCCAGCACCAAGCTTTCATAACCTCCCCACGACGCCCCAATATCAAACAAACTCAAGCGATCAATAAAAACCTCCACGAACTCGCTCGCCTGCTCTGTAAAGCTAAAGGACAACAGGCCATTCGCCCCGACGAAATCACGCCTCCATAGCGCATGATCCGGATGGCTTGCCAGCGCTGGGTAATACACCTGCTCCACCAAAGCATGCCCTTCCAAAAAATGAGCAAGAGCCAAAGCCTGCTTGGCATGTACAGGCAAACGTGCTGACAGGGTACGCAGCCCACGCAAGGCCAGATACGCGTCGTCAGCGCCCACCACACTGCCCAGATCCTCTTGTACATGCTCCAGCGCAGCAATCACCTGCGGGGCTTTGGCACTGATGGCTCCTAAAAGCAAATCTGAATGCCCTCCGACATACTTGGTCAATGCTTGCAAAGACACATCCGCCCCCAGACTTAAAGGCTGCATCAGGGCACCAGTGGCCCATGTGTTATCGAGCACCAGATACAGATCATGGGCTCGCGTCACAGCCGCCAAAGCGGGAATATCCAACACGGTGTATAGCAACGAACCTGGGCTTTCGGCATACACCAAGCGTGTCTCAGGTGTGATTTTTGCGGCTAAATCGGCAGCGCTACCATTAAAGTAAGCATGGCTGACTCCCCACTTTTTCAGTATTCCCTGAGCCAATCTATGCACAGGCGCGTACACATTATCAGCAATCAAAATGTGCTCACCAGGACGTAACAATGCTAAAAAAGTAGTGGTAATCGCCGCCAGCCCCGAGCTGCATAAAAAGGTGCGCTCAGCCCCTTCCAGCTCGTTAAGAGCAGACTCTAGCGCCATATGTGTTGCCCCACCATGGCGCCCATACGTGCGCACGCCTGCGCCTGCAGCACGCGCAGCGTTTGCCTGCTGCCAAGCGGTCGAGTCTACAAAGCGGACCGTACTGGTACGTTCCACGGGCACATTAACTGCCGCCTGGCCATCTACAAAATCGGCTTTGCCCACCTGGATCAATTGGGTGTTCTGATGCCTTGCCATACCTCATCCTTTTAAAATGTACGGGCCAATCCCTGCACAAATGCACGCGTACGCGCCTGAGTGGGCTGCTCAAAAATCTGCTGACTGCTCCCCTGCTCTACCACTCGCCCCGCCTCAGTGAAAAACACCACATCACTGACTTCGGCAGCAAAGGCCATTTCATGGGTCACCAGCACGCAAGCCATTCCCTCATCGACCAACTGGCGAATCACCATGAGCACTTCACCGACCTTTTCAGGATCCAGCGCCGAGGTCACTTCATCAAACAAGATAAGCTCAGGCTCCATCATGAGAGCACGTGCTATAGCTACCCGCTGCTGCTGACCACCTGATAACTGGCTAGGATACGCAGACACCTTATCGCCCAAGCCAACACGTGCCAGCAAACGCTTAGCCTGCTGTTCGGCCTGCTGGCGCAACTGCCCCAGCACCCGGATCGGAGCGATCACAATGTTTTCCAACACCGTTAAATGAGGGAACAGGTTAAATTGCTGAAATACAAAACCAATTTTCTGCCTCAGCGCTCGCCAGGCCGCCTCAGTACGCAAGGTACTCGCGCACTGCCCCAGCACCGACAAACGACCGGACTGCACAGGTACTAGTCCCGTAATGCAACGCAATAAGGTCGACTTACCCGCCCCAGACGGCCCAATGATAGAAACCGCCTGACCAGGCTGCACCGATAGCGAAATACCGTTCAACACACTCACCGCTCCAAAGGAAACATGAACATCCGTGAACGAAACCAAACCCTCAGACATGGCGATACCTCTGCTCCAGCACCCGCGTATAACGCGCAATGGGGTAGCAATATAAAAAGAAGAAAATCAGCACCAGCACATAAGCCATCAATGTAAAGCTGCTGGAAGCCAAAGAATTGCTGGCGATTTGCACCACATCCAGAACATCGTGCACGCCCACCAAAGACGACAGCGCCGTGCCCATCACAATCATGGCGTACAGATTCATCCAGGAAGCCAGCCCCCGTGCTATGCACTGAGGCAAAATGATGTAACGCAGCAATTGGGGAAAACGAAATGCCAAGCTACGGGCGGACTCCCACTGCGTAGCAGGGATACTTTGCAAGGCACCGCGCACGATTTCACTGACATTTGCGCTCGCAGGCAAAGCCAGACCTACTATGACCTTGAGCCAGTCTGGAATGACATACACCCTGCCCAGGGCATGTAATTCAAACGGAATGACATAGGTAGCAAAGTAAATCAATACAAGCCAAGGGATATTACGAAACACCTGCACGTACACACCCAGCACCCACCTTAAGGCTTTGCTCTGCGAGGCGGTACCCACCCCGATCAGCACCCCAAGTAAGGTGCCAATTAGCACAGCGCCCAGACTAATGCCGATATTGACGCTGAAACCAAACAACAGTGCAGGCAGCCACACCCACACCTTATGTAATAACCAAGGCGATAACAGCGTGCCAGCACTCAGCAGGCCCATTAGGCTGAATACAAGCATGAGCGACACGTGCGACGACAAGGCCAGACCTAGCCATTTTTTATCTACCATAGCCAGGAATACTCAAACGATTTTCTAAAAAACGTCCAATATAATTTAGAAAAAAAGTTAATAAAGAATAAAAAGCTAATAACAACAACATTAATTCAAAAACATTATCGCGCTCAGACCAAATCATAATAGAAGCATAGGTAAAATCAGCGACCGCAATCGCTGAAGCCACCGAAGAAGCTTTCGCCAAATCAATTAAATTATTAATCAAAGAGGGCAAAGCGGCACGAACCACCAAAGGCATTTCAAAATAAAAAAACACCTGCCAGCGAGAAAACCCCAAAGTAAGAGCCGACTCCCTAAGCGTGCTGGGCAAAGCATGAAAGCTGGCCCGTAATGCATCCGCATGAAATGCGGCTTTGTGAATCGACAACACCAGTACCGCCCACCAAAATGCACTGAGTGGATTACTCCAGCCTAAAGCAGCGATCCATTGTGTTAAGCAAGTGTTAAACACCAAGTACGCGACATACAACTGAACCAGCGTGGGCGTGTTGCGCAAGAACTCCACAAAACCACGCACACTTAACGCAATAAGGCGAGAATGACTTTGCAGGCCAAGTAAAAAACCCACGCTACACAGCAAGCTCAAGCACACACTGATACACACCAAGGCAAGCGATACCTGCACACCCAGTATCAAGGCATGGCGATCAAAGTCATCTCGCAAAAACTGGTAGTTCAGGCCCAGCTCTTGAGCTGATAGGATCAGCCAGTTCAACCAGTTACTCGTCATACATAAGGCCTACTGGGCAGCATCGCGCCATTCGACCAAGGCAGGATTAGGCGGTGTAATGGCATTTTTTTGCTCTAACTCAATCAGCAGTCCCTCCTTGTGCCAAGCACGTACGATCTCATCAAGGGCAGCGATCGTGTCATTCTCGCCCTGCCTTACCCAGATCACCGACGGGGCCGGGTTCAGCTCCGCATCAAAATAGCGATAATTCTGCCACTCGGCCTTCTCGCTTTTTAAGGGGCGCAGCAAGGTACTGTCGTGCACAGACACATCGCAAGTACCACTTTGCAACGCCAGCAATGACTCTGAATAGGTTTTAAAACCGCGCACCTTAGCGCCATAACGCTCGGCCACCGGTCGGGTATAACTACTGCCCTGAGATACGCAAACCTGTGCATCCTTTAGGTCGCTCCAATCCTGATACGGTTTATCCGCCTTGAACAGTGCCGTGCCCCCAACGCGATAATAGGGGGTCGGAACGAAGCCCAACTGCTCAGCACGCTCTGCGCTGTGCTCCATATTGGCAATTAAAATATCGACTTTGCCGGTTTGTAAAAATTGGGCGCGGGTTGCGGTTTGAACCTGCACCAAATTCGCGCTCACTCCCAACGTCTTTGCCAGGGCGTGAGCCAAATCTACATTAAACCCAACTGCTTGGCGTGTAGAAGGATCAATACTGCCAAATTTATTACCGCTTAATAACACACCAACGGATATTTCTCCGCGCGATTTAATTTTATCCAGGGTAGCGTCAGCATATGACCACGATGAAATAGAAAATGCTAATAAGCCAGAAATTAATAAAGATGATTTTTTCATATTCGAAGACAATAAATGTTATGTACCGAATAATTCTACAAACTGTAGACCAAAGCACCTAAGCACTAATTTCTATTTAAATATTCTCTGATTTAAAATCTCATATAGCGTAAAGCTATTAAAACAACACAGCGTCGCCAAGTCCGCCGCGGCGCCCCCAAGCGGCCACAGTAAGGATAAAATAGGCGGATATACTCAGGAGACTCCCATGACCACAAGCGCTTTGCGTCCTTTCCATCTTGCTTTCCCCGTTCACTGCCTGAAGGCGGCTCGTGAGTTTTATGGCCAACGCCTTGGCTGTGCAGAAGGACGTTCGTCTGACCAATGGATAGACTTTAATTTTTATGGTCACCAGATTGTGGCTCACCTATCCCCCGAAGAGTGCACACCCATTAGCACCAGCTCAGTCGACTCCCAAAACGTACCGGTGCGGCACTTCGGGGTGGTGCTAGACATGCCAACCTGGCAAACGTTAGCCGACCGCCTTAACGCGGCCAATACAGAATTTATCATTGAGCCCTATATTCGCTTCAAGGGTGAGCCCGGTGAGCAAGCTACCATGTTTTTCCTCGACCCCTCGGGCAATGCTCTAGAATTTAAAGCTTTCCATAATCTGGATTCACTCTTTGCCAAGTAGCGACTATGCCCGTTGCCAGCCACATTACGTGGTCGTACATGCCGCAAGGCGATCGCAGCCTGCTGATCCGCTTTTCTAAGCAGGAAATCGTAGAGCACGACATAGGTCTGCTCTGTGTGCAGGCTGCTCACGCCTTACGACACAGCGCCTTGCCTGGCATAGTGGATATCGTGCCTAGCTTTAACACCGTCGCCCTGCACCACCTGCCCGGCCAGCTTAGCCAAGCTGGGCTGCAAGAACACGTAGACCAAGTGCTACGCCATGCCTTTGCACACGCTAAGGCCGCTCATCACACCCACACCATAGACATTCCCGTTTGCTACGGCCACGAGTACGGCCCTGACCTGGATGAGCTCGCCGCACAACTGATGCGTAGTCCGGCTGAGTTGATACAACTACATAGCCAAGATCCGGTGTTAGTCTTTATGGTGGGCTTTGCGCCGGGTGCGCCCTATATGGGTGTACATGCGCCCGAACTGGATGTGCCCAGACGCCCCACCCCACGTACTCATATTGCAGCGGGCTCTGTTGCCATTGCCAACCGCCAATCCATTATTTATCCCAATACCTCGCCCGGTGGCTGGCACGTGATTGGACGTACACCATTACGCCTATTCCAGCCTGCCCACACACCTCCCGCCTTGGTCGCGCCAGGTGACCAGGTCCGCTTCATCCCCATCAGCCAGGAAGAGTTCATCAACTGGCCTGTTACCCCATGAGTATTTACGTCATCAAACCTGGCCTGAACACCAGCCTGCAAGACTGCGGACGCTTTGGCTATCAGCATCTGGGGGTGTCCCCCAGTGGCGCGATGGACGAGCGGGCGCACCGTATGGCTAATTTGCTCGCAGGCAATACCCACGACTACGCCAGTCTGGAAATTACTCTGCAAGGCCCCACCTTACGGTTTGATCACACTACCGTATTTGCCCTGTGCGGCGCCGAATTAAACGCTACGCTAGACGAACAGCCCATACCCAGCAAACGCCCCATACTGGCATCGGCCGGCTCTATATTGCGTTTCGGGCAGCGCTTATCCGGGATGCGTGCCTACCTCGCCGTGTACGGTGGCTTTGATGTCCCTAAGGTACTAGGAAGCCAGTCCACCCTGTTACGTAGCACCCTAGGAGGCTGGCATGGTCGCCGACTCGAGCGCGATGACTGCCTGCCCTTACGCCACCCGCTTAAACTTAACAGTACACGCCAGCAGGAACTTAAGCAGTTTTTATGGTCGGAACGCATTTACCTGCCCGCCTCCCTGAACC
>JAEXRL010000018.1 GCA_023440825.1 Pseudomonadota bacterium | reverse complement strand
GAACCCACCCGAACGCGAACATATCCGCTTAATTCCAGGTGAACATTTAGCGCTTTTCACCCCCTCGTCACAACAACGACTCTACGGACAAGCCTATCGCATCGCCAGCTCATCGGAGCGTATGGGCTATCGTCTGGAGGGACGCCCACTACATCGACAAAGCCAACTAGAGCTCTTGTCAGCAGCCACCAGCTTTGGAACCGTACAAGTTCCCAATGATGGACTACCCATTATTTTGATGGCCGATCGGCAAACCACAGGTGGCTACGCCAAGGTTGCTCAGGTAGCCGCCGTCGATCTGCCTCAGTTAGCTCAGATGCTACCGGGCTCCTACCTTAGCTTTGAGGCCATAGAGTTAGAGCAGGCCGCTCACTTGGATCAGCAACGCGAAACCGCCTTGCAACGCCTAGAGCACAGCCTGCAAGGCTTGCGTACCACCTTAGGTCAGTATCTGGTCTAGGTCAGAACCCTGACCTAGGCTGCTTATAGAAACAATTTATAGGCGGGATTATCGCTTTCATTCCAATAGGGATAGCCCAAGGTATCCAGGAATACGCGCAACTCTTTTTTGTCCGCTGGCGGCACCATAATACCCACCAGAATGCGGCCGTAATCACCACCCTCATTACGGTAGTGGAAAAGACTGATGTTCCAATCCGGATTCATAGAGCTGAGGAAACGTCGTAACGCGCCTGGGCGCTCTGGAAACTCAAAGCGCAATAACACCTCGTGCTGGGCACAGCTAGAGTGTCCACCAATCATATAACGTAAATGTGTTTTTGCCATTTCATCGCCGGTAAGATTCAGCGTAGAAAAGCCTTTTTTAACAAAGCTACTTTCCAGCTTAGCGATCTCGCTTTCTGACGAAATAGTCATACCCACAAACACGTGTGCCTGTTCGGGGTCATTCATGCGGTAGTTAAACTCCGTCACCGAGCGGTTACCCAAGGCTTCGCATAAACGCAAAAAGCTGCCTCGACGCTCAGGAATTGTCAGAGCAAACAAAGCCTCACGAAACTCACCCACATCCGCCCGCTCGGCTACCATGCGCAGGCGGTCAAAATTCATATTGGCGCCCGAGGTAATAGCCACCAGGTTCTTGTTTTTCAATTTATGCAACGCCGCATAGCGCTTAGCCCCTGCCAAGGCCAAGGCGCCCGCAGGTTCCAGCACACTACGCGTGTCTTGAAAAACATCCTTGATAGCCGCACAAACCGCATCGGTATCCACCAGCACAAAATCGTCCACATACTGACGCACTAACTTAAAGGTTTCGCTGCCCACTTGCTTGACCGCAGTGCCATCAGAAAACAAGCCTACGTCTGACAAATTGACTCGACGGCCTTTTTCAACACTGCGCACCATGGCGCAGGAATCTTCCGTTTGCACGCCTATAACTTTGATCTCGGGTCGTAATTGCTTCACATAAGCCGCCACACCGGCAGCCAGACCTCCCCCACCTATCGGCACAAAAATGGCTTCGATAGGACCAGTATGCTGCCGTAATATTTCCATCCCTACCGTGCCCTGGCCAGCAATCACATACGGGTCATCAAAGGGGTGCACGAAGGTCAAGCCTTCTGCTTTTTCTAGTTCCAGAGCGTGCTGATAGGCGTCAGAGTAACTATCGCCCACTAAAACCGCTTCACCACCCAAGTTTCTAACCCCATCCACTTTGACCTGAGGGGTTGTAGTGGGCATGACGATCACTGCACGGCAGCCTAAGCGTTGCGCCGACATGGCCACACCCTGGGCGTGGTTCCCGGCTGATGCGGCAATTACGCCACGCTTTAGCTCAGCCGCGCTAAGATGCGCCATCTTATTGTAAGCACCACGTAGCTTGAAACTGAATACAGGCTGATAGTCTTCTCGCTTCAGCAGAATCGTGTTACTAATTCGTGCCGATACCTGTGGAGCCTGCTCCAGGGGGGTTTCTACCGCAATATCATAAACTTTCGAGGTCAGGACTCGTTTAAGGTAATCGTTCGACATGATTCAACGCACTATACAAAACAGACCGTGAAGACCGGTCATCAAGAAAAAAAGCCGCATATATTGCGGCAGCAGACCTGCTCAAAAAAGAATACCATAGCTACGCTGCTAGACAGCAGCGTTTCTGCGTAAACTGGCTCTTACACCATGGAAATCTGGCTCGAACAAACTATTCATCTTTTTTTGCACACTTTTTCCCTACCGGAAGTAGGTCTGACCGCTATTTTCGTGGTCTCTTTGGTGTCTGCCACATTGCTCCCCCTAGGGTCTGAGCCGGCCGTTTTCGCCTATGTGCAATTAGCGCCCCATATGTTCTGGCCAGCCATCATCGTGGCCACCGTGGGCAATACTCTGGGCGGTGCCATCAGCTACGCCATGGGGCTAGGTGCCGAAAAAGCCTATGAAAAATGGCGCCACGCGCAACACAGCCACCCATCCGATACCGAGGGCGAGGCCATCAAACGCAAAAATGCCGGACGCTGGCATGCCCTTAGCCAGCGCTGGCTTTCCCGCCTAGGGCCGCCTGCCCTGTTATTATCTTGGTTACCCGTGCTGGGCGATCCCCTGTGTGCGGTAGCTGGCTGGCTCAGATTAAGCTTTTGGCCATGCGTTTTTTATATGGCAGTGGGTAAATTCTTCCGCTATCTGGCTCTCACCGCGCTGCTAGTCTGGATTTATCCGCTTTTAGGGTTCAAATAAACGACACTTCCTAGCCAGGAAGACCTGCTTCGCCAAGGGCAAACAACGCCTAAAACCCTAGATTCGTTTACACTGTTTTTTTGCATCTAGCTCTGTCATAGAGCCCCTTTCCTAGGGTACGCTTGATTACACATTATGAACGCCCCCATTGCTAGTCAGTATCTGGTTTCCAAAACCGTGAACACCGACACGCCCCGCCTGCGTGAGATCCCCTACAACTACACCTCTTACTCCGACCGCGAGATTGTCATCCGCCTGTTGGGTACAGAAGCCTGGGACAAACTGTCCGAGCTACGTTCTGAAAGACGCACAGGCCGATCAGCCCGTATGTTGTTTGAGGTACTGGGCGACATTTGGGTAGTGCGTCGCAACCCCTACCTGCAAGACGATTTGCTGCATAACCCCAAGCGTCAGTTTCAGCTCATTGAAGCGCTAAACCATCGCCTGGGGGAAATCGATAAGCGGCGCGAAAGCAACGTTCCCGAGCGCGATGCAAAAGTGCTGCACTTATTGCGTGCCGCGCGCGATGCCGTCGCTGCCTTCGAGCGCGAGTTTGCTGATACGGCCGAGCTACGTGCCACCGTGCTGCGTAAACTGACACAAGTCACCGCCAAAGACAATATCAAATTCGATGGTTTGTCGCGCGTATCGCATGTTACGGACGCTACTGACTGGCGGGTAGAGTATCCCTTTGTGGTCCTCACCCCCGACCACGAACACGAAATCGCTGCTTTGGTACGAGCCTGTATCGAGCTTGGGCTAACCATCATCCCTCGTGGAGGTGGTACAGGTTATACCGGTGGTGCCATTCCCTTGTGCCCGCGCTCCGTCGTCATTAATACTGAAAAGCTGGACAATCTGGGCGCCGTAGAAATCCAAACGCTGCCCGGCATGGACGGCCCTGTCAAAACCATATTCAGCGGTGCTGGCGTCGTCACCCGACGGGTCGCCGATGCTGCAGAGGCTGCCGATGCCGTCTTTGCCGTAGATCCCACCTCAGCCGATGCCTCCTGTATAGGCGGCAACATAGCCATGAATGCGGGCGGCAAAAAAGCCGTGCTCTGGGGCACAGCCCTAGATAACCTGGCTTGGTGGCGTATGGTCGACCCGGAAGGAAACTGGTTGGAAGTTAGCCGTATTGGCCACAATATGGGCAAAATTCACGACATCGATGTGGCTCGCTTTGATCTGCAGTGGTTCGATGGTCGCTACGCGCCAGGCGAACGCCCCTTACGTAGCAAGACCCTGGAAATTGAAGGACATCGCTTCCGTAAAGCGGGTCTGGGCAAAGACGTTACCGACAAATTCCTTTCCGGTTTGCCTGGAATACAAAAAGAAGGCTGTGACGGTCTGATCACCTCTGCGCGCTGGGTACTACACCGTATGCCTGGGCACACGCGTACAGTCTGTATGGAGTTTTTCGGCCCGGCAAAAACGGCCGTACCCTCCATTGTCGAAGTCATTGATTACCTTAACGGCCCTGGCAAACAGCTAGGCGTGCTACTGGCAGGCCTCGAACACCTGGACGAACGATACCTGCGCGCCGTAGGTTACGCCACGAAAAGCAAACGCAGCTCACTACCCAAAATGGTGCTGATTGGCGATTTGGTCGGGGACGACCCCGACGCCATTGCCACCGCCGCCTCAGAGGTTGTACGCATCGCCAATAGCCGCTCCGGTGAAGGCTTTGTAGCGGTCAGCGCCGAAGCCAGAAAAAAATTCTGGTTAGACCGCGCTCGTACTGCGGCCATTGCTCGCCACACCAATGCCTTCAAAATCAACGAAGACGTGGTTATCCCCTTGGCACGCATGGGCGAGTACACGGACGAAATTGAACGTATTAATATCGAGCTTTCCGCCGCCAACAAACTACGTTTAACCGACGAGCTCGAGAAGTTCCTACACGGCGACCTGCCTGTAGGAAAAATACAGGATGCCGCCGAAGCTAGCCATACACGCGCCGAAATACTTGAGTCTCGCCGCCAAGACGCTCTGGCACTTATTCAAGAAGTGCGTGAGCGCTGGCAATGGCTGCTCGATAATCTGGATCAACCACTGGCTCAATCAGCCGATGCCTTTGCCAAGCTACATATCGCCTATAGTCCGGCCGAGCAACAAGCACGTCTGGAGCAGGAACCACAGGTCACGATTTTGCAGTTACTGCAAGACCATACCCTGCGCACCTCCTGGAAAACCGAAATTCGTACTCACCTGGAAAATATTTTCTCAGGTGCTCACTGCGCTGCCGTGCTCGCCGAAATTCAGGCCACTCACGATCGAGTACTAAAAGGTCGTGTATTTGTTGCCTTGCACATGCACGCAGGTGACGGTAACGTACACACCAATATTCCCGTTAACTCCGACGACTACGAAATGCTGCAAACGGCCAACGCTACCGTGGCACGCATTATGCAAATCGCACGAGGTCTGGACGGTGTTATTTCCGGTGAGCATGGAATTGGTCTAACCAAATACGAATACTTGACTCAGGAAGAGCTACAGCCGTTCCAGGACTACAAGCGTGAAGTTGACCCCGACAATCGTTTTAACGCGGGCAAGCTAATGCCTGGTGCAGACCTAAGTCGTGCCTGGACACCGAGCTTTAACCTGCTCGGTTACGAGTCACTGATCATGCAGCGCAGCGAAATAGGTTCCATCGCCGACGCTATCAAAGACTGCCTACGCTGCGGAAAATGTAAGCCTGTCTGTGCTACCCACGTACCCCGCGCCAACTTGCTGTACTCTCCGCGCAATAAAATACTGGGCACCTCCTTGCTCATCGAAGCCTTTCTGTACGAAGAGCAAACCCGTCGTGGCATTAGCTTAAAGCACTGGGAAGAATTCGAAGACCTAGGCGATCACTGCACACTGTGCCACAAGTGCTACAACCCCTGTCCGGTGGATATCGACTTTGGCGATGTATCCATGGAAATGCGTTCTTTGCTACGTCGTATGGGCAAAAAATCCGCTAATCCTGCAAGCAGCGCCGCCATGTTCTTCCTGAACGCGAAAGATCCTCGTGTGATCAAAACCACGCGTAAAGTGATGATCGATGTAGGCTACAAGGCTCAGCGCCTGGCTAACCAAGTACTGGCCGCCCCCGCTAAAAAACAATTGAGTGCTCCGCCCGCCACAACCGGCAAAGCCCCAATACGCGAACAAGTCATTCACTTTATTAACCGTAAAATGCCGGGTGGCCTGCCCAAGCAAACTGCTCGTAAACTGCTAGATATCGAGGACGCTAATTACGTACCTATCATACGTAATCCACAGGCCACGACTGTCGATAGCGAAGCCGTGTTTTACTTCCCTGGCTGTGGTTCCGAGCGCTTGTTCTCACAGGTTGGTCTGGCAACCCAGGCTATGCTCTGGCATGCAGGCGTACAAACGGTACTGCCACCCGGTTACCTCTGCTGTGGCTACCCACAACGGGGTAACGGCATGAACGACAAAGCTCAGGAAATCATCACCGATAACCGCGTGCTGTTCCACCGCATGGCCACCACGCTGAACTATCTGGATATTAAAACCGTCGTTGTCAGTTGTGGTACCTGTTACGATCAACTGGCCGGTTACGAATTCGATAAAATTTTCCCTGGCTGCCGTCTGATCGACATCCACGAATTCTTGCTTGAAAAAGGTCTAAAACTGGACGATGTACAAGGCGTGCGCTACATGTACCACGACCCCTGCCACACGCCCATGAAACTACAAGACCCCATGAAAACGGTGAAATCCTTAGTGGGTGACAGCACGATCAAAACAGACCGTTGCTGTGGCGAGTCCGGCACTCTTGCTGTAAGCCGGCCGGATATTTCTACACAGATCCGTTTCCGCAAGCAAGAAGAGCTAGAGAAAAATCAGCTCACCCTGCAACAAGATGGCCATCAAGGCGAAGTCAAAGTACTCACGTCCTGCCCCTCCTGTTTGCAGGGCCTGGCGCGCTACCAAGATGGAACCGGACTGGAAGCCGATTACATTGTGGTTGAAATGGCTAAGCATATCTTGGGAGAAAACTGGATGCCTGACTACGTCAAGGCAGCCAATAACGGTGGTATAGAACGCGTTTTGGTGTAATTCACCGGAACATACCAACACCACTTATCAAAGCGCTGCCCTGAACAGGCAGCGCTTTTTTATTTTCTGACAGCATAGACATCACATGGCTATATCAAGCATGCTTCGCCCTCGCTAACTCGGTTAGCATAGGCTACGACCCTAACACCCTCATCAATTCGTCCTATCGCCATGAGTAACGACACCGCTTTGCTTCGCTGCTTCCACACCCTCTTGCAACAAGAACGCACGGCCGCACTGGGTACACTGACTCCACAAAACGAACCCAGCATCAGCATGGTGCCATATGCTGTTGATACACAAACAGCATGCCTGATCGTGCATATCAGCGAGCTTGCCGCACACACTCGCTACCTACTCGCACGCCAGCAGTCCTCCATCATGATCTGCCAAAGCCCTCAAACTCACCAGCCGGTACACAATCTGCCCCGCGTCACCCTACAAACCTGTGCCACGCTACTGAATCGTGACACACAGGCCTGGCAACACGCTCATGATGCCTATATAAAACGCTTTCCTGATGTAGCGTTTATGACCGAGTTTAAGGATTTTCATTTTTTTGCTTTAGAGCCCCTGCGCGTACGACAAATAGCCGGCTTCGGAGCTGCACGCACCCTCGCACTAGAGCAAGCGAAAGACATACTGCGGCAGCTATAAAACACACGCCTCGGAACGATGCCCCGACGCTCCGCCTTGGTACTCCCTACGCACAAACAACAAACGATTACAATTCTCATTCTTAATTAAAGCCGTCGCATGTCCTCTTATTTTTTACATGGAGCATAGAATGAGCAACACCCTGAACGACGCCATGCAAGCCATGCTTGCCAAGCAACTGCCCATACAGGCTACGGTTAGCCCCGACGGATTGCCCGATATAGGCCCTAAGCGTTCGTTACGCGCTTACGACGATCAAACCTTAATCTATAACGAAAACACAGGCGGCCAGACTCTTAGCAATATCCAAAATGGGTCTAAAATGGCAATTGCCATCATTGATCGTGAGGCACTGGATGGCTACCGCTTTGTCGGCACGCCTGAAATTTTCCATGCAGGCCCACCCTTTGATCAAGCTGTAGAGTTTGCGGCCAGCAAGGGCATGAAGCCCCCTAAGTGCGCCGTACTCATTCATATTGAGGCCATCTATACCCTGCGCTCCGGGCCGGACGCAGGCAAACAGTTAAGCGTATAAAGCAGCTCGCCTTGCCGATACGACCGAGGCAATAAAAAACCCGGGCTGGTTCAAAACAAGCGCCCGGGTTAGGAATGAGGATGCAAAGATTTGCTGAGTTAACGATCTGATTCGTTAAAACTACATACGGTATAAACCGGTAAGCCGGTATCGGCCACGGCCTTAGAACCACCCAGCTCGGGCAAATCGATAATGGCTGCCGCCTCAATCACATTCGCCCCCAAGCGTTGCAACAAACGCGCTGCAGCCATTAAGGTACCACCCGTAGCAATTAAGTCATCGATCAGCAACACTCGCTGGCCAGGACGCACCGAATCCATATGCATTTCCACCGCAGCATTGCCGTACTCCAAAGAGTACTCCTCGGCCACTGTTTTAAACGGTAACTTGCCTTGCTTACGCACCGGCACAAAGCCAAGATTCAGTTCATACGCCAGCACCGAGCCCACAATAAAGCCACGCGCGTCCACACCGGCGATTAAATCCAGCTTCTGCCCCATATATCGATACACAAACAAATCGATCAATACACGGAAAGAACGCGGATCCTGCAAGACGGGCGTAATATCACGGAACGTAACACCGGGCTTGGGCCAATCAGGCACATTACGTATGGTTTGACGAATATAAGCAGCAGGATCGATACGCATAGTATTTTTTGGTACAGTCAAAGTAAAAAACACGGACCTGTAAAACGCAGGCACGCCAGCAAGTGTACACAATCGCCATCAACAAATATGTTAACTCGCAGAAACTTTATAAGCGTTGCGCACAGGCGACGGCTGCTTTACTTAGCAGATTAAGTTGAAGCGGCAGTGTGCAAGCGCCCTTGCACAAGACGCCAATGGTGCTGAAACAAATGCTCAGGTACCTGAGCATGAGAGACCAGAATAACGCTACGCCCCTGTGCCGCCTGCATAATATCATGCAACAATGCGTACGCTGTCTGGGCATCCAAGCCGGCACATGGCTCGTCCAGAAACCAGATTTGCGCCGGTGACAAGACCGTGCGTGCCAAACATAAACGACGAGCCTGCCCCACTGACAACTGGTTACCGCCTTCTCCCAGCCAGGTATCCAGACCATGTGGCAAACTGCGCACCTTCGCTGCTAAATGCACTTGTTCTAGTACTTGCCACAAACGCTGATCATCTGCTTGCGGATCTGCTAATAAAAGGTTCTCGCGCACCGAGCCCAAAAATAGCGGAGAGTCCTGAGCCAACAGGGCGCATATACGGAACCAGTCAGATTCTTGCCACTGCCAAGCATCTTGCCCATTAATGCGATACTGCCCGGCCGCACAAGGTAAAAGTCGCATCAATACTTGTAACAAAGTGGATTTACCCGAACCACTAGGCCCTGTAAGCACTACTTTGTCGCCCGCCTGCACCGTTAAACACACATTGTGCAAAACAGGCTGCTGCGCATACGAAAAATCCACGTCCTGCATAGTCAATACAGCAGGCAAGTCTTGGGGCAAACGTGCCTCGCCCGCTACGCACTGCGCATCATCAAGCTCTGGTTGCTCAAGCAGTTCCTGCAAGTGCTCTGCTGCATTTTGCACACCACCCAAACGAGCAGCACCGCGCATCATGGGAGCCACGACTTCAAATAGCCCGAGAATAGCCAGTAAAGCCCCTACCCATATTGCCCCGCTTAATTGGGCTCCCGCTACCGCCTGGCCTCCCCAGAGCAGCCCTAGCAATAAAGCCAGCCCCATCAGCACATGCTGACAAAATTGCCCCGCCAAACCAAACCCTTGTACCCGTCGCCTAGCACTAGCCAGTCGCTGACTGGCCTGCTCAAACGACTGCTCTAAACTAGCGGTAGCATCCCATACCTGAATATCTGCAAAGCCCGCAATCGCATGGTGCGTCAAACTACGTAAATCGTCTTCAGCCTGATACAAGGTGGCCGCGGCATTTCTGGCCAAGCGTGCCAGACCGTAGGGAATCACACAAGCCGCTAACATCAAGCACACCAGCACTGCCCAAGCCAGTTTGGGTATCCATGCACCCAGCAAGACGCTAAAGAACAGGCCCGCCCCTAGTGCACTAAACAAAGGGCTCAAAACCAGTAAAAACACCGTATCCAGCAAGGCCACATCGGCCATCAGCCGTTGGCTTAACTCACCCTCACGATAACGCGCCAAACGTGCCTGACTAAACTGGCACAAACGTGCAAAGACCGAAGTACGCACATCGGTTTGCAAGTCCAAGGTGACGATATGTCCGGCAATCCGTTCAGCATAGCGGGAAACTATGCGCAACAAGGACAGGCCACGAATCAGGGCAGAGGGCACAAACAGATTGAACATGATCTGACCCGCGGCCAAGAACGCAGCGGTTAAAAACCAGCCCGCCACCGCCAACAAACCTACTCCGGCTAACAAGGTACTGAGCGCAAGCAGCAACGCGGCTATGCTCCATGCACGCCGCTGACGTAAAGCAGGCCACATTAAGCGCCACCACGACCTCATGGCCCCACCTTTAGCAATTGATTATCACAGATAGACCAGCGCTGCTGACAGCGATCGGCAAGCTGCGGATCATGCGTGGCAATAATCAGGCAGCGTTCCTTTCCCCACTGCAACAACGCGTCCATAAATGCATCGCGCGTCTGGGCGTCCAGATGCGCAGTGGGCTCATCCAGCAAAATAAACTGCGCAGAGCTCAGAAACACGCGCGCCAAAGCCAGACGCTGTATTTGTCCACCCGATAGGCCAAACGCACCGTGTCCTAACTCCGTTTCTAAACCAGCAGGTAAAGCGCGCACAAATTCAGCCGCCTGACTAGACTCCAGCGCCTGCCATAAGGCGTGCTCATCAGCCTGCGGCGCAGCCAAGCGCAACAAACTCGCTACCGTACCCGCCGTCATAAACGGGCGCTGGCTTTGCAGCACCACTCCGTGCTGAACGGTGAGCAGCTGCGTATCGAGCATTTGCCGGGAGAAATAACGCTGCCCCTGATGTAAGACTCTCAAGCCCACCAAAGTTTCGAGCAAGCTGCTTTTGCCTGAGCCACTCTCGCCCATCAAGGCATAGCTGACACCGGGAACAAAACGCAGCGACGGCACACGTAACAGTACCTGATCACTGTCTGGTAAACATAAAACCGCATGCTCCAGACCCAGTTCAGGCTGCTGCCCCAAAGAAGGTACTAAATCATGCCTTACACGGGACGACGCAAGCGGCTCCGGGGGCTGATCGGAGACGTCCCCCCATACGCGCTCCAACTGATCCAGGGCAGCTTGAGCATCGGCCTTATCATGATAATGCACCGCTAGCTGACGTAAAGGCTGATATACCTCTGGAGCCAACAACAAACAAAACAGGCCTTGCTGCAGGCTAATCCCAGAAAAGAAACTGCCTAAATAACCTAGGTAGCCCAAACCTATATACACCGCAGCCCCCGCCACTCCCAAAGCGGCGAATAGCTCCAGCACTGCAGACGATAAAAAAGCAATCCGCAAAACGCGCATGGTGCTCTGTTTTAAGGCGTGACTAGCTTCGTACACCCGCTCTAGCTCAGATTGGCGTCGCCCCAGCAAACCTAGCGTAAAAATACCGCGTACACGATCTGCAAAAAAACCTGATAAACGCAAACTAGCCTGCTGGTTGTGCTCACTGGCAAGTTTGGCCCGCCAGCCTATTAGCGCCATAAACACAGGAATGAGCGGAGCACTGAACAAGAGCAATAAGCCCACTACCCAATCTACCGGCAAGACAAAGCCAAGCAATAAAAAAGGAATAAGACCTGCTACATACATAGCTGGCAAGTATCGCGCGAAATAGGCTTCCAGCGCTTCAATTTGATGCACCATAGACGCAGCCAGCTCGCCGCTCACTCGTTGACGTACGCTGAGCAGATCCATACCCAGTAAACGCCGCCATAAGCCGCGTCGCAAATCCAGTTTCAGACGCTCGGCAACACGGTTACCCGCCAACTCACCGCTAAGTATCAATAAGGCACGTATCACCAGACACACCAGCACGCCGACCAAGGCGGAGACCTGACTGCTCCAAGCTTGCTGATCGACCACCAGCGCCTGCACTATGCTGGCCAATAGCCATGCCTGCCATAGGAAAACCAGCGTCGCCAATAACGGCGCAAACCACGCCCACAACAGTTTTTTCCGTGCAGACCGAGTCTGACGCTGCAGCCATGCTGCAGCGCCCGTTACCTTGAGCGATGATTTCACGGACACCCTACAAAGAACGATCCGCCGCTTGTTTTTCTCGTAACGAGGTTTCGCGCAACTCGAACCACATTGCATTCAGAATTGAAAAGGCACACGCTAGACCCAAACCTAACACCCAAGAAAAATACCACATGGTCAGCCTCCTTAATAAGAATGAGGTGCATCAGAAACAGACTGCGGCGTCACCTTGCCACGCATGACCCGATACACCCAAGAGGTATAAAGTACGATCAGCGGCAAAAATATCAGTGCCAATACCAACATCAGCCATAAGGTCAAATGGCTGGCCGACGCATCAAACAAGCTTAAGCTTGCATCCGGATTCAAAGTAGACGGCAACAAGAACGGGAATACGGCAAAACCAAAGGTCAGAATCACTCCGGCCAAAGCCAAAGAAGCGAATACAAGACCCAATAATCCACGCCCCCGCCCGGCGGTGACTGCCCCTAGCACAAAGCCTACAAAGCCTGTAACAGGAGCCAGCCATAACAAAGGCCACTGCTGAAAATTCTGTAGCAAACCACCGGCTACCACATTGACCGTTTTATTTAAGGGATTAGACAGACGTCCAGCCACCTCAGGCCACGCCATCTGATAGCCATCCAAGGCTCCCGCCCATACTCCGCCTAGAGCAAACAAAACTATAGACACCAGCGCAAAAACTACCGCCCATGAACGCGAACGACGGGCAATTTGATCGGTCGTTTTCCATGCCAGCACCACCGCCCCCTGAAACGCCAGCATCGTGACACTCAGCACACCGGCCAGTAAGGCAAAGGGGCGGAATAAGCCAAAAAAGCTCCCTTCATACATGGGACGCAGGGTTGCTGCCTCGAAGGTAAACGGCACACCCAGCAACACATTGCCAATGGCCACGCCAAATACCAGCGCCGACACAATACCCGCTGCGCACCAAATCGCATCCCAGTTACGGCGCCAACGTCGTGAGGGTAGCTTACTGCGGTACTTGATCGCGACAGGTCGCACAATCAAGGCCACCAGCAATAACATCATGGCCAAATAAAAACCGGAGAACGACATGGCATAGAGTAAGGGCCATGCTGCAAATGCCACGCCACCTGCCAGAATTAACCAGACCTGATTCCCTTCCCAGACCGGACCAATGACGTTGTACAGCACCCGCCGCTCATCGTCAGTTTTAGCGACCAAAGGCAGCACTGAAGCCACACCCAAATCCGCACCGTCCATCACGGCAAAGGCAACAAGCAGCACCCCGAGCAGCAGCCACCAGATCACACGCAAGGTATCGTAATCAAGCAAAATCAAAGAATTCATATCGGTTCTCCTTGATCAATTGCGCAACAAGGGCGCATTACGGGTGGCATAATCCAGCGCTGGCGATGGCTTCCTGCCATCGTCTGGCTCGTCCGGACCCTTGCGTATGGAATGCAGCATCACTTTAATGCCCACGACAGCCAGCGTGGTGTACAGCGAAACAAAAATCGCCAAACTAATCACCAAATCCGTCACGGATAGGCCAGAGGCCGCATAAAACGTTGGCAAGACCCCTTCAATACTCCAAGGCTGACGACCAAATTCGGCCACAAACCAGCCCGCCTCAATGGCTACCCAAGGTAAGGGGATACTCCACAGCGCTAAGCGTAAGAAACGTGGGTGCTGGTCAAGCCGATCACGCGACGCCAGATAAAACGCCACAGCGAAAAACAGAATAAAGTACACCCCTAAACCGACCATAATGCGGAACGCCCAGAACAACGGCGCCACCTGCGGTACGGTATCCCACGCCGCTTGGGCAATCTGCGCATCGCTAGCCTGCGTCACATCATCCAGATAACGTTTAAGTAGCAAGGCATAACCCAAGTCATGCCAATGCTCATCAAATATTGCTCTGGCCTGCGTATCGCTGCTATCTGCACGCACTTTTTGCAAGGCCTCGTAAGCCAACAAGCCACTGCGGATGCGGTGATCCGCACTCAGCACCAACTCATTAATACCTTCTAGGGGTGTGTCGACAGAACGCGTACCAATCAAACCCATTAACCATGGGATCTCAATGGCAAACTCATTCTTTCGCTCTTTCTGATCGGGTATGGCAAATAAATTAAAATTCGCCGGAGCAGGTTCGGTCTCCCACATAGACTCAATCGCTGCCAGCTTCATTTTCTGGTGTTCTGTGGTGAGATACCCGCTTTCATCTCCCAGTACCACCACGGACAACGCCGTGGCCAAGCCTAAACTGGCCGCCACCACCATAGAACGTTTAGCTAGGCCAATATGGCGCTTACGCAGCAAATACCAGGCGCTGACGCCCATGACAAACATAGCGGCCAAGACATAACCCGCACTGACCGTATGCACAAACTTGGCCTGGGCGACAGGGTTAAAAATGACCTGAGCAAAGTCAGTCATCTCCATACGCATGGTTTCAGGATTGAAGATGGCACCGACTGGATTTTGCATCCAGCCATTCGCAATCAATATCCACAAGGCCGATAAGTTGGTACCCAAAGCCACCAGCCAGGTCACACAGAGATGCCCAACTTTAGAGAGCCTGTCCCAGCCAAAGAAGAACATTCCCACAAACGTGGCTTCCAGGAAAAACGCCATCAGGCCTTCAATCGCCAGCGGCGCCCCGAAAATGTCCCCGACATAATGACTGTAATAAGCCCAGTTCATACCAAACTGGAACTCCATCACAATGCCTGTGGCCACTCCTAGAGCAAAGTTAATGCCAAACAACACGCCCCAAAATTTGGTCATGCGGCGCCATACCGCCTTACCCGTCATGACATACACGCTTTCCATGATGGCCAGCAAAAACGACAGGCCTAAAGTAAGCGGTACAAACAGAAAGTGAAACATGGCTGTCGACGCAAACTGCAAACGCGACAAGGTAACAACATCCAGATCTATCATGATTGCCCCCCAACCTGATCAGACTTACGAATTTTTCCAGCGAATCCTAATACTTTCTGTACCTTACTACCCAAGCGCATCAAATTGCGTAATGTTTCAGGTGGTAAGTCATGGACATCATCAAACCACGAACACGCCAGCTCAATCAACTCCAACATGTCCGCAATGCGTTGTCGTTCATAATCCAAACCTGCGCTCTGAGGGTCCTCCATCAGGATGCTGCGTAAAAGACTCAGGGTAGGGTCCACCTCCCGTTTACGCTTTTCCTCGACCAGCGTGCGGAAAATTTCCCACACATCTTGGGGCGCTGAATAGTAATCACGCCTATCACCGATACGACTGGAAATATTCAGTAAGCGCCACGACTGGAGCTCCCGTAAGCTCATACTCACGTTCGAGCGGGAAATACCCAGGGTTTCGGCAATCATATCGGCATGCAATGGCTCTTGTGATAAAAACAACAAGGCATAAATTTGCCCGACGGTACGGTTTACCCCCCAACGCCCCCCCATCTCACCAAAATGAAGGACGAAACGCTCTACCTGCGGATCAAGGTTCATGATATTTTGAATTTTCAGTAATTACTGAAATAACGAAAAACATTATCATACACCTAAAATCTGCCTAGCCACCAAGGACTACATTAAAATGCGGAACGCTCTACTCGCTACGATCCGCCAGTTCCGTTTTACAATCCTAGGTATGACTTCACAGGCTCCCTACTCCCCCGAGCAAGCGCTCAGCTCGGCTCGGCGCACGTTCAATATAGAAATTGAGGCACTACAGGCCCTCAGCACACGCTTGGACCATCCGTTCAGCCAAGCCTGCGAATGGCTGCTTCATTGCCAGGGCCGCGTTGTGCTTACTGGCATAGGCAAATCTGGCCATGTCGCACGGAAAATAGCAGCAACGCTGGCGTCCACCGGCACCCCCGCATTTTTCATGCACGCCGCTGAAGCAATACACGGGGATCTGGGCATGATTACCGGCCAAGACATTGTCATTGCCATTTCCTATTCGGGCACAGCCCAAGAGCTTGTTACCTCTTTACATACAATTAAACGCCTCGGTGCCCGTTTGATTGCCATGACGGGCGACGACAACTCTGAACTCGCCCAAAACTCGGATCTGCATCTGAACGTCGCCGTTGCCCAAGAAGCCTGCCCACTTAACTTGGCCCCAACCGCCAGCACCACTGCCTGCCTGGTCCTGGGCGACGCCCTGGCTGTAGCGTGCCTAGAAGCGCGTGGCTTTAGCCGTGAAGACTTTGCCCGCTCCCATCCTGGCGGTGCCCTAGGCCGACGCTTGCTTACCTACGTGCGCGATATTATGCGCACGGGAAACGCCCTGCCCATCGTGCACGAAAACACCCCTATACCCGACGCGCTGGCTGTCATGTCCGCCAAAGGCATGGGCATGACCATCGTCAATAACGACCAAAACATAGCGACCGGCATCTTCACCGACGGGGACTTGCGTCGCCTTATCGCCCAAACAGGCGATATACGGCACTTGCCTGTCAAAAGCGGCATGACGCCCAACCCTCGCTCCATTAGCCCTGATGCCTTGGCCGTCAACGCCGCCAGCATCATGGACGAGCACCGCATACATCAAATGCTGGTGCTGGACGCAAACGGGCTATTATTAGGGGCTCTACACATGCACGATCTTTTAGCTGCGAAGGTAATCTGAACATGATGAACACCCCCTCTACCCTCACCCATCCTGCCGAAGCACTAATACTGGCTAAAATTTCCGACGCGGTTCAGCAAAGTCTGCAAGCGCTGCGCCTGATGGTGTTTGATGTAGACGGAGTGCTTACTGACGGAAAGCTATGGTATGGCGATAATGGTGAGGTGTTCAAAGGCTTTCATGCCTTGGACGGTCATGGCCTGCGCCTGCTCAGCGAAAGTGGCATCACCGTGGCCATAGTCACTGGGCGTGAAAGTGCCATAGTTAGCCGTCGCAGCGCCGAACTGGGGATTTCCATCGTGCATCAAGGTGTGCGTAACAAATTAGCGGTTATCCAAGAACTCGCTCAGCAACAACAGCTTAGCCTGAACGAAATTGGCTATATGGGCGACGATCTCATTGACCTACCGGCCATGCAACGAGTAGGATTTGCGGCCAGCGTGCCCAATGCACCCAGCTACGTAAACCAACGCGCCCACTGGGTCGCCACCCAAGAAGGTGGGCAGGGTGCTGCTCGTGAATGCTGCGACCTAATTTTGGCCGCCCGTGGGCGACTAGGCCATTACATTAACGGCCAAACCTTACACTCCCCGGCGGCCAGCCAATAACACCATGATACGCGACCGACTACCCTCTATCATTGCCATCTTGCTGCTTGTATTACTGGTGGCAGCAACCAAGTGGGCGGTCGATTACACGCAAAGCTCCATCACACTTGACCCTCCCCGACGCGTAACCCACGAACCCGACGCTTGGGGTGAAACCTTCACGATGGTCAGTACTGACCAGTCCGGTCTGGCGGCCAACCGCCTAGAAGGCAGCAAGTTTTATCATTATCCCGACGACCAAACATACGAAATCATTGATCCGGTCGCGATTGGAAACCGTCTTGACACCCCTATAACCATCGCAACGTCCAAGACCGCCATTGTCAGCAAAGGGGCAGAAACAATCACGATGCTCGGCCAGGCCCACGTCGTTAGGCTGCCCTCTGAAGACGACGACATTCTCGATGTAAAAAGTGACGTGCTCATCATTAAGCCTGAACAGGACCTCATCTATACCGACGAACCTGCCTTGGTCATTAATGGTAAGTCCACGATGCGTGGCAAAGGGATGCGTTACGATAATCGCAGCCGCCAGCTACAGGTACACGCTGCCACAGACGTAACCATCTCAGGTGAACAAACACAGCAATCCAAACAGCGCCGGGACAACAAGGAACAACAACCATGAAGCGTATACTGCAACGACTCACCGCCCCCCTACTCGTATTGGGCTTGAGCACGGCTGCGCTACCCCTGCAGGCACAAAACGAGCCTGAGCCCGACACCTCCATTTTGTCGGATAGCTTGAACTACGACGACCAGACCAAAGAAAGTGTGTTCACGGGTAGTGTCATTCTGACTCGTGGCACCCTTACCCTCATGTCAGATCAACTCACTATCTCTCAGGACGAGCAAGGCAATCAACGCGGTCTAGCCACTGTCAGTCAACGGCCACGCGTGAATATTCGTCAAGAAAATCCCGAAAACTTCGAGCTCATTACCGCAGATGGCTTACAAGCAATTTATAGCGGACAAAGCGACGAAATCGAACTCATAGGCCAAGCCGTAGTCAAACGCTACATCTGTGGTGAGCTCATCGACACCATGCAAGGCGAACGTATTATTTACGACCAGAAGACCAGTACCTACAAAGCCTTCGGGGGTGCTCAGTCGCCCACTCGAGACGGTCGCGTGCGTTCAGTGTCTCGTCCTCGCAGTAAAGTGGATGCCGCCATCGCACAGTGCCAGCGCAAATCGACAAACTAAACCCATTTCAACAAAGACGTCATGCAAGACACCTCCACCTCCCTCTCCGGGCGCGCCCCGCATTCCCAGCAGGGCAGCCTGATTGCGCAAGGCTTACGTAAAACGTATGGCAAGCGCACTGTCGTGCACGACGTTTCCCTATCCGTGGACAGCGGCGAAGTTGTAGGCTTGCTTGGCCCCAATGGCGCAGGTAAAACCACCAGCTTTTACATGATCGTGGGCATAGTCCATGCCGACGCCGGTCGCATCAGCATAGACGGTACCCCCATTACCGCCCTGCCCATGCACAAACGCGCACGACTGGGCTTGTCCTATCTGCCTCAAGACGCGTCTGTATTCAGGCGTCTCAATGTTGAGCAGAATATTCGTGCCGTCCTGGAACTACAGCTGGACGAACACGGCCGTAAGCTGAATAACACGGCGATCAACGAGCAACTCGAACACCTGCTCGAAGAACTACAAATTACGCATATCCGTAACAACACCGCCATTTCCCTGTCTGGCGGAGAGCGCCGACGAGTCGAAATTGCACGGGCTCTGGCCACCAGCCCACGCTTTATTCTGCTGGACGAGCCTTTTGCTGGTGTAGACCCTATCGCCGTCATAGAAATTCAGCGTATTGTGCAGTTTCTCAAAAACCGTAACATCGGCGTCCTGATTACCGATCACAACGTACGTGAAACGCTAGGCATTTGCGATCGTGCCTATATCATCAGCGAAGGGGCCGTACTCACTAGCGGGAAACCGGCTGAAATCATCACTAACGAAGCGGTACGACAGGTGTATCTAGGCCGCGATTTCCGAATGTAACGCGGCGCTTGCCCCCTATTCTTGGGGCGACACCGCTATCTACCCCGCATTTGATTAAAGTCATGTCATTTCCCTGACATATGGGTATACTAAACCCATCAAACCATCTTTGAGGAGCCTACTCAATATTCCCTGCGACGCATCAATCGCGTCATCACTTATCTTCAACTGGAGAGCCCATATGAATCTGAATATCAGTGGTCGCAACCTAGAAATCACCCCCGCCATCCGCGATTATGTAAAAACAAAAATCGGCCGTATCAATAAGCATTTTGATAATGTTGTCGATTCCCAGGTGATGCTTTCCATCGAACGTCTAAAACACAACGCAGAAATCACAGTACGAGTCCCGGGCAAAGATATCCATTGCGCGGCTGACGACGAAAATCTGTACGCCGCTATAGACCTGCTTGCAGATAAAATTGACCGTCAGGTAATCAAGTACAAACAGAAAGTAAATGGCCATGCACACGAGGCACTAAAGCGAGTTGTAGAAAGCCCCGCTGCATAAAGTACCTTGCGTTTTCTGTCATCCATCAAGCCCCGCTACCAAACAGGACGGGGCTTTGTGTTTTATGGCACACTACTGTTTTTATGCTAATGTCCTGGAACCCTACAATCCCCCTATAATAGCGTCATGAATCTCTTGTCGCGTATCTTACCTCTCGCAAATATCGTTCTGGACCAAGAGGCCACCAGCAAAAAGCGTGCTTTTGAGCAGGCTGGGCTACTCTTTGAAAACCAGCACGGCATCGCTCGTACTGCGGTGTTTCAAAGCCTGATTGCTCGGGAACGCCTGGGCTCCACAGCACTTGGGCACGGTGTTGCCGTCCCACACGGACGCATCAAAGACCTGAAAGAGCCCTGTGCCCTATTCATGCGGCTGGCCGAGCCTGTGCGCTTTGACCCTAGCGACGGACGTACCGCCAGTTTATTGTTTTTTCTGCTCGTACCAGAAACCGCTACGCAAACGCACCTGGACCTACTTGCCGAAATAGCTAGACTCATGTCTGATCCGGAAATCCGTCATCAGCTATCCAGCGAAACCGACCCGGCACTCATTCACCATATCCTGACCAACCCACAAGCCGCCAACCCGGACGACAGTCATGTTGACAGTTCAAGAACTGGTCAGTGACAACCACGATAAAATTCCCATTATTTGGGCGGCTGGCAAAAGTGCCGGCGATCACATTATTTCAGCACAAGGCACCTCTGCCGCTGACTTGGTGGGCCACTTAAACCTGATACACCCTGCGCGTATTCAGGTGTTTGGCGAAGCCGAAGTATCCTACTACAACCGCTTCGACGCCAAGCGTAAACTGCATCACCTCGAAGAGCTGCTACAAGGTGGCGTACCGGGCATATTCATCGCCGACGATCAGCGCCCCCCGGATGATTTGCGCGAATTTTGCGAGCAGCACCACGTACCCTTACTGTGCACATCCATTGATGCCGCCCAGCTTATAGACCTGCTACGCATTTATCTGGGAAAGCGTCTCGCCCCCAAAACCACCATGCACGGTGTTTTCATGGACGTTTTGGGCATGGGTGTGCTGATTACCGGCGAATCCGGCTTGGGCAAAAGCGAACTGGCTCTCGAGCTCATTTCTCGTGGTCACGGCCTGGTTGCCGATGATGCCGTAGAACTTTTGCGCACGGCCCCTAACATCATAGAAGGCCAGTGTCCGCCACTGTTGCAAAACCTGCTCGAGGTTCGAGGTCTGGGCTTGCTCGACATACGCACGATTTTTGGTGAAGCCTCAGTACGCAGAAAAATGAAGCTCAAACTAATCGTGCACCTGGTTCGTAGCAACCCCGAAAACTTCGAGCGTTTACCGCTTAAAAATGAAACGCTAGACATCCTCGACGTTCCCATTATCCGGGTCATGCTACAAGTGGCTGCAGGCCGTAACTTGGCCGTGCTGGTGGAAGCTGCCGTGCGTAACACCATACTCACTTTCCGCGGCATCGACACAATGGGCGACTTTATCGAACGTCAGGCCTTGGCTATTATGAACAACCGTAAAGACTAAAAGGACAAGTCACATGAAACCGTCACCTGCCACAGTCCTATTACAGGTGACCTTACGCAAAGTGATACTTACATGCTGAAAGTCGTACTGATCACCGGTATTTCCGGCTCAGGCAAATCCGTAGCATTACGTTTACTCGAAGACACCGGTTACACCTGTGTCGACAACCTCCCTGCACGCTTTCTGGCCGAGTTTCTCGCGCACTCCGTGGCCCAAGGCCAGCAACGCGTCGCCGTCGCCATCGATGTGCGCGGCCTAGACGATCTGCATGGCTTACCTGCCATGATTCGCGAACTACGCGACGAAGGCTACCCCTTACGCGTCATTTTCCTTAACGCCAGCGACCACACCCTGTTACAGCGTTATTCCGAATCCCGCCGTCGCCACCCTCTTACCGAACGCCTGCGCACCGATGGCCGCAGCCCCTCACTGGAAGAGTGCATCCGGGTCGAACGCGAAATCACCGCCGAGCTACGCGAACAAGAACACGTCATTGACACCACTGACCTCACTCCTGGCCAGCTACGTGCTTGGGTGCGCGACCTGGTACAGGCGGATCGCCTGCAACTCGTACTAACCTTCGAGTCCTTCGCCTATAAACATGGTGTGCCAGGTGATGCCGATCTCGTCTTTGATGTGCGTTGCTTACCCAACCCCCACTACGACTCAGCACTACGTCCGCTCACTGGCAAAGACGAACCTGTCGCGCAATGGCTCAAGCAGTTCGGTTCGGTAGAAAAAATGATCGACGACATCGCCACCTTTATACGTCGCTGGTTGCCGCTTTACATGCAAGACACACGTAACTATCTCACCGTAGGCATTGGATGTACCGGCGGTCAGCATCGCTCTGTCTATGTATGCGAACAGCTAGCCGTGCAATTTGCCGATCATTCACCGCTACTTATACGGCACCGCAACCAGCCTCCCGTTGACCCTGTGCCATGAACACCCTACACCGCCTACGCTGGCTAGCCCCCCTACTGATCGCAGTGGCGCTATTAGCGGCCTGCTCAAGTGGTCCGCGCAAAACCAGCTCCGGCGGTGTTGTCACCACACGTGGTGGTGGGTACTACAAAGACGATGGCCCAGGCCACTCCCCTCCCAGCGACATAGACCGCATCCCTAACGCCGTACCACGCATAGAGCCGCTTGCCCGGGCAAACACCCGCCCCTATACCGTGCTGGGTAAAAGCTTTGTTCCCCAAACTGAGCATCGCGAGTTTCGCCAAACAGGTACGGCATCTTGGTACGGCCGTAAGTTTCACGGTAAAAAAACCGCGAATGGTGAAACCTACGATATGTACGCCATGACGGCCGCCCACCCTACCTTGCCACTGCCCAGCTATGCGCGGGTAACACGTCCTGGCAATGGCCAGTCTGTCATCGTGCGAATTAACGACCGCGGCCCTTTTCATAGCTCGCGTATTATCGACCTGTCTTATGTAGCGGCCGCCAAGTTAGGGCTGATTGGACCAGGCAGCGGTACTGTTGTTGTCGAAGCCATCACACCAGCACAAATACGTGCGGGTGCCTATCAAGACACGGGCACTCGTGCCCAGATCAACAGTAAAAGTGACTCCAACCAAGGCCTTAAGCCCGAGTCCGAGCGCGATCAGCACGGCCTAGAAGCCCTGATCGCCTCCTCGTCTTACAGTGTCAACACCAACAGCAACGACAGCTTTCAAGAAGAGCCCGACAACACACCGGCATGGAGTCACAACCCACAAGATCAGCAATTAGCCGTTTCGCCCTCCAGCGCAAGCAGCGGCGAGAGCAAATCGGGTATTTATCTACAGTTTGGGGCGTTCTCTGCAGCGCAAAATGCCACCAGTCTGGCTACTCGACTCAATCAACAAATCAGTAATATTGAAGTGCGCAGCGCCGAAGTTGAAGCCATCAACGAGCTCTACCGAGTACAAATCGGCCCCTATCACACTCGCACAGAAGCCGTAAACGCCGCGTTGCGCATTCAAGAGCAGACCGGCCAAAAGGCCACACTGGCAGTACGCTAGGCTTTTTCTGCTAAGGCCCAGGCATACAGCACATCGCGACTTACCCCGCTTACCTTGCTCGCGAGTCTTGCCGCATCCCTCACAGACATCTGCTCCAGCAAGGCACGCATCCATGCCTGAGTATCAGCAGGCACCTCGTCACTGCTCTCTTTGCTCTGAGGCTCGGCGTGTAAAATCATCACAAACTCACCCTGTTGCCGATGGCTGTCCGCTTGGAACCAGGCTGGCGCCTCGCTCGCCACCAAGGTATGCACCTGCTCAAAACGCTTGCTCAACTCACGTGCAATAGTCAGTTCGCGTTCCGCTGCCAGTTGAGCCAGATCACTGACCGTATCCAGCACTCGGTGCGGCGATTCAAAAAATACGACTGGCACGGGCTGCAGCAAGTGCTGCTGCAACCACTTACGACGTGCCTGCGCTTTGGATGGCGCAAAGCCTGCAAACATAAAAGCCGGATTTTCGTCACTGGTTACACCACTGGCCATCAAAGCCGTAATGACCGCAGACGCGCCAGGTATAGGCACTACTGTATAGCCTGCAGCACGCACTGCACGCACAATACGTGCGCCAGGATCGCTCACCGCCGGTGCCCCCGCATCTGACACCAAGGCCACACGCTCCCCCGCCTGCAAACGCTGCACAATCGCCTCGGCCGCCTCAGCCTCGTTATGGCGGTGTGCCGCCATTAGAGGTGTGGCGACGCCCCAAGCCTGTAATAACTGACGGCTGGCTCGGGTATCTTCAGCAGCGATAATGTCGCATCGCAACAAGGTCTGCCATGCACGCAGGCTTAAATCACCTAAATTACCAATAGGGGTAGCCACCACATAAAGACACGACTCTGGCCAGCTTTGCGCCTGCACCTTCTCGCTTAATAAAGCCCATGTTTCCTGCTGTCCCGCATCACTCATTGCCCTGTCCTTAACAATACTCGGTATTTCATGTCCCAATTTGCCTTTGATGCCGCCAGGCGCGCCCAGCAAAAAGCCATACGCCAACGGCGAAATACTTCCAGCCGGCAACCCCGCCCGCGCTCCGCCCACTTATCACCCCAACAACAAGCAGGTCGTCAGGCCGAACAGCAAGCGGCACGCTATTTACACAATCTGGGTGTGCAGATTCTGGCACAAAACCTGCACACTCGCATGGGTGAAATCGATTTACTGGGCTGGCATCAACAAATTTTGTTATTTATTGAAGTACGTTCGCGCCACAGCACTCACTTTGGTGGCGCAATTGCCAGCGTCACGCCTCAAAAACAACAACGCCTCATACGCAGCGCTCAATTACTTCTCCCCACCGTGCAGCAGCAACTGAATCTTAGGCATGCACCTGCATGTCGCTTTGACGTAGTCACCATACAGGGAAAAACCATTGCCTGGATACCCCACGCATTTGTAAGCGAATAACAAAATACAGCACTCAGCGACAAAAACCTGAACTTCTACGTAACAAAGCTGTCTGAACTTTACACAAAGCATTGCTTTTTCACGCGTGAAACTCTACAGTCAACACACTTCTTTTTACTCCATGCGATAATTGCGAACATGGACCTGATAGCCTTAATGACATCGCACTTCGACGACTCGGTCGATACCATCAAAGCCAGCACACGCGAACTGGCTGAACCTTTGGCAGCAGCCGTAGAATTGCTCTTTGCTACCTTAGCAAACGACGGCAAAATACTGGCTTGTGGCAACGGCGGCTCGGCTGCCGATGCGCAGCACTTTATTGCCGAGCTGGTCGGTCGCTTCGAGCGCGACAGGCTGCCGCTGGCTGGCTTAGCGCTGAACACCGATACCTCCATACTCACCGCCGTCGGTAACGACTATGGCTACGACGCCATATTCGAACGCCAAGTCAGTGCGCTTGGGCATACCGGCGACATACTGGTGGCGATCTCTACCAGTGGTAACTCACCAAACGTCATCAAAGCCATCCAAGCAGCGCACGAACGCGACATGGTTGTCATTGCCCTGACGGGTAAGGGCGGCGGCCAAATCACCAGCATACTGTCTGATACCGACATCCATCTGTGTGTACCGCACGACCGAACCATGCGTATCCAGGAAGTCCACATCATACTTTTGCACGCCATGTGCGATGGTATTGATGCGCTATTACTCGGAGACCCACTATGAACCAACGTCTACAACACCTGCACCGCCTTATACGCTTAGGTGTACTGGCAGGCCTTACTGCCACCACCTTGTCCGCATGTGGTCTTTTAGTGGTTGGCGGCACCGCAGCCACCACTGCACTGGTGGCCACCGACCGTCGTACAGCAGGCGAGCAAGTAGAAGACAAAACCATAGTGATGAAAGCAGGGGCAGAAAATCGCCAATTGCTAGAAGGCAAGCAAGGCCGCATCAACACTTCCTCTTACGGTGGTCTCGTATTGCTTACCGGCGACGTTCCCACAGAAGCCGATAGACTCGAAGCCGCCAAACGCGTCGGTGGCATTGAGAAAGTAAATCGCGTAGTCAACGAACTGCGCGTAGGTGCCCCCACAGAATTAAGTGTGCGCACCAACGATTCCTGGCTATTCACACGTGTTAGCACTGCCCTGATTAACACCAAAGAGGTTCCTAGCCGCACCATCTCTGTTACCACAGAGCGTGGCAATGTCTACCTTATGGGCATGGTCACTGAAGCAGAAGGCGAACGAGCAGCTATAGCCGCCTCCAGCGTACCGGGCGTAAATCGGGTCACCAAGCTGTTTAACTATGTCAGCCCAGAAACCTTGCGCGATGCGCAAGACTCCAAACCTGCGCAAATCGACAACGAGCCCCAGTCCAGCCAAAGCATGGAGCCCACACAATCCCAAGTTGAAGTCATGGCCGTACAATGAAAAAAATAGCCTTCATTGCTGTAGTAATCGCTCTGGCCGTCGGTCTAGGCATCTGGAGCATGGACGACTCACGCGCTGAAGCCCCTCAGGTTAGCTTCACGGCTCTGGACGGTGAACAATTCACGACTCAGGATCTGCAAGGCAAGGTCGTGCTGATCAAGTTCTGGGCGACTGATTGCGTCACCTGCGTGGCACAAATGCCCGATAACATCCAAAACCACCAAAAATACGCTGACCAAGGCTTCGATATTATTGCGGTTGCCATGAAGCACGATCCACTTGCTTATGTTCAAAACTTCACCACGTCGCGCAAACTACCCTTTACCGTAGTGAGCGATAGCGACGGTGCCATTGCTAAAGCCTTTGGTGATATTCGGCTGACACCCACGGCCTTTCTAATCGACAAGCAAGGGCGTATTATCAAACGTTACTTGGGCAACTACGACAAACAGGAATTCACCCGTACTGTAGAAAAAGCCCTAAACAGTTAATTTCCTTTTTCATACTTTGCACAGATCCCGGGCTTCCCATCTCAGTGGGACCCGGGTTTTATACAAGTGAGCGTCACTATGAGCACTTCCGACAAACACATACATTCCCCCCAGGTCAAAGCCGAAGTTCTGTCCGAGGCGCTGCCCTACATACGACGCTTCCACGGTAAAACCATAGTCGTCAAATACGGCGGTAACGCCATGACAGAAGAGGCCCTGCAACGCAGCTTTGCCCACGACGTGGTGCTGCTTAAGCTAATCGGGCTCAATCCTGTCGTCGTACATGGCGGCGGCCCGCAAATTAACGACGCCTTAAAGCGTATCGGTAAAGAAGGCACCTTTATTCAAGGTATGCGTGTCACCGATGCCGAAACCATGGAAGTGGTCGAATGGGTCTTGGGCGGCCAGGTGCAACAAGATATCGTCATGATGATCAACGAAGCCGGCGGCCGTGCAGTTGGCCTAACGGGTAAAGATGGCCGTATGATCCAGGTAAAAAAGAAACTTTTGCCTGATGCAGAAAAACCTGGCGAGTGGCTGGATATTGGTTATGTAGGCGATATCACTCAAATCGAACCCGCCTTGGTTCGGGCTCTGCAAGACGATCAGTTCATCCCCGTTATTTCATCCATAGGTTGTAGCGAAGACGGTCAGGCATTCAACATTAACGCCGATGTCGTAGCAGGAAAAATGGCTGAGGTGCTCGGTGCCGAAAAACTCGTCATGCTAACCAACACACCTGGCGTGCTCGACAAAAATGGCCAACTCATGCGTACCCTGTCTGCGCAAACAATCGACACCCTGTTTGCCGACGGCACGATATCCGGTGGCATGCTGCCTAAAATTTCATCCGCACTGGAAGCCGCCCGTAACGGCGTAAACTCTGTGCATGTCATTGATGGCCGCGTTCCCCACTGCCTGCTGCTGGAAGTGCTAACCGACCTTGGCGTTGGCACCATGATCAGCTCACACTAAGTATGCGCAGCCCTGTCCGTGCCCATCCCTGGGCACGGCCTTTAAGCGCCGCCAGAGATGCCGAACACGTCTGGCTTTTTGATCTGGACAATACCTTGCACAACGCATCACAAGGTATTTTCCAGGCCATAGACACTCGTATGACAAGCACGGTAGCGGATTTGCTCCAGGTAGATCAGCAACACGCCGATGCCTTGCGCACCCAATACTGGGAACGCTACGGGGCCACCATGATAGGCCTGCATAAGCATCACCAAACCGATCCGCACCTGTTCCTGCACCTGACCCATAATTTTGACGTACAAGCCTTGGTGCAGTCTGAAAAAGGCTTAGCGGGCTTGATTAAAGGCCTGCCCGGCTATAAGCTGCTGCTGACCAACGCCCCCCTTGACTACGCCCAGCGCGTCATGCGTGCCATACACGCCCTGCCTGCCTTCGATGGCATTTGGTCTATCGAGCATATGCGTCTGCAGGGCCGGTATCGCCCCAAGCCCTCACGCGCCCTCATGCAGCAAGTCGTCGCCCGCCTACAGACGCCTCCCGAGCGCATCACACTGGTCGAGGACACCTTGCGCAACCTAAAAAGCGCACGCCAATGCGGCATCAACACCATCCACATTTTCAATCCGGGCACTCCCTTCAGCGCCCTGCACCGAGGTCGTTCACTTTATGTGGACAGTCGGATAAATCGCTTAAGGCAAATAGGCGCAACTACGTAGTCGCCGCTAAACAAGGCATAGACCAGTCTAAACAAACACGATAAGGTCTTACTCATCCCTCCTTTACACTGACTGATCACTGCCTCAGTGCAGTACGAGAGCCTTGCAATGACTTACTTGTTCAGTATAATTAGTACTAACAATACCCCTCCCGCTTCCCGTCAGATCAGCGCACTGCGAGGGGTTTCTTTTTTTTGCAGGTGATGCCATGTCATTGCTCGCAAAGATTCCTTACCAGAAGCCCCCAAAAAATTTTAATGAGCAAGTTGACATACTCTTGTCACGCGGGATTTTGGTTCCAGATCGCTGTAAAGCTAAGTTTTATTTGTCTCAATTAAATTATTATCGACTAGCGGCATACTGTCTCCCTTTCGAACTAGCTTCAAGTGCCACTCCACACCAAGTCATAAAAGGCACCACCTTCGATGACATTCTAAATTTATATATCTTTGATAGAGAACTACGTTTATTAATGCTAGATGCCATAGAACGTATTGAGGTTTCTTTACGCACACAAATGGCTTATCAAATGAGCCATCGGCACAACACAGCCCATCCACACTTGCGTGCAGATCTATTCAAAAACGAACAACGTTATGAGTCTGGAATTCGGAATCTAGAAAAAGCCGTCAATAACAATCAAGAGGACTTTATCCGGCATCTACGCACCAAATATGCGGAACAACTCCCACCTATCTGGGCAATCGTAGAGCTCATGTCGATAGGTGAGCTATCCAAATGGTTCGCCAACATAAAGCTACGACGAGATCGGCAAGCTATAAGCGAAGCATATAATATCAATGAGGGCATTATGACTTCGTTTTGCACTCACTTATCTTTGGTAAGAAATTTCTCAGCCCATCACGCTAGGCTATGGAATCGTAATTTCACCATAACAATGAAATTACCAAAAAACTGTGAGGAAAGTCTAATGCGCAGCTTACACGTTTTACCCCAAAGCGATAAAGCCTTAAGAAAAATCTATAACACGCTTACCATGATTATCTATTTAATGAATATCATTGCACCGAACCATCATTGGTTAACGCGTCTAAAAAGCCTGATAGAACAACACGCGGTATCGGTAAGCCATATGGGCTTTCCACATGACTGGAAAGAGCTCAATTTATGGCGCTACTGCAGCAATAGCACGGTGCTTATATAAGGCGTCTATTCAACTTGTCCGCTACACACCGCGCAAGCCGGATCGCGATTAAAGCGTACAGTGTGCCAGTTCATGCTTAAGGCATCCACGCTGAGCAAACGGCCTACCAGAGGCTCGCCAAAGCCGCCTAAGAGCTTTAAGGCCTCACTGGCCTGTGCACTGCCTATCATGCCTAGCAAAGGCGACAGCACGCCTGTGGTGGCGCAGCGCAGTTCCTCTACGTCATCGGCTTCAGGAAAGAGGCAGTGATAACAGGGAGCTTGAGGCTGGCGCAGATCGTACGTGCTGATTTGTCCGGAAAAACGGATAGCGGCACCTGAGACTAGGGGCTTGGCCGCCGCAACACAAGCACGATTAATGGCATGACGTGTGGCAAAATTATCGGTGCAGTCCAAAACCAGGTCTACTTGCGCCACCCAGTGGGCCAGCGCACCGTCATCCAGACGCGCCACCACGGGCTCTATGTGTACACCAGGATTCAGTTGTTCGGCCATCACCTGTGCCGACTTCACCTTGTCCCAGCCTATACGATCGGTGGTGTGGGCAATTTGCCGCTGTAGATTGCTGAGCTCGACCTGATCGTCATCCACAATCGTGATGCGCCCCACCCCGGATGCCGCCAAATACGCTAATACGGGTGATCCCAGACCACCCGCACCGATAATCAGGGCATGCGAGGCCAAGATACGCTCCTGAGCCTCTACCCCAAATTCGTTAAGCAGAATGTGCCGTGCGTAGCGCAGCAGCTGTTCGTCATTCATGTACAGCTACCTTACTGCGCCGGTACAGACTCTAGGCCCTCAGGCGTAATACGGAAATGCTCACCCTTTACGTCCGGTTTCCCGGCTTCTTTGGGCTGCTTGCCCTCGCTTGCACCCGCTGTGTCTGCTTGCTCCTTGGCACGTTCGCGCATTTGCGCCGCCAACACAGGGTCAAAACGCTGCACAGGCTTGCCATCAAGGTAATTTAAGGCCTGCTGCAGTTGGTAATCGTCTTCGCCCCCTAGCTCGAACATTTTAATGTCGTCAGGTAAGTCGGCCAGCTCTGGCTCCTCACTGCCTTGCTCGTCTACGGTGCTATTTAACAAGTGACGCTTAAGGTCGACCTCACGCGGCAAACGGAACAAATTCCCTGCGGCCGTGTCATCAACCACGACATCAGGCTCTACGCCTTTCACCTGAATGGACGTACCATTCGGTGTGTAATACAAGGCAGTCGTTAGCTTCAGGCCTGAACTGTCGCTAAGCGGTACGACACTTTGCACAGAACCCTTACCAAAGGTGCGGTTACCCATAATGGTGGCACGTCCGTGATCCTGCAAAGCGCCCGCCACAATTTCTGATGCCGAGGCCGAGCCAACGTTGACCAGCACCACCACAGGTACTTTTTTCAACCACTCTACCCGTTTCAGAATGTCGGAATCTTCGTCTCGGCTACCTATGACCGACGAGAGCTTACGCACGTAATACTCGCGATTGGACGATGGAATTCTGCCCTTCGTAGATACCACTAGCTCGCCCGGCTCCAGAAATGCAGACGAAACGCCAATGGCACTTTCTAGCAGGCCACCAGGGTCGTTACGCAGGTCTAAAATCAAAGCGCGTGGAATACCGGTTTTTTTAACCTTCGCTAACTGCTCAAGCAAATCGGCCGCGGTGCGCTCTTGAAACTGGGCAATACGGGCATACGCCACATCATTTTCCAGCATTTTGCTACGCACACTGCGCACCTTAATTAAGTCGCGCACCAAATGAAACTCTAAAGGCTTGTCACGGCCTGTACGGGAAACTCGCAGGTTTACCGAAGTTTTAGGCTCGCCACGCATGAGCTTAATGGCATCATTCAGGCTCATGTCTTTGGTGGGCTTGCCATCAATATGCGTAATGATGTCTCCCGCCAAAATACCAGCCCGAGCAGCAGGCGTCTCTTCGATGGGCGAGATCACTTTTGGCATGCCATCTTCACTGCCAATTTCAATACCCAGCCCACCAAAGCCACCTTGCGTCATGGCTTCCATTTCTTTAAAAGCGTCGGCATCCAGGTAAGCGGAGTGTGGATCAAGGTCGGCAAACAGCCCCTTGATCGCATTGCTGATTAACTCTTCGTCGCTTTGCGGCTCAACATAGGTATTTTTAATGGCGGAAAACACATTGGCAAACTGCTGTAATTCGCGCAAAGGCAAGGGCTCTCCACGCTGCGCCAATGCGGTCAGGCCGAGGCTAATTAACACCCCACCCACTGCACCTGCTGCCAATAATCCTATTCCACGAAACCTTCTTGTGCTCATGCACGTTCCCATATATTCAAATATTCGCTAGCCAAACGACAATTAACCAGGCTGGCTATCATTCGCTATAAAAAAGCCATACTAGCAGTGCTAGTAAAGCAATACCAGCACAAAAGGTCTGGAACTCTTGTACTAGTGAAAAACTTTGTAAACCCGACAGAACGGTTTAGCGTGCCAGCCAGAGCTCAGGATTCACCACTTTTCCCTGATGACGAATCTCAAAATACAATCCAGGCTCTACCTGACCACCCGTAGAACCCACTCTGGCGATCAGCTCACCACGGTCAACTATATCGCCAACTTGCTTCAATAAACTCTGATTGTAGGCATAAACGGTCAGAAATTCTCTTCCGTGGTCAAGAATCAGTATATTCCCAAAGCCACTAAGCCAATTGGCAAACACCACTCGCCCGGCTGATACGGCCTTGACGGACTCGCCAGCCTGAGCACGTAACACCACACCGCGCCAAGCGCCGCCATCCGGGCGTTCTTTACCAAAACGCCCCTGTATGGCTCCAGATGTTGGGCGTAACAAGCCGCGCTGCAAACCGTTGAACCCCCCGGCAGGCGGCTGTTTTGCTGGCCTAGCGCTAGGCTCGGGTACTTCAGGCTCGCGACGCACGGCAGGCTGTGCCTGAGGCGGCGCAGGCATATTGGTTTCCTCAGCCGTCAAAGTACCTGAACGCAAGGCATGCTGGCCTAACTGTTCGTTCCGGCTGGGTGGACTATAACGAGACGGCACACTCACCCCACCGGACGAGGGTTCGGGCTCCACCACGATACGCTCAGACTGACGCTCCGGAGCAACAGGGATAGGTGCCTGACTGGCTCGCGCCCGTTCTAGTAGCTCTTGCTCTCTGGCCTGTCTGGCCTGGGCTTGCTGCGCGATTAAACGCGCCTGCTCGCGCTCTTGAGCCTGCCGCTGCAAACGTTCCTGCTCGGCACGCTTAGCCGCTTCCAGCCGCCTTTGCTCTTCAGCCTTTATGGCTAATTCAGCCTGCCGCGCTATTTCTAGCTCAAGCCCATCCACCAAGGCGCTTAAACGTTTGTCATTTTGCTGCAAGCGCCCGGATTCTTTTTGCTGTGTCGCCAAGGTAGCCTGAACGCTGGCCAAGGCTTTAGCATGTGCCTGTTGCTCACGCTCAAGATCAGCACGTTTTTCCTGAGTTTGCTTTGCTAGGGCAGCAAGCTCCTGTTCATTTTTTTCTGCTTGCGCGCGCAAGGCCGCCAGTCGCTCCACTGTACGCCGCAGCGCCAGCACTTGCTCCGTTTGCTGCCGCGACACATACGACAAATAGTACAAATCGCGACTAATCAAATTAGGATCATTACCCGATAACAGCGCTGCCCAAGGCGAGCTTCCTGCTTTGTACTGCGCACTGAGCTGATCGGCCAGAGCACGTTGGTGGCGCTCGCGTTCCGCTTCTTGCTGCTCCCGTTGCTGAGCAATTTTTTGCATATTTTCCTGCACTGCAGACTGACGCTGCTTAAGCTCCTCCAGTCGTCTGTCCACATCAGAAATCGCTTTTTCTGACTTGCGCAACGTTTGCGACGCATCTTCCTGCTCTCGGGTACTGCTTTCAATCGTACTTTGTAAGGTTTCAATTTGACGGCGCAATTCGGCCTGCTGCTTTCTTGCCTGCTCTTGTTGAGCGGCAAGATTAGGCTGTGCCATCGCAATGGCACACGCACCCAAACTTAGCAAGACCGCCAGGCCATTGCGCCACACCATACTTACTGTGCCTTGCCCTGATTGGCCACAGCCTGCATAGCGGCCTGAATTTTCTCTTGGTCGCCCAGATAGTAGTGTCTGATGGGACGCAGGTTCTCGTCTAGTTCGTACACCAATGGCTGACCGGTAGGAATATTCAAATGCATGACATCGTCTTCGGACATGTCATCCAGATGCTTTACCAAGGCACGCAAGCTGTTACCGTGAGCGGTAATCAACACACGACGTCCGGCGCGAATAGCCGGTGCGATGGAATCATTCCAGAACGGCACGACACGCGCCACCGTATCACGCAAACACTCTGTGCGCGGCAATTGATCGGCTGGCACTTTAGCGTAACGTGGATCAAAGCTAGGGTTGCGCGGATCATCAAGCGCAACAGCCTCAGGTGCTATACCATAGGCTCTGCGCCAGATCAAAACTTGCTCATCGCCATACTTTTCTGCGGTTTCTGCTTTATTTAAACCCTGCAACACACCATAATGGCGTTCGTTAAGGCGCCAGCTCATACCAATAGGTGTGTGCATGGCGTCCATGGTATCTAGGGCAATCCAGAGTGTGCGTATGGCGCGCTTTAACACAGAGGAGAAAGCAAGGTCGAATTCATACCCATTTTCTTTGAGTAATTTGCCTGCTTGCTCTGCCTGCAAGCGCCCATTTTCAGTAAGATCGACATCGGTCCAGCCAGTAAACCTGTTCTCTAGGTTCCATTGGCTTTCGCCATGTCGCATCACAACGAGTTTATACATGGTAAAAACAGCCTCGAGGTTAAAAAATCGTTGCCACTTTATAATCTAACGGTACAGCCATTTTTTCTTGATCTTTCAGGCTTTCAACGGGACTCATCGTGGACTTCATATTAGGACAAAACAATCTACTTATTTTAGCAATTGCCGCCGCTTCAGGCATTATGCTGTTGTTACCCAGCTTTTTCAAAGGACGAGCAGGTCGACCACTGCCTACCGCTGAGGTGGTGCAAATGGTAAACCATAAAGACGCTGTTTTGGTGGACCTGCGTAGCGCAGATAAATTCAAAGCTGGCGCTATTGCCCAAGCTAAAAACATTCCGGCTGCCGACCTCGCCAATAAAGCCAATACTTTACCTACAAACAAACCAATCGTACTGATTTGTGAGACCGGTCGTACTGCACCACGCAGTATAAGCGTATTGCGCAAACACGGGCTGGAAGAAATCTATACACTGGAAGGCGGTTTACAGGCATGGGCGCAAGCTGGCCTGCCCCTAAAAAAGTCGTAACATCACTCAATTAGGATACACACCATGGCAAAAGTAACGATGTATGCCACCACCACTTGTCCCTTCTGCATGCGTGCGGACATGCTGCTACAAGACCGCGGTGTCACGGACATACATAAAATTCTGATCGACCGCGATCCTGCGCAACGCGCTGTCATGATGGAGCGCACGGGACGACGCACCGTACCGCAAATCTACATTGACGATACGCACGTGGGTGGCTTTGATGACTTAGCCGCTTTGGATAGCGAGGGCGGTCTGCTACCCTTGCTTTCCAAGTAACCTTCTCTTTCAACTTTTACACCTAGGATATACACATGGCCGACCAAACCCCTAACACTGCCGCTCAAGACGCCGCCGCACAGGGTGCCACTGCTACAGACCAACCCTCTTTCAGCTTACAGCGTGCCTACGTCAAGGATATTTCCTTAGAAATGCCAAATGCTCCACAAATTTTTCTGGAGCAGGAAACACCTTCCGTAGAAGTATCGGTAAATGTAGGTGGTCAGCGCTTGGCCGATACCGTATACGAAAGCACTGTTACTGCCACCGTCACAACACGTATTAATGACAAGGTGTTGTATTTGGTAGAGGCAACTCAGGCCGGTATTTTTGAAGCCGCCAACCTGCCCGAAGAACAACTAGACGCGATTTTAGGCATTGTGTGCCCCACCATGCTGTACCCTTACCTGCGTGCAGCGGTGGCCGACATCATTACGCGCACCTCATTGCCACCACTACACCTGACTGAAGTGAACTTCCAGGGTCTGTACGAGCAACGTCAGGCCCAACTGGCACAACAGCAGTCCGCTGGCGATACCGCTGCAACGCAAGCCTAAATGGCAAACATGCCTACACAGGTTGCCGTCTTAGGCGCAGGCAGTTGGGGGACCGCCCTGGCTGCCTTAGCCAGTCAGCATGCGCCCAGTCGTATCTGGGCGCGCTCGGCGGCGACCAGTGCTGAAATTAACCAGCAGCACAGCAACCAGGCCTACCTCCCAGGTATTACACTGCCCACCCAGCTAGGTGCCAGTGATGATCTGGCATCCGTGCTACACGACACGCTGCACACCGATACGGAATCAGCACTGATTATTCTGGGCGTGCCGGTGGCTGGTCTGGAGCAAACCTGTCAGGCATTGGTGCAACACCTGCCCAAGCAACGCCAGCACCCAGTGCTGTTGCTCTGGACCTGCAAAGGCCTACACCCTCAAACAGGCCTGCTTCCGCATCAAGTCATCGCCCAGCATTTGCCGCATTATCCGTGGCTACACACAGGTGTATTGTCGGGCCCGTCGTTCGCACTGGAAGTTGCTCAAGGGCTGCCTGTTGCCCTAACCGTTGCATGCACACCACCTTCAGCCGCACAAATTGCCATCAAGGTACTGCACGGCACGCAAGCACGGCTGTATACCAGTTCCGATATCATTGGCGTAGAAGTGGGTGGCGCACTCAAGAACATCATTGCTATCGCTTGCGGCATCAGCGATGCCCTAGGGCTGGGCACCAATGCCAGAGCCGCCTTAATTACCCGTGGCCTAGCCGAAATGCAACGCTTGGGAGTCGCCATGGGTGCCTGTGCTGATACCTTCTCGGGTTTAACAGGCTTGGGGGATCTAGTGCTGACCACCACCGGCCCCTTATCGCGAAACCGCCAAGTAGGCTTGGCATTAGGCCAAGGACAAAGTCTGCAATCCATTCTGGAGTCCGGAATTACCGCCGAAGGCGTACGCTGTGCCCGTGCCGTACAGGCCATGGGGCAAAACCACCATATCGATCTACCCATTACCGACACCATATGCCAGATCCTCTACGAAGGTCTGCCCCCCCAAGATGCGGTTGTCATGCTATTGTCACGAGAGGCAAAGTCTGAATAATCGTCTCTATCACTATTACTATGTCGATCTCGCTGCTTTCTCTTAAAAACCCAGTCAAAGCACTTTTTAGTGCGCTGAGTATCTGTCTGCTGCTCTCAGGAACCGCACAGGCAGCTTGGCCCGAGCGCCCCATTCAGCTCATAGTTCCCTTCCCGGCCGGTTCTTCCCCCGACATTCTTGCCCGTACCCTTTCCGAACCCCTATCCACAGCATTGGGCACGCCCATCATTGTGGACAACCGCCCCGGTGCCGGCGGAAACATCGGTACACGCTTTGTCACGCATGCCAAACCCGATGGATATACCGTACTGCTCACCATCAATGGCCCCATGGTCACGGCACCAACCCTGTACAAACACAATCTGGGCTATAACCCCCTGACCGATCTGGATCCCGTCACCTTAGTGGGTACCAGTCCAAACGTACTGATCGTACCCGCCAATGCCAAGGCCAGCGATTACAGCAGCTTTATTAAGTGGGCCAAAACCAACCCCGGCGCCCTGAACTACGGCACAGTTGGGCCAGGCAGCTCGGCACATTTAGCCATGGCCATGCTCGAGCATGCTGAGGGCATACAACTGGAACAAATCCCCTACGCAGGCTTTCCGCAAATCATTACCTCCATGATTGGTGGCGATCTGCATGCGGCCTTTATGGTGCCTGGTATTGCCATGCCCCAGGTCGAGGCCGGTAATGTCAAAGCCTTAGCCATTACCTCGCTAGAGCCTACCGATCTGATTCCCAACTTACCCACCATTGCCTCTCAGGGACCTGAGCAGTTCGAAGCCATCTCCTGGAACGCCATGTTTGTGCCCAGCAACACGCCGCCTGACATCGTGGAGCGCCTCAATACAGAAGTCGTGAATATCCTGAATCTGGACTCGGTCAAAGACAAGTTCAAAGCCTTATACTTTGATCCCGCCCCTTCTACACCTGAAGAGTTAGGCGAACTGGTCGTCAATGAAAAAGCACGCTGGGATGCGGTCATCGAACGATTGAATCTGACTTTGCAATAAACCAAGGCGATGCGCCAGCACAGTGACGCCTAGCCTATAAACTGGCTACACCCCGTCCGGATAACCCAACTGGCGCCACGCCTCAAACACCGTGACGGCCACCGCATTTGATAAATTCAAACTGCGCTGGCCTGCAAGCATAGGCAAGCGCACCCGCTGCGTCGTATCAAACAAGGCCACATCAGCAGCTGCCAACCCAGCGGTTTCGTTGCCGAACACAAAAACATCCCCCGCCTGAAAACGGAACTCACCCAGCAATCGACTACCCCGTGTGGTAAACGCAAAACAACGCTCGGGCGCTGCGGCGATACTCTGGAGTGCCTGCGCCAAACTATCGTGAATACGTACCTTGGCCCACTCGTGGTAATCGAGCCCTGCTCGTTTTAGCTTGCTATCCTCAAGCCTGAACCCCAAGGGCCGAACTAAATGCAAGGTAGCGCCTGTATTAGCGGCCAAACGTATGACATTACCCGTATTAGGTGGAATCTCTGGTGCCACCAGCACGATATGGAACATGGAATACCTTAAAAAATTACGCAGTAACAGCGCGTACACGATATGGCGTACGCGCCAACACCAAAGCAAAGACCTGCTCAGCCCCCGCTTGCAAGCAGACTCGAGCCAAGCTATCCAGCGTCGCGCCAGTGGTCATCACATCATCCACCAGCACGACCGAGCGTCCGGACAAATCTGACCGGCAATACCAAGCCTGCTGCATCGCCATTAAACGCGCTTGACGGGACAAACGTTTTTGCTGCTCAGTGGGCTCCTGCTTCCAGGCCACGTAGCGCGACAAATCGGGAGCGCCTGATAAATACCTTAGCTGCCTGGCCAAACCAGCAGGCGGGCTAAAACCCCGTTTCCGTATGGCCTCTTTTCGGGCCGGCACCGCTATCCAGCCCAGTTGAGCACGCATAGGAATGGCCGCCTGCAACCAACACTGATAAAGATAATGCGCCAACGCGGCAAGCAGCTCTTGGCGATGCTGAATTTTAAGCCTGTGTATCAACAATTCGCCAGAGAAAACATAATCAAACGCGCAGACCGTTTGCTCTAAAACAAAATCTGTCGCCAAACAGTCCGGACAAACACTCAAGCAACTCAAATCCAGACCGCAAGCCACACAGGCAGCCTGCGGCGAACGTTGCAAATACGCACAGCAATACCTACACAGCAAACCACCCTGACTGCTCTGCTCGCACAAAGGGCATGCGCTAGGAATACGCCCACGAAGCTGTCGCCAATACCTGCCTATACCCCTACCCCAACCTGTGTGCAACTCGCCCGCTGCTTGTATATGATTCATAATAAGCACCTGATTTCTGAATATTTGCCCTGCAGCATGTAAACATGCCTGGGCGGCGAGTTCTAGTAGCACAAGCGCAAATATGTCCCAAATACCCTCACTGGCCATCCATACACCCACCGTCATTCGGCAATTCAACCGCCGTGCTCCGCTTGATCAGGCGCAGTTTATTTATGGTGAAATCGCTCAACGCATGTTGACGCGCTTAAGCGTGGTACGCCTACAGGCCGAGCACTTACTGGACGCTGGCTGCGGTGCCAGCCATGCTCTTGAGCCGCTGCGGGCGCGCTACCCCGAAATGGACTATACCGGTCTGGATCACAGCCCGGTTTTACTGGAAATCGCCCGTCAACGTTATCAATCCAAGCCCAGTTTGTGGCAACGTTTACGTAATCAGCCCACCCCTCAATCACACTGGGTAGAAGCCGATCTGGCCAATACTGGCCTGCCCGCCGAAAGCCAAGACCTAATTTGGTCGAATATGGCGTTGCATTGGCACCCAGAGCCCCATAAAGTGCTGGCTGAATGGCGCCGTCTGCTTAAACCCCAGGCCTTGGCCATGTTCTCCAGCCTAGGGCCGGCCTCCTTACAAGAGCTACGCTCGGCACTGCAAGAGGCTGATCTTCACACCGCTGGGCTAAATTTTGTAGACATGCACGATTTTGGCGATTTGCTGCTAGAAAATGGCTTTGCCGACCCGGTCATGGATCAAGAAACCATTACCCTTACCTATCGCAGTGCGCAAACATTACTGCAAGAGGTACACCTATTGGGGGGCAACCCTAACCCTGGGCGCAAGGCCGGATTAAGCACTGCTCGCTGGCGCGACCGCCTGCTGCAAGCATTAGAAAAACAGCGCCATATGGATGGCACCATACACCTTACATTGGAAGTCGCTTACGGCCACGCTTGGCGGGCAGCCAGCTCGCGCAACGAAAGCGGCGAAGTAAGCATCCCTATTTCCTCTATCGCACGGCGCAAAAAAAACTAAGTTAACGCACCTCTACGTTCATTTCCTGAGCAAAAATTGCCGCCAGCTTACTTGCCGCCGTTTGCAAGGCGGTGCCCAACTGGGCCTCATCATGCTGCTTCATACGCTCATGGGGGCCCACGATGGACACAGAAAAAATTACCCCTAACTGCGCCAAGGGAATGGGCGCGGCCACGGCTACCAGTCCAGGGGCAATTTCCTCACGACACCAGGCCACACCGGTTCGCCTGACCACCGCCAGCTCTTCGTGGATTTGTGCCGTCGTGGTCAAGGTCTTGTCGGTTAAGGCTGGAAAAGGCCCTACCAATACCTGTTGACGCTCAGTCTCGGAGCGGAAGGCTAAAATCGCCTTGGCCGAGGCGGCCGCCTGCGGTGGCATGACATGCCCCGGATTGACGTATCCATGCCAATCCTTAGGTGGCGTAGCCATGGCAATACTCTCAATTTGACTACCGCGCAGCATGCACAAAAACGCCGTTTCGTGAAACTGCTCCACCAGCTCGTACAGTACGCGCTGCGAAACAGGCGCCATACGGCTGGGCGAAATAGCCGTTGCCAACAAACGCTGCATGCGTAAACCTAGCACATAAGCTCTGCGCCCCGTTGAGGCTGCACCCGTTTGATCGAGAAGATCTGGCGTGGTTTCAATGCAACCCGACGCACTTAAGCCCGACAGCAGACGATGTAATGTGGCCTTGGGAAAATCCAACACACGCTGAATCTCACTAAAGGCTAAGCCCGCCGGGTATTGTGCCAATAATTCCATGACACGTAGCTGGCGTTCTAGAACAGATTCATTGGGCGTCTGGGTTTCTTGCATGAACTCGATCAACACTAGTAACTAAATTAAAGGCATTCACTCTAGCAGAAATTTCTGCTTTACATGCGTAAACACCACTTGACAAGTTTACACCTCAAGCAGAGAATGTTCCTTATATTGAAACTTTAGTTCCGAAATAAGGAACAATCTTAACAACTCACTGTTGAATGACAAGCTCGCCACATCTTTTTTGGAGACACAACATGGCAACTACTTGGCAACATCTGCGTTCCGTCATGGGACTAAGCACCCTGGCTTTAGCACTGGGCATGAGCGGCTCGGCTACAGCGGCTGACAAACCTGTGCGTTTACGCCTGTCACACAATCTGCCCACCACCAATGCACTGCATTATGGCGTGATGGTGCCTTGGGCAAAATCCATCGAGGATGCCTCGGAAGGCAGCTTGAAAGTACAGGTGTTCCCCGCACAACAACTAGGCCCCGCCAAAGATCACTACAACATGGCTCGTGACGGTATCGTCGATCTGGCTTTTTACCTTGTAGGTATCGAACCTGGACGCTTCCCCATCGTCAGTGCAGCAGAAATGCCGTTCTTGGTGGCAGACAACGGTAAAGGCTCGCGTGCCTTTTACGAGTGGTACCAAAGCTACGCCCCACAAGAGATGGGCGATGTGAAAGTTTGCACTATGTTTTACGACGGTGGCGGCACTATACACTCAAAACAAAAAATTGAGAGCCCCAGTGATATGGCGGGTATGAAAATTCGTTCACCCAACGTACAAGCGGCTAACTTTTATCGCTTATCCGGTGCATCGCCTATCCAGTTATCCGCTTCCGATGCGGCTGACGCGGTAGAGCGTGGCGTCGTCGATGCTATTTCATTCCCCTGGAACCTGCTCAGCGCCCTGGGTGCTGACCGAGCACTGAAATACCATCTGGACATGAACTTCTACTCTCTGGGTACGGCCATTGTCATGAACAAAGCCTCCTATGAGCGTTTGTCCGATCAGCAAAAAGCCGTCATGGATCAGCACTGTAACGCTGACTGGGCCGAGCGCTTGCCAAAAGCCTGGTTTGACTGGGAACAAGAAGGCCGTCAGGCACTCATGGGCAAGTCTGACCACGTGCTCTACACCGTACCTGCCGAAAAGGAAGGGGAATGGAAAGCCGCTGCTGACAAAGTACGAGCAGAGTGGCAAGCCACGGTAGAAAAAACAGGTGCCGACGGCGAAGCGATTTTTGCTGATCTGCAAAAGCGTCTTGAGTCCTACAACGCTGCTTACTAAATAACGACTTTGATCTGCGCCGCGCAATCTCACTGGAAATGACTATGAAGCGCCTTTATTACGTACTAGAAACCGTGCCCTCTGTCCTGCTCTTGTTCATGGCATTTTTAACTACGCTATCGGCAATAACACGCTACGTGCTCTCTTGGCCCATCCCGGACGAATATGAGATATCGCGGCTCTTACTCAGCGTAGTGATTTGCTGGGGACTGGCTCTGGCCTTTCGCCACCACGATCACATACAACTGGATATTTACTGGGGCGCGCTCTCTGCCAAGGGCAAACGTGTGCTCACACGTATTGGCTCGGGCATCAGCATGATTCTGGTAGGAGGCATTGCCTTTGCACTGGCCTCTAAAACCAGTGATACCAAAGCAGCCGGTCTACTCACTGTGGACCTTAACCTGCCCGTGTGGGGCTTTTACGCCGCTGCCTGGCTAGGCATTGTTGCTGCCTTTCTGATTTTATTGGGCCAGTTTTTAATGCCCGACCGTATGGATGTGCCAGAGCAGAACTCTGACCAAATCTGATCAATCCGTCCACAACCTATAGCTACCCACATTTTATTGGTGTCTTATTATGCTTAGTCCAGAATTAGCCATGGCGGCCGGATTTGGAACACTGCTGATTTTATGTTTACTACGTGTACCCATAGGCCTATCTATGGGATCTGCGGGACTACTGGGCTTTGGCCTGGTCACCGGTTTTGATCCCGCCTATAAGCTCTTATCCCACTCTCTGATCGCGACCCTTTCCGATTACACCATGGGCTTAATTCCCCTGTTCATCCTGATGGGGGCCGTCGCCGTCGTCTCAGGCATTAGCGGCGATCTGTTTCGTGCAGCACAATACTGGCTAGGTGGTTTTCGTGGTGGTCTGGCCGTTGCTACCGTAGCCTCTTGCGGTGGCTTTTCCGCCATTTGCGGCTCCTCTGCCGCTACCGCCGCCACCATGACTCGCGTAGCCTTGCCCGAAATGGTCAAACAAGGCTATTCAGAGCGCTTGGCCACAGGCATTATTGCCGCTGGCGGCACCTTGGGTATTTTAATCCCGCCCTCTATTGCTCTGGCCGTCTATGGCCTGCTGACTCAACAAAGCGTAGGCCTGTTGTTTATGGCGGGCATCATACCCGGGGCTGTTGCCATCGCCTTATATTTACTAACCGTTAAAGGCTGGTTGATAGTCCGTCCCCAAGACGCCCCTGCAGGCCAATCCTTTCCCTGGAAAGCCCGTTTTGGCACCCTGCGTAAGCTAGGCCCTATATTGCTACTCAGCGTCTTTGTCATTGGTGGTATTTATGGTGGGTTCTTCACTCCGACCGAAGCCGGTGCTTTGGGCGCGGCAGGCACCATAGTGTTAACCGCCTGCATGCGACTGCTATCGTGGAATGCCTTATTCCGTTCCTTAGCCGATAGTGTAAAAACCGCGGCAGCCATCTTGCTCATTATGGCCGGAGCCGTACTGTTCGGATACTTCCTGACCATTACAGGTACGCCCGAGCGCGTCACAGACTTGCTCATGAGCGCCAACCTTGGGCGCTACGGCACCTTGTTTGTCATCATCGCCATACTGCTGGTTTTAGGCTGCTTTATTGACGCCTTAGCGGTAGTCGTGCTGGTAGTTCCCATCGTGTACCCCATAGTGATGGAACTGGGCTTTGACCCCATCTGGTTTGGCGTCATCGTCACCATGTCAGTAGAGCTGGGCTTAATCACGCCCCCCTTTGGTTTGAACGTATTTGTGATCAAAGGTTTGTCCAAGAAAACCTCTATCTGGACAATTTACCAAGGTGTCACTCCCTTCATTCTGATCGACCTGGTACGCATCGGGCTGCTGATTGCCTTCCCGTCCATCATCTTGTTTTTACCCAACTTAATGCGCTAAGGCACCACCGTGTATTTGACCCCTTCTCACACTATGAATAACAAGATTAGCCGAACCGGCCAATTACAGCGTATTACTTCGTCTGCCGGCATACACATGACGGGCTTTCACGCGGCCGCAGGCTCAAGCGATCCCATGCTAATCTGCCTGCACGGCTTAAGCGGCAGCTTAGATACCAGCTTTGTATTCGACTTGCTCTCCGCCCCCGAACTTGCCAGCACACATATCGTTAGCATGGCCAGCAGCGCGCACGGCAATATTGCACTATCGACTCGCAACGACCCGCCAGGCTACTATTTAAGTGGTTCGGCCTTCGAGTTTTTTACCGATAGCGTCGCCGACATCAGCGCTTGGGTGAACTATGCTCGCCAACATACTAGCGGCCCCATTATTCTTCTGGGACACTCTTTGGGGGCTTCCAAGGTCACCCACTATTTAGCACACACCCAAGACCCTCAAGTCAGCGGCCTGGTATTAGCCTCCGCCCCCGACCTGAAGGGCGCCTTTTGGGCCATGCATGGTGCAGCCAATGCCGATGAATTTTTACGTCAGGCACAAGAGAAGGTCGCCGCAGGTCAAGGGCGCGAATTAATGCCAGAAACCTGCGTGGTCGGCATTTTGCGTCAACGTATCTCGGCCCAAACCATGGTCGACCGTTTTGCCCCGGGCAAAGCGGCCGACACCTTTGATTTTTTTGAACGTCAATCCGACACAGCGTTTCATGACCTAGCGCGTATCACCCAACCTATTCTGTCCATCTATGGCAGTAGCGGAGAGATAGTGGGTGAAGGTGACGTAGAAAAAGCACTCTCCTTGCTGCAGCAACATGCCCGCAGTTGCTCTGACTTCTCGTCCTTGGTGTTACCGGCCAACCATTGGTATGTTGGCAGCGAGCCCCAGCTAGCCCAGGAATTAGGGCGCTGGATCAGCACTCTGTAAACCACGTACTACTGGCAGATATCTATGACCATGCATCCCACTTTGCTTGAACTTTCGCAGGCGCTCGAGCGTGCCCAAACCAATCCTGTGGAAATTTTGGAGCAGGCACTGGACAAAGCGCCACATGCTCAAGACGCCTGGATCAGCCTATTGCCCGAGCTTGCCATGCAACAAGCCAAAGCAAGTCAAGCCAGATGGCAAGCAGGCAAGCCCTTAAGCCCTCTGGATGGTATCCCTATCGCCTGGAAAGACGTCTTTGACCTAGCAGGCACGGCCACCACCTGTGCGTCACTAAGCCGCAGTCAGGCACCGGCGGCATCCAGCGATGCGGCTCTGGTGCATCAATTGCATGAGCTGGGCATGGTGTCGGTAGGTAAAACCAATATGAGCGAACTGGCCTACTCAGGCCTGGGTATTAACCCATACAGCGGCACGCCACACAACCCCTTCGACTCACAGCAAGCACGTATACCTGGCGGCTCCTCATCGGGTAGCGCTGCTGTTGTCCATGCAGGGGTCGTAGCCTGCGCCATGGGCAGCGACACCTCCGGCTCCATACGAATCCCTGCCGCCTACTATGGTCTGGCCGGCTATAAACCAAGCAGTGCGCGCTACCCTCGTCAAGGCATGTTCCCCTTGGCACCCAGCTTAGACACCGCTGGCCCTATTGCCCACACCATGGCCGATATACGCTTGCTAGATGCCTGCCTACTTGGTCTGGATGCGCACAGCAGCACGTCTAGGCTAGGTTTCACGCCACGCTTTGTCGTTCCAGACGGACGCTTTCTGGCTCAAACCGCCCCAGCAGTACAGCAGGTTTTCCAGCACGCTCTGCAAAGCCTGAAACAAGCCGGCTACCATGTCGAGCACCGTGAGTTTTTACCCTACACACAAACGCTGGATTTGTTTGCAGAGCACGGTACCCTGGTGGCCATCGAGTCTATTGAGGTGCATAAAGAGCTCTTGGACAGCCCTACGCTACAACGAGTGGATCCGCGTATCGTGGCACGCTTACAAAGAGGACGCCAAATTCCCCCCGCCAGTGCCCAACTCATACGCACGCAGCGTCAGGTATACATACAGGCCTCCTTACAAGCACTGGCTCCGGAAGAAATCCTGATCTATCCCACTGTGCCTGTATCGCCACCTTTAATCGCACCACTGGAACACGACCCTGAGCTTTTCGCGCAGACCAACGCCACCGTACTGAGCCACACCATGCCAAGCAGCTACTTAGACATGCCCACCATCAGCCTGCCGGCAGGGCTAGATTCGCTGGGCTTACCTGTGGGGCTGTCGCTGTCCATGAGACAAAACCAAGACGCAGCGCTGCTAGAAGCAGCCCAGCATATCGAACATATTATTAACGTAACCTAATTCTAAGCGAACGAGCATGCAACACACTCCCTATAAAGGCGTTTTCCCTTATCTGGTGTCTCCGATCCAAGCAGACCAAAGCGTTAACACAGCCGTTTTACACAAGCTGTGTGATGACCTGATTCAACAAGGGGTACACGGCCTAGCTCCCCTAGGCTCGACAGGCGAGTTCGCCTACCTTACTGCAGAACAAAAGCACACCGTCATACAAACTGTAGTACAAGCGAGCAACAAGCGAGTCCCCGTCGTGGCCGGTGTAGCCGCCACCAGTACCGCCGAAGCTGTGCGCCAGGCCAAAGCCTACGAGCAATTAGGCTGCGACGGCATACTGGCTGTACTGGAAGCGTACTTCCCCGTTTCCGAAGAAGGCATCTACCAATACTTCAAAGCAATTGCTGAAGCCGTAGATTTACCCATCGTGATCTACACCAACCCCAACTTTCAGCGTGCTGACCTGACACCAGCCTTGCTAGAACGACTAAGCTGGATTCCAAATATTCTGTATCTCAAAGACGCCTCGTACAACACGGGCCGTTTGCTCAGCATACAGTCTCTGGTGGGTGACCGATTAACCGTATTTGCCGCCTCATCCCATATCACGGCCGCCGTTATGCTCATAGGCGGAGCCGGCTGGATGGCTGGCCCTGCCTGCATTATTCCGCGCCAAAGCGTGCAGTTGTACGAACTATGCCAAGCTGGGAAATGGGAACAGGCCATGCAGCTACAACGCAAACTCTGGCGTATTAACGAAATCTTCGGTAAATACAATCTGGCCGCCTGCATCAAAGGCGCGCTCCAGCTTCAAGGCTACGAGGTAGGCGACCCCTTGCTTCCCCAAGCCCCGCTTAGCGACGAAGGCTACAAAGCCGTAGAGGCCGCCCTGATCGAAGTCGGTGCTCTGTAAACCTGCCACACTCAATTTTAGCGGCCTATTCTGGCCGCTTTTTATTTTCTACTATGCAATAAGCGTAAAGCCTCTAAGCACGCACACGCGGGCGTATTTCGGGGGTACACTAGCGAGGCTGCGCCAAGCAGCAACGTTCTCAGGGCGGGGTGCAAGTCCCCACCGGCGGTGAAGGCCTACAGGCCCAGCCCGCGAGCGCTTGCCTCAGGCAAGGTCAGCTGATCTGGTGCAAACCCAGAGCCGACGGTTATAGTCCGGATAAAGAGAGAACGGGATTGTCACCACTACAGCCTCTGCCTGCGGGATACGGTAGCGGCTGCATGTCTGTCCTGTTTATCACCAGCCCTGTTTTTGAGTATTTTTTAAAACAGGAACTTCTGCATGACCACCTTTACTACCACCGACCTACAAGGTAAGCGCATTGCCTTCGTACAGGCTTGCTGGCATAAAGATATTGTTGACCAAGCTAAACACAGCTTTATTCAAGAAGCACAAACACTGGGTCTGAATACGGACCTGATCGACACCTTCGAATTAGGCGGCGCCTACGAAATTCCACTCTTTGCCAAAGAGCTGGCCTTATCCGGCCGCTATGCCGGGATTGTTGCCGCAGGCTTGGTCGTTGACGGCGGTATTTATCGTCACGAATTCGTCGCCCAAGCCGTCATTGAAGGGCTGATGCAAGTGCAGCTAGACACCCGCGTGCCGGTGTTCTCTGTGGTGCTCACTCCGCATCATTTTCACGGTGGCCCAGAACACCACGACTACTTCCACGCCCACTTTGTAGTGAAAGGTAAAGAAGCCGCTCACGCTTGTCTGGATACGCTACATAAACATGCTCGCCTGAAAGGCATATAGCCCTGCAGCGAAAAGAACAAGACGTTGCCAGGGTATGTCTGGCAACGTCTGTTGCGACGCTATGCTTACGCTGACCTACGACTGATTGCGTTTACGCGAAGAGTCGATGCCTAGCTGCTTAAGCTTGCGGTACAAGTGAGTACGCTCTAAGCCCGTGCGTTCCGACACACGGGTCATGCTGTGATTCTCGCGTCGCAGATGGTAATCAAAGTAGATGCGCTCGAACTCATCACGCGCTTCACGCAGTGGCAAGTCTAAAGAGATCGTACCCAGCTTATTTTCTGCTTCCACAGGTTCAGGAGCCGCGGCCAAGGTGTTGGCTGGGGTCACTCCACTGATGGCCGTATCACCTGCTGCACGGCTAGCCACTGCACTTGCCTGAGCACGCGTACCCGGACTGGCCATTACTGGCGTCACCGTACGCTCCAGAGCGGCTGCCACTGTTTTCAGCAGCTTTTGCATGGTGATCGGTTTCTCGAGGAAATCGACAGCACCAATACGCGTTGCCTCTACCGCCGTATCGACGGTAGCGTGCCCACTCATCATTACTACTGGCATATCTAGCAGGCCTTGCGATGCCCATTCTTTGAGCAAGCTGACACCATCGGTATCAGGCATCCAGATATCCAATAAAACCAGGTCAGGGCGTCCACGCTGTCTGGCTTCACGAGCCTGTGCAGCGTTTTCTGCCAACGTAACCGTATGTCCTTCATCATAAAGAATCTCGGACAAGAGCTCACGAATACCCACTTCGTCATCTACTACCAGGATTCTGGCCATAAAGCGTCACCTACTTATTATTACGCATTATTGATTACTTGCTGTTCAGTACCCGCGTTAGCGTCCTGATCAGCAAGGCGCGTCAAGAGGATGGAAATGCGTGCGCCCCCCTCACGACGATTGGAAACTTCGATCCGACCGCCGTGTTCCTCGATAATCTTCTTAACTATAGCAAGCCCAAGTCCTGTACCGGTAGGTTTGGTCGTTACATAAGGCTCGAATATACGCGACAAAACCTGCTGGTCAAACCCCGGGCCATTATCAGCCACTACAAACCGAACTACGCCCCCATTGCCTGTGCTACTTACACTTGCCATAGATGTTTTAACAAATACACAGGCAAGGTCAAGTGATTGATCTTGTGCTGCTGCCTCGCAAGCATTGGCTAGCAGGTTATGTATGACCTGACGCAACTGTGTTGCATCACCCTGAATCAATGGCAAACCAGCATCCAGATCAACCTGAATTTGCACACTGTAGCGATCGTCGCGCACCATACCTTCGATGGGGTCCCACCCATACAAGGTAAGCACTTCGGTAATAAGCTCGTTCAGATTAATGCTTTGTAATTGTAAAGCAGGCTTACGCGCATATTCACGAAAATCTTCCACCATTTTCTTCAGCGATGCTACTTGGTTCACTATCGTGTTCGTATAACGCACCAGCATGGCCGCATGCTTCTCGTCCAACTCAGGCTCCAGCTTGATAGCTAGCCGCTCGGCAGACAACTGTATGGGCGTTAAGGGATTCTTGATTTCGTGCGCCAGACGTCGTGCCACCTCGCTCCAGGCCATTAAACGGCTAGCAGAAATGACATCGCTAATATCGTCGAACACCACCACGTAGCCGGTAGCCTGCCCATCTATGCTTAATGGCGAGCCACGCGCCAGCAAGGTCACAATACCTGTTTTAGCCTCATTAGACTCGTCTTGATTCAGCTCGAACTGCTCTTGCCAATAGGGCAGTTCCGAGCCCAGCGCTTGGTATTGAGCAAAGGCCGCCTGAATCAGGCTGGCAAAACGTTCCGCCCCTTCTAGCTGATCGATAGGCGTGCTGGTGTATTGGCTAAGGTCCAGATCCAAAATGCGTTGCGCCCCTTGGTTATACAAGGTTAAGCAAAAATTGGCATCAAACACCACTACACCGGCCGACAAATTGCTAAGAATGGACTCCATGTACAAATTCGAACGCTCTAGCTGCACACGGTTTTGCTCCACCATGCGGCGAGCCTCGCCCAATTGACGCGTCATGGCATTAAACGAACGCGTTAACTGCCCCACTTCGTCGCGCTCCGGCGGCTCTGGCAAAGGACGGTAATCGCCAACCCCAACCGCCTGCGTCCCTGCGGCCAATGTCAGCAAAGGGCGCGTTAAACGGCGAGACAAAGCCAAGGCAGCCGCCATCGCAGCAAACACAACCAAAATTAATGCCAGAGTTAAAGTAATGCCGTAAAGCTTGCGCAGGCCCTGACGTGATAAGGCCAGCTCTTGGTAGTCGCGAAACCCTTGCTGCACCTGATTAGCATGGCGCGCAATGCGCTCGGGCACAGGCTGCACAATTTGCAGCCACTTAGCATCGCTTGTCGCTCCCAAGGTAGAGCCTAGGCTTGTGCTCAAAGGCAGTACTACCCGCAAGCGCAAGCCCGACTCAACAGGCAAATCCACCTCGTGCAAAGGACCTGGTGCCTTAGGCTCTTCAACCTCGGCGGCCGAATAGGAACGTGACACCCTAAGCTGATTCAACACACTGCTAGGAGGCAGATCGGGCAGCAAACTATCAAAACGTGTGGAAGAAAACGCCACTAAACGCCCATTGCTGCTAAACACAATGGCTTCACTTAAATCGTTGGCTTCACGTAAAGAGCTCAGCAAGCTGCTGTAGTCGGCTTCATCTGCTTTATTGAGCACCGCCACCATGCTACGCCCCTGACTGTTGAGCTCGCCAAGCTGTGCATCCAGTGCAGCGCGTCCCAGGCTTAACCCCGACTCTAAAGCCGAATCTACCCGCACGTTAAACCACGACTCAATGGAGCGCGACATGAACTGCACAGACAGCATGTAAATTAAAGCGCCGGGAATAATACCAATCAGGGTGAAATAAAACGCAAAGCGGGCGGTCATACGCGCGCCAAACTGGCGTCTACGTATTTGCCGTAGCAAGCGTAACGTCAGCAATAACACCCAGGTCATGAGGGTAACGGCGAGCACCACATTCAGCACTAGCAGCACATCGTACTGCTGCGCATAACGCGACGCATTACCCGTAGACCACACCAGCAAGCCTAACAAGGCCAGCGCACTGACCGCTGCAATAATCAACGCCGAACGCAGTATCCAGCGTATCAACGCAGGGACTCGTCGACGGAAACGGAAAAAGAAAAGCTTTTCCATGGAGTAGCCAAAGTCCAGGCAGAACTGTTAATTGCATCCACCTGAAAGGGTCGTGCTAATAAGGAAGTATCAAGACGCAATCTTACGCGCCCCTCGTACTCAACGTCGCGTTCCAAATCAATGGCATAGGCCAGCGCCCAACCGCGAATATGACGAATACTGGACAAGGCATCGCCTAGTGTGGATTCCGGTAAATACAAGTCTGCGGTAGACACACGCCATTGACGCGTCAGCGCATTATAAACAACTCGCCAGGTTTGTTGTTCTTTTACAACCGTTTTATTTAACCACCACCACCTAGACTGAAAAACTTCGACCTCAGCCACAAAATATAAAGGCACGCCTTTTTCTGCCGCATTACTTAACTCGTTACTTAGTTCGAGGTGCGTGTCCACATCGATATACAGCTTTTCTTCACGTATGTGCGGCTCGATACGCGTTATATACGCGCCTTCGCCTACTTCTGCCTGATCTTTCGCAAAAGACAGCACGCAAAATAAACTGACCAGCAAACTAAAAAGTAAGCGCACCATCCGAGATTTAACGAGAGTAGAGTGGCGACACCCTTATTGTGTCAATTCACGCGGTTCGCGTAAACAAGGCGTAATAAAAACCATCCCCTTGGTAGCTAGACGGCACACCCGGCAAAAGCTGCCCTGTCGAAGGTAAAAGCTGGGCATCGCTATGGCGCTCCAAAAATTGCTGTACCTGCCATTCGCCCTCTTCGGGAAAGATGGAACACGTACTGTACAACAAATGACCACCTGGCTTAAGAGTAGTCCATAGCGTATCGAGGATACTCGTTTGCAAAGCCGCCGTTTCTGGCACATCGGACGGGCGTCGTAGCCAGCGTATATCCGGATGCCGGCGCACAATACCTGAAGCCGTACATGGCACGTCCGCCAAGATGGCATCAAATGGCTCGCCATCCCACCACTGACGACTGCGGGCAGCATCGGCGCAAAGCAGTTCTACCTCTGGCCCCATCAGCCCCAAGCGTTGTAAGTTCTGTCGCACCCGATGCAGGCGATCGTTATCGATATCCAAAGCCGTCATGTGGACATCGGCCAGCTCCAGCATATGGGCGGTTTTCCCTCCTGGCGCAGCGCAGGCATCCAGCACACGCATGCCATCGCTAAGCGGCAACAACAAACCCGCCTGCTGGGCGGACCAATCCTGTACCGACCACCAGCCCAGATCAAAGCCCGGTATCTCGTGTACGGGCAAAGCACGCTCTAAAGTGACCGCGCCCGGCCCCGGAGAAAAGGCCTGGATACCGGACTCTGCCAACACGCCCAGCAAACGCTCTACGTTACAAGAGCGTACATTGACGCGCAGCGTTAGCGGGCCAGGACGGTTAGCCGCCTGTAATAAATGCTCCCATTGCTGCGGGTACGCCTTGCGTAAGGCTTTCACCCACCAACCCGGATGATTCCAACGCGCTTCCGGCCGCGTCTCAACTTGCGCTAAAATACTAGGGCGTTCCCGCAAAAAGCGTCGCAAAACACCATTCACCAAAGGTTTAAATGGTCGTAGGTCGGCCTGGCTATCAGCTGCATTCACTGCTTGATTCACTACAGTGTGAGGTGCATACACAGGTATATCCGGCCGATCCGCATAGATATCAGGCTGCTCTTGAATGCGAGCGGCAGTATCCAGCAAAGCCAGGGAAACCAGTAATAAGGCATCTAACCAAGTATTGCTTGGCTGACGCGGCACCAGAAACACGCGAATTTGACGCGCATGCCCTAAACGCCGCAAAGTGTGAAAACTAAGCGATTGTGAACCAGCTCGTATACTGGCTGGCGTATCGGCCAAACTGTCCGTCAGTGACCGCCCTGCCAGTACCCCTTCTATGTGGTAAGCACTGTGCAGTATAAGTTCTGATAAAGGAATGGATGGTTGAGGTGTAGATCCGCCAGACATAGTTTCGGGATTCGCAAAGAAAAAGTTAGGTGTGCGACTGTAGCACTAAACACAGGTGATGCTATGCAAAGATGGCCTCGGCGTTAAAATCACCTCTATACCCATTTTAAAGCCCCACAGCTCGATAAGGAATTGTATGAGCGCTCCTAAAGTCGGATTCGTCAGTCTGGGATGTCCCAAGGCACTGGTTGACTCTGAAAGAATACTTACTCAACTGCGTACCGATGGTTACCAGATTACCCCAAGCTACGACAATGCCGACGTGGTGGTGGTGAACACCTGTGGTTTTATTGACAGCGCTAAAGCTGAATCCCTAGAGGCAATTGGCGAAGCCCTGGCCGAAAACGGCCGTGTCATCGTCACTGGCTGCATGGGAGTAGATGAACAAGTCATACGCGACGTGCATCCTTCAGTGCTATCGGTAAGCGGACCACAGCAATACGAACAAGTGGTACGAGCCGTGCATGAAGCCGCTCCACCCGTATTAGACCACAATCCGTATATAGATTTAGTGCCTCCGCAAGGGGTCAAGCTGACTCCTCGTCATTATGCTTACCTAAAAATTTCAGAAGGCTGTAACCACAGTTGTAGCTTCTGTATTATTCCCAGCATGCGCGGCAAATTACAAAGCCGTCCGGTTGGCGATGTGCTGAGTGAAGCCGAGCGCCTTGTACGTGCGGGGGTCAAAGAGCTACTGGTCATTTCCCAAGACACCAGTGCCTACGGCATTGACGTGAAACAACGCACTGGTTTTTGGAACGGACGCCCCGTAAAAACCAATATGCACAGCTTGGCCTCGGCACTGGGCGATTTAGGTGTTTGGGTGCGCCTGCATTACGTCTACCCCTATCCGCACGTAGACAATATTATCCCGCTGATGTCTGAGGGCAAGGTGCTGCCCTATCTGGATATTCCGTTCCAGCACGCCAGCCCGTCAGTATTACGCGCCATGAAACGGCCTGCTTTTGAAGACCGTACTCTGGCACGAATTAAACAGTGGCGCCAAGACTGCCCAGACTTAACCATACGCTCCACGTTTATCGTGGGCTTTCCCGGTGAAACCGAAGACGACTTCCAATATCTACTCGACTGGATGAGCGAAGCCCAGCTCGACCGCGTGGGTTGCTTTCAATACTCTCCGGTTGAAGGGGCTAGCGCGAACCAACTGGCAGGCGCAGTACCCGACGAAGTCAAGCAAGAGCGTTGGGAACGCTTTATGGCTCATCAGCAAGCCATCTCCAGCGCCCGTTTGGCGGCTAAAATCGGCCGTGAAATCGATGTACTCGTTGACGAAATCGACGAAGACGGCGATCTGCTTGCGCGCTCAGCAGCGGACGCCCCTGAAATCGACGGCAACGTCTTTGTCAGCACCCAGGAAAACGTCCAGCCAGGTCAAATCGTGCGAGTCCGCATCACGGACTCCAGCGAATACGATTTATTTGGTGAAACGATATAAAAAAACCACCCTTCAGCCCGGTACCGCCGGGCTGATTCAAACAACAACAAATCAGGAAGTACACATGAGTATTTACCAGCTCGGAGACGACGCCCCGCAGATCCACGACAGTGCCTACATTGCCAACGAAGCCTGTTTGATTGGCAAGGTAGTAGTAAAAGAAAATGCCACCATATGGCCCGGTGCCGTTCTGCGCGGAGACAATGAAACCATTACGGTTGGCAATGGCTCCAACGTACAAGAAGGGGCGGTATTGCATACAGACCCCGGCTACGAACTCACCATTGCTGACAACGTCACAGTAGGGCATCAAGCCATGCTGCACGGCTGCACCATAGGCGAAGGCAGCCTGATCGGTATTCAGGCAGTGGTGCTGAACGGTGCCGTCATCGGCAAAGACAGCCTGGTCGGTGCAGGCGCCTTAGTAACAGAAAACAAAACATTCCCAGACCGTAGTCTAATACTAGGGTCGCCCGCCAAAGCAGTGCGCACACTAAGCGATGAAGACATTCAGCGCATGCAGGCCGGTACACACAAATACGCAAGCCGAGGCAGCTATTACAAAGCATCCTTGGTAAAAATAGGCTAAACCCCTGCACCCGAGCCTCTAGCCTGTCTGATGCTGCAAAACATATTGCACAAGCTGTAAACCGGCAGGCGTCCTTCAAAGCCATGGCGACCATCAACTAGCGATAGGTACGCACCGCAGGGCGCTTGCGATACACACCCGGTGCGCTGCCCGTCCATTGCCGAAAGGCACGGTTAAACGCGGTGGCGTCCTCAAATCCCAGGGTTTGTGCAATGCTTGCTACTGGCTCTCGGGTCTTATCCAATAACTCGACTGCCAAATCACGGCGTAAAGCATCCTTAATACGCTGAAAGCTACTGCCCTCATCGGCCAGACGACGAGCCAAGGTACGCGCTGACAAATGCAAAGCGTGCGCTGCCTGCTCGACATTCACGCCCTCTTCCAAACGCTCTTGCAAATAGCTGCGCACCTTATGGGTGTACGGCCTTTCCGTATCCAAAAAGTAAAACCAGTTCATGGGCGCATTACGTAAAAAGCGACGCAGGGAAATCTGATCTTGGCGAATGGGCTCGTACATATACGCTGCATCCATATACAAAGCTGTTACAGGCTCGTTAAAAAAGACCGGCCCTGGGTACAGGTGATCATACTCGGCGGCATGTGCCGGTCGATCGAAGGGAAATGTAATGCGTACAAACGGAATCTTTCTGGCGATCATCCACGAGGACACGCCCTGCACCAGCATCAACATCAGCTCCAAAGCCAACACACGCGACGCCCCCAAATCATTACGCTCGTGCAAAGCAATACGAACCAAGCCCCCCTGAGCGTGAGATACCTCGAACAAGACATCATCGTTAATCAAACGATAAAAATTACAAAAACGATTCAAGGCAACTCGTAAAGCTGGTGCGCTAAGCATAGAAAGGCACAAGTACTTTAAGGTGCCATTACGCAAGGGGCGCGAGAAAAAACCCAAGGTTTCATCGTCCATCTGTATGGCCAATGCTCGATACAGCTCGGCGAATTTCTCCATCGTGATGCGCGTACCTTGCAAGCTCAGCAGCTCGGGAGCCAAGCCTACATTACTTACCCACGCCGGATCGTAATCGGGCCGCCGAATCACACTGGCCAGTAGCGCTTGCACAAAGCGCACTGAAATTGTTTGTGCCTCAAATTTCATAACAATTTAAAAATCAATCAGAGAAAGCCCCAAACATCTGGCAGAAATTGCAAAGTATTAGGCTTGCTCTGTCATTCAAGCCCATCCCTTACTGACATAGAATAACTATGAAGATCCATATATCACAAGGATATACGCTCTAATAGGATCTCATAGACAAAAAGCGAGCAAGTCAAACAATTGGCATGGTTCGCAAAATATAAGCAGGCAATATAAAGGCCTCAAAGGAGACAATGTGGACGCTCGTGTTTCCACACCCATACTGACGCTAGACGGCATAACGTTGGCGTTTGGGGGTGTACGTGCTCTTTCTGACGTAGGTTTTTCGGTGCAACCCAATACCATCACCACGGTTATTGGGCCCAATGGTGCTGGCAAAACCTCGCTGTTCAACACTATTTCGGGCTTTTACAAGCCACAGCAAGGCACGATTCAATTCGAAGGCCAGGACATTACCCGCGTTACACCACCACGCCGCGCCAAATTAGGCCTGGCTCGCAGTTTTCAAAATATCGCCCTGTTTCGCGGCATGACGGTACTGGACAACATTAAACTGGGTCGTCACGCGCACTTACGCACCAATGTACTGGATGCCCTGTTTTATGTAGGCCGTGCCCGCCGCGAAGAGCAGGAACTGCGACGCGATATCGAAGAGCGCATTATCGATTTTCTGGAAATTGACCATATCCGCCACCACTCTGTCGCGGCGCTGCCCTATGGCCTGCAAAAACGGGTGGAAATGGCCAGAGCCTTAGCCATACAACCCAAAATACTCATGCTGGACGAACCGGTAGCCGGCATGAACCGCGAAGAAACCGAAGACATGGCGCGCTTCATACTGGATGTGCGTCAAGAATGGGGCATTACCGTGCTGATGGTTGAACACGATATGGGCATGGTCATGGACTTATCCGACCATGTTGTGGTGCTGAACTTTGGGCAGGTTATTGCCGACGGCACCGCGCAACAAGTGCAAACCAACCCTGAAGTGATTAAAGCCTACCTGGGCTCGGGGGATATTGCCGACTTACGTCAGCGCTTACGCCCCGAACTCAGCACGGAGGCACCATAATGGACTGGCTATTTTTTGCGGAAATCAGCCTAGCCGGGCTAGGCACAGGAGGCCTATATGCCCTAACAGGCCTGGCCTTCGTCATTATTTACAAAAGCACCGGGGTCGTGAACCTGGCCATCGGAGAAATGCTGATGCTGGGCGCCTACCTTTGCTTTGGCCTTGCCACGAGCTGGGGCTTACCAGTATGGCTGGCCATCGCTGGCGCCATCGTGGGCAGTGCTCTGGCCGGTGGCATTATTGAACGCCTGACCATACGCCCTATGCTGGGCGAATCGCCTATTGCCGTTTTTATGGTCACGGTAGGCTTGGCCGCCGTCTTGGTTGGTTTGGTAGAACTAGTCTGGACAGCCGACCCACGCCGCATGCCCAACTTTATGCCCGATGAGCCCGTCTTTATTGGCGAGGCCTTTGTTCCGTCCAAAGTGTATTACGGCTTTTTCGTCACCCTCATACTTATCGCCTTAGTACTGCTTGTTTTCCGCTACTGGCGTGGCGGTGTCGCCCTGCGTGCCACCGCCTCCGATCAGGCAGCGGCCTACTCCATGGGCATTAACGTACCACGCGTGTTTTCTCTGTCGTGGATGGTGGCTGCCATGATCGCTGCGGTGTCGGGCATTATCGTTGGCGCCATAGGAGGTATTTCACCATCCATGGGCGTATTTGGTTTATCCGTGCTGGTTGTGGTCATCGTTGGGGGCCTGGACAGCGTATTGGGGGCCTTGGTGGCAGGCATGATGATAGGCCTGATCGAAGCCTGGGCCAGTGGTTTTCTAGGCGGGGAATACAAAATTGTAGCCACCTTCCTGGTTCTGATAATTGTGCTGATGCTACGCCCCTACGGCTTGTTTGGCACACGAGAAATCGAGAGGCTATAACATGCGCATCGGTACCGCTAAATATTCCTACCAACACGACGAGGCGCTCTTCGATAGCCGTACGCAATACCTATGGCTTTTTATTCTAGCCTGCGCCTTATGTGCATTTCCCTTTTTTGCCAATGAATACTGGCTATACCTGGCTTGTCTAGTGGCCATCAATATCGCCAGTGCTACCGGCCTGAACATTCTTACAGGCTACACCGGTCTGGTTAGCCTGGGACAAGCTGCCTTTATGGGACTAGGCGCTTATACCGTCGCCGTTCTGGAAGGTGCCTTAGGGCTTCCCGTGCTGCTAAACCTACTGGCCGCAGGCGGTGTGGCCATGCTGGGCGGCTTTATAGTGGGCATTCCTTCTCTACGCGTTAAGGGCCTGTATCTGGCGATCGCCACCATTGCCGCCTCGATGATTCTGCACTTTGTGTTTGCCAACTGGACTTCCGTTACCGGTGGCACAGCAGGTCTGACCGTACCCCCCGCCCAGTTTTTCAGCATCGATCTGGATACCTCCTTCAAGTTTTACTGGATGGTCGTACCCATTACTGTGCTCATGCTGCTGGGTGCTGCCAATTTGTTCAGAACACGGATAGGACGCGCCTTTATTGCCATTCGTGATCGCGATATATCGGCCGAAGTCTTAGGCATCCCCCTACTGCGCTACAAACTGCTGTCGTTTGGCCTGTCTTCATTTTATGCCGGCCTGGCAGGTGGCATGTGGGCCTATTTTTTCCGCATCATTACGCCGGAAAGCTTCCCCCTGTCCATGTCCATCTTTTTTCTAACCGCCATTATCGTGGGCGGCATGGGCACCTTACTGGGCAGCATATTGGGCGCCACCTTTATCACCATGGTGCCTGAGGCCCTAAAAATGATCGTCGGCTGGCTACCTCTTAGTGCAGATGCCACGCTGATCCTATCGCCCGTACGCACTATTGTGTTCGGCCTGCTCATCATTGGTTTTCTTATCTTCGAGCCCTTGGGCCTGCAAGAAATATGGCGCCGCATACAGCGCTTCTTCCACCTATGGCCATTTCGGTCATAAGCGATACAAACAGGAGACAAACCCATGCGTATCACTCGTGTAACACACTGGCTCAAAGGCTCAATCGCCGTAGGGCTACTTGGCAGTGCCGCCTTGGCACACGCCGCCGAAAAAGAAATTGTAATTGGTGGTTCTATTCCCATGAGCGGTGTGTTTGCGTTTGCCGGTATTGGCATTCATGCAGGCATACAAGACTATGTCAAAATCGTTAACGATGCAGGCGGCATAGAAGGTTACAAGTTGCGCTATGTGCCCGAGGACAGTGGTTATAAGGTCGATGTATCGGTGGCGGCGTTTAAAAAAATCACCAGCCAAAACGACGTGAATTTTTACTACGGCGACTCCACCGGATTTAGTAAAACCATTAACCAGGAGCTGAACCGCGGCAATAACATCCTGATGTCAGGTGCCTCGTTTGCCACCGAGCTCAACGACCCGGAAAAATTCCCCTATCAGTTCATACCCGGCCCAGACTACACCGAAATGTTCGGCATTATGCTGCGCCATATTGCTCAGGAAAAACCTGGTGCTAAAGTGGCCTTCATCTATTCAGATACTGAGTTTGGTCGTGACCCCATACAAGCCAGTAAAAAAGCAGCGGAAGATCTGGGCTTAAGCGTCACCGCCGAGCTGATGACGCCCCCCGGCAGCGTAGATGTGTCCACAGAAATTGCCAAACTGCGTCGCGCTCGCCCTGACTATGCCATTTTCCATGGATACATACTGGGTCCCATCCCTGAGTTCATTGGTCAGGCGCGGAAAATGGGCATGGATACTCAGTTCATGGGTACCTTCTGGACCATGGACAACTCCACCGTCATGCAAATGAAAGATGTGGCCGACGGCTTCATGGGAGTGATGCCCTACAACTACTACTACGACGAATCCAGCAACTCTCCCATGCTAGAGAAAATTCGTGAAATGCGGCCCGACTACCAGAACGTACCGTATATACAGGGCTTTTTATCCGCCATGCTGTATGGAGAAGCCGCCAAACGTACTCTGGCTGCCGGCAAGCCCCTAACCGGTGACAACATGAAAGCGGCCCTGAACTCAATCGAAAATTTCGACACCGGTGGCCTGATTGGTGTGCCCATCAGCATACGTGGCAACTCCATTCCTGTCGGACGTATCTACCGTGCAGACATCAGTCAGGAAAAAATGGTGCCTGCCTCTGATTGGATTGTTCTGGAGTAAGCACTATGTCTGTGGCCGATACCGTACTCAGCCTGAATAATATCGAAGTCTTCTATAACAAAAGCGTGCAAGTCTTGCGTGGCCTGTCTTTACAAGTGCCACGCGGACAAATCGTGGCGCTGCTAGGCTCGAATGGCGCGGGTAAAAGCACCACGCTAAAAGCCATTTCCTCCCTATTGGAATTAGAAAATGGCGAGCTAAGCAGTGGCACGATCCGCTTTGAAGACAAGAATATTCAAGCCTACAAACCGCACGAACTAGTGCGTCAGGGCTTATTCCATATCATGGAAGGACGGCGCGTTTTTGAAGACCTGAACGTAGAAGAGAACCTGGTATCGGCGACTTACGCATTAAACGGTCGCCCAGGCCTTAAAGCAAACTTTGACCTGGTCTACGAATACTTCCCCCGCCTGTACGAGCGACGCCATAACCTGGCCGGATACTTATCAGGGGGGGAACAACAAATGCTGGCCATAGGCCGTGCCCTGATTGCCCAGCCCAAGCTGATATTGCTGGATGAGCCCTCGTTAGGCTTAGCCCCTTTGCTGGTCGAAAATATTTTCCAGATTATTGCGCGTATTAATGCCGAACAAGGCGTATCCATGCTGTTAGTGGAACAAAACGCCTCGGTGGCACTGGCCGTTGCCCACTACGGCTACATCATGGAAATGGGCAAAATTGTGACCGATGGCAGCGCCGAGTTTTTATCGTCGGACCCCGACGTACAAGAGTTTTACTTAGGCGTAGGGGGAAGCGGCGAAAACAAGAGCTTCCGCAACATTAAACACTATAAGCGCCGTAAACGCTGGTTGTCGTGATATGAGCATACACTCTTCCATACCTGAACTGACCCTGCCTCAAATGCTGCGCAGCCGGGCACAGGAGCACCCTGAAAAAATAGCGCTGCACCAGAAAGACTATGGCATTTGGCGAGCTCTGAGCTGGCAAGACTACTACACCCGCGCCGGCTGGCTAGGTTTAGGTCTGCGCTCACTGGGGCTGGAGCCTGGTGCCCATGTAGGCATTATTTCGGAAAACCGCCAAGAATGGGTACTGGCGCAATTGGGTTGCGGCCTAAGCGGCTTAGTCACGGTAGGGGTCTATCCCACCAGCCCCGCCCCGGAAGTGGCCTATGTGCTTGAACATGCGGATGTAGAAGTGGTCATCTGTGAAGATCAGGAGCAAGCCGACAAAGTTGCCGAATCCAGGCACGAGCTGCCGCACCTGAAACACATCATCATTATAGAACCCGATGGCTTTCGAAACACCGACAGCCGTATCGCGCAAGACGCCTACACCTACAGTGCCGTAGAGCAAGCCGGTAAAGCCTACGAACAGCAGCACCCCCAACTGATAGAACAAGTTCTGGCCACGCAACACCTGGATGACCTAGCGCTGATGATTTATACATCAGGCTCTACCGGTAAACCCAAAGGTGCCATGATCAGCTATCGCAACATACATGGCGTGGTACCCGGCATTATTGATCGCCTAGAACTGAACACAGAATCGAGCCACCTATCGTATTTGCCCTTATGCCATGTGGCCGAGCAAATGCTCACCACCTTTACCCCTATTTATCTGGGCTCGGTGGTTAATTTTGGCGAATCCATTCGTACCGTACAAGAGGACTTACGCGAACTGGCACCCAGCCTATTTCTGGGTGTGCCCCGCATCTGGGAAAAGCTGCACTCGTCCATCATGATCAAAATGGCCGAAACAGGACCGATACGTCGCTGGCTATTTAATCGCGCCTTGAAGGACTGCGCCCCCTTGTCCTACATACCGGCTGCACAGCGTAGCCTGCCACAAAAACTGCGTTTTGGCCTGTGGTACTGGCTTATTTTACGTGCCCTGCAAAACTACACCGGGCTACGACGCTGCCGCGTCGCCTTAACTGGCGCCGCCCCGGTACCACCGGCTGTGGTGCGGTTTTTTCGTTGTATAGGCGTGCCCCTGGTTGAAGTGTACGGCTTAACCGAATCTACCGGCATGATTACCGGACAATCCGTCCACAACCCTCACCCCGCTTCGGTAGGCACCGTCATACTGGGCGCCGAACAACGCATTGCAGCCGACACGAAAGAGCTGCTTATACGCGGGCCCATGGTCTTTGCGGGCTACTATAAAAACTCGCAAGCCACCGCAGAAACCATACAAGATGGCTGGCTGCACACGGGCGACGTTGTGGACGAACGCAACGGACAGCTGTATATCGTGGATCGCATGAAAGACATCATGATTACCGCTGGGGGTAAAAACATTACGCCGTCGGAAATCGAAAACATTATGAAAGGCAGCCCCTACATAAAAGAGTGTATTGCCGTGGCTGATGGGCGCCGTTTCGTATCCGCACTGATACAAATCGATCTGGAGACCGTGGGCAAATGGGCAGAAAGCCAAGGTATTGCCTATACCCACTTTCGCTCGCTAGTCGAAACGCCGGCTGTGCGCGAACTTATCCAGACAGAGGTGAATCAGGGCAACGCCGAACTGGCGCCAGTTGCCAACATACGCCGTTTTCACTTGCTTAATAAAGAGTTGGACCACGACGATGGCGAAGTAACCGCCACCATGAAGGTTAAACGCAGCAGCATTTACCAAACCTATCAGGCGGAAATCGACGCCTTATACGCTTAAAGGAGCCATGTATGTCAGCCAATACTGCCCCTAAGCCTGAGCTCGTTGCGCTGCATATCGATGCCGGCATTGCCACCCTAAGTCTGCAACAGGCCGAGCGACGTAACAGCCTGAACCCGTCCATGGCACAGGCCCTGCTTCAGCAATTACGAACGTTAAGCAAGCAGGCCGACCAGTTAAACGCGGTGTTCCTGCGTGCTCAGGGTGATCATTTCATGGTGGGTGGCGACATACAGTTTTTCGCTCATCTACTCGCCAGTCAAAGCCAGCGCAGCGGTCTGGATCAACCCTTAGCTCTGGAACCCTTGGCCGCACTGATCGACACCGTGGCTCAAGTCTGTGAGCTACTGCAAGCCTTGCCCTGCCCGGTTATCGCTTATACCCAAGGCTCTGTCGCGGGTGCAGGCCTGTCGCTCGCCCTGGCCTGTGACCTGATCATGGCCAGCGACGACAGCCGCTTCATTATGGCGTATAGCGCCCTGGGTGCCACGCCCGATGGCGGTGCCAGTTGGACACTGCCACAACGCGTAGGGCAGCAACGTGCCCTGCATATGTACTTATTGAACCAGCCACTTACTGCCGAACAAGCCCTGCAATACGGACTGATCGCCGAGCTCGTTCCCCGCGCGCAACTGGAACATCATGCCCAGCAACTGGCTCAACACTTACGACAAGGTTCACGTCAGGCACAAAATGCAGGAAAAGCCCTGCTACGCCACAGCCCCCAGACATCGCTAGAGCAGGCTTTGGAAGCAGAAAAACAGCAGTTTTTAGCGCTAGCTCAACACGCCAACTTCCACGAAGGCGTACACGCCTTTTTACAAAAAAGGCCACCCACGTTTAAGGCCTAAACCCATTTCGACTGCCGCCATGCCTAGCCATCCACCCTATGGCTACGCACCGCTATTGCCGTGTAACGGCCTAAGGATACACCATGAACTTTGCCCTGACCGAAGAACAAAGCCAGATTCAGGCGCTGGCACAGGAGTTTGCACAAAAAGAAATCCTGCCTCTGGCGCGGTCTGCCGATCAGCACGCCCAATTCCCTCAGCAGGTACATCAACTGGCTCTGGAGCTAGGGCTGCTGAACACCAGCCTACCTGCTCACTTGGGCGGCCCAGGCCTAGGCGCGCTTGAACTCGTACTGATCACCGAAGCCTTTTGCCACGCTTGCCTGGGCATAGGTACGGCGCTGTGTATCAATGCTTTGGCCAGTGAACCCATCTTGATTGCCGGAACAGCAGCACAGCAAAAACACTATCTGGGTCGCCTGCAAGAGGGCGCCATGGCCAGTTTCGCCTTAACCGAACCCGCGGCAGGCTCGGATGTATCTGGCATACGCAGCCGGGCAAAAAAAGTAGCTGGAGGCTATGAGCTAAGTGGCAGCAAAATATGGATCTCCAACGCCAGCCTGGCCGACTTTCTGGTGGTCTTTGCCAAGACCGATAGCGAAGCAGCCCACCACGGCATGACCGCTTTTATTGTGCCCAGCGACGCCCCAGGCCTAAGCATCGCCCCGCCTATTTCCAAGCTAGGGCAAAAAGCAGCTCCCACGAATGAAGTATTTATGGAACAGGTGTTTATTCCCGACACGCAACGCCTGGGCGAAGAAGGCAGTGGTTTTAAACTGGCCATGCAAGTATTTGACCGATCACGCCCCATGGTCGCAGCCTTTGGGGTTGGACTTATTCAGCGCTGCCTAGACGAATCCATACACTACGCACGGGAGCGAGTCAGCATGGGCAAACCCATTTTGCAGCATCAGGCCATCGCCCACAAAATTGCCGACATGCGCGTGCGCTTAGAGGCCTCGCGCTTACTGTGTTATCAGTCGGCCTGGTTACTGGATGACGGTCAAAACAATACTCTGCAAGCCTCTATGGCCAAGCTGCACGCGGCCGACAGCGCCATGTGGGCGGCCACCGAAACCATACAGATTATGGGCGGCATGGGCTATTCCACTGAATACGCCGCCGAAAAGCTCTTTCGCGATGCCAAAGTCTTACAAATATACGAAGGCACATCGGAAATTCAAAAAAACATTATTGCGCGATCTATCCGTTAAAAGGAAAGCACCATGCACACACACGAAGCCCTGATTATCGACGCCGTACGCACCCCCTTTGGTCGCCGTGGCGGCGCACTGCGCGAGCAGCGACCCGACAAACTACTTGCCGACACGCTAAACGCGCTGCTGGAACGCAGCGCCGCCCCAGCTGAACGGATTGGCGACGTGATCGCCGGCTGCGTCAGTCAAGCGGGTGAGCAAGGTGCCAATATTGCACGCCAAGCGGTGTTACTAGCCGGCCTGCCTGCCACTGTGCCCGGCGTTACCTTGAATCGCATGTGCGGCTCCAGCCAATATGCCTTACATGCTGCCGCCCAAGCCGTAGGGCAAAACGATGTGCCGATGGCCATCGCCTGTGGCGTAGAAAGCATGAGTCGCGTCCCCATGTTTCTGGACCTGACCTTAGGACAACGGGAATTCACCGGCTTCGATAACTTACACCCGGAGCTACTGGCACGCTTTGCCATTCCGCACCAAATAGAAAGTGCAGAGCGCATTGCTCAACAATGGCAGATCAGTCGTCAAGACATGGACGACTATGCCGTGCTTAGCCATCATCGTGCGCACGCTGCCCAAACCGCCCAGCTTCACAGCGAAATAGTGCCCTATTCAGGCCTAGACAAAGAAGGCAATGCCCTACTGCTAGATCATGACGAAGGCATACGCCCCAACCCGGATCCCGACCGCATGGCCAGCATGAAACCCATACTGGCTCAGGCTCTAGACGATGCCAGCATTACCGCGGCCAATGCCAGTCAAATGTCTGATGGTGCGGCCGCCATCTTGCTGGCACAGAAACAACAAGCTGAAGAATTTGGTCTACGCCCCAAAGCGCGACTACTGGCTCGTGTTGTATGCGGCTCTGACCCCCTGCTACAACTTAGCGGCATACTTCCGGCCACTCGTATGGCACTGAGCCAAGCCGGCTTAAGCCTGCAAGACATAGACTGGATTGAAGTGAACGAAGCCTTCGCCAGCGTTGCCCTGTGTTTTGTACGTGAGTTCAAGCCAGACATGGACAAATTCAACCCCTGGGGCGGCGCTATTGCCCATGGCCATCCACTAGGTGCCACCGGCGCTGGCCTAATGGCCAAGATGCTAGCAGGCCTTCAGCACACTCAAGGGCAATTTGGCCTGCAAGTTATGTGCATAGGCCACGGCATGGCCACCGCTACCATCGTGGAACGCCTATAAAGCCTTCAGTTGCCTAGCTACCTGCACTGACCCTAGCAGTCGGGGTGTAAAATTGCCATCAACAGGCCACCACTAAAATTGTGCGGCCCCATGCTTAGCAATGATTACCACCATGTCAACAACACGCAAACTGCTTATTACGGGCGGTGCAGGATTCATAGGTTCTGCACTGGTACGTCATGTTATACAGGCCACGCCATACCACGTACTAAATCTGGACAAACTGACGTACGCAGGCAGCCTGGCTAGCGTGGCCTGCGTTAACGAACACCCTCGCTATCAATTTGTGCAGGCCGATATTACCGACGCAAACGCCCTAACACAGATACTGCAGCATTACCGACCCGACGCCATTATGCATCTGGCGGCAGAAACCCACGTAGACCGGTCTTTGGCTGGCCCAAGTCAATTTATCCACACCAATATCGTCGGCACCTATACCCTGCTAGAAGCCTGCCGCGAATACTGGCAGCAACTACCCAGCACTGCACAGCAAGACTTTCGCTTTCACCACGTATCCACCGACGAAGTATATGGCGACCTGTGCGACAGCAAGGCCCTATTTCTGGAAACCAGCCCCTACGCCCCTAGCTCGCCCTATTCGGCCAGTAAAGCCAGCGCCGACCATCTGGTGCGCGCTTGGCACCGCAGCTACGGCCTGCCTGTGGTCATCAGCACGTGCTCGAACAATTATGGTCCCTACCAATTCCCGGAAAAACTCATCCCTCATATGGTGCTCAGCGCCTTAGCAGGTCAGACTTAACCCATCTACGGCTCCGGCCTACAAATACGCGACTGGCTCTATGTCGAAGACCACGCCCAAGCCTTGCTACAAGTGATGGAGCGCGGCCAGACAGGGCACACCTACAATATTGGCGGAAAGACCGAGAAAAGAAACCTGGACGTGGTACACACCCTATGCCAACTGCTGGAAGAACTGGCTCCCCATAAACCCGCTGGTGTTCAGTACTATAGCGATCTGATTCAATTTGTGGACGACCGTGCAGGACACGACCAACGATACGCCGTGAATACCCAAAAAATAGAAGCCGAACTGAGCTGGACTCCCACAACATCCTTTGATAGCGGCCTGCGTCATACCCTGCAATGGTATTTAGACCAGCAACACTGGTGGCAACCCATACTTGATCATCGCTATAGGCTAGAACGCCCAGGACACCCCACAGCATGAAAATAAGCCCCACCCACCTAGACGGCGTACTGATTATTACACCTGTTGTACACCACGATCAGCGCGGTCATTTCAAAGAACTTTTTAACGCCCAGCGCTATCAAGATCTGGCCGGCCTGCACATGCCCTTTGTGCAAGACAATCTGTCTCGTTCCAGTCAAGGTGTGCTGCGGGGCCTGCATTTTCAAAAAACACGCCCCCAAGGCAAACTCATCAGCGTCATCGCCGGGCACATCTACGACGTAGTGGTGGACATAGACCCCGGCTCAAGCACCTATGGCCAGTATCTGGCCGTAGAGCTGAGCGACACCAACCATCAGCAACTTTGGATTCCCCCCGGCTACGCCCACGGCTTTTGCGTGCTCTCCGACAGTGCCGACATTAGCTACAAATGCACCGACTACTACGTCCCAGAAGACGAAGGCGGCCTAGCCTGGAACTGCCCCGACATCAATATACCCTGGCCGATTAAGCGGCCGGTGCTGTCGGGGAAAGATAGCGCTTACCCGCGACTGTCTGACTTGCCACGCTGATACTATGTATTAAAGCTAGCAAAACCTATTAAACAAGGCTGCTTGTGGTGGATTCCGAGCGCTCGGAATCACTATAAGCGCTGTGCCGCATCATGCCCCAAAATACACATAGCATCAGCAAAAAGAATACCAAGGTATTATTTCTTCCTAACATAATCTGAGTCTGGCTAAAAATAATATAGCACAACACCAGATTCAAACCACTGACAGCGGCGAACTTAGTATATGGGTTAGTAGAGCGTATATTTCTAACAAAGCCATAGCCTGCTACGCATAATAAAAACAAAACCCCAAGCAAACCAAAAATGCCTGTGTAAATCCATAACTCTAAAAATGTGTTATGGCTGTTTGCCAATTCAGACGTTCGTTTATCCAACTTACCTTGTGCAACCAAATCCTGTAAAGCCAAGGTATGCTCTGATCTACTCCAGCCCGTAAGCGGTTGCTGAGCAATAAGTTGCAATTCTGACTGCCATAAGGACAAACGTGCACCAATAGAGGTATTGGCATTGCCTTTCTCAAACTCAATTAAGTCTTTGTGCACCAAATCTATTCTTTTTATTACGCTTTGTACTTGAGAAGCAGCACCCAAAAATAATAGTGTACCTACCACTACAGATGCACTCAGCCGGAAAGCATTTTTCCGCTTTATATAGGCCATATAGTACACAAGCAGCACAAACGGGAAGGCCACCCATCCACCCCGGCTGCCCGATGCAACCGATACAAACACCCCGGCGGCACCAGCACATAACGCTAACAATATAAAACTAAGCCTTTTCTTTGTATCCCTGCCTAGCAAGGCCATGCCGATAGCAAATACACCTAATAACAGCCCCAGATTACCAAACTGAATGCCACCAGTGAAACCCGTAGCCCTTGCACTGCCTGAGTACAGCTCACTTGCTGCTAATATTGCTGTGGCAACGGCTCCAAGCCATATCCCTGAAAACACGAAAGCGCGCTTAGGCGGATAATATAAGCACAGTAGTAAAATGGGTATCGAGGCAAGATAACGCCAAGGAAGATCAAAATCAGCCCAATCGGCACCGTTATACCATAGCAGCCCTAACTGAATACTACCCGCTGCGAATAATGTAAAAATTAAAACAGAGTCCAAGCGCTGTACTTGTGCAATGTTGACCTTAGTCAGGACCCACAAAGAAAGTAAAAACAGTGCCCCCAACCCTACACTGTAGCCTTGCTCACTAGTCAGTAGCAAAGACAAGTATAAGCATATACAAATACCCGCAAAACGATTGATGGAAGTATTTAGCGTTGGCATAAAATCACTGATTAAGCAAAAACTAATGCTTTGATTTCATCGCCACCAATGGATTAGTTTCAAACAGAAACCGGCTATAAATCAAAGCACTGACTAAAAACTTACCTTTAATGCCGTACCAATCAGCAACTAAAAAAAGGCTAATTTTTTATCAATATTGAAAAACAAAATATATTCAGGCACAAACTAATAAGCCTGAAGTCCTTAATCTAGCTGATTCTGTAGCCATACTAAATCACAAATATCCGCTTGCGGGTTAAACGCAGTCGGAGCTCTCAACAAGATTTCACGTATACGGTCCTGATTGTACTCCTCGCAGGCGGCTTCCAGTTGCTGCAATATCGCCCTCATCTCGTCCCAAGGCAAGTACGCCTCGTGAGCGGTGCGAATTCGCGGATGTATGGTGGGTAATTCATTACCGCCGATGAGTAGTTCCTCGTACAGCTTTTCACCTGGGCGTAAGCCAGTAATTACCACCTCAATATCACCGTCTGGATTAGCGGGGCTTTTCAGCTCGTAGCCCATCAAGCGTATCATTTTATGCGCTAAATCAATGATGCGCACCGGCTCGCCCATATCTAATACAAACACATCACCGTCTTTCCCCATCGCCCCGGCTTGTATCACCAACTGGGCGGCTTCAGGAATGGTCATGAAATAACGAGTGATATCTTCATGCGTGAGCGTAATCGGTCCGCCTGAACGTATCTGCTGCTTAAACAAGGGAACCACCGAGCCACTAGACCCCAGTACATTACCAAAACGCACCATACAGAAGCGCGTTGGTGTTTGTTGTTGTGCTAAAGCCTGTAACACCAACTCGGCCAAACGTTTACTGGTGCCCATCACATTGGTAGGGCGTACAGCCTTATCGGTAGAAATCAACACAAAGGTTTCCACATTGCATTGAATGGCGGCCGCTGCCGCGCGCCACGTACCAAATACATTGTTACGCACCCCTTCTACAACGTTGTATTCCACCAAAGGAACGTGCTTACAGGCGGCTGCGTGGTACACCGTTTGCACTTTAAAAGCACGCATGACCGACTCTAGTCGCCTTTGTCGTTGCACCGATGCCATAATGGGCACAATTTTTACCGCATACTGCTTATCCACGCATAAGGCGGTCAGTTCTTGATCTATTTGATAAAGGGCAAATTCTGAGGTTTCAAACAACACTAAGATAGTGGGCTTATGCTGCACTATTTGGCGGCACAATTCGGAGCCAATTGATCCACCAGCTCCAGTGACCATCACCACCTTATGAGTAATATTGGCGCTGATAAGCTCTGGGAATGGATCTACCGGATCACGCCCCAGCAAGTCTTCAACACTGACCTCGTGTAATTCTGTTACCTGCGCCTTGCCGCTAACAATGTCCGCCATACCCGGAACGGTTAGTATGTCTACCGACAAGTCGGTCAGTTCATCAACAATCTCACGGCGACGCTGGCGTGTAATGCTGGGCATGGCCAATAGTAATTTTTGTGCCTGAAAGCGCTCGACTAAATAAGCAAGCTGCTCGGGCGCATAAACGGTCAAACCTTGCAAAAGTGCTTTCTGTATAGCCGGATTATCATCCACAAAAGCTATAGCACGGTATTCAGTACCGTGAGTCAGCGAAATATTTAGCTGCCGGCCTGACGCACCAGCACCATAAATAATGACTGGTATTTTTCGCTTTTTTGTACTTTGATTGTAAAGCGCACGCGCAAAGGTTCTAGCACCACCACATAGTATAAGCGCCAGTGCTGCATAAATAATCGGTACTGAACGTGGCAAAAATGCATTAAAGTAATACGAAGCCAGCACCATTGTTATGGCCGACACCAGCACACCACCCAGCATGACCACCGTAGCTTGGTAACTTAAGTAGCGCAAAACAGCTCGATACAAGCCAAAGCGCACAAAACACAGTAGCGTAGCAGGTAACATCATACCCAACACCCACCAGTGTTTTGTAGAACTTAGCAAACTGTGCGTATCCAAACGCAGGATTATTGCGCCCCAAAAGGCTATCGTAATAAACAACGTATCCAGCAAAATGCTGATAAGACGTTTAATAGAGCGAGGCTGTTGAAAAAGCCAATTAACCATATATAAAGTCTTGTATTTATTGTTTTATACGATCACCGCTACCCTTTCCCAAAATAGTGAGAAAGATATAACGAAAATAGTTTTGAATATTTAAAGATTGGATCATTGTTTGATCCGTTTTGGCTAACAGCTCGGGGGTAGACATATCAATTGCATTCACTTGCGCAAGGCCTGTTATACCGGGGCGCACATCATACACGGCATGCGCCGCACGTGCCGCAGTCAATTCCTCTTGGTTAAACAAACCCGGACGCGGTCCAACCAAGCTCATTTCGCCTTTTAAAACATTCCATAACTGGGGTAGCTCATCCAGCTTGGAGCGACGCAAAAAATGGCCAAAAGGCGTAATAGAAGAGGCACTTGCTAGGTGAGAAGCAACCGACGCGGTATCCACCTTCATAGTGCGAAATTTTACCAAGGTAAAAGGCTTTTGGTTACGCCCTACCCGTGTCTGACAAAAAATGGGCGAGCCTGTATCAAATAAACCAATAACATAAAGCACTAGTAACACGGGAAAACCACACACTAGCCCCAACAGTGACAAAACAATATCAAACAGACGGGTCATCAAAGCACCTTTCTAATCCTTGCTTCACCGACAACGGTGGCGTCCAACCCAACACATCGCGGGCTTTAGAAATATCTACCTGCAGTGAACCCAATAAGCGTTGAGCCACAGCCTTTTTTCCTAATACTGTTGCACCAAATTGCAACCAACTTGCCGGCACAGGGAGTAAACGAGATCGCTTCCCCGCTGCTTGCGCAACGCCCCTTAACAATTGTGAAGTGGATACATCCTCGCCGTCAGCAGCTAAAAACACCTGGTTCGCAGCAGAAGGATGGTCAATACAAGTAAGGATCAAGTCAACCAGATTATCTAGCGCGATGAAGGATCGACGGTTATAAACGGCACCTAGCGGCAGTGGCCACTCCCGTTCCACCCAACGAATTAAACTACCAAAATTACCAGGAGCATGGGGACCATATACCAATGGAGGACGAAGTATCACTAACTCCATACCCGTATCATGATGAATTTTCCACAAACCCTGTTCCGCTTCCCATTTAGACTGAGCATAGGAATCTGCCGGATTAGGTGTATCGTTCTCAGTAAAGGCTTGGGTATTAATATTACCATTTACACCGATCGAGCTGATAAAAATAAAACGCTTCACACCCGCCGCCGCTGCTTGCCGGGCTAGGTTAAGCGTCCCCTCTACATTCACTTTTCGATAAGCCGTCAAAGTGTCAGTCTGTTCATCCTTCATGACATGAGCACGAGCGGCAGCATGAATGACAATTTGTTGATTGTCTAGAGCAGAACTCCAGTCTGTGCTTTCCGTTAGGCCGCTAATTTGTATCGTTCTAGAAGCAGCCATTGCCATAGCATTGCGTGTCACAGCAGTGAGATGAAGGTTAGGCACAGTCAGTAGTTTTTTTGCTAACTGCTTTCCTATAAAACCAGTGCCACCCGTTAATAGAACATTAACTTGCATATACATTTAACCCAATATAAAACTACCCATGTATTAGCCTATTGATATCTTTGTATACCGATGAGCTCCGAGCCTAGCCAAAATCTAATCAAGTAGGTACCGAACAAGGCATAAAAGCTACCTAACGTACCAAGCTGAAGAGCTGATACATACCATGAGTACAGAAAGATTAAATTATCGCAGAAGAAGCATAGTTCCAACTATGTTTCGCTGCAACGATAATGCTTGAAGAGAAACAAATAATTCTTCCTAGACGATAAGCAGCAGAAGCATAAATAATGCCGTCAAAACCTAAGATAGAGAGAGCACAAATACAGCCACAAAGCTAGCCGTTTTAGCGAAAGAAAAATTTGAATGTAAGGGGAGACTGTCTGTGAAAATACTTACTCATCAGCTAGCTGGTACCATTAGCCCTTGAACACACAGAAAACCGGCGGACTAGCGGCTAAAAACAGCAACAACACGTCAGCAAGCTTGAGAAAGTATTACATACGAGAATTAAATGCGTACTTTTTTACCTCAGCTAAGCATCTTACTTAGCCTAGTGATTACGTTGAATTGCACTTAGCAGTGCAACTAGTATACCTTGCATGCAGCCATCTGAGGGTTAAGACAATGATCTCGCTAGCGTTAAATTGACAAGTACCTGAAGAGCCATACTTAACATTTTGATGGTAGACCGAACTACGTTGGGCTTGAGCTGCACAGCCTTACCCTAAACTGCTCAGTCAAGCTCACCACACGACCTGACATGGAGCAAGTTGATAGAAACTGCTGCTTTGGTTTACTCTTTTTAAAGGTAGTTTACGAGTATAATTAACCACACGGTCCTAGTTAAATTGGATAGACTCTCAATGAGAAAGAGGTGTACAAGCCATTTTTAACAGCCTCCTTGCACCTACGCTAAACACTGTTATCTGAGCTAGCGCTGCAGAAGGAGCACATGGACACAGTAACAAACAAGACGCCAGATACTAACACTCTAGGCTTATACCTTTAGTGATTAAAATTAATTAAAATCTATTAAAAACTATAGACATTTAATAACACCAAATTTTAAATTTTAATGATAGTCTGAAAATTTCGTAGAAACAATTTACTTTTAACAATTATGGTACGCGATTAAAAAATATGCAACAACAAGACGCTGATGAAATTGATTTACGTGAACTTATTTTACTGCTTTGGAATAATAAGGCTCGTATTTTTGCCTGTACGATGGCGATTGGTTTACTTAGTATTGCTTACGCATATTTTTCGCCTCCTACCTACCAGGCCAGTAGCAATATATTACCTCCCACTCCAGCAAACTTAAGCTCTTATAACGTTATAGCTTTAAGTGACGACAAGTTACCCACGATGGATGTGGATGAAGCTTATAGAATATTTTTACGCCATCTCAACTCCGGCACTTTAAAGCTAGAGTTTTTTGAAAAATACTATATTCCTAAAAAAGCCACTTCATTAGACCTCGGCGTAACCGAGCATGAGCAACTTTGGCTAAGTTTTAATGCTGCTTTAAGTGTTATTTTACCCAACGCAAGCTCACCCGACTTAGCCAGTGTTAAGTTAATTGATGGCGATGCACACCAAGCTAGCGACTGGGTAAATGAGTATGTTAAAACAGCCATGCATATGGCTAGTCAACAAGCAGAAAACACGCTAACCAGTGCAATCAGTACCCGTATACAGCGCTTAACAATTCACATTGATGGATTAAGAGCAGCAGCCGAACAAGATCGTCTAAATCGCATAGCACGCTTAAAAGAAGATTTAGTCTTGGCCAAAGCAATAGACCTAACAGAGCCAAGCAATAATCAAAATCTGATTATTTCCTATAATCAAGACACAGCCTATTTACGAGGTAGTATAGCTTTAGAGGCAGAGCTTTCTTTATTGGAGTCTCGCACTAACAATGACCCTTTTATTGAAGACCTATCATTACTTAATGAGCAACTGACATTGCTGCAAACATTACAGTTAGGTGACACACCACTTTTGCTAGCTAGCATAGACAGCTATGCTGTTGCACCTGAAACCCCCATCAAACCTAGAAAAACAATGATTGTTCTATTGGGTATCATACTAGGTCTGATTCTGGGTGTATTTGTGGTGATAGCACATGCATGGTGGAAAGGCAATGCAGTCAAACCATAAACAATTATCAAATTGATGCCTACCCGCAAGAACATCTTAGTGCCAGTCTTACCAAGACTGGCATTTTTATTCTATATAACGACCCCCACCTTGACTAAACTAGCCGTCAGCGCCAGATGACAATACGCATTCTAATAACCGGCGCACAAGGCCAGCTAGGCCAAAGCTTTCGTTACCTGAAAACATTGGAGCTACCTGGTACGCCGGAGCTCATATTACTCAATCGGCATGAGCTGGATATAGAACAAGCAGATCAGATTCTGCATGCCTTGAATCTATATACCCCCTCGGTTCTCATCAACACCGCCGCCTATACTAATGTGGAGCGTGCAGAGCAGTATCCACTGCGCGCTCACGCTATCAACCATAAGGCGGTAGGCAGCTTAGCGCACATTTGCGCTCTGCATAATGTGAAACTTTTACATGTCTCTACGGACTATGTCTTTGATGGCTTTCAAGACACGCCTTATGATGCGGATGCCCTTCCAGCACCACTGAATGTATACGGGCAAAGCAAACTTGCTGGAGAACAAGCAGCCTTAGCGGCCTTGCCCAATTGTATTATTTTGCGTACCAGTTGGGTTTTTAGCCAATTTAACCAAAATTTCTTAAAAACCATGCTTAAGCTAGGCAGTACCACTGCCTTATTAAGCATAGTGAATGATGAAATTGGTGGACCCACCTACGCTGTAGACTTGGCACGGGTGATATTACAACTAGCCTTACACCCGCAGGCTCAGGGCATTTACCATTTTTCAGGCTTACCGTACGTTAGCCGCTACGAGTTTGCCAAAGCCATTTTTTTCACGGCACAAAAATATGGCGTAGTACCGACACCACCCAGACTACAGCCCGTGCCCAGTAGCACTTACCCCTCTGTAGCACAAAGGCCCAAGCAAGTGCGACTTGCAATGCAACGCCTACAAGACTTGAATATTCCCTGCATGTACCCATGGCAACAAGGTATACAGGCTAGTTTGCTTGCTTTAAGCAAGCAACTGTAATTGCGTCCCCTACCACACAAAGACTGCGTTAATACTATGAGCAAAAGGCTCGTGTCAGGTTGTTAACCTCCTGTAGTATTAATGCTGCTGCAAACAAGCCCCAATATGACAACCCGCTGCTCATACTCACCACGAAACGGCCTAAAGCGCCATACTTAGTTAAGGTTATGGCGAAGCACTGTTGCTTACAATAAATTTATACAAAGCAATATAGCGGTCGGCTATAAATTCCGCTTCCATAAACGCAGCTATTACCAGTACAATCATGGCTCGATAGACTATGTTACACTTTGTTTATATTGACAATTAAACTAATTTAACTTCGACTAAGTATTATCTGCGCTTACTGCTATGACTAATCGGCACATTTTTGATTCGCCTTCATTTTTCTTATAAAAACAACAATAACAATATGTCGGCATTTAATTATTTTTGCTCACGTATTTACCACATAAGCATGTGCGAAAAAATAAGGTATACCACGGCACCGTATGTTTCGCATAACTTACCTATCCTTCTGAACTACAAAGCTTGCGCTACTTCTTACTTATCAGCAGCATTTACTCAATGAAGCACTTATCCGTTGCCCTACTTATCAAAGCACGCCACATACTTACTCTGGGTTTGCTAGTTAGCCTGGCTGCCTGCTCGTGGGTTCCTGGTCAATATATGGGGGCTGCGGACGAAGCACAGACTAGCGCCAGTAATCTATACCCCGATATTCAGCTTGTTAGCATTACGCCCGAATTAGTGGCACAACAGGATAAGCTTAGTGCAGACACGCTGATTGCCGAAGTTCAAGCGCTAGAAGCCCCTAATCATGTCTATCGTTTAGGCACTGGGGACATTGTGAATATTATGGTGTGGGATCACCCAGAATTGGCCCTTATACCTGCCTCTTCATCACGAAACGTAGGTTCAATTACCCAGGCAGATATAGGTAATGGTTACCCCATCAGTGCCGATGGCACCATTCAATTTCCTTACGCTGGCGTTGTTGAGGTTGCGGGCTTAACCGAGCTGGAGCTTCGTGACTTACTGATGCGCAAGCTTGCCATGTATATTAATGATCCGCAAATTACGGTGCGAGTCCAGTCGTACCGAAACAGCCGCGTGTACATTGATGGGGAAGTGGCCAGCCCAGGCCTTGCGGTCATGGACGACATTCCAATGACATTACCAGAAGCACTGAACCGCGCTGGGGGCTACACCAAAGAGGCGGACAGGTCGTCCATTATGCTTAGCCGTAACGGCGTTACCATGCGCTTGAACCTACCCGAACTGACTCGGCAGGGTATTAACCCAAATCGCATTATGCTGGCGAATGGCGATATGCTGCGCGTTCTGAATCAGCGTGAAAGCCAAGTGTTTGTATTAGGTGAAGTAACCCAACCCAAGCCCACTCCTATGTACGACGGCCGCTTAAGTTTAACGGAAGCCTTAGGCGAGTCAGGTGGCATCAGCATGACGACCTCGAACCCTAGCCAAGTATATATATTGCGCAGGCCAGAAGGGCAGGAGCCCCAAATATACCATCTAAACGCCAGTAGCCCAGCAGCCTACCTGATAGCGAGTGAGTTTCAGCTTCAATCCCGTGATGTGGTCTATGTAGATCCTGCCTCCGTCGTTCGATGGAGCCGTGTGCTGAATAACCTTTTACCTTCTCTTAGTGGCGCTGTGACGACAGGCAGAGCCTTCCAGTAATTAATCGATCAATCCTGGCCCTTACTACTTATTAGCCGTACGTATTATTACCATTACGCTTCTAGCACATGACGAACCCAAACCATACTATCGATGATAGCAACGATGAAATCAATCTACTCGATATCGTAGACACTGTCGTATCCGCAAAATGGCTTATTGCTTTGATCAGCGGGCTATTTGTGCTCATAGCGATTCTGTATGACGTGTTTAGCACTCCTATATATCAATCCAACATGCTGATACAGGTTGAACAAAACAGCAGTCCTACTAGCGGCATGCTCGGAATGGAGTTGGGGGCTTTATTAGGGGATGGATCATCCACCGCAGCGGAGATCGAAATATTGCGCTCCCGCTTAGTAGTAGGTCAAGCGGTCAAAAAGTTAAAACTCGACATAGAAGCCACTCCAAAATATCTACCGATTATTGGGCACTGGTTAGCCAGACGGTCCGATAGCCTATCTAGCCCTGGATTTTTAGGGATGCCCGGGTATGTAAGTGGCAATGAAACAATAAAGGTTTCTCAATTCAATATACCCGCATTACTGGAAGGTAAAATGCTTACCGTCGTCGCCACTAAAAGTGGCTACGACCTGTTCGATCCTACGCAATTACTGCTTTGCCAAGGCACGATTGGTGTAATGTGTAAGTTCACCGTCTCTGGCCAACCCGGCGAGTTAGAGGTAGAGTCTTTACATGCACTCTCAGGAGCAGAGTTTATCTTGAAGCGCTCCTCTAGCCTTCAAACAATCGAAGCCTTACAAACTGGCCTGCAAATATCCGAACGTGGTCGCCAGTCGGGCATTATTAATGTTGCTTTGAACGGTACCGACACCAAGCGTTTAGCCGATACCTTACAGGCTATCGGTACTCTATATGAACAGCAAAACACCGAACGCAAAGCTGCAGAAGCTGAAAAAACACTGGGGTTTTTAGACGGATTTTTACCTGAGATACAAAAACAAATGCAGGTGTCTGAAACGGATTACACCAAGTTTCGAGATCAACATGGCACTTTTGATCTAGGAGCTGAAGGTAAAGCACAACTGGATGCCTTAGTAAGCTTACAGGTGAAATTACTGGAGCTACAACAACAACGCAGAACCCTGACACCACAATTTACGGCGGCACACCCTGCTGTTAAAACAGTAGACCAGCAAATTGGCGCTTTACAAGCCGAGATTAAGCGTATGGAACGCGACATGCGCCGTATGCCTGAATTACAGCAAGAACTGTTAAACCTAAGCCGCAATGTTAAGGTGAATAGTGAGCTTTACGTCAACTTGTTAAACAGTGCACAGCAATTGCGCCTAGTAAAAGAAGGAAAAGTAGGCAGCGTACGAATCATTGACAACGCCATTATTCCCGAACGTGCTGTCAAACCAAAGAAAATGCTCATTCTGTTCGCCGCTTTACTATTAGGCATAATTACTGGCATTAGCTTAGCTTTGACTCGTAAAATGCTGCACGCCGGCATAGAAGAAGCGCACGACATTGAACAACACTTGGGCCTAAGTGTGTTTGCGTCCGTGCCTAGGTCGCTTGAACAGCAAACGCTTTATCAAGCCATACAAAGCAAACAGTCGGGCAAACATGTATTGGGGGAGCTGTTCCCTAAAGACCCTGCTATAGAAAGCTTACGTAGCTTGCGCACCGCCATGCAATTTGCCATGTTGTCGGCCAAGAATAATATTATTTTAATTTCAGGTGCCACGCCGCAAATTGGCAAGTCGTTTATTAGCGTGAACTTTGCACAAGTGATCGCCAGTGGCGATAAAAAAGTTTTGCTTATCGACGCCGACTTACGTAAAGGTTATATGAACCAGTACTTTGGTTTAAACCGTAAACAGGGCTTAAGCGAAGTATTGAGCAATAACTTAAGTATAGATGCAGCCCTACACCGCCAAGTCTTGCCTAATGTGGATTTTATTAGCACCGGTGTGCTGCCCCCAAACCCTGCCGAATTACTGCTAAACGCGTCTACACAGCAACTACTAGTAGAACTTAGCCAGCAATACGATTACGTTATTCTGGACAGTGCGCCACTATTAGCCGTGTCGGATACACTGGCTTTACTCAATACAGCGGGCACCTGCTTTTTAGTAGCTCGTGCCGAGGTAACTAGACTGGCCGAGCTTGAAGAAACCGTGAAGCGCGTGCGTCATGCCGGTGCCGAGGTAAACGGTATTATTTTGAATGATATATCCGTAAAGAAACGCCGGTATAGTTATAAGTATGGCAGCTATCGTTATCAACACTACGACTATAGCGCGTAGAATAATTTTTATACTAAGAACTTAGTAGTTCCCGGCTACTAACTCTTACCTTCATACGATCCGGGAACCCTCTATTATTTTTAAAAAGGTCTCAGTATGAACACAATACTTAAACAAGCTCTGGCCACTACGCTACTTGCCTTGTTCGCCACAGCGAGTAGCGCTCAACAAGCTAGCCAACCAGCAGCAGCAAGCTCGACGTCCACAACAAGCTCGGCCTCTGCTGCCGCTGGCGGCGCATCCGCCGGTGTGGGTGCAGCAGCGATTACCACTCCAGTTGTGGTGGCTGCATCCGTTGGCGCCCTCGCAGTAGCCGCCGTCGCCGCTGCAGCGTCTCAATCCAGTGGTAATGATGCAGAAGCGCCGAGCGGTGGAGACAAAGTTGCACCAGGACACAGCCACTAAATCAAAAACCTGAACACATGTTACCTGTTAGTCTGCGTGGCGTTACCACGCCACGTAGGCGATCGCTGTATCGCATTATTTTTGCGTTAGCTTGCAGCCTTGCTGTCACCTCAGCGTGGTCACAGCCTTCTAGCTTAGGTTTAAGCGGATTAATACATATGCCCGATGGGCGTATGAACGAAGACGGCCTATTAAGTACGGGCTTTATGTATGCTCGCCCCTACAGTGCCCCATACATAAGCCTACAAGTACTACCTTTTTTACAAGTAGCAGGCCGCTTTACCCGTTTTCATGGCATACCTGCCCTAGAGGCCGGTTACGGCGATAACAAAGACAAATCAGCGGGTTTTAAACTTCGGCTATTACCAGAAAATGCACGGGGCTATTGGCTGCCAGAAGTATCCATAGGCTACGACGACATACAAGGCACGAAGCTATTTACGAGCGAGTTTATCGCCGCCAGCAAGAACCTAGACTTTGGTTATGGCTTTGCCGATGTCACCGTAGGCTACGGTCGTAAACGTATCAAGGGCCTTTACGGTGGGGCGCGTTTCGGCCTGCATGCTCTACCTTCTTGGCGGCTTGTTACCGAATACGATAAAAACCAATACAGGCTTGATCCTTTTGCCAATCGCACTGGGACACAAGAACGCAAAACCGGAAACTGGCATGCGGCCCTTGAGTACAACTGGGGGCCACTGACCCTGCAAGCGGGACGACAGCATCAGCAAAATATCTACAATGTTTCGCTGAAACTTCCGCTGCAACAACGGGAGTTTATCCCTAAGTCCGACGAAAAAGGTCCCTTTAAAGAAGGGGCTTGGGCACACGATGGGCCCCGTCCTACTCTACAACAATGGCAAAGCGACCCTTTGTGGCCCAGTAGCTTAGTACATACCTTGCAAGCGGAAGGCTTGCGCAATATAAAGCTGGCTTGGCGCGACGGCACCTTAGCTATTAGTGTGGCCAGTGACCGTTATCGATACGCTTCGCGCGGTGTTGGGCGTACAGCCCGTATTGTGATGGCCTATGCCCCTTTGGAAACGGAACGGGTCGAAATTACCTGGCAGGTCATGGGGATAGACGGCATGACGTGGGTATTTGACGATGCCACCTTGCTACAACGATACTTTGCCGGCACGGCAACACGCGAAACACTGGCGCAGGCCGTGCACATAGAATACGCAGATCCACACGGACGCAGCGCTGCTGCGCGTGCTAACGATATCGATGAATCGGTGACTGCCTTACTGGCACAAGACACCTTAATGAGTCGCAATGTCTTGTCGCTAAGCGCCAGCCGGCTCGGGCAATCTGGTATTACCCTGTCGCCTTATGTCAGCGCGTACCTTAATGACCCCAGCGGCGTATTTAAATATGATATAGGCCTAAACTTGGGGGCTCGAGCCAACCTGGGGCATGGCTGGTGGTTAAACGGCAGTGTCATGGCTAGTTTGGCGGAAAACATGAGCGATGTCACACACCGTTCAAACTCCTTATTACCCCATGTACGCTCGGATATAGCGGAATATCGTAAAGCAGCGAAAGTTAAGTTGAGTAGCTTGGTGCTTAATAAGTTCTGGCACCCCGCTACACGTACTTACGTACGCGCTTCGGCAGGCTTGTATGAAGAAATGTTTGCCGGTGTGGGTGTTCAGGCTCTGTACTTGCATTCTGGCGGCCGCTTAGCTTGGGACATTAGTGTCGATGGAGTGCGGCAACGTGACTTCAAAGGTACCGGATTTCAGCACTATCAAACTGTGACGGCACTTGCCTCCATGCATTACCGCCTACCTATTTTTGACGATGTTACCGCCACGATACGGGCAGGCCGATTCTTAGCCAGAGACAACGGTGTACGCTTTGAACTAAGCAGGACATTTAAGTCTGGTGTCCAGTTTGGTGCATGGTACACACGCACCAATGGTAACGATATTACTTCTCCAGGCTCTCCAAGCAGCCCCTATATGGATAAGGGGATATTTATGCGTTTCCCCTTATCTACGCTGCGAACCCGCGATACCGGATCTATCATTGGATTTAGCTTATCGCCCTGGAGTCGAGACGTAGGGCAAATGGTCGGTGCGCCGACCGATTTATACCAACTAATGCGTAATCGCTGGCAGAACAATGCTCTGGATACAGATGGGTTGCGATCATTTGGCGATGTGCCCACTGAGGACGCACCATGACACTACGGCATATCATTTGTTTTCTACTACTGGGAATCAGTACAAGTCTTCACGCCCAGTCATGCAAAGTACACACCCCCAGCTTACAAGTCAGCTATCAGGGGGACTGCGTCTATGGTGTTGCTTTTGGTACCGGGATAGCAACAGGCAATGACGGCAGTCGCTACGAGGGTCAGTTTTTAGGGGGCTACCGGAGCGGCAAGGGCAGCATGCATTACGCTACCGGCGATACCTATACCGGCCAATGGCGTCTGGATCACCGTGAAGGATACGGGCGTTACGAATACGGCGAAGGATCGCCCTGGCGCGGTGATGTATACGAAGGGTATTGGAAAAAAGACATGATGCACGGCAAAGGAACGTATACATTTTATCCCGCCCAGGACAAATTTGAAGCCAGCTGGAATCAAGGCACGACAGACACTATTGGCACCACTACCCTAACTCGTCGAAAATGGGCCTACGAAGCGGTGACTACAAAACTAGCTGAAAAAGGTACGCAAGTATGCTCTGTCACTACCGATGGCGCATCTCCCAAGCACATTGCGGTCGGCATCGTAACAGATGCCGCTGCCGACAGGATTCAAGTGAACGTGTTAAGTCCAGACGTATTAGAGGCAAGCAAGCTTCAATACAATCCCCGATGGGATGTCATAACGGAATGGACGCTGTGCCGAATTGAAACCGCCGTATCACCTTAAATTTATCACTTCATTTCTGTTGACTTCAATACTATTCTTCGAAGTTTAAACCAGCACTTACCAGCTTTTTTGAATTGATGAAGAAAAAACACCCTCTTACCAACTTAATTTTGCAGTATGCCTCCAACATTGCTGACACGCATTCCTCTGATTACTGCACAATGACTTATATTGTAACCATGTCGATAGCTGTTTAGCCCTACAATTTCAAGAGACATAACGTAGCGATAGCATGGAAATAATTACAGCAACAATATTATTTATCAACAGTATATTTTTTATTAAATACACTCGAGATGATCTGAGCATTCGATAATATCTAACCCTCTACAATTTGCACAGTTCACACTAATATACAACAGTCACAAAATCAAGAAAAAATATAATTTCTCTAATACATTATGGATAATTTTCATATACCCTTACTATCGCAGATAGGTACACGCCCTCACATACAGAACGGGCAGCATCCTGACAATCGAATGCCAAAGAACGTTTTTATACCGGCTAGTTACCGCTGGAAGCACGCAAATCACATAGCAATAAGCTATTTTTGTAGCGATAAGGTATTATTACGCTACGCAGCCATCAATCACTCTAACTGAGTAAATAGTGCTTACGTCACACTCTGCCCACTACCCAGAACTGAGCTTGTAGCATGCTTCCCAAGGAAACAAGGCCTGCAGTGACGCAAAACGCCCTAAAATCATCAACGTCTTTTTGCTGTATAGCCATATACACTATGTTAATAAAAAAATAAGAACATCATACCAAATAGATAGTAAGCTACGGTAAGACCACCTTGCGCTGAGTTTATAAAGCACACTTCGCTCATCAAGCATCTGTGACAAGTAACGAAAATCATCGAGTAAACTTTAAATCCTATGCTCAATTTAGCTTTTTTATTACTATTCTTCTTTACACCTTTAATGACTTGGTATCTATTAAGAATAGCCGGTGATAGAATTAATCAGATTAGTGCTTTAAATATTACAACTCTATCTATTTACACATTTTCAGTAATTGGTCTCTTTCCGTTATTTTATAAAATGGACGCTTATAGAGTAGCCATAGGAATAACGAATGCCAACTTAGTGTTTGTTGTGCTTCTTTGCAGTACGATATCTATATTTATGTTCTTACTTGGAGCCATATTTGTTCGTAGAGTACTACACTGGACGCCTTACCCTGTACTATCAAGAAAAATACAACCATTAAAACAGCTCAATCACTTTGGACTATTAGTTTTTTTCAGTATAGTGATTGTCACCTTTCTACTATATCTTAGCAAAATCGATCAAATTGCTATACTTGTTGCCTTAAAAGAAGGCCCTGAGGCTGCCGTTCTCGCACGTAGCAACATGGGGAATAATTTTGATAAGCTACACCGCTACAGTCTGATATTAAATAATCTAGGGACACTCGTCACCCTTGCCTTTTTTTCTCTATGGTTAATGAAAAAGAAATTTATTCGTTTTATGCTATTTCTAATTTCATTTTCCCTCTCTGGGGCTGTCGCTGTCATGGCAACTGAAAAAGCACCTTTCATTAATTTATTAATGGCGCTTTTCATTACATATTACTTAGTAAAAAAAGACGGATTCATTCCAAAAAGACATGTTATTATTTTCGTGTTAATTTCTTTTTTAGCGCTCATTTTATTTTATATTTATTTCATGGGCAGCCGTGATATTTATTCTGCCACGATGTCGATTCTCTCTCGAACGTTTTCTGGTAGCATTGCCCCAGCGTATTTTTATTTAGAATATGTACCGCACATAAAAGATTATTATTGGTTCAGAACCTTTCCTAATCCAGGTGGAATTCTACCATTTGAGCCAGTCCGTTACACGGTAGATATTATGAACCACACACTTCCTCAAAATCTAGAACAAGGAATTATAGGGAGTATGCCTACTGTATTTTGGGGGGAAGCCTATTTAAACTTTGGATTTTTTGGAATACCTATAATTTCTTTTATAATGGGCTGTTTCGTAGCAACTATTAGTCACCTCATATCAAGAATTCAGCCAAATTCCGTATCCATAGCTTTTACTGTATGGATGATCTTCCACTTAAAATCTCTCAGCATTACTGGTTTTAGCAACTATCTCTACGATTTTTACATTATTTTCATAACGACAATTACGCTAATCATTCTCTCATTAACAACAAAACTAAAGCTAAATAAAGTTGATAAGGTTTATTAAACAACGAACAACACGAAAAACATAAACTAATTAATTTAAAAAATGATAGCCCTACACATCACCTTAACTGATTTTCGTAATGAAAGTCGTATATTAAAAGAGACCTCCAGTCTCATAAACCATTCTATCTGCGACGAAATTCAAATTGCAGCATTACATTCCCCAGACTTGGATACAAAGCAAAGCTATACTAATAACATCCATCTAAATAGATTTAAACTAAAAACCAAAAACCTAAATAAAAATCTCATATCTCAAATTTTAAAGTATTTAGAATTTTGCTTTTATGTCTTTAAATTTTATAGAAAAAAAGAAATTTCTTTTATCAACATTCATAGCTTAGGACTACTTCCATTAGGAATATTTTTAAAATTAGCATACAAATCAAAACTCATCTATGATACACATGAACTTGAAACTGAAAAAAATAATCTAGCTGGATTCAGAAAAAAAATCTGCAAGTGGCTAGAACGAAAACTTATTAAGTATGTAGATATGACATTAGTAGTGAGCGAGAGTATCGCAGACTGGTATGAAAAAGAATACACCATAAGACGACCAGTCGTTATCTTAAATTCACCTAGATATAGAAAACTAAAAACCAACAATTATTTTCGCGAACAACTAGGAATTTCTAGCAACCAGATTATTTTTTTATACCAAGGAGGCCTAGTATCTGGTCGAGGTACAAATTTTATTCTCGAGGCTTTTAAGCAACGATCTGACAACAAAGCTGTAATTGTTTTTATGGGCTACGGTGATCTAGAAAAAGATATTCAACAAGCCGCGGAAGAATTTGAACATATTTATTTTTATCCGGCTGTATCACCCGATGTGGTACTAGAGTATACCGCTTCAGCTGATGTCGGAATCCATCTAATTCAAAACACTTGCCTTAACCATTATTATTGCATGCCCAATAAACTATTTGAATACTCTATGGCGGGTTTACCAGTAATAGTTTCCAATATGAAGGACATGTCTAATTTAGTCCAGCACAATAAAATGGGTGAAATTATCGAAGACTTCACACCAATAAGCATTAATCAAACTATAGATAGATTACTGAGCAAAGACTTGGCCAAAATGAAAGCTAATGCTTACAAAATGGCCACCACAGAAGCTTGGGAACACCAAGAGAAGAAAATGTTGCTAGCTTATAAAGAGCTATCGATTGAATAAAATTTATGCATACCGCTTCCGTTGAAATATACACTCAGGACACTATAAGTATTATGCAACCTAAAGCAGGCTTCGTAGAGCGTAGCCTCAATCAGCCTTCTATTATGCACATTGGGGCCCTCCGATAAATGTTAGCACCTACCATCGCCCACCTTACCTCAGCACATCCTCGCGACGATATACGTATATTTTTTAAACAATGTCGGTCATTAGCTATAAACGGCTATCGCGTAGCCTTGATCGTTGCCGACGGTAAGGGAGACTCAATCGAAGATAATATCTCTATATACGATGTAGGTCCATCCAGTGGGCGTTTACATCGGATACGTCACGCACCGAGCCGCGTCTTTAGAAAAGCGGTCCAGATCAACGCCGATATATACCATTTCCACGACCCAGAACTGATTCCTATTGGCTTGAAACTTAAGAAACTCGGTAAAATTGTTATCTTTGATGCCCATGAGGATGTCCCGAAACAGATTTTAGGCAAACCTTATTTAAATAAACCCTCTAAACACCTACTATCTGCATTATTTTCTATTTACGAACGTTGGGCTTGTCGCAAACTCGACATTGTTTTTGCTGCCACACCTAATATTCGCGATAAGTTCACTGCGATGGGTGTTAACTCTATAGATATCAATAACTACCCTTTGCAAGGCGAACTAGCTAGTGGCGAAATAGATTGGTCCAGGAAAAAAACACACGTTGGGTATGTAGGCGGGATTACTGAAATTCGCGGGATTGTTCAAGTAGTAGAAGCCATGAGCCTCACTACTACCCCAGCACGCTTACAGCTTGCCGGTAAGTTCAATCAACATCGTATTGAGCACATTGCACGCGCTAATCAAGGTTGGCAACAAGTCGATTCGTTAGGATTTGTTAATCGTTACGGCGTCCGTGACATACTAGCAAACTGCGTAGGCGGCTTGGTTACATTTTTACCTTCGCCCAACCACATCGATGCACAGCCTAATAAAATGTTCGAGTATATGAGTGCAGGTGTACCAGTTATTGGTTCGAACTTCCCACTTTGGCGGCAAATTATAGAAGGTAACCAATGTGGTTTGTGTGTAGATCCTTTAGACCCACATGCTATCGCGAATGCCATTGACTATCTTATAACCCATCCTAAAGAAGCCGAACAAATGGGGCGCAATGGGCAAAGGGCAGTACAAGAAAAATATCATTGGTCTATAGAAGAAACTAAACTTTTACAATCTTACCGCTCGTTGATTAAACAGATTTAAGGTGATTTATGAAGAAAATTCTCACTATCGTGGGCGCTAGACCGCAATTTATCAAAGCTAGTGTAGTCTCCAAAGCTATAGTAGAGCGAGAGGACTTGGCTGAAGTTATTGTTCATACCGGACAACACTTTGACACCAATATGAGTGATATATTTTTTGAGCAGCTTAGCATCCCACGCCCTCACTACCAATTAGATATCCATGGGGGCCAACACGGTCAGATGACAGGCCGCATGCTGATAGAGATCGAACGTGTCCTGTTATCCGAGCGTCCCGACTGTGTAGTTGTTTATGGAGATACTAACTCTACACTGGCAGGAGCGTTGGCGGCCTCAAAACTACATATCCCTATTGCTCATGTGGAAGCAGGTTTACGCAGTTTTAATATGAAAATGCCGGAGGAAATCAACCGAATTTTGACAGATAGAATCAGTCATGTCCTGTTTTGCCCAACGCAGACCGCGGTAAACAACCTACACCAAGAAGCTTACCCCTATGTGGTCGCCAATGACAAACAACAACGCGTCGAACTCGTAGGCGATGTGATGCAAGATAGTGCTGAACTCTTTGCTCAGCGTGCTACCAAACCTCAAAACCTTGATCTCGCCGATAATTTTATTTTAAGCACTATACACCGTGCCGAAAACACGGATAATGCCGAGCGTCTCCGCAACATACTGAATGCTTTAAACGAAGTTGCCCAGCACACACCTATCGTATTACCCCTACACCCCCGAACTCGTAAAATAATTCAAGACCTAGAGCTAAAGACAGAAAAATTAACTATTATCGATCCGGTTGGCTACCTAGAAATGTTGTGGTTACTAGAACACTGCAGCTTAGTTCTTACCGATAGCGGCGGTGTACAGAAAGAAGCCTTTTTTATGGGCAAAGCTTGTGTCACGCTGCGGGATCAAACGGAATGGGTCGAGCTAATCGATGCGGGCGCCAACGAATTGGTCGGCGCAGATAAAACAAAAATTCTAACTGCAGTGACTCGAAACCTAGGACGTCAAGTCGAAGACGAACAAAATTTATACGGTGGAGGTTTAGCTGCCAAACGCATTGCACAAGTACTAAGCGATTTCTGAGAGGCAAGCCTACTAAGCACACTTACACACACCGTGCAGAAGTTTGTGATCAAAACGCTGTATCAACAAACATACAGCATAACTTATGATGCATATTGTTAGCACTAGTTAGGATTAAGCGTGGTATATTCGTTCAACCATTGAACACTCTATCTTGTGATGACTAAACCTTTACTTGACGAAAGCCATTTTCGAGTGCTTAGGCAATTAGATAAAAGTCCTACCCTTAGCCAGCGGGAGTTGGCTAAGACCTTAGGGATCAGTGTTGGAAAGGCCAATTACTGCATCCACGCCTTAATGGGTAAGGGCTTAATAAAAGTAGCTAATTTTTGCAGAAACACGAATAAAAAAGGTTATTTTTATTACCTAACCCCTCAGGGTCTTAAAGAAAAATCGTATCTCACCCGACGATTTATTCAGCTCAAAACACAGGAATATGAAGCACTACAACAAGAAGTTTCAGAATTACGTAGTGAACTCCTTCCTGTATGTTCTACCTCCACTCTAGAATAAACAATCCGTAATGAACCTCAATCACCTTTCAGTCGCCGTTGTTGGCCTTGGCTACGTTGGTCTACCTTTAGCAGTTGAATTCGGAAAAAAAAGGCCCGTACTAGGATTCGACATTAACCATCAACGTATCACTGAACTTATTCAAGGCATTGATCAAACACAGGAAATTACCCCTAGAGAACTTACACAAGCTATACATTTGCAATTCAGTGCGCAACCTGATGATTTAGCCACTGCAAATGTATATATTGTTACGGTGCCCACCCCTATTAATGCATATAAACAGCCCGATTTAACCCCTTTACTACGAGCTAGCGAAACCATAGGGAGGTACCTGAAACAAGGCGATATCGTTATTTACGAATCCACAGTGTATCCAGGCGCTACCGAGGACGACTGCGTGCCGGTTTTAGAAGGAGCCTCCGGCTTGCGTTACAAAACAGATTTTCACGTAGGCTATAGCCCTGAACGGATTAATCCAGGGGATAAGGAACGTAGAGTTAGCACCATTAAAAAAATAACTTCGGGGTCAAGCCCTGAGATTGCCAATGTCGTCGATCAACTTTATCAAGAAATTATTACCGCCGGTACACACAAAGCCGCTAGTATACGTGTCGCGGAAGCGGCTAAAGTAATAGAAAATACACAACGCGACGTTAATATTGCTCTAGTTAACGAACTTGCGCTTATTTTTAATAAGTTAAGAATTGACACAGAAGCTGTGCTTGAAGCCGCTGGCACAAAATGGAATTTTTTACCATTTCGACCTGGCTTGGTAGGGGGTCATTGCATTGGCGTTGACCCTTACTATCTGACCCACAAAGCTCAGGCCATTGGCTATCATCCGGAAATTATTTTGGCAGGGCGTCGGCTGAACGATAGTATGGGTACATACGTTGCTTCCCAACTGGTTAAAGCTATGACTAAAAAAAGGATGCTAATTACCCAATCTAAAGTTTTATTATTGGGTTTCACTTTTAAAGAAAATTGCCCCGATTTACGTAATACTCGTGCCATTGATATTTATCATGAATTACGTGACTACGGTATAGACGTTGATATTTATGACCCGTGGGTGGATATCAACAATGCACAGACTGAATATGGTGTCACACTAACTAATATCTTAGCTGACAACTATTACGATGCTTTGTTATTGACCGTTGCACATGAAGAATTTAAAACTATGGGTAGTACCGCTCTACGTAAATTATGCAAAGAAAATCATGTGATCTACGATTTAAAGTATGTGTTACCCGCTAGTGAAAGTGATTTACGTTTATAACTGACCTTTGTACTGATATATTATGAAAAAATTTGCAATGATTGGAGCCGCGGGTTACATCGCACCGCGCCATATGAAAGCCATCAACGATACCGGTAATAAACTGGTAGCCGCTTTAGATCCGAATGACTCGGTCGGCGTTATAGATAGCCACTTCCCCGAGGCCGCATTCTTCACGGAGTTCGAACGCTTCGACCGCCATATTGACAAGCTACGTCGTGGGAATGCAAAAAACAAAGTTGATTTGATTACTATTTGCTCCCCCAACTATTTGCACGATTCGCATATGCGTTTCGCACTAAGATCTGACGCGGATGCTATTTGTGAAAAGCCCCTAGTACTAAACCCTTGGAATATAGATGGTTTACAAGAAATCGAACAAGATACAGGACGAAAAGTAAATACTATTCTTCAGTTACGAGTACACCCATCGATTGTTGCACTTAAAAATAAAATAGAATCCGAGGGTAAAGACGGCAAGTACGAAGTAGACCTGTCTTATATTACCTCTCGTGGCAATTGGTACTTACAATCCTGGAAGGGGGATACGAAAAAGTCAGGCGGTATCGCCACTAATATCGGTGTGCACTTTTTTGATATGCTGCACTTCTTATTTGGCAAGTTGCAAAATAATGTGGTACATGCCTTCGAGGACACGAAGGCAGCGGGTTACCTCGAGTACGAAAAGGCGCGTGTACGCTGGTTCTTATCTGTAGACGTTAATGATGTACCAGAAAAATTACGCGCCGAGGGACAACGAACGTTCCGCTCAATTACCATAGACGGTGAAGAAATAGAGTTTTCCGGTGGTTTTACCGATTTACACACTCGTAGCTATGAAGAGATTCTAGCAGGCCGCGGCTTTGGTCTAGAAGAAAACCGCGTTGCTATTGAAACCGTCGCACACATTCGTGATGCAGAGCTAACACCGCTTAAGAGCGACTACCACCCTTTCTTGAAAAAATGAACTACTACCAACATTCTAGCGCCATTGTTGACGATGGAGCGCGTATAGGCGAAGGATCACGTATCTGGCATTTTGTGCATGTCTGTGCAGGTGCCGTAATTGGCCAGGGCGTATCGCTAGGTCAAAATGTCTTCGTTGGCAACAAGGTCAGTATTGGCGATCACTGTAAAATTCAAAATAATGTATCAGTCTACGATAATGTGCACCTAGAAGAAGGAGTGTTTTGTGGCCCAAGCATGGTTTTTACTAATGTTTATAACCCTCGCTCACTCATCGAACGTAAAGACCAATATCGCGATACTTTAGTTAAAAAAGGAGCTACTCTGGGAGCTAACTGCACCATTGTTTGTGGAGTAACTATTGGTGAGTTTGCCTTCATCGGTGCAGGCGCTGTCGTTAATAAGGATGTGCCCGCTTATGCGCTTATGGTAGGAGTGCCCGCAAAACAAATAGGTTGGATGAGTGAATTTGGTGAGCAACTTGACTTACCACTACAAGGCTCAGCTAGCGCTCGATGCTCACATACACAGACTGAATATGTGCTGCAAAACAATACCGTCAGAAAAACTTAACTAGGAAGCGACATGCAATTTATAGATCTAGCTGCTCAGCAAACGCGTATTAAAGATCAAATTGACGCGAGTATTCAGCGTGTACTAGGGCACGGCCAGTACATACTAGGTCCAGAAGTGATGGAGTTAGAGGAAAAACTAGCTGCATTTGTAGGTGCAAAGCACTGTATAAGCGTGGCAAACGGGACAGATGCATTGCAAATTGCATTGATGGTATTTGGCATAGGGCCAGGTGACGAAGTCATTACACCGGGCTTTACATATATTGCTACCGCCGAAACCGTCGCTTTGTTGGGTGCTAAACCAGTCTACGTTGATATTTGCCCAAAAACATACAATCTCGATCCACAACAGTTGGAAGCGGCCATTACCCCACGCACTAAAGCCATTATTCCTGTTAGCCTGTACGGACAATGTGCCGACTTTGATACCATTAACGCCATTGCCCAAAAATACCAAATACCAGTGATTGAAGATGCGGCACAAAGTCTGGGTGCTACATATCATGGCAGAAAGTCAGGAAATTTAAGTACTGTCTCTTGTACCAGTTTTTTCCCTAGTAAACCACTAGGTTGCTATGGTGATGGTGGGGCTATTTTTACTAACGATGACGATTTAGCTTTGGTTATGCGCCAAATAGCTAGACACGGTCAAGACAGGCGCTACCACCACATCCGGGTAGGGATTAATAGTCGCATGGATACCTTGCAGGCCGCTATCTTGTTGCCAAAGTTGGCCATTTTCGAAGAAGAACTGGAGTTGCGTCAGCAAGTCGCCACAAAATATACGGCTCTTTTTAATAATGCGGGGATACACACCACCCCTTATATCGAACCACATAACACGTGTGTTTGGGCACAATATACTATTCAAGTGGATAACCGCGATCAGATTCAAACAACTCTAAAAGCAGCTGGAATCCCTAGTGCTGTCCATTATCCCATTCCGCTGAATAAGCAACCAGCCGTAGCAGATGAAAACGCATACTTACCTGTTGGAGACACAGTATCAGAAAAGGTACTTAGTTTACCTTTTCATCCATACATAACTGACAGTGATATGCAAAAAGTGGTCCTAACCATTACCAAATAAATGAAATCATATATTCAGCAAGCACTAGATAAAAATCCTTTTTTGAGACGGGTAAGTATACTTGCAAGCGGAACAGCCATTGGACAATTAATCACAATTGCATCGCTGCCTATCATTACACGTTTATATAGCCCAGAAGTATTTTCTGTTCTTGCTGTATATGTTTCAATTTTAACAATACTCTGCGTAATAGCTGGGCTATGCTTTGAGTATGCTATACCCCTACCAAAATCTAATCGTATCGCCGCCGCATTATGTACGTTAGCTATTTTTAGCACAATTAGCTTTTCAGGTATCTCAGCTTTATTAATATATTTTTTCCCAAGTGTAATAAATCAACTTACCACATATAAGCTATCAAATATATTGTGGCTAATTCCATTTGGTTTGTTTACAGTCGGCTTATACAATGCACTTCAGTACTGGAGCACACGGAATAAGCAATTTAGTTTGATATCAAAAACTCGCATTACACAATCAGCATTGGGGAACTCTGTAAAACTTGGTTCAGGATTTTTACTTGGAAGCACTTCCATCGGCCTAATTTTAGGTCAAATTATTTCCCAAGGATCAGGATTTATTACATTAAGTGTCTCACTGTTTAAATCAGATTGGAAATATTTCAAAAAAATCAAGCCTAAAACCCTTAGATTGGCATTTAGTCGTTACCAAGAATTCCCTAAATTTACCACTCTAGAGGTACTAGCAAACACTAGTAGTATTCAACTACCTATTATATTAATAGCTAGTTTTTCAATAGGCTCAGAGGCTGGTTACTTGATGATAGCCATGCAACTACTGTCTGCACCAATGGGCCTATTAGGCAATGCTGTTTCACAGGTTTATTTAACCGAAGCTGCAGACAAATACCACCATAAGCAGTTAAAGAACTTCACACTAGCCACCATCAAAAACCTTGCAAAAGTGGCCATACTCCCTCTGATGCTTGCAGCATGCTTAGCTCCCATCCTAGTTCCCTATTTTCTGGGTGCACAATGGCAGCGTGCAGGCATATTAATTAGTTGGATGACACCTTGGTTTTTTGTACAGTTTATCACCTCTCCGGTATCGACTTCTTTATACATCACAAAAAATCAAAAGACAGCATTTTTATTGCAACTGTTTGGATTATGCATTCGTGTGGGAAGCATATATTTAATTTCTTTATATAATATCGACTTTTTAGGAGAAGCCTACGCGTTATCTGGGCTCCTTTTCTATGCTATTTATCTGTTGGTTGTCATCAAAAAATTATAGTTCTTAGCAATATTAGGAAATTTCATGAACTCGCCTAACTATCAACAATGTACACGATGCATCATGGACAATAAGTCTGACGATACTATTACATTCGATGAAAGTGGACACTGCAATTATTGTAGTAATGCTTTGCAAATCAAAAACAAAACCTACTTTCCTAATGAAGAAGGGAGAGAAAAATTAAACAATCTATTAACTAGGCTTAAAAAAGAAAATAAACATCATAGTTATGATTGCGTTATGGGTATCTCGGGAGGACTTGATTCATCATATTTGGCCTACTTAGGCTCCGTCCATTGGGGCTTACGAATTTTAGCTGTTCATATTGACGATGGATTCAATACTGAAATTTCTGAAAAAAATATCGCTAAAATTGCTGAATTTCCTAATTTTGATTTAAAGATCATCAAACCTGATCCTGTCCAATATAAAGAACTAACAAAAGCATACATGAAAGCAGGTGTACCGAACTTAGCTGTCCCTCAAGACAATGTATTATTTTCTAGTTTGTATAAATTCATGAAAGAAAATAAATTAAAAACCTTTCTTTCAGGAGGAAATTATGCATTAGAATGCATTTTACAATCCGGAAATACACATGATGCATATGACTTAAGAAATCTAAAAGACATAAACAAGAAATTTGGAAAAAGTTCGATCAGCAACCTCCCGTTACTATCAAGTTTAAAACGGGACATTGATACTTATATTTTTAAAATTGAATCTGCTCGACCATTAAATTACATTGAGTACAATCGTGATCGAGCCATGAAAGAACTAAGTGATTACTGTGACTTTGAATACTATGGTAGCAAGCATTTAGAAAATGCATTAACAAAATTCATACAACAATATTGGTTTTATCATAAGTTTAACGTCGATAAACGCACATCCCATCTTTCTAGCATGATTGTTTCGGATCAAATGACACGGGAAGAAGCACAAAAACAGTATCAACTTCCACTTTACAATCACGAAGATATGCAAAAGACAGTTACCCTAGTTTTAAATAAATTAGGAATTAGCGAAAAAGAGTTCTTACATATAATGGCCGAACCAGGGCGCCAACACTCAGACTATAAAACGTCCATCTATTCCAAAGTAAAAAGTCACTCTATGAAAGCCCTAAGAAATTTTCTTAGCAAGAACACTCAATAAAAAGATAAATTTACAATTCCGATATCTTCGATAACGTTTAAAAATGACACCCCGAAAAAATCAAGATGGCGAAAACATCTTAAGTTACACAACAAAAAAAACACACGATGACAACTTAACTCCTAAAAATACAACTATTCTTTTTATTATATATACTAACTGCCTAATTCACTTACATGAAGGCCTATATTAAAATGAATAAAAAAAACATTTGGTATATTTCTAAATATATCCCACCCGCTTATGCAGCAAAAAATCAAGCTCGTGGTTTTTTAATATTAAGTGAGTTGAAAAAAAAAGGACATAACACCTTATTAATTACCTCTGACTCTAGCCATCAAACCAATGCCCCTATTTTCAAAGGTCGCTACTACAAAGAACAAGTGGAAGGTGTAGAGGTTCATTGGGTACGAACCCTAAAATATAAAAAATCAACCTCTATTGGACGTATTCTAAGCTGGCTGGATTTTGAACTCCAGCTATTTAGAATGCCTAAGAAAACCTTATTCAAACCGGACGTTGTGATTGTTTCCAGCATGTCTATATTTACCATTTTAAATGGTTTAGTACTGCGTAAAAAATACAACTGCAAGCTAATATTTGAAGTTAGAGACATTTGGCCCTTAGTTTTAATCTGCTCTGGAAACTTAAATAAAAATAATATTTTTGTTAAATTTTTAGCTTGGCTTGAAAAATTAGCTTATAAAAAAGCAGATAAAGTGGTGGGCACTATGCCCAACTTATCCGCACGTATATTTGATGTGACTCATAAAGAAATTACTGCCGCCTGCGTTCCTCAAGTCATTGATCCAAAATTGCTTCTCCCACCCTCCCCCTTATCTGATCAGTATATTAAGCAATATATCCCATCGGGTAAAATAATTATTTGCCATGCAGGGTCAATCGGTATAAATAATTCGTTGGACATTTTTTTAGCTAGTGCTCGAGCATTACATCACCGAACAGACATTCACTTCTTAATTGTTGGTGAAGGAGATTTAAAGCCTAAATACCAAGAAGAAAATAAAGAGTTTAGCAACATCACCTTTGCGCCAAGGGTAGAAAAAAATCAAGTTCAATCTGTTCTTGAGTTGACTGATATTGTTTATTTTTCTGTAGCAAAATCTATTCTTTGGGAGTATGGTCAATCCCTAAATAAGGTTATCGACTATATGCTTTCAGGCAAGCCTATCCTTGCTTCATTTTCAGGTTATCCAAGCATGATTAATGAGGCGGAGTGCGGAGTATATGTGCCTGCTGAAGACGAAGAGGCCCTCATTGACGCGATTCAACAATTCGCCGATTTAGCCCCTGCCGAGCGCGAAAGAATGGGTCAGAGAGGGAGGGAATGGGTTATTAAGCATAGGAATGTTCAAGCCGTTGCACAAACCTATCTGGATGTGATCAAGGATTTAGATTAAATACGGAGCATGCTTATCCAGTCAGGGATTATTGCCGGCCATACTTACTTGCCAGTAGCACAGGCAATCAATACCTCCTGCTCGCGTCGCTCGCTTATTAGTAAGCATTCCGAATTCACTTAAGCCTCCCCCTTATGTCACCCAGAACCGCTCAATTAGGCAAACTTGCTACCGTACTAGCCTTTATCGCCATCACTTATCTGGCGATACGCCCAAGTAACATTGTTTTGGTGGATCAAGCCAATGACAAGCTAAAACATATGCTGGCTTTTGCCAGCTTGGCTGCTGGGCTGTGTTTGTTCTGGGAGTTGCCTTGGAGAAAAGTGGGTGGCTTGTTATTGCTATACGGTATCGGGATTGAGGTGGTGCAATACTTTATACCTGGGCGTTATGCTAGCGTGTGGGATGTGGTGGCGGACTGCGTAGGGATAGGCATTGGAATTCTGGTCGCCATAGGTTTACAAAAGCTATGCATAGTGCGCGGTACTGACGTGTAACATGGGCAGGCTCCCCACGCCTGCCCGTCTCTGTACGCTTAAAACCTGCCCTGATACTGTATGCCAATACCGTGGTCGGGGTCTGCTTGGCGGCTGTAGTGACCTAGGTACCTTAAGCGCAGGCTGTCTTGGCCATTAAGCTGACTTTGTACGCCTACAGCCCAATTCCAGCGTGAGCCTCGATGAAAAGGGCTTTGATCCTTTAAGGTGCGCCCTTGGGCGGTTTGAATATGGCTACGCTGGGTAGCTGGGCTGGCCTGCCAACCTAGGTCGAATTGAATACGCGCTGGCCTAGGCCAGCTTTTTTTATTCCACTCCCAACGTAACCCAAGGCCTGGCTGGTGTTGCCACTGGCCTTGGGGTCGTAGTGTGGTGCCAGATGGCAAGCTTAAGGCAGCCTGAGGAAGTTTTAGGCTATCCCAACGAGCCCAAGCCTCCAAACTGTGCTGCATATCGTGCCATAGCTGGTAGTCGATTTGTGCATGCAGGTGCTGACTGATTAGTTTTTGTGCTCTGGCTCGCTGAGAACCTTCGTGGCGTAGATGGTGTACGCCAACGACAAAGCCTGCATGGGTACTCCAGCGTGTCATGCGGGAGGCCCAAGACACACCCATTTGTAGGTTTTGCGCTTTACTAACATGACCAGCATGCAGACCTATACCACGCCAGCGCTGAGTACTGCTTGCCAATGCCCACGATATGCCAGCATTGGAGGAGTCTTGACTGTTATAGCCCAATACCATCCATTCGGCATGACGCTCTAAGGCTGGCTGACTGGCTAAGCGTATATGATGCTGCCCCTTGTGTTGGGTCCATCCCCACCACCCGGGGGTATTAGGGCCTGGACGGTAGGCATTTTGTAAGCGTGCCAGTTCCATACTGTCGTCTGCCAGGCTGCTTAGTATGGCATTGTAGGGATGACGTAGACCGGTGATGTTGTCGCGTTTTACGCGCAGCAACAGCTCCTTGTCGGAATACTGTAATTGAGCCTGCAAGTCGTGCCGATTTATTTCCATGTGCTGGAAATGGCCGTGTAGCGCCTCTTTAGTCCTGATAATGGTGTAGACCTGTTCACCGTTCCAATCGTCGTCCTGAGCCACTATTTGTAAACGTCCATTGACGATGGCCCGGTTCGCTTGCAAAAAGTCGTGTCGACCATCTGCCCAGATACGTAGCATAGTCTGGCTATCGGGTTCTAATACGAGTGCTTGCCGCACTCGCAGACCACTGCCCCCATGCCCCTTAAACTGCAGCACAGCGTTAGGGTGCAGGTGCAAGCTAAAAAAAAGGGCATCTTGTGCGTGCAATTGGGCAAAGACGACGATGTCGGCAGGTACTTCACTAGCTAGGCTAAGTATGCCCTCCTGTACCACCAGAACGCCTTCGAAATTGTTGCGTAAGCCCAAGGGCCAATGCAGTTCGCCTGCGCCTGTTTGATGAATGACTCCTTCACCATGTACATCGCCCAGTTGCGTAGCACGGCCTGAATCAACATGCCAACGCACCGGAGTATGGGTATCGCCTTTGAAGTACAACTGGCCATTCACGTTTAAACCATGAACATACTCTAAACGCGTACCCGCATAGACATTGACGCCGACAATGCCACTGTCCAAGGCGTGTAGGTGAGCCAGTTTTAACCCACCTTCTTGCAAGATAATGTGCCCATTCAAGCTAAAAGGCGACGCTAAAACTAAGTCTCCTGCGCCACGTTTATAAATATGGGTTGGCTGACGTGTTCGGCTGATTATTCCGCCCCCTATGGCAAGGTAAGCGTCTTGATCTACCGTAATGGTGCTGGTGCGCGATACAGAAAAAGTTTTGTTCGTACTCACACGAGCTTTTACGTGTAAAGGCTGACCATAGAGTTCAACGGTATCACCACCTGGCAGATCCTTGGCGTGATAGATGAAGTGTATGGGTGCTACTAAGGCATGGGCCGGGCTCGTAAAACTGACAGCAAGCCCCAAAAACAATCTGGTTTTCATAACATGCTCCGCAGAAGTGACGAAATGTTATGAAAACATGCAAAATATTTACAAACTTTGATTTAAGGCAAAAAATAGCCATGCAACGAGCAAAAATCTACTTTCGTCGCATGGCTAAAATTGTCCTGCTTGATGCAGTACGTATACGCTATTCACCCAAAAGCAAGCGACTTAAATGCCGTATATCGTTTGCGTGCATGGTGTTATTGGCATGAGGGCTGACATCTTTTATTTGCTGAGTGCCGTATTCGTATGGTCGTTCTATATATGCTGTTAACAGCCCACACTCTCGAGCAGCATCCAGGTCGTGCTGATGAGCGGCAACCAGCATCACTTGATGCGGCTGAACATTAAACGTTCTGGCTACACCTAGGTAAGTAGCCGGATCGGGCTTATAAGCCTTGAACAGTTCGGCTGATAAGACGCAATCCCAGGGTAAGCCAGCCCATTTGGCCATGCTTACCAGCAAGTTCACATTGCCATTGGATAGTGTCGTCACGATATATTGGCTTTTAAGCCTAGATATGCCCGCTACAGAGTCTGGCCATGCGTTCAAGCGATGCCATGCGCGATTTAGATGCTGCCGTTGCTCTTCTGTTAGGTGTGCTAAGCCAAAATCGGGCAATATATCGTCCAGAATGAGTCGGTGCAAGTCATCGATAAGCGTCCAGCCCAACTGCCCCGACATGACTTTTTGCATGGCAGGACGGTAACCCGCCCGCCAGGCTCTGGCAAAGTCTTGCCCATTAATGCTGGAATCCAGGCGTTCGACTTCCTGGGCGATACTGCCGCACCAGTCCACCACAGTACCAAATACATCAAACGCTAAAACGCGTACTTGATCTAGTTTTGAGCTTGTCACCTGTTTTCCCTTTTTAGTCATTTAGTCTAGCTGCACACCGGATTCACGAATAATTTCGCCTAAACGTTCGCGCTCAGAACGAATCAGGTCGGTAAATTGTTCGGGGGTTCCCCCTACAACGTCGGTGCCAAGGCTCTTCCAACGCTCCTGAAACTCAGGGTCTTGGAAAATTTCATTAAACGCTGCATTGTATTTCTCTACGATATGATCAGGCGTAGCAGCTTGAGTCACAATACCGTGCCAGGCATAGAAGTCAAAATTTTCTAGACCCGATTCGTCCAGTGTAGGCACATCAGGTAGCAAGAATGAGCGTGTCTCGGTCGTAACAGCCAAGGGGCGTAAATTACCACGCTGCAGATGAGGCAAAGAGCTAACCATAATATCGAACATAGAGAAAATATGGCCGCCTAACAAGTCATTCAAAGCTGGACCAGCGCCTTGGTACGGCACGTGCTGCATTTCTACGTCTAACTGCTTACTGAACAAGGCGCCTGCCAGATGCTGTGGTGTGCCGTGGCTGGCCGAACCGAAGGTCACTTTCGCTGGGTTTGCTTTGACATGGTTGATATAGTCTTGCACCGTTTTGATGGGGGAGTCTGCGCCTACTTCCAGCACTAAAGGAATACGTGAAATCTGTATAATGGCACGGAAATCTTTTTCCGGATCGTAGCTTAAGTTTTTAAATAAGACCGGATTCACGGACATGCTGCCTGACGTAACCAGGGAAATGGTGTAACCATCCGGTTTAGCACGTGCTACTTGTGTGGTACCAATGTTACCCGCCGCTCCAGGACGATTTTCTACAATGACTGTAGCGCCCAGCTTTTTGCTTAAAGGCTCGGCCAATAAGCGCGCCATAATATCAGTAGGGCCACCAGGTGGATAGGCCGTTACCAAGGATATGGTCTGCTTTGGCCAATCCGACTCAGTAGCCTGCACAGCCGGCACCGCCAAAAGCACACAAGACAGCGCTGAAGACGCAACGCGAAAACGGGTAATCATGAGTAGTCCTTTTATTGTACTCAGGCAGGCACCACCACCGACACGATGACGCATGGCTACCTTGTTATTTAATAATTTTAGTAATGATATTATTAATAATAAATTTTTGCGCGGGCTAGGCTTAGTGATTAACCCTAACTTTCCACTTTTAACTTCCAGAAATACACGTGCACTGAGGGACATTAGCCCCGCAATGCGAGGCTAATGATGTGTATAGGCGAACGAACGCACAAAAGCGCTAAGAATAGACCCGCGGGGTAAACTATCCAAATATATGGATCGGTGCCTTCACCGATCACTTCCGAAGACTATTTATTGACCTGCTCGCTCTCGAAAATGCTCTAAGTGGCCGCGCATTAATTTTTCAGCCCGCTTACCATCGCGATCACGCAAAGCCTGAACAAGGTCGAAATGCTGTTTAACCGCTATCTGCGTATCTTCGGCAGTATACATTTCCAGTATCTGTTTATTTAAAAAGAAATCCCTGAAATTATCTATCATGACCATGAGCCGATTTGATCGTGAGGCCTTATAGATAATGTCGTGAAACTCCCAATTAATTTCACTACGTCCTTGAGAGTCTTCAAACGAAGACTGCGTAGAGGCATTAGCAAGCTCTTCAAGACGCGTAAGCTCTTCTTCGGTAATATGCTTGGCTGCCAGACGAGCCGCCACCCCTTCAAGAGCTTCTCGAATACTGCATATTTCATCGTATTCTTGTAAGGTGTCCACCACTTCAACACCACCGCTAGACAGAGGCTTTACAAGCTGGTCTTGGATCAGTCGTGATATGGCTTCTCGGACTGGTGTGCGACTGGCATCCAGCATTGCTGCCACATCTTGTTCGATTAAACGCGTACGGGACAATATTTCTCCCGAAAGGATAGCTTTGCGAAGATAGTTATAAACCTGATCGGCCCGTTTAGCAGTACCACCGGGTTTCTTATACTTTGTTCTTGTCAAGCTGCCCGTTTTATATACCCTTTTGGGGTCTAGTACAGACACAATATAACTCCAAAATAACCTTCCGCTAAAAGCGTATATTCTATACCAGTTTAAAGATGCGCTTAAAAACCTAGGATTTTGTTTTACTGACAGAAAATGATGGATTCAAGCGCTATCGGAAAGAATAAGGCACAGCAGAAATAATGAGTATATAAATTAGATATATACCTTTAACCACAAACGGCTGTGCCTATTGTAAGCACCTAGTCCGCCACATTTGCACTTAGAAATGCACATGCTGTTTGATAGTGCACAGTCGCTATAGTAACGAGATCGTTGACAGTCACTGTCTCGTCATTTTTAGCCATACTAGATGGATCAGGGCCATACACTGCAGCAGGAACGCCCCTGTAGCGCCACAATCGAGCATCGGTGCAGCCCAAGCCTACTGCGAATGACGGCTCGATCTGCGTCGCATCAAGCACTGCCTGTTTCATCATTGCAAAAATCGGGGCGCTTTTATCGCTAATATTGGGTTCTCCTGAGTTGTCTACGTGGAATTTGGCATTAAACTGACTAGCCACCTTCTCGACTAAAGCAATGACATCGGCTGTTTTCTGACCTACCGGTAATCGAATATCCAGCTCAAGACTGCAGGTGTCGGGCTGCATATTCACTTTCAGGCCCCCTTTGATGATACCGAAGTTCAAGGAGCGATGATCAACAAAGGACGCTCCTTTTGGGGCAAGTAAGCTTTGCGACACTTTATCGTCGTTATTTTGCTCAACATCGCCCCAATTTTCAGGAATTTCCCGCCTTAAGGCCTGTATAAATGCGGCGGACTTCTCAATAGGAGAGTCAGCGCTGCCAGGATAAGCACCATGCCCCCCCTTACCGGTAAACTCTACCGTGCCCCATAGAAACCCTCTTTCGCCCACACGAATAACAGAGAGAGAAGAAGGCTCGGTACTTAACAACGCATCCCCCGCTAGCTCAGGAAACATCTTTAATAATGAACGACTCCCATAGGGGCCAAAGGTTTCCTCATCACACACCAAACATAAACTGACTTGCCCATGTAACTGATGCCGACGCTGATTCAACAAGTTCATAATCACCATGAAGACGGCAGCCCCACCTTTCATATCTACCGCCCCCCGACCTGAAACTAGCTCGGCACTAGCGGGAGTACGTTTTGCTTGCGCATGAGCTTGATCTGAATGAGGAAACACGTCCAAATGTGCATTCATCACCAAGTGGGGTCCAGGCAGATCGCCAACAACGCGGGCTACAATGTTCACGAGCTTATAGGAAGGATCTATAGATAATTTCGTATAGGGAATCTGCTTAGCCTCTAAATAGCGAACCGCCACCTCAAGTGGCAAACTTACATCCCCTGGTGGATTCGGGGATTCAGCATCGACTAAGTCCTGCGCCAATTTACGTAACTCTTCGGCCGGAATGATGGATTTTCTCGACATCTTTGCTCCAAATTTCTTCAACTTTCTGGTTGGAAAATTTACTGTGCTGCGATCAACTCGTGCGGCGGAATCATCAAGCAGATTCAGCTTCTATTTCCTTCTCATAGCGAACCGAGATCGGATCCACCGAATTTCGACCTAAAAAACTGCCTTGCTGCGATCTCTTAACCACATATTCGGCTTTCGCTTTGCGAAGATGCTCATACTCTTGTAATGCCCGATCAACGTCTTGCGTACGTGAAAAAACATCATAGAGACAATGTGCATCGATGAAAGTCTGGCTTGCGCCTTGAGCCATATCAGGAACCATGGGGTGCGCCGCATCGCCGATCAAGGTGACACGCCCATGCGTCCACTGATACGGCACGCCATCCACATCAAAAAGTGCGCTTTCAATGATGCTCTCACGCGGCGTATTGGCTAAAGTATTAGGAATATGTGTATTTTTCCAACTGCTAAAGAAATCCATAAATTCGTCAGTATCTTTCGCTCCCGACGCTGAGCCGAACCAATAGGCTTTATTGTTTCCGATAGGAATCACCGCTAACCAGCCACCTGGCGCGTAAAACCCTGTTTGTGCGGCCGGGTCCACATCTGCTAAATCAAGATCAATGATGGCCCTCCAACGGTAGGCATGGTGTGGATTGCGTCTAAATGTCACCCCGCCTACAAGCTGATCACGAATAACCGAATTAATGCCATCAGCCCCTATGACAAGATCACCTTCGTAGCTACTACCATTGCTAAAGTGACAAATAGCTTTGTCGCCAACATTTTCTACCGAGGCTACCTCATGGCTAAATTTAATCTTGTCCATGCCCAATGCATTGGCCAGCATCTCATTTAAGGTTGTACGATATACGCCAACAGCTGGTGCCCCATATGTCTGAGGCCATTTGCTTGTATCGTTTTTAAACAGTAATTTACCTTCAGCGTCATAGTTCAAATAACTATCCAGCTTGACACTGATCGCATCATATTGTTCACGCAAGCCTAAGCCATAAATGGCGCGACCCGAATTAGGCCATAAATTCAAACCTGTGCCTGTAGAACGCAGTTCCGAGGCGCGCTCAAAAACCGTTACGTCATGACCTAATCTCGTGAACCCGATGGCCGCAGCAAGACCGCCCACACCAGCGCCACAAATTAATACCTTCATTCCCATACTCCTGAAATTACACACCCGTCTTATTCAAGACTCGTTACTCACCTTGTCTAACCAATCCCGGCCAAGAACCTTTTTAAACGGTCCGTACGTGGATTAAGCAACACATCATCAGGTTTACCTTGCTCGATGATGTGGCCGTTCTCCATGAAAATGAACCAGTCGGCACAGCGCTTTGCAAAGTCAATCTCGTGTGTCACCACGATCATGGTGCCTCCTGCTTCCGACAGCTCTTCCATTACCTCCAATACTTCACCCACGCGCTCAGGATCTAGCGCCGAAGTAGGCTCATCAAACAGCAGTGTTTTGGGTTTGGTGGCTAAAGCACGCAAGATACTGATACGCTGTTGCTCCCCACCCGATAGCCGTTGTGGCATACGATTGCCCAAGTGCTCCAGGCCAAAAAGCTCCAGCAGATTGCGTCCCTCGGCAACGGCCGTTTTTGCATCCATTTTTTGTACTTTTGTCGGTGCCAAGGCCATGTTCTGCATCACGGAATAGTTTTGAAAAAGATGAAACTGCTGAAACACCATGGCCGTGCCGGACTGCCTGCGTGCTCGAGTTAACCTGAACTCCGAAGGCTTTCGTCTAAACCAGCTTTTGCTGTGCTCGCCACTTATCTCTACGCCATTGACTGTGATGCTGCCAGCGTCTATCCCCTCTAACCCATTGATCGTACGCAATAAGGTACTTTTTCCGGCACCGCTAGGGCCCATAATGCAGGTAGTTTTTCCTCGCTGAAAACCAACTGAAACATTATCGAGAACAGTGTTATCGCCAAAGGACTTGCTTACATTTTTGAAGACAATCGCGTCTTTATCACTAGCGCTCTCATCGACCGACGTAAGGTAGTCTCCAAGCTTTTTATTCGCACTTTCTGGAAGTTGTTTTTTACTCTTGCGAAGCTTGTTTTCTTTGGTGCCATAGTCCATTCTTTCTTCAGCATATTTTTGAAACAAAGTCAGCAAGGTGGTTAGCGTTAAATAAATAATCAGTGCTGCGGCAAACACGGGTACATATTCAAAATTACGCGCAACAATGGTATTACTGCGTAAGGTCAACTCGCTAACAGCAATCACAGAGGTAATTGAAGTGTCTTTTAAAAGTAAAATGGCAAAATTAATAAGCGACGGAAAGGCAACCCGTAGCGCTTGGGGGATTACAAAAAACAAAGTTACGCCTGCTGGGCCGAATCCCAGAGATTTTGCAGCTTCCACTTGATTCTCGGAAACTGCCAATATTCCCCCTCGAAAAACTTCGCATAGGTACGCCGAGAACAAGACAGACAAAGCAATAACAGCCGTCCAGAACTCGTTAATTTCGTAGCCCAAAACAGGAAGTATGTTGTACCAAATAATGAGCTGCAAAATAATGGGTGTACCTCGTAATACCCAAATGTAAAATCCGACAATGGCACGCAGCACATGAAGGCCTTTTGCTGTTCGAATCAGCGCAAGGGCAAAACCAGCGACAAATGAAAGAACAAATGAAATTATCCAAATTTGTATCGCTATTAACGCACCTTCTAATAAATAAGGCAGCGTCAGGTATCCTAATATTTCAGATATCATCTGAACCCTCTTTACAAATAATTCTCGTCCTACCCTTGCAAAAACGTGTATTCACCGTTTTGAGCACAAGTTAGCAGGGCCAAAGGATTTTTTAGGCTCCTTTGGCAAACAAGCAGTTAAGTTTTATCTTGTCGCTTACGTGCAGACACAAGCAGGATCACGCCATAGTTGTGCCTACACGCTTTGTCCCAAGTCGTCGACCTATTTACGACGACTTTCCAAGACCTGCTCTACTACCAGGTTTGGGTCTTCCTTGATATAGACATCCCGATTCATGCCATATTTATGTGAGGTTTTTTCTGCCATGGCGGAATTCATATACTCAACGATATGCGGGTAAAGCTCATCTTTTAATTTGGAGCCTTTAGGAAAAGCAATGGGCCAATAAAGAGGATCGCTAACCTGATCAAGGGCTACAGCTAAATGAGGTAAATTTTGTGTCGCCGACCACCACATATTGACGTCATCAATAGCTCCTTCAACACGTTGATTTTGCACACTGTTTAAACGGTCCATAATTCCACCACTAGAGGGAGTGGAAATCGCGCCATTTTTTGGGTCGCAGTACTTCTCGTTCATTTGATTAACAGCGCGTTCAGTAGGAGCGGAAAAATGCATGCCGATTCGCTTGCCACAAAATGCCGACCAGTCTTTAACACCTTCAGCAAACTCTTTCGTTGAAATAATTCCAAAATACGATTGCACCAAAGGAATGAAGTCCAGGTGCTTACTGCGCTCATTGGTAATGTAGATACCTGAACCTACATCCACACGGCTTTGCATCAAGGCAGGAATGATATTTTCAAAAGCCATCTCGCGATATTCAACGTTATACCCAGCCTTATCCGCCGCATAATGCAGCAGATCGGCTTGCAGCCCTTTCCACTTTTTGTCTTCATCCAGATAGTTATAGGGTTTTAACGGCCCAGATAGCACAACAACCATGGTTTTATCGTGTTTTTTCGCCTCTTCGGCAAGTGCAGAAGCAGAAAAACACAAGCTCAATGCGACGGTGCACGCCAAAGAAATCAAGTTACTTTTTTGTCTCATCATTTCCCCCATTTGGAAAAATTAACCACTTATATGTGTAATTAACGAGTGCCTTTGTCACTTTATAAATGTGGCCTTTCACTCGTTTAGGATGATTAAAAAATCACCGTACTCCTCACGCTAACTTCCTGCTAATAGGATGCGTTTGCGCCCCATGAAAGGGGATCCATTCCGTCTGCGGCACGTAGCTGCCCGATTTAATCTGTTCCTGCACATGCTCGGCAATCTGCTCCAAGGGTGCGAACCAAACATCGCCCTTGTTCATCATGTAATCAATCATTTTGTCCATACGTGCACAACGGGCTAACCTTCCCATGACAAAGGGATGCCAAACCGAAATCCATAAGCCACCATATTCCCAAGCAGCATCAAACTCGGCCATAAAAACGTCCATGGCACGATCCGGTGAGTTCACTTGCATGGCATAACCCAAGTCTGAGTTAATGGTAAATTGCGGCCAATCGTCTAAAGCCCAGTCAGTAGGCAATTCGATCAATGAGCCGTTATCGCTTTCTATGACGTAGGGAATATCATTTCCCATTAGAGACGAGTCGTATAAAAAACCCTCTCGAGCTAAATAGTTCAAGGTGTGTTTGGAAAAACGGTAGCTGGGAGCTCGAAACCCACGAGGGCGGATACCAGTAACTGCCTGCAAGGCATTCAGCCCTCGCATGAACCAATAATCTTCCATTTCGGCCGATAGGGTATTTAGTCGTTCATGTAAATATCCATGCAGTCCGATTTCATGCCCATCTTGGATAATTTGTTCAATCATTTCCGGATACGTCTCAGCCGTCCACCCGGGTACAAAGAAGGTTTGTTTTATGTTGTACTTCTTATAAATACTGAGAATTCTTGGTATAGCTACACGATCGTAGCGTAACCAAGAGGCAGTCCCAATCTTGGTGTCTGCAGACTGCGGATAAGCGTAATGCAGAAGGCTATCCGAATCGATATCAAACGTAATAGCTACTGCACAACGTGCGCCATTTGGCCATTTCACTGGATTGGCAATCATATTTTCTCCACTGTATTTGAATCAGTCGCTGTAAAAACCGGCACGGGTAACTGGCCGACAGCATATCGATGAACATTGCTAACCCATATGTCCGCAGCGGCTTGACTGTAGTCCGATCGCTGCCCCGCGATATGGGCACTTAAGGTTAAATTTCGGGTATGCCACAAAGCACTGTCCGGCGGGCATGGTTCCACCTGTGTCACATCAAGAGTTGCGCCAGCTATTACTTTCGTTTCCAGTGCGTGTACCAAGGCTTGCTCATCTACAACTTCGCCCCTTGATACGTTAATGAGGTAAGCACTAGAGCTCATCATGCTCAGCTCCTCTGGGCCAATGAGACCTCGCGTTTGTGCTGTCAGGGGAACGGTTAAGATTAAGAAGTCCGCCCTAGGCAGTGCAGAGTCCAACCCTTCACTACCTACCATTTCGTCTACGAGAACTGATGATGAGCCAGTTCTGCTGACACCTACGACATACATCCCCAATGCTTTCATAAGGGTAGCCACACGTGCACCTACCTCTCCTAGCCCGACAACCACACCTGTACAGTGCCCGGAAAATGAGGTCTCTTGTGTACGCCACATGCGCTGGGCTTGCTTCTTATATATCCCTCGAATGTCCCACTTATGAGCCAAAATTGACAACATGACATACTCGGCTACCGTCGAGGCATTCATACCTTTGACCGTTGAGATCATGACGTCTCGGCCTTTATTGCGGAGGTAAGCATGCAAATGATCCGCTCCTGATGTCGTGGTCTGTATCCACTTTAGATTATTGAGCCTTTCCAAAATTTGATCAGGGATATGCCAAGCAACCACACCTTCAATTTTCTCTGCCCAAGCCCCTAGCTCGCCTGCCATAACCGTCACGCGAGCCGAGCTTTTCAAGCGTTCAAGAAAGATATGTGCATCGTTCGGGCGATATATCAATAAGGTAATCTCTCGCCCAGCAAGGTGAACTGTGACAACCACTCGCTCCTCCTTTGATCCACGTAGTTGAAGGTTTGCCCCTAAAACTTCTCGCATGCATCTTGGCATGCACTATGGCATGCAAAATTGCATACAAGACTGCATGCAAAAAGTTTAGGGGCAAAATCAGCATGAATCAATATATGGTTATCCCGTATAAGATCACACTATTTACAAAGCAGGGTTCGTCCTAGACAGGACGGTTAAAGCGTCTCGAATTAAGCCAGCGCACATGCTGTTGCTAGCTACTTCGCTGCACATCTATCCGGTCATCCGGCGCAGATATGCTTTTTTATTATTCACTCAAACGGGTTGAGCATCCGACTTTTAGACACTAAGGCGCAAAAGGGAATTTTGATGGCATGAGTAAAAGCTCGATTCTGATCCTGCCATCTACGCATGACTAATATCCCGATTGCTTTGCACTAAGCCCTCCTGCCAAACCAAGATCTATTGTGGCCACATCCTGAATAACTGTTCGAGAGAGATCAGGCGCGACCTCTAGACTGTCCTGCACCGCAATATTGATGGCTCTGAATAAGGCCTCTTTTTGCTCGGTGCTGCGCCCAGCCATTAAATACACATATACCTCTGCGATTTCCACACCCACTACACCAGCCACCATTGTGTCCAAGCTATCTAAAGGTATGAGTTTGACGCGCACTGAGGCGGGCGACGCGCCCAAGCTCTGAGCTGTCGCGTGACTAAGTGAGTGCATGAGCTTTTCTTTTTTCTGACTGGAGTACTGCTTATTTAAAAAAACATGAATATAAGGCATAGCTGACCTTTATGAGTACGTGAATAAGAGCGATAAATTGTGCCACACATACGTCGTACATGTAGCCTCTTTGCCATCTCGCCAAACCAGCTTCAGCCGTGATAAGTCCCTTACACGGCTGAATAAAAGTTCATGTACAAAAGCTGTCTAGCCCCTGATATATACGCGACAGAGCACGCCCCAGCTTAGTATGGAAGTAGATTAGTACGCTGATCCGGAAACGCTAACAACGGTCTGCACATCCTCTTTAAATTTTGCCAGTAGCTCGCTCGCCGCTCGGCGCAATAGAACTGCATCAACTCCTACCGCAGCAAAATTCACCCCTAAATCAAGGTACTTCTTGGCTTGGCTCACATCGGATTGCAATATGCCCGCTGCTTTGCCACTGTCACGTATACGCTGTATGGAATGCTCTATAACTGCAATTACCTCGGGATGCCCAGGATTACTAATATGCCCCATGCTAGCGGCTAAATCAGCAGGACCAATAAACACGCCATCGACACCATCCACCTGCAGTATGTCGTCCAGATGCTGCACACCTTGCGTAGACTCCACCTGACAGATAAGACAAATTTCCTCGTCCGCTCGGGTAACGTAATCACTTACCCCACCCCATTTGGCGGCACGCGCAAGCGCTGTTCCAACACCGCGGACACCCCGGGGCGGATAACGCACAGCCGCCACCGCAGCTTGGGCATCGGCTGCATTCTGGACCATAGGAATAAAGAAATTTTGTACTCCTATATCAAGCAATAGCTTTAATTGCACAGCGTCGTTACTGGCAGGCCGAACAACCGGAGCTACATTGTATGCAGCTACAGCCTGCATCTGAGCCAGAATAGTTTGTAAAGTATTGGGAACATGCTCCCCATCGATTAAGAGCCAATCGTAACCAACACCGGCGCATAGCTCTACTGTGTAGGCACTGGCTAAACCTTGCCATAAGCCAATCAATGGCCTGTCACTTTTTAAGGCCGTTTTAAATGGATTTGAAGGATGCTGCATACTCATGCTCCCGGCAAGTAAGTTAGATAAAACGACAATTTATTGTACCCAGCGGTCCGTAGTCAGCGTAGAAGACATCGCCCGCCTGTGCCGTGACGGGACGCGTAAATGAACCTGACAAGACCACCTGACCACGCTCTAGGCCGGAACCTACCAAGGCAAGCTTATTGGCTAACCACGCGACACCATTACCGGGATGATTTAAGACACCCAAAGCCAAGCCGGTTTCCTCTATGATGCCGTTTCGCATCAGCCCCGCCCCCATCCAGCGCAGGTCAACAGCATCGGGACGTACCGGGCGTCCACCTAGCATTACAGCCGCGTTAGCCGCGTTATCCGCAATGGTGTCCAATACGGTGCGTGTTTTTCCGGTTTCTGGATCAATTTGATGAAAACGAGCATCAATGATTTCCAATGCGGGCACGACGTAGTCTGTCGCTAATAACACGTCTGACAAGCTGATATTGGGACCAACCAGATCATGCTTAAGAATAAACGCCAATTCAACTTCGACCCGAGGTACGATGAAGCGCTGCGCAGGCAAGGGCTGTCCGTCCTGATAAAACATATCATCGAGCAGCACACCAAAGTCAGGCTCATCGATATTGGATGATAGTTGCATAGCACGTGAAGTCAGGCCAACTTTATGCCCTCGTACACTGCGGCCTGTCTGCAGCTTGTGATTCACCCACGCACTCTGAATGGCGTAGGAATCATCAATGCTCATGTCTGGATACCTGAGTGACACCTGCTTAATCTGTTGCCCTGTTTGCTCGCTCTGCTCAAGCTCGGCCGCCACCTGCTGTATGATTTTGGAATCCAACATCACGCACTCCTGAATAAGTCCGTAGCGACAAAAGCTCATGGCGCTAAATATTCGCTACGGCACGTTTGTATTGTGATTAAAAACGAGACTACCGTAGCGCTTGTGCTTAACAATCGGCGCTAACCCAAGCCCAGATCTTGCTACGCTACGGACGATCTTGGGTTAGCGCGATGCCCAGCAAAAACGCTACCCACAGACCACTATTTTTTTTCTGCTGCAAGACGAGCATGCAGCTTATTTTTTTTCCATGTGCCAGCCTCACTGAACTCATTCAGTTCTAAGGAAAGCGCAATATCCACCTGTTCGTCTAAGGGTTCAAAGTGCTGAGTCATGATGGCGAACAGTGCGTCACCCGTGGCCTGTTTAACCACCTCGGGCCTCCCCGCCCCAATCTTAAGATTGGCATGTACAAAAGCAGCGGACACCTGCCCGTTCGCGATACAAAAAGCATCAACCTTTATTGCGCGCACGCGTATACCCGCCAGCGGGTATACAAGCTTATTGTCAAAGCTTTGTGTCGCCAGGGCTCTTGCCAAATCGTTACACAACTGGGAAAAACGCCCTTGTTCACGAAGGTTCCCACTGTATTCAATCGTCAAGTGCGGCATACTAAATTCCCCAACGCGGGATAGGGTGCTGCCCCATCGATATACACACATTCTTAAGTTCGGCAAATACTTCGTAGCTATAGTGCGATCCTTCCCTTCCTACTCCCGAAGCTTTGGTTCCACCAAAAGGCTGACGCAGATCTCGTACATTTTGGCTATTCACAAACACCATGCCAGACTCAATGCCACGTGCCATTCTTAATGCTCTTCCTGTGCTTTCTGTCCATACATAGGATGACAAGCCATAACGGATATCATTGGCTAACTGTAAGGCATGGTTCTCGTCGGTGAAGCGCATCAGGCAAGGAACCGGCCCGAAAATTTCTTCTTGGGCAATGCGCATACTGTTGTCTACATCCGCAAAAACAGTAGGTTCAACCCAAAAGCCATTGGCAAACCGGCTGTCTAGGCTTGGCGTCCCCCCCCCCGTAACCAGGCGTGCTCCTTCTTGCTGACCTAACTCAATATAGCTAGTCACCTTATTCCAGTGGTCCTTGCTGATCATAGGACCAATTATGGTATCGGGATCCATGGGGTCGCCCACTTTGATGCGCTGTGCCCGAGCAGCGAAATCGGCAACAAAACGCTCATAAATAGAATCTTGAATCAGAATGCGGGAACCAGCAGTACAACGCTCACCATTGTTAGAGAAAATCATGAATACGGCCGCATCCAGCGCACGCTCGTAATCAGCATCGTCAAATATAATGAAAGGTGACTTGCCCCCCAATTCCATGGAATATTTTTTCAAGCCTGCGTTCTGTACTATACGATTTCCCGTTTCGGTACTGCCTGTAAAGGAAATAGCACGCACACCAGGATGTCGCACCAGTGCATCACCCGCGGTATGCCCATAACCATGAACAATGTTCAATACACCTGCCGGAATACCTGCCTCCAGCGCCAGCGCACCCAAACGATCGGCTGTCAAAGGGGAGAGTTCGCTCATTTTCAGAACCGCAGTATTGCCTAAAGCTATACAAGGCGCAGTCTTCCAGGTTGCGGTCATGAAGGGCACGTTCCAGGGAGAAATCAGAGCGCATACGCCAACCGGCTGCACCATGGTGTAATTCTGATGCCCTGTGTCTGACAGAAATGCCTCACCATCCATACGCATGCATAGATCAGCGAAGTAATGAAAGTTATCAGCAGCACGAGGTACCAGAGCCTTACGGGTCTGACCAATGACCTGCCCTGTGTCCTGTGTTTCCAGTTCTGATAACTCAGGCACATGAGCGGTGATCAGCTCACCGAGCTTGCGCATAAGTTTGGCGCGCTCTGCAGCGGGCCTGCCCGACCAAGCAGGGAAAGCCTGCGCTGCCGCCTGCACCGCAGCATCCACTTCCGCTGCGCCGCCACTGGCCACCTCTGCCAAAACCTCGTTAGTCGCTGGGTTGCGAGTTTCAAATACATCGGTGCTAGTAACATATTCACCGTTAATAAGATGCTTAATCATAGGTTTCTCGAAGCTTATTGTTTGGATGCAAAATACTGCTCATCACTCACGATGGTATTGACCAAGATACCTAGGCCTTCAACCTCTGTTTCAACCACATCCCCGGCCTTCACATCTACAGAGCCTTTTGGTGTCCCGGTTAAGATCACATCGCCTGGTGATAAAGTCATGAAGGAAGAGAGCCATTCGATCAGGGTAGGCACATCAAAAATTAAGTCCGCTGTAGTGCCTTCCTGAGTGACTACACCATTTACGCGGGTCTGCAAACGCAGATTGCCCGGATCCCGAATGGCATCACGCGATACCAACCATGGTCCCATCGGAGTGCAGTTATCACGCCCTTTTACCCTGAGATTAGGACGATAGTAGTTTTCCAAGTAGTCACGAATCGCATAATCATTGGCAACCGTATAGCCTGCTACGTAGTCCAAGGCATCCGCTTTACTAACTCGGTAAGCTGTTTTACCAATCACTACAGCGAGTTCGCACTCATAGTGCATAAACGTTACATCGGCTGGACGCCTAGTTATGGTTCGATGACCAATAACAGTGCCCGCCGGTTTGATAAACGCTACCGGCTCTGAAGGTGGTGTAAAGTCCAACTCCCGAGCATGATCTGCATAATTAAGACCCAAAGCAAATACCGTACGCGGTTCAACCGGTGGTAGCCACTGCACGTCTTGCTCGCTAAGCTGACGGCCATCTGCCAACACAACTGTGCCGTCTGGACCTGGTCGAACATGATGAATACCGCCATTCCATACAATACGCCCCTGCTTCATGCCTGCACCTCTTTATCAAATGCTCGTAACGTGAACTCAATTGCCCCCACTTGTGACCCAGTAATCTGAACACGGCTGCCTACCATCGCTTGCACAGCCTGAAACTTGACTCCCACGAGTAGGATATCCCCCGCTCTAAGAGTCATGAACTCAGAGATATCGGCTAATAACTGTGGCACGTTTCGCAGCAAGTCGGTAAACGTACGGCTGCCTTTCTGTACTTGATCTACCGTAATCTGAAGGCTCACATCGCTGAGCTCGCTTAAGCTGGAGGCTGGGACGAACGCACCAAACACACAAGAATCATCGAAACACTTCTCGCGCACAGCAGGACGGTAATAGCTGACGTGGGGGAGGCTCAAATCGGCGACCAATGTATAACCAGAGATGTAATCGCTGGCTGTTTCTGGTGTAACTCTTGCCGCATCACGGCCCATAACAATTCCCATAGTGGCGCCCACTTCCACCGACTGCTCACCCTGAGGCAACATAATATTTGCTCCCGAGGAAACCCACGTGTTAGCAGGTTTGATGTACAAGATCGGAGCCTGTGGAGCTGCCTTATATGGCACCTGATCAAACTCGTTTTGTAATTGCGTCACCGACTCTTGATCATTGAGTATCACTCCAAACACCGTCGCCGAACTGGGCGGCCCCTCCAAAGGTAACAACATGTGCCTATCCTTATGAAATAACACCATTTGCGGTTTTATAAAATTCACCGCAACTCACTAACATGTGAGTATAATAATCACTAGCATGCTAGTAAGTCAACGGCAGGCCGTATCAAAAAATATTGAGTATTATCCAAGCTGGAAAAAATCAAGAGAATGTCCATGTCACCTAAACTGGCCCAAGCTAACCTTCCTCAATTACTCCTTAAAGCACGCGAAAGCATATTCCGTCACTTTCGCCCAATCATCACGCACTTCGGTTTGACCGAACAGCAATGGCGCATCCTGCGCACATTGGGCGAACATGAACAACTCGAACCACGCGAACTGTGCGACATGTGTCAAATTCTCAGTTCAAGCATGGCCGGTGTCTTAGCCAGGATGGAGGCTAAGGAGCTCATTCAACGGGCGAAGGTCCCCAACGACCAGCGGCGTGTGTTCATCAGTACAGCGCCTAAAGGTGAGGAGCTGATTGAACAAATAGCACCGTTGATTGAAGCCCAGTATCGTTACCTAGAAGAACGACTAGGGAAAGCACTGGTCTCACAAACTTACACCACTTTAGAGTCCCTCATAGAGCGTGAAAAAAACAGCATCGTTCAGGCCGTAGAACTGCCCGGAGAAGCGGCTAAACAGCCAACAGGGGACTAATCTCGCTGTCGATGAGAAAGCGCTTTATCTTCAAAATGTATTTGACAGAGCAATTACTTATCATGTTAAGCTTCTGCCAATAAAATTAAACCTGATGTTATTTAACCTTAATAGACAGCGTCAAACATGAAGGAGACTTTTCTATGTTTTCAAGACTAAAAGCGTGTTTTTTATCAATTGCGTTTATCTCTATAGCAAGCAATGCTTATGCCCAAGACTTTCCTAACAAGCCAATTCATTTAATCGTTCCTTTTACGGCCGGAGGCGTTTTAGATACGCTAGCCAGAACAATAGGCGCAGAGTTGTCAAAAAAGATAGGAGAATCAGTTGTTATAGAAAACAAAACCGGGGCCAGCGGTAATATTGGAACAAGCTATCTGGCCAGAGCAAAACCGGATGGATATACTATTGGAATGGGTACGATTGCGACGCATGGAATCAATCCTGCTTTATACAAAGACCAACTACCTTATGATCCACGCGCAGATTTTCAACCTTTAGCACTAGTAGCCGAACAAACCAATATTGTTCTAGTAAACCAAGAAATGCCGGTTACTAGCATTCCTGAGCTCATCGAATATGCCAAAACCTCGAAAGAGGGGCTCTCCTACGGCTCAGCGGGAAACGGTAGCTCCCAACATCTAGCAGGCCAATTATTTAAGTTGCAAACCAATATAGATTTGCTGCACATCCCCTATCGAGGAAGCGTACCTTCGCTAGTAGACTTAGCTGCAAACCGCATTCAGCTTATGTTTGTCGATATTCCAGCGGCCCTACCATTTATTCAAAACAATTCGGTTCGACCTATCGCTGTTACCGCAAAAACTCGCTCCCCTGCCTTCCCAGAGCTGCCCACCATTGCCGAGCAGGGTATTGAGGACTTTCAGGTGCGTGCCTGGTTTGGTGTTTTTGCGCCAGCGAATACGCCAGCACCGATTGTGTCTTTTTTATCAGAAAATATCATGGAAATAATGCAACGCCCAGATATTCAGGATAAATTAAAAGAGCTTGGCATTGATCCAAAATCAGAAGGACCGGAACTATTCAACAATTATATGGAAAATGAGTTAGTACGCTGGGCAGAAATTATTGAACAGGCAAATATTACACTGTAATTTTTCCAACATCTTATAAGTGGAGCTATTGTTTTGGGAAAAATGAATGATAAAACAGTAATCATTACTGGCGCCTCGACCGGAATAGGGAAAGCGATGGCATTCACTTTCGCAAAAGAAGGTGCAAATGTATTACTGGGCGATATCAATAAAGAAAATGGTAAAAATGCCGAAAAAGAAATTACTGAAAGTGGGGGAAAGGCTAAATTTATCTACCTTGATGTAACCGAAGAAGAAAGTGTAATACTTGCTATCAATGAAGCCAAAAATACGTTTGGCAATATTCACGCCTTGATCAATAATGCAGGTGGCTCCAGCTTAAACGACAAATCAATTACTGAAATTGATCTGGAAGAATTCTGGCGGGCTATCAAAATCGATTTATACGGAACGGTTCTATGCTGCCGTTATGTTATTCCAGAGTTGATTAAGGCTGGCGGTGGGGCTATTGTCAATATGGGCTCCATTGCAGCGCTGCGTGGCCTAAAAGGACGTGATGCTTATACAGCAGCCAAAGGCGGAGTGACAGCGTTAAGTCGCGCAATTGCTGTAGAGCATGCTGCCAACAATGTCCGTTGCAATGTTATTGCACCCGGTGCCGTACTGACCGATAGAATTAAACACTTTATCGACGTCGATCCTCGCGTGCGCACAGCGGTAGAAAAACACTTACTAGGGCTACCCGAGCCCGAAGAGATAGCACAAATGGCCTTGTTCCTCGCTTCGGACGATTCGAGACACGTAACGGGCGCTACCTTCCAGATTGACGGAGGCCGTAGCGCTGCCGCCTAAATTCATACTAGGACTTATATACAAAAAGGCTCTGCTCCCTTAAAACGGAGCAGAGCCTTTTTCGTGCTGTATGTCCAGCCGCTCATCACTTATAAACGTGCACCACTCATTTCTGTCTGTGCACGGATGGCCTTAGGTTCTGGAATGGCATTGCCGCTAACTGGCGTAATAGGAAACACCGCGTTAATTTGGCCAGTACCCGATGCGGCAAAATAAGGGGTCAATACCTCTGCTTTACCAGCATACTCGGACCAACCCAAGGCGCCCATAAGCATAGCAGTATCATGCATAAAGCCTTCACCATGTCCTTTGGCGGCATACTCAGGCAACATGGTGCAAAAATCTGACCACTCTCCCTGCTCCCACATCTGAATAACGCGTCGATCTAGATTTTCTAGAAAAGGACTCCATATTTTTTGTGAAAAATTCTGCGTCACACCATTTTGTGCAAAGCGATGGCTAAGGCTACCACTGGCCAAAAACGCTACATTTCCATCGTAATGTTCTTCAACCGCTTTGCGCATCGCCCAACCTAGCCTGGCACTATCATCAAGATAATGTGCCATACATAAGGCAGATACCGAAACAACCTTAAAAGCCTGATCCTGATTCATATAACGCATTGGAACCAAGGTTCCATACTCAGGGCCGAGCGTGGTGTTCGGATGGGCCAGTGTTTCCACCTGATATTCATTACAAATATTAGCCAAAATATCGCCTAGCTCCGGGTTTCCAGGAAACTCGTAGTCCATATTCGCAATAAAGTTAGGCAGCTCGTTACTGGTATACACCCCTTTAAAATGCGGCGCGCTATTAATATGGTAGGCAGCATTTACCAGCCAATGCGTATCAAACACAACGATCGTATCCACATTCAGTTCATGGCAACGACGTGCTATTTCCTTGTGTCCGTCAATCGCGATCTGCCGTACACCTTTCATCGGTCCGTCCAGCTCGCTTAAATACATAGAGGGAACGTGTGTAATTTTTGCGGCTAAAACTAACTTGCCCATCTTGTGCTCCGTTTTTAGGATTTCACAGACTTTATCCACCAACTGCGAAATCCCGATTAATAATTTGACTTAATCTATGTTGATTTAGTCCCCCCTTTTAGATGGACGTCACCCGCTCAAGAGCTTCCTCACAGTGACACAGATCCTCATCTCCTACTGTATCAGGCGCTTCGATAGACGAAATAACGCGACCATTAATCCAAATTCCATCGCCTATATTTTCTATCACTTCTAGTACGGTCTGATTCTTTAAGCGGATAAGATCACCTTCCTGAAGTTCCATGAAGTTAACAAACATGCCCGCCTCCCTAAAAAAACATCGTTAGGTTTTTGGCCAGCAATACGCTTTGGCCCAAGTGAATTTCACGACGTGCCAACTTAAGCTTTGTACCCACTTTACGCAACACGTCGTAACGCCGCCCCGAAAAATAAAACTCTTCGTGTTCGCACCGATTCTGATAGGTGATAAAACGGCTGCGCACCTCAAACTCTTCTTGCCCCAACTCGTTAACTCTCTTGCCAGTTACTTGCACATTAGATACAAGGCGGTTTAGTCGCGACAAAGGCTCTTCTGACCAATGCACCCCCGTCAAAATTTGCTCTGCTCGCTTACCTAATGTCCACTTATCTTCGTTAAACCAGCTCATGTCTTTTTCATAGCGAGTCTTTTCTTCTTCTGCATGCTCTCCAAACTTGACATTGAACATCATAGGCATGAAGTACACTAGATCCTCTTCTAGTGTATCCAACCACTCATGAAAGCGGCGGGTATCTAATAGTTCTGCCTCGTCATACAGAAACTCTTCGGCCTGTCCACGCAGTAAATAGTACTCAGCATCCCGCACAACTGGCTGGAAGGAAGTATGCTCAACGTGTGCCAATTCTGACATTTTTTTCTCCAAACTGATTAATTGCTTCTTATTGGTACCGGACCGCCCTGATGAGAAAAACACCCCACATCAATAACGGTTCCGGAGATGGCCACTGCTGCAGGCGATAATAAAAAACCAATCGCATTCGCCATATCGGCGCCTGACATTGGACGGCCCGCTACTGTTCCAGGACTTGGACGACTAGTAAATTTCTCGACATCGCCCCCAAAACGACCCACGCTCATCCCAGTTACAATTCCACCTCCTCCGGGAATTACGACGTTAACCCGCACCCCCTCATGGAAATGGTCGTAAGCCATAGCCGTGCTCAAAGCCAAGAGGCCACCTTTGCTACTCGCATAAGCAGCCATGCCCGGCTTGCCGTATCCGGCACCAGAGCCGACATTAACGATGGAGCCACCACCTTGAGCAATAAGGTGCGGCAAGACCGCTCGACTCATCAGGTACGCACCTTTCAGATTGACCTCCAGAATGCGCATAAATAAGGCCTCATCAGTGCTTAATACCGTACCTAAAGGGCCAATAGCGGCATTATTTACTAGACCATCAATCCGTCCAAAATGCTCCAAGGCAGTCGTGGCTACTAATTGCGTATCCTTAGCCGACGATACATCGGCCTCTAGTACCTTAATTTTTTCAGACAGGCCTAAGGACTCTGCCCGCTCCTGCAAATCGGTAAACCCTTGCGCGGTACTGGAAACTTGCGGACTGCTTAAACCGAAAGCCAGCACACGATGCCCCGCCTTGGCTAAGGCTATCGTGACATCCAACCCCAAACCATAGGTGCCACCTGTCACAATCGTGACAGGCTCGTGATCATTGGTGCTCATAGTAGGCAGACGACTAATCATGTTTACCCAACAGCACTTCCCAGTCTGCATTATTCATATAGTCGCGCCAGCGACGATAGAACTGACGGGGATTTTCCTCGCTCACCTGCAAACTCACGTTGCCGGCTACGGGTCCACTGCCTACAGGCTCTACAGCACCCAACGATTGCATGTAGTTGTACGGGTGACGACGGGCTATAGGTCCACGGGTCGCCGCTGTAGCATGATTCCAGTTTTCCATATCATCCTGCTCCGTCATGCCGGCAGGGCCGGAGTAGCGCATATAATAACGACGCAGGAAATCTTTCACTGACTGAGGCGCATCCTTGTCGACAAGGAAGAAACGCCACGCTTCGGTGGACTCGGGGCCATGCGGATGCCAGACACAAATTGAACGGGGCTGGCGACCATGAAATGAAGCGTTGGGAAACAAGGTGCCCACAAAGGGAACTAAACGTGCTTGCTCGCCCAAGCGACGCTGCCGCTCTTCGTGGCAATGACGAAAATATTCTGCAATTTCAGGATTGTTCTGGAAGGTATCCACGAATGGCGAGTCCTCCGGAATAATGGCACTATGCACACCGTGACCTGCCGGAAAGTTCACCCATAGGTGTTTAGCATGCTCCAACTCGTTATCTCGGCGCCCCTTTACTCCCGCCTCTGCGCTGGGGCCAATACCTACTAGGTCCACAGAACGATGGCTGACATTGTGATAAGTATCACCCAAGAAATTTTCTGCTGGAAACTTCCAGTTGCAGGGAATGATCCACTTGTGTACTCCCATCAATACTTCTGATCCGCCCTCCCGACCGTCGCGACAATCTAAGGCCAAATCCAGATGGAGTAAAGCATCACCCATATAGGTGTGAAAATCGGGAGCATCTTTATCCCAAGTCGCCCAAATAGTGCCTTTATAGTTCTGTAACTGAGCCACCTCAATCAATGACCAGTCTTCTTTGTTCAAACAGTCTTCATATAGGTTTTTATATTGGGGTACACCAAATAATTTGCCCTCGGTGGTAAAGCTCCAGCTATGGTAAGGGCAAGTAAATAGGGTGGTATTGCCCTTATCGTACTGACATACCTTCATACCGCGATGTCTACATGAGTTCAAAAACACATGAATCTTGTTTTTTTTATCACGTGTCAAAATCACTGACTCGGTGCCCATACGAGAGGTAAAGAAATCGCCTGGATTAGGTATCTGGCTTTCATGACCAACAAATAGCCATGCACGCGTGAATACCTTCTCAACCTCTTCATCAAAAATCGATTTGGCGGAGAATATCTCGCGACTGATCAGACCCTGATCAGTATCAATTAATGCATCATAATTCATCATAAAATCACATCCTTTTCTACACTACAAAGATTCAGGTGAAGCGTTCGCATAGTATTTCGCTCTTACGAATGCCTGCCTTAATCGCTGCCGCTCGTGCAGCATTGACCATGGGAGGTGGCCCACATACATAGACTTTGGTATTTTTAGCCAATGACATTTTCTCAATCAGCTCTGTGGCATATCCGGTATGACAGCCTTCTGGAGCATTCTGCTCTGCCGCCAAGCTTACTGTCAGACTAGGTATGCGCTGCCTGAGCGACTCCAGCTCGTCTAGCGCAAATAAGTGCTCTCGGCTACGTACTCCTACTAATAAATCAATAGGTGCCAGACGCTGAGCTTCATCCATTGTTTCCAGGTTTCTAAGCATTGCCAAAAATGGAGCCAGCCCCGTTCCACCGGCAACAAACAATCTCGGTCGCGACTCTTCGCGCAAGAAAAAACTACCTCTAGGAGCACTAATTTCCAATGTGTCTCCAGGCTGAGCTTGCTCGAGCAGCCAAGTGGAAAACCAACCCTCTGAAACTAAACGCACATAAAAAACCAGTTGATGATCGCCTACCTTATTCGCCATGGAATAGGATCGCCAATCTGTCGCGCCGGAAGGACGCATACGCACATATTGCCCTGGCAAAAAATCCACACCACTGGACACTTGGACCTCAATGCGTAATGTCTCTGCCGCAACCTGCTCTAGGGCTGTAATGTGGCCCAATTGAGGCGGAGCTTCGATGGCGCTTGCCTCGGACGAGTCATAAGGCAATGCCAGTACGGCATCACTTTCCAAACGAGCTACGCAACATAAACGTGCACCGTCGTCACACTCATCCTCAGACAACACCAAAGGATCGTAATCACCTGGCTCAACTTGCCCGGCCACACATTGCGCTACACAGGTTCCACATTGGCCGTTAGAGCAATCGGTTAATAGGGTTAAACCTGACTCAAGAGCGGCTTCAACCACCGTTTGGCCCTTACGAGCACTCAGTTGTGTACTGAGCCCATCTTCAAATAAAAGCGTCATCGTCACTGTGGACATACTTCCCCCTACTTCTTAATACGGCTCAGCGCAGCGGGATATTCGCTACTTTTACAATCTGGGCCCAACGGTCTATATCATCAACAATCCGTTTAGATAAGGCGGCTGCATCGGTATTTCCAGGTTCCATGCCGAGCTGATCCAGCCTGTGGACCATTTCCTCATCTTGTAAAATTTCATTCATGGCAGTTCGTAGCGTGCTCATTACCGCTTCGGGAGTACCCATAGGCGCTACGAACCCTGTCCAAATGGGCGCGTCATAACCCTCTATGCCCGACTCAGCCACTGTAGGCACCATGGGCAAAGTTTTAGATCGTTCGGCCGTGGTCACCGCCAAAGGTTTTAAATGCCCTGATTTAATATGATTCACGACAGCGCCACTATCCAAAAAGGCGACATCCACCTCATCTTTCATGACCGCCTCAATGGCTGGACCCGATCCTCGGTACATGATGTGCGTCAGATCCAGATTGGCCTCTTGAGCCAGGAGCTCTGCAACCAGTTGGAACGAAGTGCTTGCAACACCATGATTTAAACCGTTTCCATTCGACTCAGAGTAGGCTTTTAAGTCTGCAATCGAGTTGAGCTCTCTATCCTTGTTGGTAACCGCCACTAAAGGAAAAGTACCGAGTAACGCAATAGGTTCGAAATCCTTTACTGCGTCGTAACTCAAGTCCTTCATTAACACTGGATTGACTGTTAGCCCTCCGCTAGAGGAGACCAAAAGCGTATATCCATCTGCCTCCGCTCTTGCCACTAAGCCACCAGCAATAGCAGACGCCGCTCCTGGGCGATTTTCGACGATGAAAGGTTGCCCTAATCGAGTCTGCAGCTTTTGTGCAATAGTGCGTGCAATGATGTCGTTAGTTCCTCCAGGCGCAAACCCAACCACTATTTTCACCGGTCGGGTGGGGTAGTCCTCCTTTGCCATGGCCTGAGTACAGGACAGGGCTCCTACCAACAGCGCCGCCCCCACTTTGCGCCAATCTCTTACAGCTGAAAACATGAGTTTTTTCATGGTTATAGATCCTCAGTCTTTGAAAATATTCTTGTCCGTCTAGTGAGACTGTAATCCATTGTACGGACATCTTGATGTTTGTCAATATGGGCAGGATGCACTTGTGAGAAAATGGGAGTGCTTGGCTCAGTTGCCGAGCCCATGGCCTATGGAGATAAATTGCTGATTGCCCTTGCCTCTGTAATACTTATAGGCTCGAGCAAAACTAAAGGACGTTGAATGGTGGAATCTGATAAAGAAAAAACAGGCACAGCGAGTGTGCGCGCGGTTGATCGCGCCCTCGACATACTGTCTGCTTTCGGTGCTGACGATAGGGAGCTAACGGCCTCTGACTTGTTAGTACGCACTAAGTTGTCACGTCCAACCTTGTATCGGCTGCTCTATACTCTAGAAGAAAAGAACTTCATCAGCTCAAGTGGTGACCCCCAGCGTTTTCGCTTGGGTCCTGCAGTAGGACGCTTATCCTGGGCTTGGTCCTCCAGCTTTGATATTACCGAACTCGCTACACCGGTATTGCGCGAAATCGGCGAGAATACGGGCGAAACCGTTGCTTTATTCATGCACCATGGTGCTTTGCGCGTTTGTGTGTCGGAATTTGCTAGCACTAACCCTCTTAGCTTTAAGCGTGGTGTCGGGTACAGTGAACAGGTAGTTATTGGCGCTAGCGGCCGGGCCATTTTAGCTTGGCTAAATCCAAGCCCTGACGAACTAATCACATACTGCCAATCAGCCGGACTCGACCCTACTGTGCTGGCGCAGCAACTTGAGGATGTACGCCAGACAGGCTATGCAATTAGTCACGATGAGATAATTAAAGGAGCCGTCGCTGTTGCTGTCCCATTCTTTGGTAATAATGGTAAGGTCATGGGCTCTATTGGCGTATTTGGACCTGCTGTGCGCATGACTCAAAAACAAATCGCCGATATAACACCAAAAATCATCGAATCAGTACGCAAGCTCACCGTTTCCTTAGGCGGCACACAATAAGTTCCTTACTGCTTCAGGCTACACAGAGACGTAGCCTTACTCTGCGGGAGCTGGCAAGACAGCTGCTTTCTCTAGACCTTTGACTAATACCTCGAGGGTATCGGTGCCTAATAAGGTTTCAATATTTTTATAATGCTCTTCGATACAGGCTCGTAACTCCACAGCTAAATTCTGACTGTAGGGCGTGAGCTTGACATAGACCTTGCGCATATCACAGGGTTTACGGAAACGCTTAACCAACCCTGCTTTCTCCATCCTGGCCAATACACCACTTAGGCTAGGAGCAAGAATAAACGCCTCCTCGGCGATTCGCCCAGCTTCTAGATCTTCCAAACTGTCTAAGGCACGTATAACACGCCATTGTTGCTCCGTCAGGCCGTAACGACGTAACTCAATACGAAAATACGCCATGACCGCTTCGCGAGCCCGTAATAAAAGCAGAGGAAGATTACATCGTTGCGTCGGCCGATTCATAGTTGTCATTACCTTGAGTCTATTATTGAAGCGGCTCTAGTGTAACGGACACCCGTACACGAAACACCCTTTTCTGCACAGAGTTGTTGACATCGAAAATAATTTTACTATACGATTACTTAATATATTAAGTAAATTAACTATAAATAGCAGGATAAAGGAAACCTTTTAATGGGCAAAAAAATAGAAACTCCGGTATTAATTATTGGTGCCGGGCCCGTAGGATTAACACTGGCAATTGACCTGGCTTGGCGAGGCGTGGCAGTCACTGTCATTGAACAACGTGCGCGTGATGTCTTGCCGCCGGTTAAGTGCAATCACACGTCTGCTCGCTCGATGGAGATCTTCCGACGACTCGGTCTCGCAAGTAAATTGCGTAGCAGCGGTTTACCCGAAGACTATCCACACTCAATCTCTTATCGAACTTCTGCCACGGGAGTAGAGTTAACAAAAATTCCTATTCCTAGCCGTAAAGATCGATACACAGAAACTGAAGGGCCTGACTGCGGCTGGCCGACACCAGAACCACCTCATCGCATTAACCAAATTTTTCTTGAACCCATCTTGTTTGAGCACGCCGATACGCTTAGCAATATCCAAATTCTGAGCAGTACCGAGTTTGTTGGCGTAACGCAAACCGAGACGGATGCAACGGTCACTGTACGCAACTTACTCTCTGGTGAGACCTACGATATTAGCTGTCAATACATGATCGGGTGCGATGGCGGGAAGTCGTCAGTACGTAAAGCAATTGGCGCTACCCTACAAGGCGATGCCGTGATTCAGCGCGTACAATCTACCTACATTCGAGCTCGCTCGTTGCTTGAGAACATGCCAGAAGGCCCCGCTTGGGCCACTTTCTCACTCAATCCAAAACGTTGCGGCAATATGTACGCTATTGATGGGGTTGAGCGTTGGCTTATTCATAATTATCTAAAAGATGACGAGCCTGATTTTGACTCCGTGGATCGCGATGCAGCAATTCGAGATATCCTCGGTGTTGCGCCTGATTTCGAGTATGAGGTGCTCAGTAATGAGGACTGGTATGGGCGCCGTCTAGTTGCTGACAAATTCCGGAGTCAACGAATTTTCCTTTGCGGTGATTCGGCACATATCTGGGTTCCTTACGCTGGTTACGGCATGAATGCAGGAATTGCTGATGCGGCTAACCTGTCTTGGCTATTAGCCGCTCACCTCAATGGCTGGGCTCCCGCGTCCATACTGAACGCCTATACCCTAGAACGACAGCCTATTACTGAGCAAGTGTCCCATTTTGTGATGGATCACTGCATGGCCATGGCACGCCAACGCATGAGCGTACCTGACAATATTACTGAGGATAGCCCCGCAGGGGAGGCTGCCCGACAAAAACTAGGCGAAGACGCCTATGCTCTCAATGTTCAGCAATATGCTTGCTCTGGCTTAAATTTTGGTTATTTCTACGACCAATCTCCTTTAATCGCCTATGACGCAGAAAAGCAACCTAGCTACAGCATGGCGACGTATACCCCATCGACCGTTCCCGGCTGTCGCACACCACACTTGTGGTTACGCGATGGACGATCTTTATACGATGCTTTGGGCCCCGAATATACGCTGCTTAGACTGGACCCTCAAATTGATGTCAGCCCCATAGTGACAGCAGCTCAGGAACAAGGTGTACCGCTTCAGGTTCTGGACGTGGACTCAGACGAAGCCAGTGTGTTGTATCCGCAAAAATTGGTGTTATCGCGCCCAGATCAGCATATAGCCTGGCGAGGTGATGCTATCCCCCCTGATGTATCAGGCTTGATTGACCGAATCCGTGGAGTCTATAGCAACTAGGACAGATACATTTTCCACACTAATTTTAAAAAATATTAATACATCCTTATTGGAGACAAAATAATGAACACATGGACAAAATTGCTGGCCGTCAGCACTATTTTCATAGCTGGCACAGGAACTGGGCTGACTAAATCCTACCCTAGTGGCCCAATCACTCTCATCGTGCCTTTTGCGCCTGGCGCCTCAGCTGATGGTATTGCGCGGCTGATCGCCAAAGACCTGTCAACCTCTACCGGCCAAACCGTTATTGTGGAAAATAAACCAGGCGGGGGTGGGGTTAATGGCTTATTACTATTGGCTAATGCTAAAGCAGACGGCTATACGATTGCTATCGGTGCCACTGGGGCCATTGTTGTGAACCCTCATTTACCCGATGGAGGGAAACTCGACCCCCAGCAGCACCTCACTCCCTTGGCTAAACTGGTGGATATCCCATTGGTGATGATTGCCGGCAAAGATAGCGGTTTTACGTCTATTGCAGATTTGCTGGCTAAAACCAAGAAAGGCACTGGCGACACCACCTATGGCACACCTGGACAATATACTGCTCAACATCTGGCTGGTGAGCTTTTAGCGTCTATGACTGAGACTGATTTGATCGCTGTGCCTTACCGTGGCAGTGCCCCCGCTGTCGCTGATATTCTAGGTGGTCAGTTGCCCACTGCAATCGTGGACTTAACCTCTGCAGCTCCGTTAATTCAAGCCAATAAGGTGCTTGCTCTGGGCGTCACCAGTCCGGAACGATCTCGTATTGCCCCCACTATCCCAACCATTGCTGAGAGTGGCGTACCGAACTATTCCGCTACCGCCTGGCTAGGCATGTTTGCGCCAGCCAATACACCTACCCCAGTGGTAGAGAAATTGTCAGCCAGCTTGGAAGCTGCTCTTACAAACAAGGAGGTGCAGGAACGCATTATGTCCTTATCAGCAGAGCCAGCCTATTTGTCCGCTCAGAAGTTCGCCCCCTTTATTGTCAACGAACTCAATAAATGGGGCTCCATTATTTCTGCCTCAACAGCTACCGCTCAACAGGCCCACTAACAAAGCCGATTATCTTATTGGAGTAACGCATGACGCATACTGGCGGCAAAGCCCTCACAGAAGGACTGATTCGTAACGGAATCGAAGATATTTTCATGATTCCAGGCATACAACTGGATTGGGCTGTAGAGGCGCTACGCCTGCAAAGCGACAACATTCGCTTTTTCACCCCTAGGCATGAGCAATCCACAACCTATATGGCCGATGGCTATTACCGAGCTACAGGCAAGCCCGGTACCGCCATGGTTGTGCCAGGCCCTGGTGCACTAAATGCAGCGGCAGGCTTAGCCACAGCCTACGCTTCAAACTCACAGGTGTTATTTATTACACCTCAAATTTGCTCGGCTGCAATTGGAAAAGGGTATGGCCTCTTGCATGAGATTAAAGATCAATCCGGTTTCATTCAGGGGCTGACAAAATGGCACCAAATGGTCGAGTCACCACAAGGCATAGGCTCAACCCTGGATGCCGCTATGGACGCGCTACTTAGTGGACGCCCTCGCCCTGTAGGGGTAGAAATCCCCCACGATTTTCTAGAAGCTGAAGTTAGTCCAGACAGCTCTACGTCCTTGCGTAATACCCAATTACCATCGATAGAGGCGCCTGATCCGCGAGCGCTTGAAGCAGCCGCTAATTTATTAAACAAAGCAAAATTACCAGTAATTTATGCTGGAGGCGGCGTTATTAGTTCAGGAGCAAGCCAAGCTCTTCAAGCGCTCGCTGAAGCTATGGGGGCACCAGTCGTGATGAGTGACAATGGTCGCGGCGCACTCAGCGATCGACATCCACTAGCCATGAACTCCCTAGCTGGTCGAGCTGTTTTTCAGCATGCCGATGTAGTGCTAGTCGTTGGTAGCCGCTTTATTGATGCGCTTAGCCCTACTCCTTCTTGGCCTACTGCCGGTCTACGATTTATTCATATCAACATTGATGCTGATGATGTGAGCCCGCCCCGAGCTCCAGAAGTGACTCTAATTTCCGATGCGCATACTACCCTAGAAGCGTTGAGCACTCTAGTTAACAAGCGAACAGTACTCTCCACTACGCTTGCACAAAACATTAAAGATTGGGCCCAAGCTCAGATTGACACCATCACACCACAGGCGTCATACATAAAAAGTATGCGCAATGCGCTACCGGAAGACGGAATTTTTGTAAACGAACTGACGCAAGTTGGCTATTTAGCGCGAATCGCCTTTCCCGTCTACACCCCACGCACCTACATCGGCCCTGGTTATCAAGGTACCTTGGGATATGGCTTTCCTACCGCCCTAGGTGCAGCGGTGGGCGCCAAAGACAAGCGTGTACTTTCCATTACTGGAGATGGCGGCTTTGGGTGGAATATGCAGGAACTGGCCACAGCCGCCCGATATCAACTACCTGTCACGCTAGTGGTATTTAATGACGGACATTACGGAAATGTGCGCGCCATTCAGCAACGCGTGTTCGGTGCACAGGTTGCAGTTGAACTCCAAAATCCGGACTTCCAACTACTTGCGAAAGCGTTCGGTGTTCCGTCTACATGCGTGGATAATCCTCAAGCCCTAGAAGCGGCCATACGTGAGTCCTTGACTGAAAATGGCCCAGTACTCATCGAGGTGAAGGTTTCCGAAATGCCCAGCCCTTGGCACTTGCTTCGACTCCAGCCAATGAAAGGGGTCTCAGCTCCGCCTGCCCCCGCCTCTCCCTTAGACTCAGGAGAATGGTTATGAAGGTTTACGCAGAACATTATGTCAATGGCCGTTTTACCCCTTCGTCATCGACCACAACCATACCCGTCTTTAACCCAAGCACCGAGCAACCCACCGCCCAGGTGGTGGCCTGCAGCCCAAACGATATTGAATTAGCAATCCAAAGCGCAACAAATGCATTATCTGGCTGGTCGCACAGCACATTAGAAGAGCGCGGTGCTGCATTACAACGCCTAGCCACAGCACTAGAGCAACGTAAAGAGCAGTTTGCACAAGTGCTTGCCACGGAGATTGGCTGCCCATTATGGTTGGGTAAAGGTATGCAAATGAGCATGCCGCTGGATAATCTAGCACACACCATAACAGCCCTACCAGAAGTCCAATGGCAGGAAAAAATTGGCAACGCACTAGTTGAGCGCCTTCCTATCGGCGTCATAGGTGCCATTACCCCATGGAATTTTCCTATCCACCAAATTGTTGCAAAGGTTGCAGGTGCGGTAGCCGCGGGCTGCACTATCGTGCTTAAGCCTAGCGAGGTGGCAGCCGGAGCGGCACAGCTTTTTATGGAAGCCGTGCACGAAGCCGGGCTACCTGCCGGTGTCGTGAACCTGATATGGGGTGGACGAGCAGCAGGACAAGCTTTATTCACGCATCCCGCCATTAATCAGATCAGCTTTACTGGCTCAACTAACGCCGGTCGCCAAATTATGGCGACAGCAGCTCAGTCATTAAAGCGAGTCATGCTAGAGCTAGGTGGAAAGTCTGCAGCTATTCTTTTACCAGACGCAGATATCGGCAAGGCACTCACTCACGTTGTTCGAAGTAGCATGGTGAATTCGGGACAAACATGTGTTAATCAATCAAGACTGATTGTTCCATCTCAACACGCCGAGTCTATTCAAGCTCAAGTGTTGGAGCTTATGCAGGATTGGCAAGTTGGGGATCCGTTTTTACCTGATACACGCTTGGGCCCTGTGGCTACAGCAGCACAATTAGATAGCATCCAACGTCAGCTTGAGCTAGCCCATAAGCAAGGAGCACAAGTCAATCAAGTAGGAAACGTTCGCGACATGCCTACTGGCTGGTACTGCAGCCCCACTTTGGTCAGCCATGCTCAGCCCCATATGGACATTATTCAGGAAGAGACCTTTGGCCCCGTCTTATCCCTACTGACATACGATGATATTTCTGAGGCGCTACAACTAGCAAATGATTCCGCTTATGGATTGTCTGGAGCAGTTTGGTCACAAGACCACGACCAAGCAGTTCAATTCGCCCAAGGTATGCGCACAGGACAAGTCGTCATTAATGGTGCAGCGCAAAACCTAGCGACTCCTTTTGGAGGATGGGGAGACTCGGGTTTTGGTAGGGAGAATGGCCGATTTGGTATTGAAGAGTGTCTGAATTATCGATCCGTGCAAGGCGTCTTTTAAACTCCTCAGCACAAAAAGCAATAGTTAAGAGAATACCGTTGCCGTGACCACTGGGACAAGATGCAAGAAAGTCAGAGGCTCCTTAAGCTACAAAGGGTTTTTGACTCCCTTGCTCCTTGTCCCAACAGGTTTAACGCGAGCCTCTGCGCTAATACCTAAAGCAAGTTACCTGATAGTTTGCGTCTTAGCGCACGGAGCGATAGCTAAACGCTGCGAGGCTTAAAGGTGGTGCCGTACCACCTATCAAGGCGCTTAACTGCTGAGCGCTGCCGCAGGCCAAGGTAAAGCCTAAAGCTCCCTGACCCACGTTAAGCCACAGATTACTGACGCCTGGTGCCCGATCGATAATTGGCTTGCCCTGAGCCGTTGCAGGCCGCAAACCGGCCCACACCTGAGCGGTATTCACACGTAATTGCGGAAAGGCTTCGGTAGATTGCTGTGCTAAGCGCTGTATGACGTGTGGCGCTATATTTGTATCCGCGCTACCAATTTCAATTAAGCCTGCGATACGCAGGCTGCTGCCTAGGTTGGCATAGACAATACGACGGGCATAATCGGTGACGCTGGTGGATAAGCGCATACCGGCTTGATCTGTGGGGATGCTTAGGCTGTAGCCTTTCAGAGGCGCCAAGGGCAAGCGAATACCTAAGGGCCGTAATAACTGGACGCTATCTATGCCGGCCGCCACAACAAACTGATCCGCCTGGATTACCCCCTGTGTCGTCTCCACGCCCACAATCTTGCCGCCTTGGCGGTGTATACGGCTGACTGGGCAGTTCAGGTACAAGGAAAAGTCCGTACTGTCTTGCAAGGTCTGGATCAGTGCCTGTGTAAAGGCACGACAATCGCCCACCTCTTCACTAGGCGTGTACACACCGCCTACCAATGAGGCATAGCTTCCTTTTAGCTCGGGCTCTAGGGCAATACACTCATCAGGGCTTAGCACTGCTTGCTGAGCACCTTGTTTGGCTTGCTGCTCGACCAGCGCTTTGGCCACCGAAAACGATTTATCGTGACGATGCACAATCAGTTTGCCATTGCTCTGATGCTGAAAAGACAAGGCGTATTGCTGCTGAATGGCTTGCAGACCCTGACGACTGAGTAAGGCTAAGCCACTTAGTTCTAGCAAAGTCTGCTGACTACGCACCGACGAGCAGGCACGCCAAAAGTGCCAGAGCCACCGAACTTGCTCTACGCTAAGCTGAGGTCGAAATCGTAATGGCGAATCAGAGCGATACATCCATTTAATGGCATCACCCATTACACCGGGTGCTGCCAAGGGAGCCACGTAGCTGTAGCTAAGCTGGCCGCCATTCGCGGCGCTACACCCAGCCGCCGGCTGATTAGCTGCTTCGAGCAGGCTTACCTTATACCCCTGCTGACGCAGATAAAAAGCAGTGGTGGCACCCACTACACCTGCGCCAATAACACAAATATGCATAGCTACACAGTACCCTAATGACCCAAGACTTGACGTAAGAAGTCTGCCGCTCGCTGTGAAGAGGGGGACTGAAAAAAGACCTCGGGCTTATTGTCTTCGACTAATTGTCCATTATCCATAAACAAGACTCGATCGGCCACCTTGCGTGCAAAACCCATTTCATGAGTCACGCAAATCATCGTCATGCCTGAGCTAGCCAAGTCTGTCATGACATCTAATACCTCAGAGACCATTTCGGGATCCAGAGCTGAGGTGGGCTCATCAAACAGCATTACTTTAGGCTGCATGCACAAGGCTCTGGCAATAGCAGCCCTTTGTTGCTGACCACCCGATAGCTGCGAAGGCAGCTTATGCGCATGGTCGGCAATACGAACCCGCTCTAGCAACTGCATGGCGTAGTCTTTGGCCTGTTCAGGGCTGTTTCTATGGACGAGCTGAGGAGCCAGCATGCAGTTACGCAGAACGCTCATGTGCGGGAACAAGTTGAAGTTCTGAAATACCATACCCACATGACGTCGCGCACGCTGCATGGCTTGCTTGTCACTCGCTACTTCGACCCCATCCAAGTAAATACTACCCTTCTGGATCGCTTCCAAACCATTAATACAACGAACAATGGTGGACTTACCCGAGCCCGAAGGCCCGCATATAACAATGCGCTCACCCGGATTAATTTCCAATTCGAAGTTTTTTATTGCATGAAAATCGCCATACCATTTATTGACGTTTTTCAAAGAAATCATTGCTTGAGTCATGAAAGAATGTCCTCGGATTGTTGGGACGCTGGAGGAAGTGCTTTTTTGGCAAAATGTCGCTCTAGGGCTTTCATTACTTGTGAAATGGCTTCGCTTGTAAACCAGTACATAATGGCCAGTAAGGTGAATACTTCCACAGGGGCAAAGCTCTTACCTATGACAGACTGAGCCATATAGGTCAGCTCAGGTACAGTAATGATCGACAGCAATGCCGTTTCCTTACTTAAGGTGATCAAAATATTACCTGCCGCCGGGATCAAGTAAGCCGGTAGCTGCGGTGCAATAATCCAGCGCATTTTCTGGGTGTAGCTCAGGGCTAAGGCGTCTGAGGCCTCCCATTGCCCACGTGGCACAGCTTCAATGGCACCGCGCACTGACTCGGACAAATACGCAGATCCATACAGCGACAAGCACAACACACCTGCTGTTTTTGCTCCAAGATCAATGCCGTAAAACGGTAGACCATAAAAGACAAGAAAAATCTGAATCAGAAAAGGAATATTGCGTACGAGCTCGACAAAGGCCCGCGCAGGAACCATTAGCCAGCGCTTACCCGATATTCTTGCCAGAGCAATTGCGGTTCCACCCACAAAGCTAATTGGGATGACCAGAACTAAGAGAGTGAGCGTTTGCAAATAGCCACGCGCAAACACATCAAGATTATCTGTGATAACGGAGTAATCGAATGTCATCGGCTCGCCCTCTTGATGCGGTGTTCCAAATAGCGCGTCGCATTACTTAGCGTAAACAGCAAGCAAAAATACAGGATGGCCGCTGCCATAAAGGCTTCCATGGGCCTAAAGGTTTGGTTCATGACAATTTGCGCAGTACGGGTCAGCTCCACCAAGGTGATGACAGACAAGGCGGGGGTGGCCTTAATCAAAATGATGAATTCATTGGTTAAAGGCGGTAAGGTCGTTCTGAACACTTGCGGCAAAATGACATAACGCCAAATTGACGCACTGTTTAAGCCCAAGGCATTGCCCGCTTCAAACTGACCACGTGGTATGGAGCTTAAGCCACTACGTAAAATCTCGGAAATAAAAGCGCTGCTGTTCAAACCTAGCGCTAACACCCCAGCCCAATAAGCCGAAATATCTAGACCCAGTAGGCCGGGCAAAGCATAGTAAACAAAGAACGCCAATACGATGACTGGTGTGCCTCTGAAAAAGCTCAGGTAAATGTTGGCAAACCACCTAGCAGGCCACACACTGCACTGGCGAATCAGCAATATCACAATGCCCAGACCCGTACCCAGCAAGACACCTAGAGCACTGACTTGAATGGTCACCAGCAGGCCTTTAATAAATAAAGGCCAATACTGGAGAATGACGCCAAAATCAAAATCCATGGCGGGGCTCGATCTTACAATGCGCCTTCAGGCAGGTAGCCAGAAGCCGGAGTCTGTACGTCAAAACCGAACCATTTATCTTGTAGCGTCTTAAGTGTCCCATCGGCTTCCAGCACAGCGATTTGCTCATTTATATAATCACGCAATGCAGTATCTTCCGCACGGGTAGCCCAAGCCAAGTACTGCTTATCGCCCAATGCAGCAGAGAGCTTGAACAGGTTCGGGCGTTTTTTCATGATTACTGCCGCCATGGGAGTAGAAATCGCTACTGCATCCACCTGGCGATTCGCTAAAGCGACCTGCATTTCAGGGAAGGACTGATAAAGTTTTAGCTCGCGCAATCCTTTTTTATTGTCGGCTTTGAGCCGTGCATCCAGTTCGCGCAATTCTTTTTCAAACGACGATGCTAACTGGCCCGCCACGATTTTGCCATCCAAGTCCTCTAGGGTATTAATGTTCTCTTCGTTGGCACGAACCATCAGAACATGGGTTGTATCAGAGGTCGGACGGGTAAAGGCGTAGCGTGTCACCCGCTCAGGAGTAATGGTCAGCGCGGCAATCACCAGATCCATTTTGTTGGCAATCAGGGCTGGAAACAAACCATTAAAGGGTAGGTTTACATGCTCAATCTGCAGGTTCGTGCGACGGGCAATTTCGTGCATGATATCGATGTTGTAGCCAACGATTTTGCCGTCCTCCATGTAATCAAAAGGCTCGTAAGCAGCCTCTGATCCCACCACAATTACGCCCTTGTCTTTTATCTGATCTAAAGAACTCGCCTGTACAGTAGCTACCGACAGGGGTAGAGCGGCGGCTAGGGCTAAAAAAGCACAAGCACGGATTTTCTTTAATTTTGTCATTACGTGAGAAGTACTCATCCTATGTCTCCTTATTCAACAGCTCGGTGGGCGCAAATGTGCCCTAAAAATTCCACCATGATATGTGCTGCCAGGTAAGAGGTAATACCTGTGCCTACATCAAGCTGGGGGTTCACTTCGACTAGGTCGAAACCTACGATCGAATTGCGACGGGCTAATGCACATAAAGTGTCGCGTAATTCGTGATACAACAAGCCATTGGGCTCCGCTGACACACACCCTGGAGTCAACGACATATCCAAGGCATCTATGTCGATGCTGACATAACATTTGGCTCCGGCAGGTATCAGATCGGCCACTCCAGCAGCACCTAGCTCGCGAAATTTGCCCATCGTAACGATTTGATTGCCTTTAGCCAGGGCGTCGGCCATTTCAGCGGGTCGTGTACGTAGACTTCGAATACCTACCTGAGTAATCGACTTCACATTGGGCATAGTGCCTATGTGGCGAAAGGGCTGGCCGTTGGTATAGCGCAAATCGTCAGACACTGGGGCGTAGTCCATGTGGGCGTCAAACTGAATCACATGAATGTCTTCGGTAAAGGCACGCACAATGGGATAACTCACTGCGTGATCACCACCGATGGCGATAGGAGTAACACCTTGATCCAGAAGCTGACGCGTCAGCTTGGTGATGTTGTCGAAACTTTTTTCAACATTGCTTGGAAATATATCCACATCACCCACATCCACTATTCGGCCCGTTACGATCTCGTGCTCTAAAAATCGCTGCTGTAACTCTGTATCGTAAAAGCCCGTGGGGGCAAAGCGCATGGAGTGCTCGCGTATGGTGCGAGGAGCAAAGCGTGCACCCGGCATATACGGGGAGCCCTCATCCAAAGGAATACCAAACACGGCGAAATCAGCATTAACGGCAGTGGGATCCATGCATAGGTTGCTACGCAAAAAAGTTGGAATGCCCGTGAAAGCTCGATTTGTTCGACCATGACCCCGCATATCCATGATTGTTTCCTCTCTGACTTAATTTAGTTATTTGTATAATCGGTCGAGAGAAAAACAAAAACAATTGAATAAAAAGCTTAGCTCTATAACCAAATGGAATAGCCCCTAGGGAGAAGAAAAGAATATCCGAGGCAAGCTAGGGTAAACGTGAAGCCCATTCAGGCAGTTCAAATTCGCTTAATAAAGAATTTAAAAAACTTTCCGCTAGCGTAGACATAGGCCGTAACGTCGGCACAATAATAGATAACTGATAGAGCAAGGTGGGCTTGAACGGCAAGAACACCACAGACGCTGATTGATCAATTTCCTGAAACGACTCGGCATTGAGGCGATCCACGATGGCGTAACAGAGTTGTTCGCGCACCAAACCGAATCCTGCCCACCACAAGCTCACTTCATAACAAGGATTAAACGTCGCTCCAGCCCGTTCAAAAATACGCCTTTGCTCTTGAACCAATGGATGCTGCGGCTCTAGGGTAACGGCTGGCAAACCATCTAGATCCTGCGGCGTAATGCTGTCTTTACTCGCCAATGGATGCCGAGTAGAAATCGCGCAATAGCACTCGACATCCAAAGGTATCGTCTGATAGTTGGGCGATACAGGGGCATGCTCAACCAGACCAAAATCTAAACGCTGCAGCGACACTTTTCTTTGTATTAACGTGGAGTTAGTCGCTAGCAGTTTCACGCGCACATTCGGCCGACTCACCAAAAACTGGCGGAATAAGCGCGGTAACAGCACATACGATGGGCCTGGCGGCGTACCAATTTCTAGTTGACCCACATCCAGCCCTTGTAGTCGCTGCATTGCCTCCCACAAGGTGTCCAGATGACTTAGCGTGCTGGCCACTTCATCAAACAAGTATTTAGCCTCGGTGGTCATGGTTAAACGACCCGCATGACGACGAAATAATGCATACCCTATCTGCTTTTCTAATGCGGCAATCTGCTTACTCACAGCCGGTTGCGTCAAGTTCAGCATTTCAGCCGCCGCCGATGCTGTACCCGCCACACCTATTGCATAGAAAGCCTCCAAATACCGCATGTTTATGCGACGTCGACCGCGTGAGCTCAAACTAGGGGAGGTATTCATAATGCCGTTCTCTTTTGTCATTAAAGCTATGGATATAGGTGGATAGTAACGGTTAATAAGGGTTATTGCGGACAAAAAACAATGCATATTTTGATTGACTCTCCTTATTCATACCCTCATACTCACCCATAGGTACGGTCTACCATACCTATTAAACATGGTTGACCATACCTATATAGATATGTTCAGCAATTTCCGCATAAACCTTGAGAGGACCATCATGCAAAACAGTTTGCTTGACCGCACCCAAAGCAGTACAAATCCGAGTACTGATCTGTTGGGCAATATAAAAGACCCAGCGGTCGGCTATGCTCGAGGAAATATTCTTAGCAATGAGGTTGATGAAGTTAGGCGACAAAAACTCGCTTATAAGCTCATTCACGAACGCTTTAAAAAAAATGGCGATCAAGCAATTTACAACCTTACCGGATTGATTCGTGGCTTTCCATTGCATGATGACGATCGCCCATCACTGCCTTCCTATCTGCATCACATCGCACGTTATAACAATCAACTGGAAACAGAGGCCTTACGCCTACTAAACGGCACCCCGCAGGAACACGACTGTTTCCTAGCAACGCGAGTAAGTTCGGGAATGCTAGCAATTATGCTATCAATATTAGAACCCGGAGATTCCGTGATATCGCTGGTAGTCGCCGACACCTCTCATCCCTCCGTCTCGCAAGCCGTACGTATTGCTGGCGGAAAATTTCATGAAACAGTTGGTATTGATGATTTTGAAAGCAGCCTTACATCTACCCAATCTCCTCGTGCCGTCGTTATCACGACCATCTCACCCTCTAAAAAGCACTTACCCCAAGAACAGACATTACGCGCAATCGCAGCAGCTCGAAAGTGTGGTGCACTTGTAATATTAGATGACGCCCATATGGCTGCGCGAATTTCCCTCTATGGGGAACAACCCGGTCTTAAACTAGGCGCCGACGCCATCGTCTGGTCACTGGATAAACACATGACTGGCCCACGTAGTGGCTTAGTAGCCGGCAAGGCAGAACTTATAAAAAAAATCAAAGCACGCGCATTAGCTCTAGGTGTAGAAGCTCAACTGGGACAAGTGCTAGCTGGTTGGCGAGCCCTCCAGGCCTTTACCCCTGAGCCCATACGAGCAGCGCAGGCAGCCGCCGAGAAGCTATTGGACTCTTTCAACACATTAGCAAATGGCCATGCCTACTTAGCAGGTGCGGGAGTGGCACTACCAGGTGAACGTCTATTGCAAATAGCCATTGAACGCAGTGGCAAATGCAGCAAAATTGTGCCCATTGAAGCCACCGTATTTGCTGCTATGCGATTACTAGAAACTACGGGTGGAGTCACAATTTCCGCGGTCGGCATGCCCGGAGCATCATGTACTTTTAGACTCATGCTTTACCCAGATGGTATCCGTATGGGGTTACCAACCATGCTATCGGCAGTAAGTAAGATCTTCGACGAGCTAGTTGAGGTCATAGACCGACCTGAACAGGTACGTAAAGTCTTACTCGGTTAAAAGCCTAGTAAACCAAGCCTTAAAATACGATGACACATTTACTAGGAGAAAAAATGTCTCATTTCTTTAAGCCTCTTGTCAAATATAGCCACATACGAGAAATCTTAAATCGTGAAATCAATGTGCGCTATGCCATCGGAGACAAGCTACCCACTGAAAACGACATGGCCATACAGTACAGTGTGTCACGAGAGACAATACGGCAAGCTCTGAGCCAACTGCAACAGGAAGGATTGATCGAACGAAAGCGGGGAAAAGGAACATTTGTCAAACAAAAGCCAAGCTCACTGCGCAATGAACGGCTAACAGGGGCGATTGAGGATACACCAGATCTAACCGTAGCCTCGATCATACATAAAGGGTTTTTATCAGCGCCACTCGAAGCTGCTTGGCTCGGAAAAACGAATGATCAAGTCTGGCAGGTGCGCCGTCTACGTTTGTACGAAGAAAGTCCGTTGGCAGTACACGATGCTTACATCGCGGATCATTTAATTGCTGCTGCGGAATCGGTAGATTTGACGGCCTCATCTATGCGCGGCGAAATCGAAACTTATTTATCTTGCCGCTTTAAAGAGATGGAACGTCAGATTGACGCTGTGGCAGCTGATCGCACAATAGGCCCACTATTGGAAATTCCTATCGGTATGCCAGTCCTACAGCTAAAAAGATTTTACTTCATACAACGTAAGCCAGCCGTACTTTTCACTTCTTTGTATCGGACGGATCGTTATTACTACAGCGTCAAACCCGAATCAAAAACATAACCTCATCGACCTTGCTGATGGCTCTCTTAGCTGAAAACAATAGCACGGTAAGCCATCAACTTTGAGGTCGACATCTAAAGGAGCATGATATGCCCCAGAATGTCCCCTCTGACTCGCCCCCTAGCAAAGGGAATCCTTTCGCGATTTTCGCAGAAAATGTCGAAAAATCATATGGTACGAATCAAGTACTAAAAAAAATCAATCTGAAAGTTGGCTGGAAAGAAGTCGTCGTACTGTGCGGAGTTAGTGGATCAGGAAAAAGCACATTTCTACGATGCCTGAACGGTCTTGACCCCTACGATACAGGCTCAATTACAACTGATGGTAAGCATATACACCCCAAGCAATCAAATTGGGCAGTACTAAACCCTAGTGTAGGCATGGTTTTTCAATCATTCAACCTGTTCCCACACTTAACCGTTATGCAAAATTTAATCCTCGCACCCATGAAGATCCGTGGTCTGACTAGGGATAAAGCGCAAGATCTTGCCCAAGCCTTCCTGGATCGAGTTGGCATTGGGGATAAGGTGGAGGCTTTTCCAGAAACGTTATCCGGCGGACAACAACAAAGAGCAGCAATTGCACGTGCTTTATGCATGGAGCCACGCATCATGCTCTTTGACGAACCCACATCAGCACTAGACCCAGAAATGATCAACGAGGTGCTAGACGTAATGCGAAGTCTAGCGCGTGATGGTATGACAATGGTGGTTGTTACTCATGAGATGGGGTTTGCTAGAGAGGTAGGGGATCGCATCGTATTCATGGATGGTGGCACCGTTGTAGAACAGAACTCTCCCAAGGAGTTTTTTGAACACCCACAAGAGGTGAGGACCAAGCAGTTCATATCGAAAATCTTGCCGCACTAACTCCCAAGATACATCTACAGACAAAATTAGGAGACATAAAATGAAAAAATTCATATTAATTACAGCTGCTGTAATTAGCCTTAGCTGGGGTGGTCTTACATTTGCTCAAACAAAACCCATGATTGAACAAGTGAAAGAGCGGGGTGTACTACGCGCAGGTATCAAAGCCGATGTGCCATACATTGGGTTCATTGATGAAAATGGTAAAAATGCGGGCTTTGAGATCGATTTGGTGACAGACCTTGCTCATCGACTAGGGGTAAAGGTGGAATATATTCCTACCCAAATGTCCACACGAGTACAAATGCTGCAACAAAACAGACTGGATTTGATCATGGGCACAATGACCCATTATCGTAATCGAGATGATGTGGTCGATTTCACAATTGACTATCTCTATACCCCACAAACCTTGTTAGTGAAAAAAAATAGTGGCATTCGCAGTGTGGCTGACATGGCAGGTAAAAAAATGGGGGCTGCTATGGGATCAGGCTCATTAAAAAAATTCCCTATTGCTCAACCAGAAGCTACGCTCCAAACATATGGAAGTTGGCCAGAAACCTTCTTTGCACTAGAACGCGGTTTGATTGATGGAATCGCTACAGATAACATTTTGCTGCAAAGCTTGAAGATGGCTGCACAAAATCCCGACGATTATGTTTTGCTCGGTAAAGACGGAATTTATAGCGGGGGCTACTACGCTGTAGTTGTGCGTGAAAACGACTCTAAGTCCAGAGATGCAATTAACTATCTACTACAAGATCAGTTCTTGGATGGTACTTGGCAAAAAGCCTTCGACAAATGGCTAGGCAAAGACTCCAGCTTAAAAATGAACATTTCCGACTTCAATGATTATGAAATGAGAGTCTGGGACTAATGAGATTTACCACTGAACACGAGCTTTATCGAGGCGACTCATGAATTCCTTCGATTGGCCCTATTTATGGGGCGAGCCAAGCCTACGTCTACTGAACGGTTTTTATTACACCATACTACTTACTTTCTGGTCAGGCTTACTAGCACTATTTATAGGTATGACGGCTGGGATAGTAAGTTGGCTTAAGCTGCCAGCACTCACTATCCTTATAAAAGGGTATGTTGGCTTCATCCGCAATACACCTTTCGTTGTGCAACTGCTCTTTGTCTATTTTTCAGCCCCTGTGCTGCTGCCTGCATCAGTTATCAAACTTATGCAATCGGTAGGCTTTGAATTCACAGTAGCAATCATAGCCTTAGGAGTTTATCACGGAGCGTTTTTTTGTGAGGTGACACGCTCTGGCCTACGCAGCGTACCCACCGGACAAATGGAGGGAGCACGCGCTTTAGGACTGTCAGTGCCGTTCAGCCTGAAATGGGTAATGTTGCCACAAGCTGTCCGGACAGCCTTGCCTGCCCTTATTAATGAAGGCATTAGCTTAGCCAAGAACACATCTATCGCTGTAGCAATAGGTGTGGCAGAACTCACCCACCATTACCGGCACATCGGTAACTTCGACTTTAGAGGTGTAGAGGCGCTAACGGTAGCAACTGTGTTGTACATCATCTTGTGCCTGAGCATATCTGGGGCTGGCATGTTAATAAGCCGTGCTATGCAAATAGATCGCCCAAAGCACTAAAAGGAGAACAACATGTTAGGAAACTGGGATCGGGTGCTAACCAGCACCAATTTAGAACGCTTGCTAATAGGGGATTTTTTACGCACGGGAGAATTAGGTGGATTTAGCTTAACAATCGCATTAGGTGTTTTAGCCATTTTTTGCTCTACCATCCTTGGCGTTTTAACTGGCTTAGCACGGCAGTCAAACGTAAAACTGCTAAGTTATACGGCAAGCTTATACATCAATCTATTCAGAAGCATACCTGTATTAGTCATTATATTTTGGGCTTATTTTCTACCTTATCAAATTTTTGGTTTTTCATTTTCTGCTTTTGAAAGCGCATTAATTGCTCTGAGTTTATTTACCTCCGCCTACATTGCCGAAATTGTTCGATCAGGATTGCGCTCAGTATCGATTCAACACACTAAGGTAGCGCGATCACTTGGCTTCTCTCGATTTCAAACGTACCGCTATATTATTCTTCCACAAGCAATTTTCGTCATGCTACCTGCACTAGCAGGGCGCTATATTGTGACTATAAAAAATACTTCACTCGCTTTTTTGATTGGTTTAGCAGAAGTCACTGAAGTCGGTAGACAAATCAACTCTCGCCTTATGACTGCACCAGTAGAAGTTTACTTCGTCATATTAATGCTCTATTTTTCCTTGAATGTATTGATAGGCCGCGCTATGGCGCTACTCGAAAGCCGTGCCCGCTTTAATCGTATTTTTTCTCCAGCAGGAACCGGCAGTTCAGGCATTGGCAATACCCGTTCAAGCTGACTTTTATTTTTTAAAACTATCTTTGCACGCGAGGACACACAAGAATGTATAAACCAAGTGGCTTAATGACTTCAATGGTGACAAGCTTCGACTCGACAGATCATTTAGACGAAAACGGCATAATCCAAAACATTGCCTTTCAACGCCAGGCTGGCGTCAAAACAGTGGTGATTTTAGGCGGGACTGGCGAACCCATGTCGATGACCCAGAGTGAGCGCGAACGAACTATAGAAATCAGTGTTGCAGAAGCAGGCACAAGCATAGATGTGGTCTCTTCCGCCTTAGTTGGATCGCCAGAAGAAATAGCTACAGATATAGCACTGGCAGCTCGATATGGCGCAAAAGCATGCATGATTTCCCCCCCACCATTCGTTAGACCTTCGGAAGAAGATGTTTATCAGTATGTCACTCAGCTGGCACTAAGCGCTGAAATTCCCTTGATTATATTTAATGTGCCCACAAGAGTTGGCTTTTTAATGTCGGCACAACTCATCGAACGTTTAGTGCGTGATATTGATCTACTCGTTGGCATTAAAGAGTCTAGCTCAGATATCGCTTTGTTTAGTAGAATTCGCCAAAATACTCCAGACGATTTCGCGTGCTTACAGGGAAGCGATATATTATTTTTACCTTCATTAGCACTAGGAGGAGACGGTGCTATTTTAGCGGCGGCAGCAGCATTTCCTGAACACTTTTTACGAATAGAAGCCGCCATGGCGGCTGGTAATTATGAAGAGGCTAGAACCTGGCACTACCGTCTTGTTCCTTTATTGCCATTACTGTACGAAGCATCCCACCCTGCTCCTCTTAAACAAGCTATAACCCTTAGAGGCTACAAAGTAGGTACAACGCGGGCACCTCTATACGGTATCTCCCACTCTTTATCTCAAAGAGTTCTCGAGTGCTCAAAAACATTAATGCAGCAACTTAACTGTGCTGCTTGATACAGACTCATTAAAGCCAAACGTATGAACACAAACACATTAATACGTCATGATTTTAGACGCGTCTCAAACCTTCAAGTAATGGAAGCGCGTCAATATCAAAGTGCAATGTTGGCTGACCTAGCTGGCAGAAGAGGAGCTCTGGACGCACGGATTACCCCCCTAGCACCTCATATGAAGATTGCAGGCCCAGCATTCACAGTTGAAGTCCGCCCTGGTGATAATCTCATGTTTCATGCAGCACTGGCCTTGGCACAGCCTGGTGATGTCATCATTGTTGACGGGAAAGGAGACAGTACCACGGCACAATGTGGTGCAATTATGAGCGCTGAAGCTGAAGCAGCAGGGATAGCTGGATTCGTCGTTTATGGAGCTGTACGCGATACAGAGGAATTACGCCACGGCCAGTTTCCTATTTTCTCGATTGGCTCTAACCCGAATGGACCGACGCGAAGTTTACCAGGTCGTATCAACTGGCCAATCAGTGTAGGCGGCACCGCTGTCTGCCCAGGGGACCTTGTGGTTGGAGATTGCGATGGGGTCGTCGTGATACCTAAAGAGCTCGTCACTGATATCTTAGAACAAGCACAAAACAAATACTCTTCTGAGGTCAAGCGTTTAGGCGAAATCGCCAAAGGTAATTTGCGCCCAGCATGGCTTGAATCGGCCCTTCAGGACATAGGGATCTCATTAAATTAAACTACTCGCGATAAACAAGATGACCTTTATACTCCGGTTCTTCCTGCATTGTGTTGCTGTGTGCAGGGAGGACGAAGTATAAATCTCTTACTCGCTGACTAGATCCTACTTGCCCAAACCTTAAATATTCAATTTATTAATATTAGTAGCTAAGCCTGTTAGACAATCAGACTAACTGATCCTACTGTGTATTCTTATCTCTAATCAAAGAGCTACGTCAGGATAAAAAAATAACAAATCCTGTCAGTAAGTTACCTCCAACCGCTAGCACAGTAACGTTGGCCTAGTTTGCGTTCCCCCGACTACAAGATCTAATGCAGTAGCATTCGACATCCTTTAGAGCTGATCAAGCGAAAACTTACGAAGACTCACTTCCATATGTCAACGACTGGCTTGATACCTATTGCACAATAGTTAAATATAATTTAATGTATCTTATTTTAATTAACGCAATCGGAACATAAGCGGCTCGCTTATTCGCCAATCACCATACACAGGGGAGCCTATGCTCGGCGCACAACTACTTACTCAGGCCTTGAAAAAGGCGGGTGTCACGACTGTTTTCAGTTTGTCCGGTAACCAGATTATGCCTGTGTACGATGCCTGTATCGATGCAGGGATACGGATCATACATACTCGTCATGAAGGGGCTGCGGTGTATATGGCCGACGCCTGGGCACAGTTGACAGGTGAAATAGGGGTGGCGCTGATTGCTGGCGGTCCTGGTTTTGCAAATGGTATGTCGGCCTTGTTTTCAGCAAAGCACGCAGAAAGCCCAGTATTGCTTTTATCGGGGGATTCTCCGCTGAAACAAGATGGTTTAGGTGCGTTCCAAGAGCTGGACCAGTTAACCATGACACGCCCGCTGGTCAAGCAGGGTTTGCGCCCTAGCACGGTGATGGAAATTGCAGAATTTACCGCACAGTTAATTCAACTGGCTCATTCGGGACGAGCAGGTCCGGTGCATTTGGCTTTGCCTTTTGATTTGCTGGAGACGCAGAGCGGTCACACTGAGCTGCCCGCTTTGCCAAGTTTTGAACGGGACCTGACACGCCCGGATGTCTCTGAGTTGGTGACTCTGTTACAGCAAGCGAAAAGACCGGTCATTGTGACTGGACCACAATGCAATGGCAGCCGTGCCGCCGCTACGCTAGCAGCAGTGCGCCAAGCAACTGGCCTGCCGGTTATACCTATGGAAAGCCCCCGCGGCTTTAAAGATCCGTCTTTGGGGCAGGTCAAGCAGGTCATTCAGGAAGCCGATATGGTGGTGCTGGTGGGGAAGAAAATTGACTTCACACTGGATTTTGGGCGCTCCAGCTCGTTCGCTTCGGATGTGACACTGGCTGTGGTTGACCCAGAAGAGGCCGTACTGACTCTGGCCAAGCAGCAATTTGCCGACCGCCTGCGTTATACGCAGCAGGCACATGCCCAAGATACCTTAACAGCCTTGAGCACCTCGCTCACGCCCCAAGCACACCAGCAAGCCTGGGCCGAGCTAGTCGCGCAACGCTTGGTTGAGCGCCCCGAGCAAAGCGACACCGCCACTAACGATGGAATGCTAAGCCCACGTGAGGTGTGTGCGGATATTCAAGCGCTACTGGATCGCGATCCAAACGCCATCCTGATCTCGGACGGTGGGGAGTTTGGGCAATGGATACAAGCTTTTTGCCAGGCCCCCAAACGCGTTATTAACGGAGTTTCTGGCGCTATTGGCGGCGGGCTGTCCTACGCTATTGCTGCAAAAATCGCTTACCCGAATTCCACGGTTATTGCTGCCATGGGTGACGGTACCGTCGGTTTTCATTTATCTGAGTTTGATACGGCCACACGAGAAAATGCGGCGTTTATTGCTGTGATTGGCAATGATCACCGTTGGAATGCGGAGCACTTGATACAGCTACGCAATTACGGACCGGAACGACTAATAGGCTGTGAGTTGAATCCGGACGCGAAGTACGAGGGCGCCGCACAGGCACTGGGCGGCTTAGGATTTAATGTCACTACGAAACAGGAACTAAGCAAAGCGCTTGCAAGCGCAGTGAACCATACACAAGCCGCCTGTATCAACGTGCATATAAAAGGGGCGCCAGCGCCCGAATATCTAACGTAGCACTTGATAAGCATCAGCAAGACTGATGCAGCCAAAGGAGAAGACAATGTCGCAAGACAATAAAAAAACGAGTCTGCAACGCACTTTTTATAGCTCGACAGCCATGGGGCTACTAGGTTTGCTGCTGACCACGCCAATGAGCGTGGCGGCACAGTACCCTGACCGCCCGATTAACCTGATTGTGCCTTACACCGCGGGCGGCGATGCGGATATGGCCGCCAGAATTGTGTCCAAGGAACTCGGGAGCGTGGTGGGACAACCCATTGTGGTGCAAAACAGAGGGGGTGCGGGGGGGCAGATTGGCTCTGTTTATGTACACAAGGCAGACCCGGATGGCTACACCTTGCTGCTGGGCCGTGTTGGATCACAGGCTATTTTGCCTGCTTTGCTGAAGAAAAAGCAGTATGAGTGGGACGATTTTACCGTTTTGGGTATTCTCGATATCAACCCCATGGTCTGTGTTGTGAACGCCGATTCGCCTCATACCACGTTAAAGGGCTTGCTGGATCACATGAAGGCTAACCCCAATGCGCTGTCCTACAGCACAACGGGTTCGGCCACATCGTTGAATCTGGCAGCGCAAACACTGTTTGCCTCGGCTGGTCTGCCTAAAGACATTGCCACTGAAATTCCGTACAAAGGTGGTGGTGAAGCCACGGCAGCGGTGTTAGCCAATGACGTAGCATTTAGCTGTAATAACCTGGCTTCGCTACTGGGAAATATTACGGCTGGACGCCTAAGAGCATTGGTGACGACATCTCCAGAACGCCTGAAGGAATTACCGGATGTGCAAACGGCCCAAGAGGTGGGACATCCCAAGCTACAGGACGTGAATGGCTGGAGCGCGATTTATGGCCCGAAAAACATGTCGCCAGAACTGGTCACATACTGGGAAAAACAGTTGCAGTATCTGCCTACACAGGAGTCCTGGCGTACGGCGGTAGAGCGTGCTGGGGCCATACCCAGAATGGTGACCGGTGCCAAAGCAGAGGACTTTATTAAAACGCAGTATGAGTTTTACCTGAACTTGGGTCAGGCGCTACAACTGGAAATCGACTAGGCACTAACCTAGTAAGTGTTATCAAGCAGTGTACCCACAGGGCTAGAGCAATTGGGCTAGCACCTGTGGTGCTGTGGCGATAAGCAAAGTAATGCTGGAGCCCAACAGCAGCGACAACACAATCAGCCTGAAGGTTTTATCGCTAAAGCGCTGATACATGCGCAAGCCCAACAAGGTTGGCAAAATAATACAGGGCGTTACCACAGCGATAATTTTAACTGTCTGTGGTTGGATCATGCCCAGCGCAATAAATGATGCGAAGGTGACGATGTGCATCAAGAGGTTAAATAGCTGAAATACAGAACGCTGCTGATCTTTTTGCCACCCTCTGAGGCTACACCACAGTGTCGGAATGGCACCGGGAATGCCACCAAAGCCCCCTGCTACACCACCTATCCAACCCACGACACCGTCGGCCAAACGCCCGCCCCAAGTTATTTTATGAATATGCTGAATAAACAGCATGATAAAGCAGTAAACAAACAGCAAGGCACCTATGCCAAACTTGAACAGCAACGGGTTCATGAGGCTCAACAGCCAAAGGCCCAGGGGTATACCTAACACCCCACCTATCAGAAACGGGCTGGCACGAGCGATATCCATGTGCTGCCTTAAGGAGCCGGTTGCCAGTAGTTGACCTACCAACGAACCGAACACGACAGTGGGCACGGCGGTTTCGGGTTCTAGCACCCAAGACCAAATCGCCAAGGATGCTAGGCCGAAACCAAAACCGGATAAGCCCTGTACAAAACCGGCAATTACCCCGCCGATCACGATAACGATCCAATACTCCATCGGTCTTTTTACTCCACTACCGTGAACCTGCTTAGGGAATTGCCCAAACGAACCAACATGCCATGTAATTTAGTTATCAATGGTGATGTTACGCTCTTGAATTACCTGCTTCCATTGACCCGACTCGCTAGTAATTTGCTCTTTAAACTGGGCAGGGGTGTTAGCCAGCCCCCACATACCCAGCTCAGCCAGCTTCTTGCTACTTTCGTCGTCGGCCAGTATTTCCTTAACATGTGCATGAACCTTATCCACGATCGCCGCATCGGTGCCCGCTGGCGCAAGCAGACCGAACCAGCCATAGTTCACAAAGCCATCCACTCCGAATTGTTTAGCCGTAGGCGTATTGGGCAGCATATCGGTCGGCTCATCGCTGGCGACCGCCAAGATACGAATGCGGCCACTGCTTAAGGGCGAAAAGGCAGCCCCAATATTTCCGACTACCGCATCAATCTGCCCCGCCATCAAGTCGGAAAATGCGGCCGATTCGCCCCGATAGGGAATATGCGACAGTTCTATATCAGCGGCATATTGGAAGTTTTCACCGGCTAAATGCCCTTGAGAACCTACGCCAGCCGAACCAATGGTGTACTTTCCTGGGTCAGCTTTGGCTGATTGTATAAATTCAGCCAGATCAGCACTTTTGACGCTTTCAGATACCGCCATGACCATGGGGCCTACGGCAACATTGGTAATTGGCGCAAAATCAGTCTCTACATTAAAGGCTAAGTTATCGTAAAGGTGGGGGTTAACCGTTAGATTGGCACCGGATGCCATTAATAAGGTATAGCCATCAGGCTTAGCGCTGGCGACTAGGCCGGTTCCTATATTGCCACCGGCACCGGTTTTGTTTTCTACTACAACACTTTGACCCCATTTTTTACTCAAGGCGTAGCTAAGTTGTCGCGCCACAATATCTGTCGCGCCGCCTGCCGAAAATGGTACGATTATGGTCACGGGGCGCTCTGGCCAACTCACGGCTGCCGCTGGGCCCGCAAAAGCTACGGCAAGCAGTGAAACAGTGACGCCCCCCCTTTTTATTATGCCTTTAATTGCCTGAGCAGCAGCTTGACTCCTCATCAGCATGTCTTGTCTCCTTTTTTTGTACGTATTTGCCATCAATACCTGCTTTAAAAGCAGCTAAATACTCTCAGTCTGAGTCTCTAGGTCCTTGTCCTCCCTCCTTTTTATGTCATGGCTCTTGTTATTTTCCTTGTAAGAGCTCGATTTCCTGGGCAGCCTCTTTCAAGGCATGCAATAACAAATGCGCGAACTGTATGCGCGGATTATTACGTAGTATGAGCAGGCCCAAACGCCGGCTAATAGGCGGATCGCCGAATGGAATTTTGCGTATGGAGTCTGTTTGTTTTTGCAAAAACCCACGGTCTGGTACCACCGATACTCCCAAGCCATTTGCTACCATGGCGATCACCCCTTCTATGGTGTCGATTTCCATGGTGGAGTTCACGTTGATTTCGCGCTTGCGAAACTCGTTTTGCACCATGCGCGCTACGTGTGCCAAGCGGTTAAAGCGCACATAGGGGTTGTTTTGCAAAATTTCGTATTCACTGTTGCCACTGACTGAGGTGTGCGTAATTAGCACCAGACGCTCATCCAGAACTGGCAAAAACTCCAGTTCGGGGCGCTCCACCTCGGGCTCCGACACCACGGCCGCATCCAACTCGCCACGCAGCACCGCCATTTCCAACTCGTGGGTAAGACCCGAGGTAAGGCGTATCTCGATTTCCTGATCCTGCTCTTGCAACAGGCGTAAGGCCACGGGCAAAATGCCCGACACTGCGGTATGTACCGCCCCCAGTTTGAGTATGGCACCGGTAGTGTCCCGCTTCAGGTAGTCGCTAAGGCTTTCCCAGTGCGCAATCAGCTCACGTGCACGCTTGGTCAGGTACAAACCTTTCTCGGTTAGCACAGGCGGGCGCCGGCTACGGTCGAAAATTTTAATTCCCAACTCGTCCTCTAGTGCGCTCATTTGCATACTGACAGCAGGCAGAGAAATACCCAGCGACTTGGCGGCTTCGGCAAAACTACCTCTGTCAGCGATAGCGACCAGGGTGTATAGGCTTTTTACGTCCATTATTTACTGTGCTCACATAACTTCGTCTTTCCGGTTATTGGTTTCACCATAGCGATGCAAAGCAGGAGGTTTGAGCCCAGCGTATAATTTTTCGATGTTTTGATTGATCTGCTCGCCATGCTCATGAAATAAAGAGCGGCCAGCCAAATCACTTTCAACAATAAAAGGACCGAAGTTTTCGACCTCGAATAACCACATTGCCTGCGCAATACCAAGTTCGTCCAGCCAGAAGACATCGCGAACCTTGGTCACCCCACGCCCTAGTAAGGCACCGGTTCCATAACCGACGGTTGTTAAATAAATGGCTCCGTTAGGCACCATGATCTTTGCGTAGTCATCATAGGGCATGCCGCCTTTACCAATTACGATTTTGGTGCCGGTTTTTTTCAGCCACTGATCCATCCATTTGGCAAAACGGAAGCTGGCTGTGGCTGTTACCGCACCCACGCGATAATCGCCATTGTCCTCGGGTGCTACGGCCGGCGAGCAATGAAAGTTCACATTGCTGATTGCAGAGAAGTTCTCTAGGGGTAAGGTGACTTCGTCTTCGATGACTTTTTTGTAAATTCCTTCTCGCGCAGTATAAACAGTGCCATTTAGATAAACAATAGAACCTATTTCTAACTGGGCAAGCTGCTCGTCTGTAACGGGTAAGTTCAGATGTACTTCTTTCATGCCAGTGCCTCCGTTTGCCACTCCACATCTTCACGACGCATGTATGGTGTGAACCATTCTGGGTTGGTGCGATATTCAATTCTGCCATCGGCATAAATACGTGCGGTGCAGCGGCGCGATGACAGGCAGAACGTGTGAATACTGACCGGCATGCCGCCCGTGTGTGTGTAGCCCACCTCAATATGGCAATCGACCACCATGGAACTACCCACATAGCCCATGGCACCCATGCCGATGGAGTTGCCTAATTCTTTAAGTTCATCTTCCAGTTGGGCAATTTTTTCGTCGGGGTGACGGTCGCCCACTACACGTAAGCAGGCAGCTTGTTTGCCCAGCTGCATACAAGTGTCTTTCGAGCCACCAATACCAATACCTACAATAGCCGGCTGACAGGCCAAACCACGCTTGCCATAGGCGATCAAGCCATCCAGCACAAAGCGCTTAATGCCATCTATACCATCACCTGGAAACAGCATGCGGTAATCAGTGCCAAATAGCCCCCCCTTGTGCACACTGGTGATTTCTATCCAGTCTGCATCTGGCTCGAACGACCACTCAATTTCAGGTGCGTTAATACCGACGTTATTGTTATGGTCGGTACGCCACAAGGGATGCACACGGTTGGGACGCAGCGGGATGTCGTGCGTGGCTTTGGCTGTGGCGATGCGCAAGGCGCGTTCTACCCCTACAAATCCGGACTCCAGGCGCGCATTATTTCCCATTTTTACGTAGTAGCGCGGCAGACCGGAGTCCGCACACATGGGACGTCTGTCCTGAGTGGCGGCATCCCAGTTATCGACCATGGCTTTGAGCACGAAGCATGGCAGCGCACCGGTCTCTGTCTTGCGTGCGGCCTCGATACCGGTACGGTAATCTTCGGGGATGTCGATCGCCGCGCGGTGCATGATTTCTGATGCGGCGGCCTGGATACGAGAAATTGGAATTTCCATGGGTATCTCCTGCGTATTGTCTTGTAATGTCAAATTAAGCGGAATGCGGAACCAGTTCTGGGCTGTCTAATAATGATTGCCCCGGCTTCACAATATCGAAGCTCACCGGTTTCATTTCTAGCTCCAGGCCTTTTTCTCGTAAACTGATGCTTGTAAAGGTACTGCTGGCCAAATCGCCCGTTTCGGGAAAATCTTCGCGGAAATGAGCACCACGGCTGTCTTCCCGCGCCAAGGCGGCCATAGCAATGGTTTGAGATATGGTCAACAAACTGTCTAGGTTGAGCCAATCGTGCCAGCTTAGGTTAAAGGCACGGTCACCATCCGGGATGCGAATGGCTGTTAGCTCTTCTTTCAGCCCAATTAACTGCTGCTGGGCATGTTTTATTTGCTCGGCAGTACGCATGACGCCAACGTCGTCCCACATTAAATGCGCAAGCTTTTCGCGTAGGTCAGAAAACTGATGGGGGCCGTCGGTGAAGGGGCGTTCGGCTCGGGCTATGCCCTGGTCGATAACTGTGGTGTCGGGCTCGCGCCATTCCTTATGCTGAGCAATGAACTGCGCCATGGAATCACCAGCGATACCGCCAAACACGGTAGAGTTAGCTACGCCATTGCCACCTAAGCGGTTAGCGCCGTGAACCCCTCCCGCGTCTTCGCCTGCGACAAACAAGCCTGGCGATTCGGTAGAGCAATCTACTTCGAACTCTATGCCACCCATTAAGTAGTGGGCGGTGGGAACGACCTCTACCTGTCCGCCAGCCAAATCGAAACCGCAGTCGGCACAACGCTGTACCATGCCGGGGAACATTTTGCTGACTTTATCAGCACCCAGATGGCTCATTTGAATATATACACCACCCATTGGACTGGTGCGACCCGCACGCATTTCTGCATAAATACCCCGACTGACTACGTCGCGAGTGGCCCGTTCGCCACGCGGATCGTAGTTAGACATGAAGCGTTCGCCCTGACCATTAATAAGGTAGCCTCCGGCACCGCGCAACCCTTCCTCCAGTACAGTGCCCGTCATGCGGGTGTCGGGGCCGCCCAGCAAACCAGTGGGGTGAAATTGCACCATTTCCATGTCACGCAAGGCCAGTCCATAACGTAACGCCATGGCAAGCCCGTCACAGGTTTTATCCCCTGAGGGCGTGTGATACAGATACATGGTGGGCCCTGCGCCTGTTCCCAACAACACTGTCTTGGCCTGTATGAAGTGGTAGGCACCGGTACGCATATTAATAAACAGTACCCCGGCAATGCCGTTCTTCAGCCCACCTTTGGCAGGAACCAGCTCTATGGCGCGGTATTCCTCCAAGCAGTTGGTGCCACTGGCTTTCACCTTTTCCATCAGACGGTTGATAATTTCAATGCCGGTTAAATCTGATTTATGGACTGTGCGGTCAAAAGTCTGTCCAGCAAAGGCTTTCTGGTGCAATGAGCCGTCGGGATTACGATCGAAGAAGCAACCTATCTCGTTTTCAAGCTCTTGGATGCGTTCTATGGCTCCCACCACAAGACGCCAAGCTAAGTCTTGGCGCGGCAGCCATTTGCCACCATCGATAGTGTCCATAAAGTGCCGCTCTACCGAGTCGCCTTCGCCCAAGGCCACGTTGTAGCCCCCTTGCACCATGCGTGTACAGCCACTTTTACCCACTAGGCCCTTTACAGCAATGGTCACGTCTAGGTCAGGATTCGCTTGTTTGGCATGCAAGGCTGCAAACAGGCCCGCTCCGCCAGAGCCCAGGATGAGAATGTCTGTTTTTGAATATTCGTATTTCATGTCTCAAAAAACCCTAAGCAGAAAAATAAAGCCTACTACCAAGGCAATCAGTACGCTGCCTGTTACCCAACTTTTACGCGCCTGACGTGGTGTGGACCACGCAAACAGCTCTAAGGTCAGCAAACGCATACCAAAGCAAAAGTGCAATGCCAGTAAGGAGACCAAGCCCCATTCGGCAAACTTCACTAAAGGCAGCTCGCTAATCGCCAGGAACTCATCCAGTGCTGCCTGCTGATTCAGCGCCAAACCCAGCACGTAGAAGTGCACCGGCAGAAACAAGGCCAGCAAAATGCCTGAAATACGGTGGCCTAAAAAAGCAAAGTAAGCACGATGCCGCTGATACCCCTTCATAATTAGAGCCCTCCTACGGCCACAACCGCTCGCATGCCCAGAAACAGCATGCCCAGCGCGATGAGCAGACTGAGTACATTAGCGGCGGATAGCGAAAGCTTGCACCACTCTATGAGTACACGCCGTATGCCGATGGCCGCATGAATGGCCACGGCAATCACAAACACACCATAAAAACTGATCCACCATACGCTGCCTTGCGTGCGCGACAAGATGTCGGCAGCAGTCAGTCCGCCCTTTACCGCATACATAATGACGGCAAGGTGAATTAACACGAAAGGAGCAAGGATCAGCGCTGTAAGACGCTGGAAAAAAAACAAGACGCGTTCCATCTCAATCCCGTTTCAAAAAGCTAAATAACGAGGCGCGCTTCAGTCCGGCAATACTACCGGTAGGGCTAAGGCTGACCGGGCAATAGGTCATACAGCTACCCTGGGTGTGGCAAGAACCACAGCCGCCTTCGGCCGACGCTTTTTTCAAGGTTTCGGAACTGCCTACATGGCGCACGTCATTCACTAAAGTCCAGGCGCGATTTAAAGCGGCTGGCCCAAGATAGTTGTTATCCCAGCCCACCACATCACAGGCGGCATAACAAATACCGCAGTTAATGCATTCAATGGCTGCGTTGGCTTTGCGGCGTTTGGCACTTTTCGGGCTAACTTCGTAAGGCTTGTCGTCGCGAGTGCGCTCGCTTTTAAAGTCTGAGCCCACGTGCTGCCACTTGGCAAAAAACTCGTCCATATTGACGACTAGATCTTTGATGCGCGGCATATTGCGTAAAGGCTCTAGGGTCAGCTCGTCGTCTTTGGCGACTTTACTGACGTGCGTGCGACACGCCCAGCGTGGCTCACCGTTCACCATAATGGCACAGGTGCCACATACCCCTACCCTACAGGAGTATCGGTAGGCTAAAGAGGGCTCCAGCTTTTTTTGCACCTCGGTCACCACGTCCAGCACGGTTTGATTATCTCGACGTGCCACTTCGTAGGTCTGCATCTCCCCTTCGTGGTCTCCACGCCAAATCTTCACTTTGATTGTTTTACTTTTCGTAGCCACCATAATCACTTTGTCTTTTATACGCAGTGTTGAACATGGCAGGCTATCGACTACGTGGGAAATCAACGTAAATAAATAGCTGCCTCCTTTGAAAATTCAGTATATATCTAAACATATTCTTAATCAAGATTCTTTAAATTCAATTTTTCTTATTGTTTATGCATGACGTAACACCCCTACTTTTGGGTTCGTCATTGATGCTGTCCTTGTTTGTTCGCAAGCTAGCTGGCCAGATGCTGTCAGCCTGATACCGTTAAAACAACAAGGCGCAGCGTCTATAACTGACGCTGCGCCTTGGGTGCACTGCTTTAGCTACCAAGCAGGTGCTTGATGCCGCCAGACTGGCGAGGTTTAAAACTCAGCGCTGACGCTGAACATAAGGTTGCGTGGCTGCGAGACCACTAAATATCCGTTGTTAGGATATCCGCCCACCGAAGCCCAGTAGGATTTATTGGCCACGTTTTCTACCGTAGCACGTAAGGTGACGGGGGTATCTGCCAGTTTGGTTTGGTAGCTCGCTCCGATATCCCATCGTGCCCAACCGGGTACGCGAATCTGATTTTCTGCATCAGCATACCGTGCGCCTGTAGCGATCACTTGGGTATCCAGACTTAAGCCTTCAATCTGAGGGATGTCCCATGTGAGGCCCAGATTTGCTTGCCAGCGTGGGACGCCAATGACCTGCTTGCCTTCCGTAGCCACGTTATGCGTGTTTTTTTGCTTGGCATGCAAAGTAGTGATTCCCCCTAGCACTTTAACCGAGGAGTTAAGCTGCCCAAAGAAGCTCAGTTCCAGACCTTGATGTCGGTCTTTGCCAGACTGCTCAAACCACTGCTGGGCATTCACGATAGAACGTGGCTTACTGGTGCTGAACGCGGCCAGGCCTGCTCCCAGCGTACCGTTATCAAATTTAATACCGACTTCTTTTTGCTTGGCAACAAATGGCGATAAGCGCTGCCCAGCATTTAATACTGGCTGCCCATTGTGTACGGTTGGGCTAAGGTCGCCCTGTGCGAGACTTTCTATATAGTTAGTGTAAATCGCTAACTCGTCGTTCAGCCTGAATAATAAGCCTGCCGCCGGACTGGTGTGGCGTTGCTTATCGCGCCTATCAAGCGCACCCGAGCCATAGACATAACTACGCGTATCCATAAGCTGATGACGCAACCCCAGCAGCAGTTCGATGCGGTCGTCCCAAAAGTACATCAAATCGCCCAAGGTATAGCTACTTAAGCGATTGCGCCCCACCAAGCCCGGACTTTGTAAATTACCCCCACCGAACAACGTGGGTGGCGGGGCATGGTGTATGGCTTGATACAAATTGCTGGGTAAGGTGCCGCCCATGGCCCATGCATTAAACTCTTTGTGATCGTAGTACGTTGCCGCCACCACTAGCTCGTGCGCGATACCTGCCGTATCAAACGAGGTGCGCATGCCCACCTCGCCGGTGTTGACGTGATCGCGTCTAGCGTTATCAAAACGATAAAAGGTGCTGTCCCCCGTGTAAGCGTCGGCTAAACGCAAGCCTGCCAGACTATTTTCTTCTTTGCCTCGCTTGCCTCCTAAGGCAAGCCAAGCGGTACTAGTCTGACTTAAATCGTACTCGGCACGCACGGTACCAAACACAGTACGCTCGTTAGAAAACGTCCAGGGCTGGGTGAAATTCACTTTATTATCGGGCATGTGCAGTGGCAACTGCCCTGAACCTAGGGTCACGCTGGGTCGAATCTGCTTGAGCTTATGATTCTGATAGCCCAGATCCAGCGATACGCGAGTTTGCTCGCCACGCCAGTCCAAGCCTATGGTGTAAAGATCTAGGTCAGTATGTTCTTTCTGAACCGCTGTGCCTCCTTCGCGCTTGACTGCGTTCACACGAACGCCTGCGGCATCGTCGGCAAAGCGTCGTGAAATATCGGCCTTAATGCTGCGCTGATCCCCGCTGCCATAACTCAGCCCTACTCTGCTTAAAGGCGTGTCGGCCGCTCGTTTGGGCAAAATATTGATGGTGCCACCTATGCCCCCTCCAGAAGGCGCAGCCCCGTATAAAAAGCCGCCCGCCCCCCGCAATACTTCGACGCGCTCAGCTAGCTCGGCCGCCGTAGCCTGCCGAGGCAATAAGCCATATAAGCCGTTGTAAGCAATATCGTCTGATGCGGTAAGAAAGCCACGCATGAAATAGCTTTCTTGAAAGTTACCAAAACCTCGCGCGGTGCGTACCGCCGGGTCGTGCTGCACCACACTAGCTACGGTAGGGGCTTGTAACTGCTGTATGTACTGGCTGGTATAGCTGGTTAAGCTGAATGGGGACTCCATATTATCAATGGCCCCCAATATGCCAACACGCCCCCCCGTCGCCACCTGATCGCCCGCAAACTCGGGCAACAAGCCCTGTTTGGAAGCATCCGCGCTAACATTCACCGTGATGGTGGATAGCTCCTGAGGTGTATTGTCCTGCTCTTGTGCGCTAGCGATAGCTGGCAGCACGCTTAAGCCCAGTACTAATACGGGCTGATATAGAGATAAGTCTCGTTTTTTCATACCCGGCCTAGTTGGACTGTAAGGTGCGTAAGTCGATGCGTACGACTTGTTCGGGAGCGCTGGCTTGATGGCTTGGAGTGAAAGGCTCTTTCACTGTTACGTATAGCTGCTGGTCTGCCCCCAAGGCCAGACTATTGGGGTAGGTTCCCAAGTCATACTGAGCCTTAACACGATAATCCGCAGCGTCCAGCACAGAAACTTTGGCTTGCTGGCGGTGGCTGATATACAGCTCGTCACGCTCCGGGTTGTACAGCACATCCATCGATTCACCAACAGGTAGGCGATGTTTAATCTGTCCGGTTTCCGCATCTAAAGCCAGCACCGTATTCAGGTTGCGCCCTTCGCTCACATAGAGCAATCCACGCTTTTCATCCAAAGCAAAGTTTAGCCATAAAGGCTGCTTATGACGCTCGGGACGCCAGCGCTGTTCTGTCTGGAACGTGTCCGTATTGACCACTAGAATCTCGCCTTCGCCATTGCCAACGTACAAGCGTGAACGCATGGGATCTACCTGTAAGCCCGTTACCCACTTACCGGCATTTTCAATCGTGGCAAGCACTTGCAACGTGTCGGCATCCAGCACCCACACGACAGAAGGCCAGCCCACAGCGCCCACATAAAGACGGTTTTTGCTGGCATCGTAGCGTACTGTACGAGGGCCCATTTTGGTGCCGTCGCCACTACGCTCAGTAAAGTAGTGACGCAACACGCTTGCCTTTGGGCCTAGCTCTACACGCGCAATAGAGGAACTTAAGCTATTGGTGACAAATAAGGCATCGCCGCGTGTATTTAACGCCAAGCCGAAGTTTTTTTCATCGGTGTAGATGGTCTGCTGCACGTCCAGAGTAATCGGGTCCAGCTTGAATAAGGCACCACCTCGGACACCATCTTGAGCTTGTGCCGACGCAATATATAAGCCCTGATCAGCAGGGTTATAAATAGCCTGATACACCCCATACGCCAAGTCTTTACGCAAAGCGCCTTGGGCAGTAAGGCGGGTCTGCTCCACCCGACCTTCGGCCTCCGGCCTAAGCGCCGCGGAGCCTTGCGCCCAACTGACTGCTGCCCAACTACTGCCGATTGCCAACGCTAAAGCAGCAGTACGAAAACGTATGCTCATGGACTTCCCCTTCAAGCTTTAAATGTAATGTCCGATGATAATCCAAAATAAGAACGACTACCATTATCATTGCTATTTCTTTCTTATTTAGCCTTGGGGGATTATGGTCCCTGTTGAAGCAAAAAACACCCCGTATGGGGTGTCCATTGTTCGCGCTGGAGCGGGCTTACAGTAGAAGCTGCGTGTTATGCGCTAGGCGCAGGTTCTTGAGCCTGATACCAATCTAGAATTTGACTACCCGTCATGAAGCAAACATGAGGCGAACGCATTAAGGTATCGAGCATTTCCTCGAAATAAGCAAAGCGATGTGGCACCCCAACCAAATGTGGGTGCAAGCCTAAAGCCAGCACACGGGGGTGATGAGCCACCTCTCGTTCGAACAAGGCCAAGGTGCGCTGCAAGCGCAACAAGAACTCCTCGGACGAGTGCTTTTCTATGGCATAAATAATGGAGTCATTCAGCTCTAAGTTGTAGGGCATTTGCAGTAATGAACCACTTTTTACCTGCATCCAGTTGGGTAAATCGTCCATAGCCCAATCGCACACATACTCTACGCCCGCGGCGGCTAACAGATCAGGGGTGTCGGCGGTTTCACGTAAGCCTGGGCTAAGCCAGCCCCTAGGGCGGCTGCCAGTAAAGCGGGTGATTTTCTGTAAGGTCTGCTCAATGGTGTCCTCTTCACTGGCTTGACTTAAGGAGGCCTGGAACATGCCATGCCCAATAAACTCCCAATTGGCTTCCAGCATCGCTTCTGCTGCCGCCGGATAAGCATCAATGACACTGGCGTTAAAGCTGGTGGAGGCAGGTAAACCACGTTCCTCAATCGCACTGATCATGCGCGGCAAGCCCGCACGCATACCGTAATCTACCCATGAAAAATTGGGCACATCAGGCACGGTTTCTTTGCCATGCGGCGGCGTAATAATGGTTCTGGGCATGGACTGATCAAAGCTCCAGTTCTCAACGTTCACCACCAAGTGCACCAGCACAGCTCCCTCTGGGGGTGGGACCAATGGAGCACGATGCTTAGAAAACCGATAAGGGACACGTGGGTTAGCCATAAAGACTCCTGAAGAGATAACAACACGAACAAAAAGAGTTTCGTACTCAACACAAGCGAAAAGTGCGCGCTGGTCTGAGTAGAACCCCCACACGTCTGCGCGAAGAGAACCCTGTAAGCACGATTTTCCACCATTTCATTATATCTACAAATCCTTGCAAATTCGCATCACCAAGGCTATAAATATATTTATAAGCATTTAAATAATACATTGAGCGATTAAAAAACCGGCTCATAGTGACCATTTCAACCTGAGGAGACGTAGCATGAGTTCAGAACTCAGCACGGAACACAGTGAATACACCCCTGCATGGCAGGATGGCATTATTGCCGCCCTGTTCGCCTTTATTGCACTGCTGGTCATCGCCTTGATGCGCGATGCCGCTTTACCTGGCGTGGCCTACCATGACCTGAAGTCTCCCACGCTTTTCCCCTTAGTCATTGCCTATCTCATGCTGGGCGCCTCAAGCACGCTGGCTTTACGAGCATGGAAACGTAAAGGGCGTAAGCCCTCGCACCATGGCCCACACCCTCGATACCTGCGTGCTGTATTGGGTGCGATAACGCTGATTGTGTACGGCTATGCCTTGTTCACCGTTGGCTTTTGGCTTGCCTCGTCAGCCTGTATTTTTGCCATGGGGCTGTTGCTCAATACGCAGCCTATACAACGTCAGTTTGCATTCACGCTGGGCATCGTGGCGGCCGTGATGCCTTTTCTGGTCATCTGGATTTTTAAACTATTTTTGGCTGTAGACATGCCTACCGGAGCGTGGCTGCAATGAACTCCCCCGATATCCTTGAAGGTATTTTGCAGGGGCTAACCCTGTGGCCCATACTGGCTGCTTTGGGTGGCCTACTTATGGGCGTGATAGTGGGCGCCATTCCTGGCTTAACTGCCTCTATTACGGTTGCCATACTCCTGCCTTTTACATTCTTTGTACCGCCCACTGTTGGGATTGGTTTTTTACTGGGCATATACAAAGGAGCGGTGTATGGAGGCTCAATTCCGGCCATTTTATTAAATACGCCGGGCACCCCGGCTGCAGCGGCGACCAGTCTGGATGGTTTTGCATTAACAACGCAGGGAAACAGCAAAAAAGCATTGCAGATGAGTCTGTACGCCTCTATTTTTGGAGACCTGCTGTCAACTATCGTTTTACTCTGCGTGGCGGCACCTCTTGCCGCGCTGGCGATTCGTTTTAGTGCTCCCGAATATGCCATTTTATTTTTTGCGTCCCTAATATTGATCTCCACCGTGAGTGGTGGAGATAAAAGCAAAGGCATACTCAGTGCTTGCCTAGGTGCACTGGCGGGCTGTGTGGGGCTGGACTCGCTCACGTCTGCACAGCGCTTTGTGTTCGACATTCCCGAATTGCTGGGCGGAATTCCTTTAGTGCCGCTCATTATTGGTATGTTCGCACTCAGCGAAGTACTGCATCAGATTGCCCTGCCTAGCGCCCCCACTCCTAAAGGCGAAGTACGCCATGTAGGGCCAGCCCTAGAACGCAAAGAGCTTTTACGTCAGGTACCCACTTTGTTTCGCTCGACCAGCATTGGTACGTTTATCGGTGCCCTGCCTGGTTTGGGCGCAGAAATCGCGTGCTGGATTGCCTACGGCATCGCCAAACAACGTTCCAAAGAACCTGAAAAATTTGGCCAAGGCTCCTTGGAGGGTATTGCGGCTGCAGAGTCCGGTGCCAACGCAACAGTACCCGCCACACTGATTCCCATGCTTATTTTTGGCATACCTGGGGATGTGGTGACAGCCGTGTTAATTGGCGCTTTTGTCGCACAGGGCATCACCCCCGGCCCGCTGCTTTTCTCGAATCATGGCGCTGTGATTTACGCCTTATTCACACTGCTAATTGTGACCAATCTAGCCTTAATCGTGATTGGCCGACTAGCCATACGTTCTTTTTCAGTTGTAGTGCGTATTCCTAATACGCTTTTAATGTCGTGCATTGTGGTGATTTCTCTAGCCGGTGCGTACTCGATTAACTCGGACCCCTACGATGTGATCACCATGTTGGTAGGCGGAATTATGGGCTTGCTTATGCGTAGTGTATCGATGCCCATCCCCCCCTTCATTATTGCTGTTCTGTTGGCTCCTCAGCTTGAAAAAACCTTACGTCAGGCTCTGGCCTTGTCGGATGGCAGCTTGCTGATTTTTATTACACGTCCCATTTCTGCTTTTTTCATTTCGATCTTAGCCGTCTCAGCTGTCTACATGGTGTGGAAGTCTGCACGCCGGCGCGCCGGTACCCCCAGTACCCGCCAGGCTACCTAGACTCGCGCACCACTTTCCCCCAAAAAAGGAGTTTTTCTATGACATCTATTAAAAAAAATCTGCTGCACTTAAGCGCGCTAGCCTGCTTTGGCCTAACGGCCGTCGCTGCTCAGGCCAACACGGAGGCGTTTCCCAACCAGCCCGTTAGACTGGTGATTCCTTATCCCCCAGGCGGTGCTTTGTCCGTCACGGGCGCTATTGTTACAACAGCCATTGAAAACCATTTAGGTCAGCCTATGCTGTCACTGATACGTAGCGGTGGCGGTGGCGCAGTCGGTGCTACCTTTGTTGCCAAGAGCAAACCGGATGGCTATACCTTGTTACTGGGCGATCCCACCATTAACGTGATCCGCCCCGCTCTAGAGCAACTGCCCTATAAAGCTGAGGAGTTTGTCCCGATTGCCCGCCTGACCCACTCACCCTTTGTATTTGTCGCCGCCAAAGACGCCCCCTTCAAAACCATTAAGGAAATGGTGGACTACGCCAAAGCCAACCCTAATAAAGTGGTGTACAGCTCGGACAATAAAAATGGCTGGACTTACACCGCCTTCGAAATTTTGAAAAAAGCAACGGGCACAGAAATGCGCGGCGTGGAATTTGATGGTGGTGGCCCCGCCATTACCAACGTATTAGGCGGCAACACCATGGCCTACGCAGGTGTACCAAGCGTAGTGCAAGACCACATCAAGAGCGGCACCCTGACCGCGCTGTGTGTGTCTGACAAAGAGCGCTATCAGCCCTTAGCGCAAATTCCTACATGTGCCGAAGAGGGTGTGGATATTAACTGGGGGGCCTGGATAGGTGTGTTTGCTCCCAAAGCCACCCCAGAAGCCAATGTGGCCAAGCTGCGCCAGGCGTTTCAGGACTTGTCTAAGGACACTGGCTTCCAAACCTTAACGCAGCGTATCAACGCCGATCTGAATTACCTGGATGCACCGGAGTTCAGTGCCTTACTGGAAGCCGATACTCAGGCTGTTAAATAACACATCATAACGATACAACAGGAAAACACGATGGCAGATGGTCAACACGATTCAGCACGGCAAGTTATTGTTCGCAACGCATCACTTCCACTACCCGGCTCGGCAGGTCTGCGCTCGGTCGACATACTGATTCAACATGGTGTGATCCAGGAAATAAGTGCGCCTGGCTTGCTCGTGTCTGAACGTGCCTTGACCATCGACGCCAGCGGTCAAATAGTTATACCTAGCTTAGTCAACTCTCATACCCATAGCCATTTCGCTTTGGGGCGGGGCTACGCCGACCTATGGACCTTGGAGCTGCACCAGAACTCCGGTGGCGGTATTAGTTATGGCGCCCTATTAGAAGATTTGCGCATAGGTGCCATGCTTGGTGCTGCAGACATGATACGTAATGGCTGTACGGCCACTTACGATATGGTGCTGCAAAGCCCCGTCCATTCACCCAAAGGCATGGCGGCCGTAGCACAAGGCTATGAGGACGCGGGTATACGTGCGGTGGTCGCAGCCGCGGTTGCGGACCGTAGCTTCTGGGACTCTATTAGCGGCCTGTACGATAGCCTGCCTCAAGACGCTGCCGCTTTTGTACGGTCTTTGCAAGCCACATCGTCTACGCAACATTTAGCGGCGCTAGAAGACATAATAAGCAACTGGCACTTTGACACCAAGCATATTAAATTCGCCTTAGCCCCTTCAGTACCACTGCTGTGCTCGGATGATTTTTTGCAGCGTATCGCGCTCTTGGCTACTAAGCACGGGGTCATGGTGCAGACGCATCTGGCCGAATCCAAGGTACAAGCAGTCGTGGCTCAACAGCGTTGGGGCAAAAGCCTGACCCGTTATCTGGCGGACATTGGCTTTCTAGGAGCACATGTTTCGGCAGCTCACGCCATCTGGCTAGAGCAGGACGACATTGACACCTTAGCGCGTCACAAAGTCTGCATTGCCCATAACCCCGGGAGCAATATGCGTCTGGGTAATGGCATTGCGCCCATAGTGGCTATGCAACGCCAAGGGCTGAATATTGGTTTGGGTACCGATGCGTGCAGTTGCTCGGACCAACAAAACATGATGGAGTCCATGCGACTGGCCGCCTACTCCTCTCGCTTAACCAGCCCAGATCCCGCAAACTGGCTGAGCGCAGAGTCCGCTTTTCAGATGGCTACACAGGGCAGCGCAGCCCTACTGGGCTTTCCCACAATGGGTAAGCTACAAGTTGGCTACAGTGCTGACCTGGTGTTTATCGATCGCAATGATCTGGCTTATGTGCCGTTCAATAATTTTTGGAATCAACTGGTTTTTTCCGAAACTGGACGTAGCGTCCAGCGCGTCATCGCCAATGGTCGGACGATTTATGAAAACGGTCAGTTTCTGACCTTCGACTACCCACAACTGCTGCGTCAGGCGCAAGCGGCGGCCGACCGTCTGGCCGACCTTGGGCAGGAGCGTCGTGCTCAGCTCAAGGCCTTGGAACCACTGGTTTCCCAGTTTTGCGTAGGCTTAGCGCACGCCCCCCACCCAGTGAATCGATACATTGGATCTTAAAGCGAGAACATGATGCCTAATGTAGACCCCGCCACGTCTCCGGAATCGTTAGCTGCCGCCGTAAAGCAGATTCTGCAGCTACAAGGTTTGAGCGTGAGTGATGAGCAGGCCTTGATGGCAGCTCGCACTGTGCTGCGCTTACAACCCGCCCACCGCAGCCCAGATCAAAAGGCAAAACCATGAGCCAGATCACCCTGCCTGCCACCTTAAGTGCTTTGCGCCAACGCATTCAAACTGGCGAGCTAGACGCGTCCACCGCTTTAGCAACGCAACAAGCTCTGCTAGAACGCCACCATCAGTCTTGGCAGTGCGTCACCCATACTTTTCACAGCACCCCAGCAGGCAAGCCCGAGCTACCCTTAGCCGGTGTAGGGCTGGCACATAAAGACCTTTTCGTAGTGGGCCAACGCCAGCCCTACGCAGGCGCCCCCTACAATACCCTGCACACCGGTTCGTACAGCCCCTTAATACGGCGCTTGGAACAAGCTGGCAGTCACACTATGGCCATGCTAAGCATGGCTGAATATGCCTGTGGCGTGACGGGCGAGAACCCTCACTGGCCCCGACCACTTAACCCTATTGACCCCAAAGCCGCTGTGGGTGGCTCGTCCAGCGGCTCGGGGGTGGCAGTGGCCGCGGGCCTGTGCTACGGATCACTAGGCAGTGACACAGCAGGCTCTGTTCGTATTCCGGCCGCCACCTGTGGGGTACTGGGGCTGATGCCCACCCATGGTGTGCTGAGCACAGCAGGTACCTATCCGCTCGCCCCAAGCCTGGATACGATAGGCATACTCAGCCGGTCCGCGCTGGATGCCGCACACATTCTGCATGTTAGCTTAAGTCCTAGACAACAAGACAGGCACTTTCCCGCCGCTTACCAGCACGCTGGTTTACTTCATTTACCAGCGATAAAATCGCTACGTATCGCAAGCTGCTTTGAACATTACCGTGCGGCCTTTACGCCCAGCGATGAACAACTTGCTATGCTAGAGCAAGTCGCAAAAGACTACGCCTGCAATGCAACACCTACCCGCGTCGATTTACCCGCTTTTGCGGAGCTCACACGTGCGTCAGAAGTGATCTTGCATGTTGAAACAGCAGCGCAGCACAAAGACAAGCTGATTAACACGATGCATCCGCTCTCGGATGCCTGCCGCACCGTCATACACGCTGGTGCCGCCATACCCGCAGACTGGTATGTACACGCTGTACAGACACGTCGACAACAGCGTCACGCGTTTATACAAACTTATTTTAAAGAGCATGATGTCTTGTTAACGCCGGTTCTGCCTCAAGGCATTCCGGACTGGACCGAGGTTTCCATGCTTTCACCGCACTTCAAACCGCGCTCCTTGATCAGCTTGTTTAGCTGGACTTCGTTTGTTAACTACCTAGGACTGCCCGCCATTGTTTTCCCCATCGGTACTGACCATACTGGCCGCCCAGTGTCTGTGCAGGCCATTGCTCGCCCACATGCTGAGGCCTTGCTGCTGGCATGGGCCTACCAGGTAGAGCAAGACCGATACGGGCAACATGGCTTTATTCCACAACCCCATGCCTTGATGAGTACCTAAGGCCAATGATGCTTGCGCTGCTGGCCGTATCGCACAGCAACGCCATCACCTACTTTGTGACAGCGCCCCTTATGTGTCGCGCTGAGTGACTGTTATTTAAAGGAACTGCATATGACTACTGCCACCTCCCCGACAAAAGGAACGGTATATCTGGAAAAAAGCTCGGCGATTGCTCACATTTACCTGAGCAACCCAGGCCGCTACAACGCTATGTCCTTGTCCATGTGGCATGAACTGGAAAAAGTGGTACACCGCGCGCAACACGACCCTGAAGTGCGCGTTCTGTTATTGCAGGGTGAAGGCGATAAAGCGTTTGTATCCGGGGCGGATATTTCTGAGTTTGGTGCATCGCGCGGCACCCCTGAGCAAGCAGCAGACTACGCGGCGGCGGTACACGCCGCCCAGTACGCGTTAAGCTCGTGCCCAAAACCAGTCATAGCCGGCATTCAAGGGATTTGCATGGGTGGTGGTCTGGGTTTGATACTGGCCTGCGATTTGCGCTATAGCACTGATAACTCTCGCTTTCGTATGCCTGCAGCACGTCTGGGCTTGGGCTATGACGTGGCAGGTCTACAACGCATGGTCGATGTGATTGGTGCAGCACGCGCCACAGACTTATTTTTTACTGCCCGTACCTTCAATGGCTCGGAGGCTGCACGCATTGATCTGGTGCATCAAAGCTTCGCTCCTGAAGACTTTGGCCCTGCTTTGCGCGAGATTTGTGAAACTGTGGCACACAATGCACCCCTGACTTTACACGCTGCCAAGCTCAGTCTGCGTCATATCTTGAACGATCCCAATGCCCAGGATGCTGCTCAGGTGGCACAAGCCATCCAAGCATGCTTTGATAGTCAGGATTATCAAGAAGGACAACGTGCGTTTGCAGAGAAACGCTTACCGCAGTTCACGGGCAAGTAAACGTTTACACCTCTGTAGTGGGTATGTAGCGCGCTTAGCTTATTTTCTGGCTAAGCGCGTTTTTACATGCTTATACGACGTACTGCTGACTCCAGCTCATATAGTGCCGAAATGCTTGGGGTAATAAATACTGGGGGGTATACGCGGTGTCACGCATTAAGCGTTGAATATTGAAAATGGCACGTTTAGCCGCTTTATTTTGCCCTAAGGTACAGTCCTCCAGGCAGTGGGAAAACTCATAACTAAATTGCGGATACGTTTGCTTTAATAATGCGCACCACTCTGGCAAAGACCAGGCCAGACCCGCCGACAGGTGATAAACAGGTTCGTTCAAGGTAGGCGTGCTCAAGGCGGCCCGTATCCCCGCTGCGACATCATCGGCGTAGACCCAATCGTCACCGGCTTGCGCATGCAACACCACATGCGCACCGGCTCGCGCCTGCTCGGTCAATTGCCAAGGCAAACTTAGGGTGTCGCGTAAGCCACTGGAGTATTCCCAACGGCCAAACACCATACCTAAACGTAATACCGATACGTTCAGATTCCGTGCCTGCCGATAACGTACGGCAGCCCGCTCGGCAGCATATTTACTGATGCCGTACAGGGATACCGGCAAGGCAGGGCTCGTTAACTCATCCAAAGGCTCAGACACATTACCAGCGGGGCCAAACACTGACCCTGTGCCAAGTTGAATGACACGCTCTATATTGTGACGCAACGCCGCCTCAAGCACTTCTATGGTGCCGCCCAGGTTCACGTCGACAATGGCTCGAGCAGCCGTTTTCTCGCGCTCTAGGTCGGCTGTGATCGCTGCACCATGAACGATTTGCCGCACTCCATACGTTTGAATAGCCCGATCCAATTGTTCAGCCTCGCGCACATCTGCCTCAACCCGATACAAGTGAGTACTGGCATTGGGGAAATGCTGCAAGTACTCACAGGCGGCCGCAGGCAAGGGGCCAAACAATACAAGCTGCTGTTGCGCTTGCAAGCATTGCTCTACCAGATTCAAGCCCACAAACCCTGCACCGCCTGTAATAAGTACTGCCATAGATCACCTATCTCGCTATGTATAACTGTGTTTAATTGGCCTGAATATCAGCAAACTCAACAATACGAGTCCATTTTTGCACTTCGTCTTGCATAAACTGCTTAATTTGCTCATCAGATAGCTCTAATGTCTCTACCGACATGTCTGCTAAGCGCGCTTGGTAGGCCGGGTCCTGAATGACTTTTAAATGAGCCGCTTTCAGTGCTTGCTGAATATCGTCTGGTGTTGCAGACGGTACTGCCAAGCCCCACCAGGTGCTAGACACAACGTTTGGCAAACCCAGTTCTATAAAAGTAGGGGTGTCTGGCAAGAGGCCTAAACGCTGCGTGTGCGCTACGGCTAAAGGACGCAAGCGGCCATCGCTCAGGAATGACTTCAGGGTTGTCATATCGTTAACCGTGATATCGACATCACCGCTTAACAAAGCCTGCGTCGCTGGGCCACCTCCTTTAAAAGGAACGTGCAACAGGTCTATGTCGGCCTCAGAACGAAATAGCTCAGCCCCCATTTGCACGATGGTGCCCACGCCTGAAGAGGCGATGGTGTATTTACCTGGGTCTGCCTTGGCCGCAGCGACAAACTGCTCTAGCTCCTGATAAGGCAAGTTAGCGCGCACCGCTAAAACATGCGGGGCGTTCGCAATCAAGCCTAATACGGCGAAGTCTTTTTCTACGTCGTAGGACAGGTTTTTCATAATGAGCTGGTTAATTGCCATGGTGCTAGTCGTACCAAACAACAACTTATAGCCATTGGGGTCGGACTGCGCTACAGAGCGTGTGCCAATCGTCCCACCTGCTCCTGCCGGATTTTCCACAATGACGGGTTTGCCCAAGATAGCGCTTAGGTGCTGAGCATACAAACGACCAACGATATCCGCAGGACCGCCTGGCGGGAAAGGAATAACAAGCTGAACCGCTCGTTCGGGATACGCAGCCTGAGCCTGCCCCATGGCCACGACGGACAAGCCTGCCAGCACGGACACTACTGCACTTTTTAATAATTGATGTGTACGCTGGTATAAAAAACCCCGTACCTTGGCAAAGTATTGCATGAGAATGACCTCACTAATTAGATAAGTTAACGGCTAAAGTGGGTGCTCGGAACGAGCGTAACTGAATTGACTACAAGGAAGACAGGCATGTAGAGCGTTGTCCTGGAGACTGAATAAAGCCGCCGTGATACAAGCAGTGCGACAACACCTCAAACCCTTCAGGATTGATGTGTGGACTGCGCGACCACACGCCATCGCGCAGGTAACGTTGAATGCCCTGCTTCAGGGTGTCGTGATCAATGTCTGGAAAATAATGCGCGCACACCTCAGCAATCGTCCCAGGGTCAGTGGTGTACAGCCATTGCTGGGTGCGCCCCATGGCTCGGCTCAAGGCTTGAAACTGGGTCTTTTTAGCCGCTAGTTGCGCATGGGTAGTCACAAACACGGTGTATAAGGTGGGGCCTCGCTCACAAGCTGGTGCCAGTACCGACATGCCTGCCTGCTCAAGCTGACTGACATAAGGTTCGAATACCTGCACCACATCCTGACTGCCCGCGGTCAGCGCCTGCACCTGTTCTACAAAGCTAAGATCAGTGCGGATTTTCCCGGTGCGCAAATACGTACCTACATCCACGCCCTGTTCTGCTAGGTCAGACTGTAGACACAACCACGGCGTTGGCACTTCGGACACTATCGACAAGCGCAGACTGGGTAATTGAGACAGGGTGAAGGGAGCTAGCTGTTGACGCCCTAGCAAGTAAAACGGGTCTTTACTGACAACCTCACAAAACCCCACCAGCGATGTGGCCCCAAACGGCTCGGTATCTTGGTCTTTCATGATGCGCATAGGGCCGCCCCACGTCACATCGGCTGTGCCGTTTTTAACGCTTTGCACGCCATCACCAGGGGTGTTGGCGTAGCTCCATTCGATCTCCAAGCCCTCGGCCTGCGCATCATTACGCTCTTTCAAGGCATAAAAAGGTAAATAAAACAGGGCGCGAAAGTTTTCAACTAGTCGTAGCCGCATAATATTACGCTTGCCCTGCAGGGGTATTGTCTTGGCCTTCTTGCATACCCGTGATCGAATCGACCATAGCAGCAGGGTCCCGACGGGGCCAGGTGCCGGCCATTACCTGCTCAAAAAACTGGTCTAAGCTTGCATTGAGCTCGTGTGGCCGTTCTATGTTGATGGTGTGCCCGCAATTGGGATAGACCACCAAAGCGGCAGTAGGCATGACCTGCTTCAACATAAAGCCGGGTGCCAAACACGGCCAATCCTCGTCACCGTTCACAATCAGCGCCGGTACGCTGTACTGGCTTAGCTCTGCCTGCAAGTTATACAGAGACGGCCGTTCACGCTGTACGCCAAGTTGTGTATTGGCCAGACCCACTGCAGAAAAACTCGCCATCGTATCGCGAAAGGCAGTAAATACATCCTTATCCAGTCGCTGCAGCGGTATACGAGTGGGCCCATTCATATAGCGATGCGCAAAAACATGAGCCCCATTTTGACGGATAAAGGCCGCTATGGTCTGCGCCTCAGCGCGAAACTTGTCACGCCTATCCAGCTCTGCCCCATAGCCAGTGCCAGCCGTACAAATAGACAAACAGCGCTGGGGATACTGCAAGCCCATGATCAGCGACGCAAAGCCGCCCATGGACAAACCAACAATATGCGCTTTTTCTATGCCCAGATGATCCATGACTGCCACCACATCTTGCACAGCACGGTTCTGGGAATACGATTCAACGTTTTCGGGTACAGCAGAAGGCGGATACCCGCGCGCATTGAAAACAACGCAGGTATAGCGGTCTTTGAAGTAATCCACTTGCGCTTTCCAACTGCTGTAGTCGGCCGCAAACTCGTGCACGAAGACAATAGCTGGCCCTGTACCCGTTACTTGGTAATAGAGCGATACGCCGTCATCCGTTGTGGCAAATGACATGTCCCTCTCCTTTATGGAAAAATTATTGGTATTTATCTACGCCTAAGCCATGAACACGCGACGGATTAAATCGCCCCATCTTTGCGTAATTGTTCTATCTGGCTGGCCTGCAGACCCAGCTCGGTCAACACCTCATCGCTGTGCTCCCCCCAGCCTGGCGCAGCGCAGACTAACTGGGCCGGTGTACGACTTAAGCGCACGGGCGAGTTAACCAGTTGTATGTCGCCCATCTCCGAGCTGCTTACCTGCCCCGCAATGCCCAGATGCTTGACTTGTGCATCGTCAAATACCTGCGGCATGGTATAGACAGGTCCGGCAGGAACGCCTTTGGCGTTCAGTGTCTCCACCCAGTATTGAACCGTGTGTGCTTTAAATATGGGCTCGAGTATGCTGTTTAAGGCCTGACGATTTTCCACCCGCTGTTTCTCAATGCGATACAAAGGGTGCTCAAGCAAGTCATTGCGCTCTATCGCATCGCATAAGCGCTGCCAAGTCCCCTCCCCGGAACAACCCAGATTAAAATCGCCATCGCTTGCCTGATACAAGCCCATGGGAGAGCTGGTAGGGTGATCGTTACCAGCCGTGGTCGGGATATCTCCTTCGACCAAATAGCGGGCAGCCTGAAAATCCAGTAAAGCGATCAAAGAATGCAGCAGGTTGACATCTACCCACTGCCCCTGCCCTGAGCGCTCCCGCTCAAACAGGGCGAGCAAGATCCCAATCGCGGCAAAGGCACCAGCACCCATGTCTCCCACGGCTAAGCCGGCACGCACGGGGCCTTGCCCAGGCAAACCTGTGACTGACATCAAGCCACTCATGCCCTGAATGATTTGATCAAAGCCAGGACGTCTTACATAGGGGCCATCTTGGCCAAATCCTGAAATACTGGCCAGAATGATGCGCGGGTTAATTTTTTTCAGGCTTTCATAGTCCAGACCCAGTCGGGACTTCACATCAGGGCGCCAGTTTTCCACCACTACGTCCGCATCTTTCACTAATCGATAGAAGATGTCTCGTGCTTCTGGCTTTTTCAAATTCAGCGTCAACGAACGCTTATTACGATTTAAGTTCTGAAAATCCCCCCCTAAACGATCGCCAGCGAACATGGCCTCGTTCGGATCCACACCTGCCGGGGGCTCAATACGAATCACATCAGCACCAAAATCGGCCAGCATTCTGACACAGGCCGGGCCCGCACGCACACGCGATAAGTCCAGAACCCGGATTGATTTCAGTGCGCCTAGCTTGATAGGGTCAATCATAATCTTTTCACTCATTCAATTTTGCTCGCCCCACAGCATGGCAAGGCTTTACAAATAAGACGAATCGCCATGTTGAAGCATCTGTAACGCCCACAGGGCAATCAAAAGACAGCTCAAACACCGCCATTCCTTCCGCACAAACAAATACCAAAATCCGTTTATAAATATATTTATAAACATCATATATGTACACAAAGGGGAAGTAAAGCCTTCTCACGTGCCATACACGGCCCGGTTCAAGGGCTAGAAGAAGACTCAAGAAGATAGGAGCAGCAGATAGGGGGAAACGGTACAAAAACGCAAAAAAGCGCTATCACAGCGCTTTCAAAATAAAATAAAAATACGGCGATACCAGCTAGGCGGCACCGCTGTAAAAGCCAGCGTAATCAGTAGCCCGTATTAAGGGATCATGGCTGCGGACGCGCTTTCAAACGCTCTTCGGTGGCAATCCATTTGTCGTATTCAAACAGTGACCACAGTTGCTGATGAGTCAGCATTGTTGCCGCAGAGGCTGCTGTCGTGCCCTGCTCTTTCAGATCGGCCAGTAAAGCCGCTCCCGCATAGGTGAAGCAACGAGTCAGGGCATTAGGGTAAATGGCTAATGCAAATCCCATGCTAGCCAATTTTGCTGCAGGCACAATAGGCGTACGGCCTCCTTCGACCATATTGGCCAGAACGGGGGCTGCCACGCTGTCCGCAATGATGACCATTTCCGCCTCGTTTTCGGGACTTTCTACAAAAATAAGATCCGCTCCCGCCTGTGCATAACGGTTAGCCCGTTCAATAGCGCTGTCCAAGCCGTGGTCTGTGCGTGCATCCGTTCTGGCAATAATGCACAGATCAGCGTCTACACGAGCATCGACTGCTGCTTTAATACGCCCTTCCATTTCTTCGATACTGACCAGGTTACGCCCCCCTTCGTGACCGCATTTCTTGGGCCAGGCTTGGTCTTCCAACTGTATGGCTGACACACCGGCCCGCTCAAAAGAGCGCACCGTACGTATGACATTTAAAGGACCGCCATACCCCGTATCCGCATCCACAATTACTGGAATGGACACCACATCCGCTATGCGCGCAGCGCGTTCTAACACTTCAGCAAAGGAGATTAAGCCCACATCGGGCGCACCCAGCATGGACATGGACATGCCCGAGCCGGTCAGGTACACAGCAGGAAAGCCCGCCTGTTCAACTAGGCGTGCGCTGATACAGTCATACGCACCAGGCGCCACCATAAATCGCTGACTGGCCAGTTCGCTGCGTAACTGCGCATTACGCCCCTGCGTCTGGCGTAAACCTAAGGGATAATCGGAATCAGACCGACTTGCCATCGTGATGTCTCCTGAGAATAATGCGTACGTGCTGTACAGACAGGCTTGTTTTTTATTCAGGTTACGAGCTGGCTTTCACCACTGTCAAGAAAGGCTCTTGCCTTACTCCTAGGTTCTGCCTTGCTGACCAAGCAGGCATCAAGAGCAAACTTCGTGCTGATGCGCTGCCTATGTCTTGATCATGAATATTCACGTAGTAGGTAAGAATTTATCAATTCCTATTTTCTGCCTCAGCGCTTATATTCACCCCGATAAACATGACACGAGGGTCTCCAACGCTACGTCGTCGTAAAAATTACAATTATTTCCGGAGAAACCTATGAGGCAAATCAATGGAGTCAGCGTTTTGGATACGCTGCAAGAGCTGACTGACCCAGCACATACCGCACTGGTGATTGTCGACATGCAAAATGATTTTTGCCATCCTGACGGCCATTTTGCGCGCTACGGTAAAAACCTGGACGCCGTAGCTGCCATCCTTGAGCCTACTGTGCGGTTCGTTCAACGAGCACAAGAGTTGGGTATATTTGTAGTGTTTATTCAGCAAACCACGCTCCCGCATGGACGTAGTGATTCCCCGTCTTGGCTGCGATTTAAGTGCCGCGACGGTAAGTCACCTGAATACACATTAAAGGGTTCGTGGGGCGCGCAGTTTATAGAGGGGCTGGTACCTGCCAAGGGCGATGTTGTCGTGCCTAAATACCGCTCCGATGCGTTCGTCAATACCGAGCTCGATCTCATATTACGTACACAAGGCGTGCAATCGCTGGTGCTTATCGGCACCACCACGGAAGGTTGTGTAGAGTCCACCATACGGGCTGCGTCCTACCATGACTACTATGTCGTGCCCGTAGAGGATTTGATTGCCAGCCCCAATGCCAGATTGCATGCGCAGTCCCTCGACTTACTTAAAGCACGCTATCCCGTCAGTACAGCGGCTGATGTACTACAAGCCTGGGAAACCCAGCACCATACATAAACCCCTACTGATCAGCCTGTATGGCAGATCAATAAAAAACAAAATCCAAGAGGAGCAATCATGAAAACCATTTTATCGCTGGCACTAGCCAGTTGTCTGGCTAGCGCTAGTCTGGCGCACGCCTCCACAACACAGTACCCTACCAAAACAGTGCATCTGGAAGTGGGCTTTGCCCCTGGCGGCCCCACCGACATTATCGCGCGCTTAGCCGCACAACACTTAAGCGAGGATTTGGGCCAAGCTTTCGTGGTAGAGAACAAGGCCGGTGCTGGTGGCAATATTGCGACCAATAACGTCACTAAGGCTCGTCCAGATGGTTATACCGGCCTGATTGCCAGTATTAATATGACCATCAACCCTTTTATGACAGAAGGCCTTAGCCCTGACAGCCCTCGTGACCTCGCACCGGTCAAAATTCTGGCCAATGCGCCCACCGTGCTTGTAGTACGTGACAACTTCCCTGCCGCCGACTTCAAGGAGTTTTTACAAGAGGTAAAAGCCAAACCACGCGAGTACAACTCCGCTGCGCATGGTTCCTCCCCCTTACTAGCCACTATTTTGTTTAATCAGCAAACCAACGCAGAGATCGTGCCTGTACCCTATAAAGGCGCCGCGCCTGCTATGGTGGATTTAATTGCGGGCCATGTCGACTTATCGTTTGCCACGCTGGGCTCAGTCATGCCGCATATTCTCAGTGGTAAACTGCGCACCTTAGCTGTCGCTGCCCCCGAGCGCCTAGCCTCTTTGCCTGATGTCCCCACTTTTACTGAGCTGGGTATGGGCGAATTTGAGTTCGACTCCTGGGTCGGTATGTTTATGCCTAAAGGGACACCTGCCGAGGTCATTCCTACTCTGGAAAAATCGCTGGATAAGCTAGTAGCCAGCGAAAGCTATCAGGCCAAGCTGGCTCAGGCCGGTTTTTCACCACTGGCCAGTGATCCTGCATCGTTCGCGGCTATTCTCGAAAAAGAGCTGACTCTGTACGAGGAGTTGGTGAAAGCGGCAAAGGCCAACGAACTGTCTCAAAAGTAATCAGCACATAAAGAGGAACACGCATGTCTAGCCGTTCAGACGACATACTTATCAGCGAAGTGGGGCCGCGCGACGGACTACAGTCGATTAAGCGAATCATGAGCACCCCAGACAAACTTCGCTGGATCGATGCGTTAGTGGCGGCGGGCATTCGGGAAATCGAGGTGGGCTCGTTCGTGCCTGCCTCTTTACTACCTCAAATGGCCGATACGGCCGAGGTGGTACGCCATGCACGTCAATACGCTGGCGTGACCATCATGGCACTGGTGCCTAACCGACGTGGCGCCATAATGGCCATAGAAAGTGGCGCTCATAAAATTACCGTTCCATTTTCGGTCAGTGAACCGCACAGCATCGCGAACGTACGAAAAACACACCCTGAAATGCTGGACGAGCTACGCCAGATCGTGCAATTACGCGATGCTAGCGCGCCTGAGCTACACGTTGAGGTAGGGTTATCCACCGCTTTTGGCTGTACCATTATGGGTGAAGTGAGCGAGGACGATGTCATACGTCTGGCAGAAGCACTGGCTCACCTAGGTGTGAACGAGATCGGCCTATCGGATACCACCGGCATGGCCAACCCGGCGCAAGTCAGAAGGCTGTTTTCGCGGCTGCACACCGCCGTAGGCAAACTGGCCGGTGCAGGGCACTTTCACAATACGCGCGGCTTGGGTCTGGCTAACTGCCTTGCTGCGCTAGATATTGGCGTGCGCACGTTTGACGCCTCCCTAGGCGGCCTGGGTGGTTGCCCCTATGCACCGGGCGCATCCGGCAACGTGGTAACCGAAGACTTGGTATTTATGCTGGAGGCGATGGGCTTGCGCACACATATTGATTTGCCTGCTTTGTTTAAGGCCCGTCAAATCCTGCAAGAAGCCTTACCGGGCGAACCCTTATATGGCATGACGCCTGAAGCAGGCTTGCCGTTGGGCTTTACCCAGGAGCCGGCTCATGGCTGACACCTTGCCATTACACGGCATTAAAGTGGTAGAACTGACCCATATGGTCATGGGGCCAAGCTGCGGTATGATCCTGGCCGATCTAGGGGCCGAGGTCATCAAGGTAGAACCCATACAGGGCGACAACACACGCCGCCTTATTGGTTCAGGGGCAGGCTTTTTCCCCATGTTCAACCGCAATAAAAAAAGCTTGGCTATTGATATCAAAGACCCGCGTGGCCGTGAGGTGCTGCACAAGCTACTGGCTACCGCAGATGTCTTTAGCGAAAATTTTAAAAGCGGTGCCATGCAAGGCCTTGGGCTGGATTACGAAACACTGTCTGCCATCAACCCCGGGCTCATCTACGTATCGCACAAAGGTTTTTTGCCCGGCCCCTACGAAAAGCGCTCGGCTCTGGATGAGGTCGTACAAATGATGGGGGGGCTTGCCTACATGACAGGCCCCGAAGGGCGTCCACTGCGTGCAGGCTCTAGTGTTAACGATATTATGGGAGGCATGTTCGGGGTTATTGGGGTTCTAGCAGCCTTACAAGAACGTACGCGCACTGGCAAAGGCACTGAAGTGGTCAGTGCCTTATTCGAAAACAATGTATTGCTGGTCGCACAGCACATGCTGCAATATGCCGTGACGGGGCAAGCTGCTGCCCCTATGCCTAGCCGCATCAGCGCCTGGGGCGTGTACGATGTTTTTACGGTTAAGGACGATGAGCAGGTTTTTCTGGCTGCGGTCACCGATACGCAGTGGGCAAAGCTGTGCGAGACCTTCAACTTCAAGGATCTTCTGGCCGACGAGCGACTACGTACCAATAACGACCGTGTACGGGCCAGAGCCTGGATGATGCCTTTGCTGCGCGAACGCTTTACGCCCTATAGTGCGGCACACTTGCACGAGCTCTTTGAGGGCGCGGGGCTACCCTACGCTCCGATTACCCGTCCTGAAGAGCTGTTCTGCGATCCGCACCTGACCACAACTGGTGGCCTAAGCCCGGTCAGCATTCCTTCTGATGCCAACTCGTCGGGCCAGCAGCTTGCAACCCACACTGCTTTATTGCCCCTTAGCTACAGACAACAACGCTTTGCTGTGCGCTCTGGCCCCCCAAGCATAGGAGCCAATACCCGTGAGCAGTTACACACACTGGGCTACACTGATGCGGATATCGCAACACTTATGGATGCCAAAATTATTGCGCAACCAGACGCTGATTAACTAAGCTGCTCGTGCTCTTGTACGATCCCGTAGTACTCTGCCTGTACAATGGCTCGCTCACGTCGTGAGCGGCCAGTACGAGTGCTGACTGTCTAGCGGATACAACGACACACAATGGAGCCGTGGTTTGGAAATAAAAGAACTCAAAAGCTTTTGTATGGTGGTCAAACTAGGAAGCTTTTCGAAAGCATCCAAAGCACTAGGGCTTGGACAACCTGCCGTATCTAAACACGTTCAACGCCTAGAGGCCGAGCTAGGACGCCCCTTGCTGGAGCGTGGCGCTCGCCCATTACGGCTTACCGCGGCAGGCAGTAACCTGTATCGCATGGCAGAACCCTTTGTCGAAGGTCTGGCTACTCTGGACAGCCAGTCTCCGCTCAATATGGCGCCTCCTATTACCGTTGCTGTTCCCCATGGTTTTATCGGACAAGTACTGCCTGAGGCGGTTGGTAAGCTTAGACAAGCGATTCCTACCGCTCGGATACGTGTGCGCTCTGGCACCAAGGAAGAGGTGTTTGAATTGGTTCAGTCTGGCGCTGCCGACTTTGCCATCGCACCTGACCCCGGAGCCTCGCGACGCTTCAATTTCACTCCCTTGTTTCTATCCGAGCGCATTCTCATTACCCCACGCGACCATCCACTGATGGTGCGTAAGCCCACATCGCTTAAGCAGATCGCCAAGTATCCATTGATACTTCCTCGTTTTCAGACACAGACGCGTGCTTTGCTTGAGGGCGAATTTCGGCGCCTGCAGATTGCCTACGATATCGCCGTCGAACTGGACAGTATTGAACTGCTGGAGCGCTATGTGGAGCTGGGCTTGGGGCTAGGGGTAGGCTTGCAATGCGCCACCAACACCGGTTCCTGGGCACGCCTAGGCATCATCAGCCTGGCCGAGTTCTTACCCACTGAAACGATCGGGGTAGTGTGCAGCCGAGTGCTTCCCCTGTCACAGCCAGCCACCTTGCTGATCGAGCAGCTACAAGAGCTAGAGCCCATCTGCTTAGCACGCTAAGCCCTATAACCATCACAGCTTTTTTCGAATCTGCCTTAGCTACAGTCGCTAAGGCGCTTTGCGTGTGCGCGGCAAACGCAAAACGCTCCCCACACCGTCGTATACCGCGGTGCTTGCCCTAGGGTCTACACTAATACGCAGGAATAATACTTGACTCAAAATTCCAATATGGAATAGTATGAATGCACTCTAATCATGACTCTTGATTCAAGCTATGGACGAACTGACAACCCTTCCACTAATGGCTGCAGCAAAGCTTTTGCGTGAGGGAAAGCTGTCTCCAGTCGAATACACGCGAGCCTGCCTGCAACGTATTGAGCGCTACGACCCTGCTTTGAACGCATTTATCAGCGTGGATTCGGTCGGCTCACTTCAAGCCGCCAAAACGGCTGAGACAGATATTGCAAACGGTCACTGGCGTGGACCACTACATGGTGTACCGGTTGCCATCAAAGATATTTTTGACGTGGCTGGTCAGCGCACCTCAGCACACTCCAAGTTACGTCTTGAGCACTTTGCCCATGCCGATGCCACCGTTGTGACCAAACTGCGGAAGGCGGGCGCGATTATTATTGGTAAAACATCGATGCACGAGTTTGCCACCGGCGGCCCTTCGTTCGACTTGCCCTGGCCACCTGCCCGTAATCCCTGGAAACCCACACACCACCCAGGCGGTTCATCTAGCGGATCGGGGGTGGCCGTTGCTGCCGGCTTTGTGCCTGTCGCCATAGGCACTGACACGGGTGGCTCTATCCGCAACCCCGCCACGGCTTGCGGTATCACTGGCATGAAACCCAGTTATGGCACGATTAGCCTAGAGGGTTCCTTTCCGCTGGCCTTCTCTCTTGACCACGTTGGCGCTTTATCCCGTACCGTGCAAGATAACGCCATCGTGCTGCAAGCACTGTTAGGTCGTAATCCCAATGAGCCTGGCAGCATAGAACACCCTGCACCGCATTTTTGTGCAATGCTTGAGCAAGGAATAAAAGGCTTGCGCATAGGAGTGATTGAAGCGTTCAACGACGCGGCTGATTCAGAAACACAAGCCGCTTTCACTCAGGCTTGCAAGGTCTTGGAAGAATTAGGCGCGACCTTGGTCCCTTTAGCGCTTCCTCCACTTAATGATTATGTGGACTGTGGCCGCTTGATATTGCAAGCCGAAGCATTTGCTATTCATGGCAAATGGCTACAGACACACCTACATGAGTACAGCAAACGCGGTCGAACACGCTTGCTGCCAGGGGCTTTTTTAAGTGCCAGCGACTATATCCATGCGCAGCAGTTGCGCACCGTACTGGTGCAGGCCTTCACTAGCGCCATGACTCAGGTCGATGTGGCCATCTGCGTTTCCAGCCTAGAGCTTGCTTGTGCCATTGACGATGAAATACAGATAGACAAAACCTACGACAGACAAGCCCGCACCCCCTTTAATTTGACCGGCACACCGGCCATTTCAATCCCCATGGGTTTTTCCGTCAGCGGACTGCCTATAGGCTTGCAGGTGCTCGGCAAAAGCTTTGAAGAGGCCATGGTGTACAGAGTCGCCCAAGCTTACGAAACCGCGACCGATTGGCACTTACGTCACCCTGATTTACGCGCATTGCCTACACAGGCCTAAGTGCTTGCTTACACCACACGAATCACACTCCATCATTTTTGCAACAGAGAGTTTCGCATGCATCCCCGTCAACGTATCGGATACAGTTCACCGTTTCACCGACCATCTTTAAAAAGCCCGGATGGTACCCGTTTAATTATTTGGCCTGTGGTCAACGTAGAGGAGTGGGAGATCGACAGGCCCATGCCCCGCCATGCCTCGCCTCCCCCAGGCGGTATCTCTGGTGATGTGCCCGATATGCCCAATTGGACGTGGCACGAATATGGCATGCGAGTGGGTTTTTGGCGCTTATTGAACGCATTTCAAAAGCGCGGGATTCGACCCACCATGTCGATTAACGCCAAGGTCTGTGAAACCAGCCCCGAAGTGGCCAAAGCGGCCCGAGATGCTGGCTGGGAATTTATGGCGCATTGCTATGTGCAAATGTCGATCCACAAAGTGCAGGATCAGGCGGCCATGATCAAACAGTCACTCGACGTGCTGGAACAATTCTTAGGACACCGGCCCCGAGGCTGGTTAGGACCGGGCAGAACGCAAAAGCTCGATACGCTGGATCATATTGCTGCCGCCGGTTGTGACTGGTTTGGCGACTGGATTCTGGACGACCAACCGCTCTGGGTAAAAACTCAAACGCGTCCGCTGGTATCGGTTCCTTATACCGTGGAAATCAACGATATCACCGTCATGGTCAGTGGCCAACATGAGTCCGACGCTTTATTGCGCCGCGCAAGCGATGCCTTTGAACGCCTGTATGCCGAAAGCGAAGAGTCCGTACGCGTGATGGCTTTCGGTGTCCATCCATACGTAACCGGTGCAGCACATCGCATCCGTTATTTCGAAGAAATGCTCGATTTCTTTGCCAGTCATGAGGGCGTCGCCTTTTGGAATGGCAATCAGATTTGCGACTGGTTCAAAGCACAACACGCTTAAGCTCACTACTCACTAGTCAGAATGGCCTGCTGCTTATCAAAAACTCTCTTTTTTGTTTCGCTCATTCTACTCAAAGGTTCGCATCATGAATACACACGTACATAGCATTATGAAAGGCCTAGGCATCCTGTCTTTGTCCCTTTTAGCCAGCACCCATGCTTACGCTCAGGACTACCCAAGCCGCAGCATCAGCATGGTTGTGCCATTTCCAGCCGGTAGTGCCACCGATACGGTCGCCCGCCTGCTGGGTAGTAAAATGTCTGAAAAGCTTGGGCAGACGGTGATTGTGGAAAACGTGCCCGGTGCCAGTGGAACCATAGCCGCTGCGCGGGCAGCACGCGCCAAGCCCGATGGCTACACGATGATGATCCACACCACTATCGCTTTATCAGCATCGTTGTATAAAAACCTGCCGTACGATACCGCCACCGCATTTGAGACGGTGGGCTTAGTGAATACCGGCCCCTACATTCTGGCAACCAAACAAGACTATCCCGCCAAAGATGCCCAAGAACTGCTGAGCAACCTAAAAACGCAAGGCAATAAAGTGACTTTATCAAACGCAGGTGTAGGCACTGGCTCGCACTTATGTGCCGTCATGCTATCTCAAGCCTTAGGTGTAGAGCCAACTTTGGTTCCGTACAAAAGCACGAGTCTTGCCTTACAAGATGTGATGGCAGGCCACGTCGATATGCTCTGCGACCAAAGCACTAATGCCTTTCCTCACTTAAAGGGTGACAAGATTAAGGCGTATGCCACCACATCTCCCGAGCGTCACGAGAACTTTCCCGAGATCCCCACTACCCGTGAACTGGGTATTCCAGAACTCGACATTTCTGTCTGGCATGGCTTGTATACCCCTAAAGGTACACCAGTTGAAATCGTTAACCAGCTCAACGACGCATTGCAGACGGCTCTGAACGATGCGGATGTACAAGCACGCCTTGATAGCATGGGCACCTACCTATTCCCTGCCGACCAGCGTAGCCCAGCCGCTCATGGCACACACCTAGCAAATGAATTGGACCGCTTTGGCAAATTGGTGAGAGAAGCCAATCTACAGTTGGATTAATCCATTACCCAGACCCTGCTTGGGAGGCGAAAGCCCCAGGCAGGGCGATGTTTTGTAAGGAATAAACTATGCCTGCTCCCAGCTCCTTCGACGATATACGCAGCACACTACAAGGCTTGGGCATCACTGCCCCCGACGAGGATTTGCCATTTTTGCAGCGCGCATTTACCCGACAACAAGAACTGCTCGCACGCACGGATCTGGCCGTGCCCAAACAGACTCCCCCAGCCCATGTGTTTACGCCCCCCGTCCCATAAGCCAGTTGTTCACGAGAGCGTGGCATGTGGCGGTGACTTATGCTTGCGCTCTGGAGGCGACAAACTCCGGCAATAATTCGGCAGAAATAGATGGGCTAAAGTACCAGCCCTGAATGGTCAAATTATCAAAGCCGCTCAGTGCATCATACTGAGCCTGAGTTTCTACGCCCTCAACCACCACCGACAGTTGCAAGGATTCGCAAAAGCTGAGCAAGCCATGCAGGACACGCTCGCCCTTGGAATGCTCGCTGGCCACGACAAAGCTACGGTCAATTTTGATGGTGTCTACGTCAAATAAATGCAGATAGCTCATGGAAGAATAAGCGGTACCGAAATCGTCAATCGATACATGCGCACCTACGGCACGAATACGGGTCAGCGCGGCTTGAACCGCGTCCACATCACTGAGCATCTCTTCTTCCGTAATTTCAATCCCGACCATGCCTTGCGCTTTCTTCAACAGCTGTATGAGTCGGTCACAATGCGTGGCAGAGATCAGCGTACAGCCCGTTACGTTAAAGCTCATGGGTAATGAAAAACCCTGATCACGCCAACGTAAGGCCTGTTTAACCGCCCTGTCCGCCACCCACAAATCCAGCTCTCGCATGAGCCCCCCCTGACTAAGACTATGCAGGAACTGACCGGGTGACTGTAGGTCACCTTGCGCATTGCGTGCTCGAATTAAGACTTCACTACCCGTGCAACGCCCTGTCCGTCTGGATACCTGTGGCTGATACTCTAAAAAAAAGGTGTACTCACTAATTTCTCGTATGTGCTCTAAGGTGCGCTCACGCTGTGCATAACTATTTTTATACTGAGCGATATAGTCCTGGGTTTGCAGCTCTGCCTCGGCGGGTAAGCGCGTAAAAGTGGTATCCAGCGATCGCAGATAAATCGCCTTGGACTGACAGGAATTATCGATAGCACGAATGAAAGGGGTGTAAATCGCCATGCCCAGACACACAAGGCTCAGTTGCAAGGCTACACCCATCCAGTCACCACTGGTCGAGACATACGCGTTCAGTAATACGGGGGCATTAAATGGAACCGGTATCGTAGCCACATTAACCCAGCCAATTTGAGTCACTGCTAAGGCCAGCACCAAGTTGACGGAGGGCACAACGAGAAAGGGAATAAACAGACGCGGGTTTAAAATAATGGGTAGACCAAACAATAAAATTTCATTCACATTCAGCAAAGAAATAGGAAGACTGGCCAGCGCCAATAAACGTAATACGCGCCCTTGACAGAAAAACAGCATCGCCAGGGCTAGGGAAAGCGTGGCACCGGCCCCGCCAATAAAAACAAATGCCCCAAGCAAACCTGAGCTTAATTCGCTAGGGCCTGGCAAACCGAAGATAAAATCTGAAGCGGCCGCTAAGGAGGCCTGATCAATAATCTTGATTAAAGGCTGCAGAGCGTAATAGCCATTAATGCCGAAAAACCACAGCACAGAGTTCAGTGTAGTCAGGATAAGACCACTACGATATGGCTCTCTGGGGTTCATGAGCTCCAAAGGCAATTGGGTATGCCATAGCAGGGGGCTCTGCGCCACGCCCGATAAAATCAGCACCAAAATAGCCATGGTGATCAAGCCAGGCACAAAAAGGTTCATGGCCTCTTGCACATTGCTCCCCACCAAATCACTTTTCACAATTCGCAGCCATGGCTGACGACTTAACCACACCATCACTGGAACGCAGATGAGCGGGGCTGTAATTGCCAGAAATAGCACTACAGTGCCTGCAATATTGGGGTATGGTGCCAACCAGACGGAGGCCAATTGTATGTAGCAGGTGCAAAAAAACACGATAGGCAGACGCGGAACCCGATACTGAATCGACAGCATGTAGGCGATAGAGGCGGTCACCATAAATGGTAGCAGCACGCTCAGCCCTGCGTGGGCGCGTTCCAGCGTTTTGACTAAGTCGGTTGACAGCCCCAGCAGTTGCGCTAAAGCAGCTAACACCAAAAATGAGGCCGACACCAGCAGCGGTGGCGTTAACCATATCAAGCCTTCACGAATCGCTCGCATAGAGCCTGCACTGGCCACGAGCTCGAGCCGGTTCGACAAGACTTGGCTTATCGTGTGAAAACGCGCGACACGCTTGCTGCGCAACAACGGTTCAGACAGCATATGCCCCCCCCTTTGCATGCTTGTGACTTTTTGTCTGCTCTAGTTACAGGCTACAAATAAATTTCTATACAGCGCATCCGACCACCATAAGCATAGTAATTTTTTATGCTCTTTCCTTATATGCTATTACCATAACAACGTAAAGTGATAGCCTTACTCCTCAGCATCTAGCTTAGCAAACTCTACAACCAGAAAATCAATCAACTCACGCACAGCAGGTAATAGGCCTCGACGCGACGGAAATACCGCGTGTACTACGCCTGCTCGTGGGCGCCATTGAGGTAAAAGATCGACAAGTAAACCTTGCTCCAACTCAGCCTTAATCATCATCGTAGGCAGTTGCACCACACCCACTGCCTGCAATGCCGCTAGACGTAAGGCAACGCGGTCATCTGTAATCATACGAGGCTGATGTCTTATTACCGCTGTGGCGTCTTTTTCTCCGAATAATGTCCAATAATGCTCACGATTGGCCGGACCTTCATCTAGGCTAGGTAAATGCGTTAAATCAGCAGGCATGAGCGGCAGAGTCAGGCCATATAGTTGAAGCAAAGCCGGACTAGCCACCAAGCGTTGCGTACTTTGGCCCAATATACGCATGACTAACTCACTATCCTCTAAAGGTGGAAAGCGTACTCTGAGAGCAATATCAAAGCCTTCCCCAATCACATCCACACGTCTATTCGTGCTTTCTAACTGCATTTGCACCCGGGGACAACTGGCTAAAAAAGAAGCCAGCATGGTTCCTACTTGATAATCTAGCAAAGTTGAAGGGCAACTTAAGCGCACCGTACCTTGTGGCTCGCCACTTATGCGATCAATAGCTTCCTGTGCAGCCTGAGCCTCGATCAACATAGCCCGACAATGATGATAATAAGTCTGGCCGACCTCTGTAACGGAAAAACGTCGAGTTGAGCGATGGATCAGCCGTACTCCCAAACGCTCCTCTAATGCACTGATGCGCCGACTTAGCTTGGACTTAGGGATATTTATTGCGCGGCCTGCTGGGGCGAACCCTTGGTAATCCACCACCTGCACAAAGTAGTAAAGGTCATTAAGATCTTGCATAGCTCATTGTTCCTCAAATAGAACAATGAGGTCAATATTTACCTACTTATCTACAGATTGTCCATAAGTTATCTTAGCTTCATAGCAGTAGACACAACAACGAGACTCTATGGAGAGTGGATTATGAAAAAAGTATTAGGTATCTACAGCAACCCGCAACAACACTGGGTGGGTAATGGTTTTCCTGTGCGCTCGTTATTTTCCTACAACACCTTGGGTCAGCATATAAGCCCGTTTTTATTATTGGACTTTGCTGGTCCCACATATTTTGAGCCAGCTAGCTCAAAACAGGAGAAGCGAGGAGTGGGCTCGCATCCACACCGCGGCTTTGAAACTGTGACCATAGTATACAAAGGTGAGGTAACACACGAGGACTCCTCCGGTGGAGGTGGCACGATTGGCCCTGGTGATGTGCAATGGATGACCGCAGCTTCAGGCATCATCCACGAAGAATTTCACTCACCTGCTTTTACACAGTCTGGCGGTATGTTTCAGATGGTGCAGTTGTGGGTAAACCTACCCGCAAAAGACAAAATGCAGCCACCGCGTTATCAAAGCATTAGGGCGCAAGACATCCCATCTGTTGTATTGCCACACAGTGCTGGTAGCCTACGCGTGATCGCTGGGAACTACCAAAACCATAAAGGTCCAGCTCAGACCTTCACTCCTATCAATGTATGGGACTTAGGTTTGAAACAAGGGGGCAGCCTAACTTTTAGCGTGCCCGAAGAACATACAACAGCCATCGTAGTGCTCCAAGGGACCACTTTAATCAATGGCCAAATTGTGCGAGAGGCTCAGATGGCGCTATTAGATCGCCAAGGAAGCGACGTGTATCTAGAGGCAAATAATGAAGCGAACGTACTCGTACTAACCGGCGAGCCCATCAACGAGTCTATCGTCGGCCATGGCCCTTTTGTGATGAACACTAAAGCCCAAATTATTGAGGCTTTTCAAGATTTTAACTCTGGTCGTTTCACCAAAATCAGCAGTGATTAATTTCATAACTCCGCTGACTATTAAGTAGCTTTTTAACTTCACAAGGAAATCATTATGACTACGCGTAACACATATGCTCGCCTCGATAAAGAACAAGCCGCGGTTCTTTTGGTTGATCATCAGGCAGGGCTATTATCTCTTGTACGTGATATCGACCCCGACCGTTTCAAAAATAATGTGTTGGCCGTTGCAGATATCGCAAAATACTTCAATCTACCAAGCATTCTCACCACGAGCTTTGAAAATGGCCCTAACGGACCACTAGTTCCTGAACTCAAACAGATCTTGCCTGATGCTGCATTCATTCCACGCCCCGGTCAAATTAACGCCTGGGATAATGAGGATTTTGTTAACGCAGTTAAAGCAACAGGCCGCAAACAGCTCATTATCGCTGGGGTGGTCACTGAAGTGTGCGTAGCCTTCCCAGCTTTATCTGCTTTAGCTGAAGGTTACGAGGTGTTTGTAATCACCGATGCCTCGGGCACATTCAATGAACTAACTCGTGATTCGGCCTGGAACCGTATGTCTCAAGCTGGCGCCCAGCTCATAACCTGGTTTGGTCTGGCTTGCGAGCTTCATCGCGACTGGCGCAATGATGTAGAAGGGTTAGGCGCACTGTTCTCTAATCATATTCCAGACTACAGGAACCTGATAACCAGCTACTCTGTTAATAGCATAGCTAAATAAACACTAATTTTTATGTGCGGCGGGGCTGTAGAAAAACATTCAACGCCCCCAACGCACGCTTTTTAATTTGTCTGATCGCAAGCACTCTGCATGTCAAAATATAATCAAAAATCATGCCTTAGACTCTTTAGCCGCGATACGTTAGACCCCTAGATAAATTACCCATCCTTTTTGACTTAAGCACCTTAGCGTGCTTATAGCAAAACATATCCGTACGCGACATCCGTACTCTGTCTATACTCTTGCCGCATATGCTTGCAACAAACAGCCAACAAAACACCTAATAGCAAGCATTGAACCGCCCGAGGTTTATTGAATGAAATTACCTCATACCACATGATTATTGTGAGATTGAGTTTGTGATTTCCCCAGTGTAAAAATACTTTTTTACTATATATCAAGCGACAGACTCAGAGCGGCCTGATCCATGCTTTCAGGTGCTCTACGCAATGCCAATCAGGAGACAAGCGATGCAACAAACCGACCACATTAACTGGGCGCAAGCCGCTCAAGAACTTTCCTTTCCACAGGGCCTCTTTATTCACGGTCAATTTCAAGCAGCGCAAAGCGGTGACACCTACGTTGCTACCAATCCTGCCACGGCAGAGCGCTTGGGGGACGTGGCTATAGCAGACCAAGCCGATGTTAATAACGCCGTACGCTCTGCCCGCCAAGCCTTTGAACAAAGTGGCTGGGCAAGTAGCGCCCCGGAACATCGCAAAGCCGTACTCTTGAAACTGGCGGATCTGATTGAGACGCACGCCGTTGAGTTTGCCTTATTAGACAGCCTGAACATGGGTAAACGCATTAAAGATGCGTATGAAATCGATGTCAGCAGTAGCGCGGCCACCTTACGCTGGTACGCCGAAGCCTTAGATAAAGTGTATGGTGAAACGGCGCCCTCAGGCGCTGACAGTGTCGGGCTGGTAGAGCGGACGCCTTTAGGCGTGGTGGCGGCCATTACACCTTGGAACTACCCCTTAGTGCTGGCAATGTGGAAACTGGCTCCTGCTCTGGCTATGGGTAACAGTGTCATATTGAAACCATCGGAACAGTCCCCCTATTCCGTTTTGCGTCTGGCTGAACTGGCCATAGAGGCCGGATTACCAGCCGGTGTATTTAACGTGGTCACCGGTTTAGGCTCAGGCACCGGACAAGCCTTAGCCCGTCACCACGACGTGGACTGCCTAGCCTTTACCGGTTCTACTGCCGTGGGCAAAAAACTGATGATGTACTCAGCCGAATCCAATATGAAGCCGGTTTGGCTGGAGTGTGGCGGTAAAAGTCCTAATCTGGTTTTTGCCGATGTCAGCAATCTGGAGAAAGCCGCGGAAATGGCCTGTTATGGCATTTTCGGTAGCCAGGGGCAAATCTGCTCGGCTAACTCACGCCTTCTGGTGGAACGGCCTATTTATGAACAGTTTGTGCAGTTACTGAAGGAAAAATCAGTCGCCTACTTGCCGGGCGATCCGCTCAAGCTGGAGTCGGGTTCAGGCGTCATGGTTGACCAAAAACAAGCTGATCGTGTTCTGGCCTATATAGAAATCGCGAAGTCCGAAGGACGCATAGTATTGGGTGGTCAAGCAGGCCCCTTACCTGCCTCGGTACAGCCCACTATAGTGGTCGATGTTTGCCCGCACAGTCGTATTGCACAAGAAGAGGTATTTGGGCCCGTGCTTACCGTCATTCCATTTGATGAAGAGGCCGAAGCCATACAGATTGCGAACCAAAGTATCTATGGTTTAGCCGCTTCAGTGTGGACGGACAACCTACACCGGGCGCATCGTGTCGCCAAACAATTACAAGCTGGCACGGTATCCGTTAACACCATGGACGCGCTTTCCTTGGCGACCCCATTTGGTGGCTTCAAACAGTCTGGTTTCGGTCGCGACTTATCCCTGCATGCCTTTGATAAGTATTCAGGGCTGAAAACCACTTGGATACAACTGCAAGCGCTTTAAGCCTTGCTGCAGGTGAGCGGTTCACCACGCTCACCTGCCTTTTTACCTGCCCTTAGGTCTCTCACCCTGTCTGTTCAGATGCCGATACTGAAGGGCTAGCCCTTGGTGTTTGCGCGACAAGCCTCTTGCACACGGGCTGGGATCGCTCAATACGTGGAATGAAATTATTTCATGACCCATTATTATTGTGAGTTTGTTTTTGTTTTTGAACAGTGCAAAACTACTTTCTAGCCAAAATAAAACAAAAAAGGTTAAAGCCTAAAGCATGGTTTTGACCGACAAGCAAAGAGAGTTATTGCGGAGACAAACTATGCACAACACGGTACGACCCTGTAGAGCTCTCACTCAGCGGGCTACGGCACAGCCTCACTCAACAAAGCGCTTGGGGGATCTTGAACCTCAGGGTACTTGAGAACAAGTCGCTACAGATAACAACCACATAAAATACGATAAAAGGAAACTGCACATGAGTACTGCAGGGAGGAAAACGTTTTCCGTAGAACAACGGAGCGTCGAGTTCATACCTCTGAATGAACGCAACGGAAAGGCGGGCGATCTTTTTGGAATCTGGTTTGGTTTCAACATGATTCCTTTGGCACTCATCACTGGCGCTATTGGTGTTAGCGCAGGCTTAACCTTTACTTGGTCGGTGATTGCGATTTTGATCGGTGCCCTTTTAGGCGGCTTAACCATGGGCTTACATGCCTCTCAGGGACCGACTCTGGGCGTGCCTCAAATGTTGCAGGCACGCGGGCAATTTGGCTCACAAGGGGCTGGCCTATTGATCATCATGGTGCTGCTGATCATGATTGGTTTTTTTGTGTCGAACTTAGTGGTTGCCTCGCAAGCTTTGGTGCTTGCTGTGCCGCACGTTCCGCTAAATCTGGCCATTTTTGTGGCCACCCTGGCAAGTTTCATCATTACCACCGTGGGCTACGGTTTAGTACGTGGCTTATCGTCGATTACCGCATGGGTAATCGGCACTGTGTTAGTGCTGCTGCTGGCTGAGGGTGTATTTCAGTTTCCAGACTATAAAGTGGCTCTATCTCAAGGTGGATTCACCATCGCGGCCTTTTTTATGACCATGATGGTCGCAGCCTCATGGTTAATTGGCTTTGCTCCCTATGTCTCGGACTACTCACGTTATATGGCTCCAGACAGTGATGAGAAAAAAGCATTCTGGGGTACTTATCTAGGCTGTACCTTGGGGGCCGTGATGGCTATGATCGTGGGCGCATTCTTAGCGACCCAACTAGACAGTAGTGATCCATTACTCGCGCTAAAAGAAAACTATGGCACCACAGGCTATGTCATTTTAATTATGTTCTTCGTCGCTACCGCGCTCGTGAACTGTATTAACTCTTACACAGCCATGCTCAGCCTACTGACCTTGGTAAAAAGTGCCCTACCCGAGGCGCCTATTACTCAACGCGTACGCTTATGCGCCGTAATTTTTATTCATGTGCTGGCCTATTACCTTGCCACAGCAGCCAGTAGCGATTTTCTGAATCACTTTATCAACTTTATTTCCTTCCTGATTTATTTTCTGGTGCCCTGGTCGGCCATCAATTTGGTGGATTTCTTCTTGATCAAGAAAGGCCATTACGACATTGATTCGTTCTTTAAAGCTGGCGGGGGCGTATATGGGCGCTGGAACAAGAATGCCATGTTTATTTACGGTATCACCATGCTGGTGGAGTTTCCGTTCATGAAAACCACCCTGTACACCGGGCCGATGGTCGCTGTTTTACAAGGCGTAGACATTGCTTGGGTCGTCGGTTTTATCTTCTCTGGCTATGTCTATTACTTAACTAATAAAGCAAAGGAACAATAAATGCGATATCAGTATATTGTCGTGGGGGGCGGCTCTGCGGGCTGTGTCATGGCAAACCGTCTGAGTGAAGACCCTCAACACAAGGTATTGCTACTGGAAGCGGGTGGCTGGGATAAAAATCCATTGATTCATATCCCCGCTGCGCTGCCAGCGGTGGCACCCAATATGAAACACAACTGGGGTTACTACACAGAACCGGAAGCCGAGCTCAATGGTCGCAAACTGTTCTGGCCACGCGGTAAGGTTATGGGTGGCTCCAGCTCCATTAATGGCATGGTCTACACACGTGGCAATGCGGGCGATTATGATCGCTGGGCAGATCTGGGTGCCACAGGGTGGGGCTATCAAGACGTGCTACCTTATTTCCGTCGCGTAGAGGCCAATGAGCGCGGCGCCAACACGTACCATGGTGATTCGGGCCCATTACGAGTGACACGAGGCCGACGTACTTCCGAACTCTGCGACCGCTTTATCTCGGCAGGTCAACAGGCGGGCTTTGCTTTCACCGACGATTTTAATGGTGAGCACCCAGAAGGCTTCGGTGATTTTGATGCAACGGTGTATAAAGGGCGCCGCTGGAGTACAGCAACCGGTTTTATCAAGCCTGCCGTACACCGTACAAACCTGAAAGTAGCAACACGCGCACAGGCCACCCGTATTCTTTGGGAAGGCCAAAAGGCGGTCGGGGTGGAATATTTGCAAGACGGCCAATTGAAAAAAGCGTATTGCGAAGGCGAAGTAGTGCTGTCTAGCGGGGCTATCAATTCGCCACAACTCTTAGAACTGTCGGGCGTGGGTAATGCCGATCGTTTGCGTAAACTGGGTATCGCAGTACAGGCGGATCGCCAGCAGGTAGGCGAGAATCTTCAAGACCATCTGTGTGTGTGTGTCATGAGCCGTATAACTGCCCCGATCAGTCATTTGAAATGGCTCAATCCCCTGCGTGGATTGATGGTCGCCTCGCAGTATGCCTTCAGTCGCACGGGTGTGGCAGCACAGGCTCCCTTGTCTACGGGCGCCTTTCTAAAGACAGACGCCAATCTGGTTTACCCCAACCTGCAGCTACACTTAACACCGGCTCTCGTGACAAGTCACGACAGCTCATGGCCTAGCGAGCATGGCCTGACTATTTATGTCAACGACGGTCATCCAAAGAGTCGCGGTTCTATCCATATTCATTCGCAAGACCCCACTACCCACCCCACGATCGCTGCCAATTATTTAACTGCCGACGGTGATCTGGAGGTGCTGCGTGAAGGTGTCAAACTAACGCGCGATTTGCTCGAACAACCCGCCCTGAAAGAAATTATGGGCGAAGCGCTAGATCTGGCTCATGGCCCTGCCACTGATGCCCAGGTGGATGCGTTCATACGGGCAAATAGCGAGACGGTCTACCACCCAGTTGGAACCTGCCGTATGGGCTCGGACGCAGATGCCGTGGTTGATCCCCAACTACGCGTCAACGGCGTTCAGGGTGTACGTGTCGTGGATGCATCAATTATGCCTACCTTGATTAATGGCAACACCAATGCACCCACCATCATGATTGCTGACCGAGCTGCCGACCTTATTTTAGGAAAAAGCGCACTAGCAGCGTAAGGCACGTTCTCTCACTCGTTTCCAGTTGCATACTGTTTGTGTTTCCTTTGGGGCTATTTAGCCCCTTTTTTTTGCACTGCACATCTGAGCTACTTCCCGTTACGCCTATCCAGTTCGTGCGTGGACGAGCTGCCAATCACTGAGCTGGACTGTTATGATACATTTTGTCAGTTATGCTAGTACTAGGATAAAGACGATTCTGACCTGTGTCCCGCCCCACTCGTAACACGAGCCACCCAGGCATCAACAAGAATCAACAAAAAGCTAGGTGAGTGTGTGAAGGTCAATCATTATTACCGGGAAATTCAAGAAGACTTCTACGTCTACCTGCCGATGCGTTGCTATGAGTTATGCATCACGCACAAAATGCTGGATCGGCTAGGAGCAATTTCACTGTTATTTTTAGATGCTTTAGACCAGTTTTCCGACCAAGGGATAGCGTGGGTGCAACAACTGACCGGACTCAGTGGGCAACAACTGTATCCCATTTTGAATCGTTTATATGGCCTTGGCCTGCTGACTGAAAACGGCCAGTTAAACCAGCATGGACAAACCTTGGTACGTTGGAAGCATTTGCTACATAAGCAAACTGGGCACATTTGGCTAGACGCCCAGCACCGTGAACATGCCTACTTTTGTACTGGCCAAGCACCGTCCTGCATTGTGGAAATCGACGAGCAGGCAGCTTATGTAATACGCCCCTGGCAAACAGGCGCCGGCAAGGCACGCCCCTGGCCTTACGCAGATTGGAATGAGGATTGTGAGCGCCAGAAAAATCGTCTCTGGCGCCACCCTGAGCACTATCTACGCGCTGTGTTTGCATCGTTTCAAGAGTGCTTAACCCAAGCGGCATTCAATTTGAGAGACTGGGACTTAAGCGTACGTCATGCCTCCAGTACGAGCGAGTTTGCACTGCAAGTGCCTATTGCTGCTAGCCGCTTACAAGCGGGCCAGCATCACGATTTCATTGTATCCAGCCCTGTGCTGTGTCTGGACACCTACTACACGCTGCCCGGGGATGCACCGCCACATTTCGCGCCCCATCAGCCTGATGATCAGCGCCTAGTCCTGCGCTTTCATCCTAGTGCCCATGATCTGGACGCACTGCACCCCACGGCACACAGCGACTGGGTCTGGCCTACAGTATCCGAAGGGGTACGGGAACAAGCTGTGAATCATTTATTTCATCAGCTTAACGAGGCCCCGACTGCGTATTGCAACGCGGTATTTAATCGGCAACACCACCTGAAAGAATACTGGCAATACAGTGGGTTTAACTGGTCCTGCATCCAATCCCAAGTGCAAACTTTACCGGGAGTACATAGCATTCAGGCTAAGGAAGAGCATGATATCCATTGATATTTTCGGCCATTTTGCCCAGCAAGCCAGCACAGACCGCAATGTGCATAAATACGGAACTTTTTTACTGACTCGGGGCGTGTCGGGTGCCAAGCTCAATCCTGTCACCGTATGGGTAGATGCCGCCGTCGCCGTGCTTGAGGCCAGCAAGTCCTATCTACGCTACCGCAGCAGCACAGAGCGTACTGAGCAATTAAGGCTGGCCAATCAAGCACTGGAAGCCACGCTCACGCAAGACTTAAAGCTTGAAAAGCTCGCTTTGACACGTTTGCAGCAACAACAAACCATGCAGCTCACCCAAAGACAGCGTGAACTTGAACGTATTACCGCACATGCAACGCTGACGCGGGCCAAGATTCGTCAACAGCTAGACCTGCTACACACCATGCAGGCCGTACTGCAAAAAGAGCACTTACAAGTGGGTAACTTTCAACATTTAACCACACTGCAAATGTGTCTGGATCAGTGCATTGATAGCACCCTGGCTTTATTGCTTAACCCTACAGGAGAATAACCATGAAGGCACCTACCAAAAACCCCTCTTCTGGCGTGCCTGCTATAGACGCCACACCCAAGGCCGGCGAACAAGCCCGTACCTTGAACATAGGCCATATATTAGAAATTGCTCAGACCTCAGTGGATGTGGCCAAAGGGGTAATTGATTACGGAAAAGAGCTAGAGGTCACCAAGCGCGTACGTCAGGAAGGCGAAACCCAGGTTACGCTGGGACGTATGGACTTGGAAAAAGCGGAGCTGGATCATCAGGTACAGATGAAAGCCTTGAGCAATGAGGATAAAAATAGCTTCCAAAACCATGAGCAAGCCATGGAACGCTTACGTCACGAAGCGCGACACATGGACCAAACGAATGCGCGACAGCAAGATATTCTCAAGAAGCTGGATGAAGGGAAGATTTCTGCTGAAGAGGCTGTGCAACTTTTGAACAGCAAGCTCAGTTAAACCGATGAACCAACGCGTTATTCTTGCAGCCGGCTTAGGAGTCATGGCCAGTGCCACGGCCATCGCTTGGATATACAACCGCATGACTCTGGTAGAAGAGCTCAAGCAGGGACAAGAAAAAGCACAGGCCGATATTTTGCGTTCACGGGCAGCAGCGGCGCAGCAATCCCAGCAGGCAGAGCAACAGGTGCATCTGCAACAAATAGGCGTAGAACAAAGCCAGCTTTTACTTCAGGCCATTCAAGCAAGGCGCGACATGGTCGCCGACTTGCCCAATGAGCTAAATATGTTGCAAAAGACGATTGATGCGGAAGTGGCCAATACTAGCTCCAGCCCGTACCGCAAGTCAGTGTTGCGTCGCGAATATGCGCGTATTGAAGATGCCCGCATACGTGTTCAAGAATACGCACATTACCTAGACTACGAGCAGGCACACATTCAGGCCTTGCTGGCAGATCAGGCCTATCAGGAGTTACTCACCCTGAATACCGCCGACGCCTTGCTACCTGCACAATGGCTGTATGCTGGAAAACTGGTCGTGGTCAGCCTCAAGGAATTAGGTCTACCACTCCCACGTTTTAAACACCGTATTTCTTTTGCTAGAGACAATATCGTGCAGCGAGCTCAAGCTCTACGCTACGGCGATGAGATTCCTGTACTCATCAGGTCTGCCCATAAGAAGCATCGTGGCTTATTTTATGGTTGTGTGGCGCGTGGCGCTACGTACTACCACCACATCATGACGGGCACTGCCCTAGAGTTCTCCGTCAAGCATGTAGTGCGAGGCAAACATGCAATCGGCACGCTGCATGACGGACTCTTACAAGCGTATCTGCCCATCGCCCAACTGAAGCATCCGGGTCTGCACCTGATATCTGGACAAGTCTTGCACGTACACCCGTCCAGCTATGATTTGTGCTTGAACAAGAACCCCTTTGATACGCAGAGCCGCTCGATCGAGGTGAGCGAGTTCAATTATCAGGCACGTACACAGTCGAATTATCAGCAAGTGTATCTGGAGACCGACGAGGCCTTGCTCGACACGATTAGCGACGCTCGTTTTTATGACCTTGACGAGCCCTGGACCTTGCTTGGGTATTGTCTGGAAAGCCACATCGTAACGCTGGCCAAGGCAACTGTGCGCCTAACTTGCCAAGTGCGCGAGGACGGTGCCATGCTAGCGGTGCAAACGATTACGCAAACGCCCATGTTGCAGCTCGGACTGGACACGCCTTTCCGTTTCACAATGATTGCTCGCGAACTGGCTAAGTCAGAGCGTGTTGGCTGGGCCTATGGCATAGACGCCTTTTTGCATTTTTGTGCGCAAGCCGCTCTGGACACCCAAGATGCCCCTGAACGTGTCGCTCAAGGGCGTTTTTATCAGCAATGGGAACGTGTGATCGCTTATCAGCGAGACTGTGAAGAAAACGCCGCGCTGGATTTTTCACTAGAGGCGACGGAGCACTCGGAAGAGATGCTAAGCCTGCACCGTGACCGCCTGCCCCCAGAAGACAGGGCACAGTTTGACATCGTGGTCGCTTGGCTAAAAGATATTCTGTCAGACACAACTACGCTCAATCCGAGTCAATATATTGACTTGCAACACTGGGACGCCGAGCGGTGCGATTATATTTCTTCTGTGCGTCACCCGCGCCGGATACGCCCCCTGTATACCGTCACGCCTGATTGCATCACCGTTGAAGCGAATCTGTCCTTGCTGAGCGAACCCACTATTAGGATGCTGCGTTTGCATATCAATATTCCTAATATTCCGTTGCAGCGGCAAAGTCAGGCCTTAGACGATTTCTTTCAGGATCGTCTGGTCAACCCCGCCCTGAAAAATATTTTACTGGCCCCCGAACACTATCTGCCCGAGCACCTAGAACCAAGCGAGCCTTTGATCTGGTCGAGCGAATTGGACAATAGTCAAAAAGCAGTGGTTGAACTGGCACTGAAAGAGCGCCATATCGCCCTGATTCAAGGGCCACCAGGTGCGGGTAAAACCACAGCCATTGTGGAGCTGTTGTACCAACTGTTCACACAACAGCCCAGCATGCGTGTGTTGCTCGTGTCACAACAAAATACGGCTGTCGACAATGCCTTAAGCAAGTTCATTCAGGAACACGGCTCGCAGTTTGCCCACGCAGTTAAGGCAATACGTATCGGTAACACCGACAAAATGAGCGACGATATCCAGCCTATTAGCTTTGATCAGCAATACGCCGATTTGCTGGCCGAACTAGATACCCGAGCCATTGCCGCTGCCGTGCGACTGCCTGAGTCCGACACCTCGCTTTGTCATATTTGGCGAGCGGCCTTGCAACAAAACAGCCTATCCAGAGTGGGGCAAGACGAGTTCTTTATTACCCTGCTGGCAGACCGCAATCTACTGGGCGCTACCTGTGTAGGACTGGCCAGCAATAAAGGGGGCATAGACCAGCTACAGTTCGATGTGGCGATTATTGATGAGGCCGGGCGCGCGACCGTACCCGAAATACTGATTCCTATTTTACGTTCTCACAAACTTATTTTAGTGGGTGACCACTACCAGTTACCCCCCAGCATCGCGCCTTTGCTGCGTGAGGAACAGGCCAGTGACGCGCTGGAGTTTCTCAGCGAGCAGTTTCTTGATGGCAGTTTCTTTGAAACCATGTTCGAGCGCCTGCCCGCTCAGTGCCGAGGGATACTGGACAGGCAATATCGCATGGCGCCGGCCATTGGTGATCTGGTGGCCGAACTGTTCTATAGTCGTGATAATCAGCGCACCTTATACAATGGGCTGACAGAAGAGGATTTCAACGACCGGTATCTACTGGAGTCGTGTATTTACTGGCTGGATATCAAAGGACGCCAACATCGTCCACGTAACGGGACCAGCTACGAAAACACACAAGAGGCCGACGCCATTACCCAATTTCTGCTCCAGTTGGCCGCTTATGCTCGTAGCGCACAGACAGATCCCATCACCGTCGCGGTTATCACTCCTTATGGTGCACAAAAAGACGCGATTCGACGTAGGCTAGCCAAGCAGCAAACACAGCTGTCCCCGTTACACATAGACGTCAATACCGTTGATGCCTTTCAAGGCAGCGAAGCCGATATCGTCTGTTACTCAACCGTGCGCACGCATGGCAATCTGAACTTTATCCTTGATCGTCAACGACTGAATGTGGCGTGCTCCCGAGCCAAACAGCACTTGCTGTTTTTCGGTGATAGCCACTTCCTGCAGCACTGGCGCGCACGCGGCCCAAGCAAGGGCAAAAACCTGTTTCCAGAGATTTTAAAACACGCTAGCACAGCCACACCACGATTCAGGGCTCGATAGTGACCAAGGCTGGCCGCGTCAGCTAGGGCCAGCCTTTCACCATCAAACAGCCTTACTCAACGACCGACAGCATCTGCACATCGTAGCTATGACGAAGACTCCGTCCCAAGACCGGATCTTCCAGCTCCATCGTAAAACGCGCACTAGGACGAATGTCTCCAATCACCGGTACCGTACCGCACAACATAACTGCCCCTGCGCTGGGAACTGTAGTGGCAAAAACAAAGCCTGCTATATCCCCTAGGTTTGTTCTTTGAGCATAGGAGTCGAGTCGCTCTGCGAAGGCCGATCCGCTGCTCTCTGAACATGCTCCCGAAACAATCCACATCATTGGACTGCTGTACTTGAAAAGTGATGGATTGCTCATACGGACAAACCACATTTTCACAATAAAGCTCAAGTGCCACAGGGGCAACAGTGCGTTTGCTTGCCAAGATAGCGTTTATTTTTTAGTTACACCCAACAAATGAAAACAATAAACGATCCTTTTTGGATTACAAACTAGATTTCTAAATTGTTGACAATTATATTTCCAAACATGTATATTCGTCATGCCCACCAAAGTATTCAAAGGAGGCTTTACCATGGGTAGCAGAAAGACGAACTCAAGCTCAACAGACGGACCGCTGGAAGGCTATAAAGTGATTGAGTTAGGATCGACCGTTGCAGGACCATTTTGCGCCCGACTGCTTGCTGATTTTGGAGCAAACGTCATTAAAGTAGAGCAAAAAGAAGGGGACGCGGTTCGATACATGGGACGGCAAAAAGAGGGCCGCTCTTTATATGGCGCATCGATTCTACGTAACAAAAAAATTATTTCGGTCGATCTGCGCAAAGACGAGGGGCGAGACATCATCCGCCGTTTGTGTGAAACAGCCGATATAGTGATTGAAAATTTTCGTCCTGGAACACTGGAACGCTGGGGCCTGGGTTACGAGGAACTATCCCTCTCCAACCCAGGCCTGATCATGGTTCGTATCAGCGGATATGGACAAGATGGCCCTTACAGTCAACAGCCTGGCTATGGTGTCGTGTGCGAGGCTTTCAGCGGCATTCGCGAAATCACTGGAGATCCAGACCGCCCACCTGCGCGCGTTGCCGTCTCGATGACAGACTACATCACCGGCTTATATGGAGCTTTTGGAGCGGTGATGGCCGCCCTTGAGCGCAAGCGAAACGGCTATGGGCAGGTCATCGATGCAGCCTTATACGAAGCGGCTTTCAGCTTCATGGAGCCACATATCCCCGCCTTCCAACAACTAGGAGAAATAGCGCAAAGAAGTGGGTCTCGGCTTCCTGGCCATACACCCAATACGCTATTTGAAACATCTGACGGTCAATACATCCACATCACAGCCGGCTCTCAAAGTATCTTCAAGCGATTGGCCGTGCTGATGAATCGCTCCGATCTACTTACAGACACCCGGTATGCCACGCCCACTGCTCGATCCAAACACGAAGACAGTATCGAATCAATAGTATCTGAATGGACTCAAGCCCACACGCTTGAAGAGCTAGAGAGCATGTTAAGCAATGCGGCAGTCCCAGCATCGCGTATCTACAATCTCAAAGATATTTTTCAAGACGAGCACTATCAAAGCCGCAACATGATTGTCACACCTGAAGACAACGAGTTGGGGCCTATTGCCATGGCCAATGTTGTACCAAGACTGTCCCGCACTCCGGGTGCAGTTCGCTGGGCGGGCCACAACATTGGAGCGGACACTCACTCAGTACTAGCTCAAGAACTTGGCTTTAGCTCAGAGGAGCTAGAAAAATTGATCGCGGCAGAAGTTATTTATGCTGCACATGTTTCAACACCCGACTCAACACAGAATTAAAGTGCGCCTTATATGGCAAGCAATACCTAAGGAGATAAAAGAGTGACCAAAATTGAAATTAACTCCCCAGTGACCGGGACCGTATGGAAGATTGACGTCACTGTAGGCAGCGCCGTCAAGCAAGGAGACGTCATCATGATCCTTGAGTCTATGAAGATGGAAATCCCTGTCGAAGCAAGTATCAGTGGAGTGATCAAAGCCTTGTACGTGCAAGCCAATGACACTGTCGAAGATGAGCAAGCACTGTGTGTGGTGGAATCATGAATAAAGCAACCGAGCCATTAATCATGGACGACACAAATGAGCGAGACAAATTTGCAGAACTTGCTTTCCGGCGTGCAGAAGCGCAAAAAATGGGCGGCCCAGATGCCATTGCTCGTCAACGAAAAAATGGTCGTCAGACCGTACGCGAGCGTATTGCCATCATTGCGGACGAAGGCAGCTTTCGCGAAATCGGCTCTTTGGCCGGAACAGGCGTCTATGATGAAAATCAAAATCTAGTATCGGTTACACCTGCCCCTTATGTGGGCGGCCTAGCACGCATTGATGGGCGACCTATCGCTTTAGGTGGTGAGGACTTCACTGTGCGCGGCGGTACGACATTCGGCAGTGCTCGCCGCAAAGGTGGTCAAGGTGGCTTCATTGAAGACCTGGCCCACCATTACCGCATACCACTAGTTAATTTAATTGATGGAGCCGGTGGAAGCGTAGCCTCCATCAAACGCCGAGGACATAGCGTTTTTCCTGGCGTACACGGATTTGAACGCTCCGTAGAACTACTTGGTGAAGTTCCCGTCGTATCAGCTGTACTTGGAACTGCGGCTGGCGGACCTGCTGGTCGCGCCATTCTTTCGCACTTTTCCGTTATGGTTGAAAACACCAGCCAGATTTTCGCAGCAGGTCCACCTGTAGTTAAAAGATCGTTAGGACAGACCATCGACAAAAATGATCTAGGAGGCACTAAAGTTTCAGTCAATAAGGCAGGAACCATACATAACAGCGCCGCCTCAGAAAAGGAGGCTCTAGAGCAAGTACGTCGGTTCTTAAGCTTTATGCCTAGCAATGTCTGGGAGCTTCCTCCCATATCTGTCTGCTCTGACCCAGTAGACCGTTGTGATGAGCAACTAGCAAACATCGTTCCCGAGAAACGAACGCAAGCCTACAGTATGCATCGGCTTGTCGAAATGGTTGTAGATGAAAATTCTAGCTTTGAAATCCAACCCTCATACGGTAAATCGGTCATTACGATGCTAGCTCGACTTAACGGACGTCCCGTGGGAATTATCGCCAATAACCCTATGGTTTACGGGGGAGCCATGGATGCACACTCTGCGCGAAAGCAGATACATTTCATGGAGTTGTGTGACACCTTCCATATTCCACTAGTATTTTTTGTCGATGTGCCTGGCTTTATGGTCGGCCTTAAAGCTGAACAAGAAGGCACTCTACGCGAAGGTATGCGTGCAGTATTCATCGCCGGCAAGCTAAAAGTTCCTACCATTACGCTCGTCATCCGTAAGTGCTATGGGATGGCAGGTATGGCTACATGCAACAAAAACGACGTAGATTTAAAAATAGCTTGGCCATCAGCGGAATGGGGCTCACTTCCTGTAGAGGGTGGAGTAGCTGCAGCCTTTCGCAAAGAAATTATGAGTGCTGCCGATCCAATCGCTAAAGAACGCGAACTTGAGGCAGAGCTCAAGCCTTATGCATCACCCTTTCGTACTGCAGAAGCCTTCGCTGTGGAGGAAATTATCGATCCCCGAGAGACGCGCCCGATACTTTGTGAGTTTATCCTCTTAGCCGAAAAACGCTTACAGGCAGAGGTTGGGCAAAAATTACGATGCGGAGTCCAACCATAAGTCATTAGCCCCTGCGTAAAGGTTTGTACCCTTTACGCTTTTTTTTTAGAAACATAAAAAATGACACTTCCGGAGACATACATGTTCAGAACTATCAGCCGATTTGTAATCACGGTCAGCCTCATTATTAGCGGCTCTGCATACGCAGCCGACTATCCTTCTAAACCTATTAAAATGAACATAGGCTTTTCTGCGGGAAGCGCCACTGATCTCATTGGACGAATCGTTGCAGAACAACTTAGTAAGCGTCTAGAGCAACCTGTTATTGTTGAAAACAAAGTCGGAGCAGGCGGCTCTATCGCCGCTCAAGATACCGCCAGATCATCTGCTGACGGCTACCATATATTGCTTGTATCTAGCGCGATTGCCGTTAACCCTGCCGTATATCAGACGGCTGATGCCGTACTAGACGAGCTCGCCCCAATCGCACTCATTGGTTATTTGCCAACTGTACTAATGGTATCTAATGACCTGCCCGTCAGCACCATGAGCGAATTTATTGAGTACGCCAAAAAACAACCGGGTAAAGTTAATTTTGGTAGTTCGGGTATAGGAGGATCCACGCATATGGCAATGGAAGCCTTTGCGGGATATACAGATACAGAGCTCATGCACATTCCTTACAAAGGTAATGGACAGGCCAGCGTTGCGCTACTAGGCAATCAAATCGATGCCATGATGGAAACCTTGCTGCTTGCCGCACCGGTAATTAATACCGGACGTGCCAAAGGGCTTGCGATTTCAACCGAAGAACGCTCAGAACTGATCCCTGAAGTGCCCACATTCACCGAGGCGGGCGTACCTGACTACGACCACAGTTTATTTTTTGGTGTCATGGGGCCTAAAAACACCCCTCCAGCATTGATCGAAAAATTAAACAGTGAAATCAACGCAGTACTACAAAGTCCCGCCACACGAGATAGACTAGTACAAACTGCCGGGCTTACTATCGCCAATATGACGGCACAGGAGTTCAAAGAAGTCCTAGCAGACGAAGTTGAGTTATGGAAAAAGGTCGCCTCTGCTTCAGGCATCGCGCCGAAATAATTTACAGAAGCAATATAGATAGTATGCGCGGCCTTTTGATTACATTAAATATTTTTGATATTGACGAAATGTCTCAAATGAGCCGCGTATATTAGCGCGTTTCAATTGCTCTGCCTTCACCGCGTCACCAGCAGCCATTGCTCTCAAAAGCTCCTGATGCTCTTTTAGACCTTGCTTTGCCCTCCCTGGCACTAACATCAGGCGGCGTATTAGTACTTTAGTACGATCGTAAAAACCTTCCATCTGGGCGGCTAGGATTGAGTTATCCGCTGCAGCAAGTGTCCTTTCACGAAATAGATTCACACAGCTAACGTAATAATCTAAATCATCCTCAGCAAGCGCCTTAACAGCTGGCTCGCCCATGCGCTCAATTAGATCTGCCCACGAATCAGACGCCGCTTTTTCTGTAGCCAGCCGTACTGCTAACGCCTCCAGTACTTCTCGAACTTCAAAAAGGGCATAAACCTCTTCTACATTAAGACGAGTAACAACAGCGCCCCTGTTAGGTATGCGCTCAATGAGACCCCGGTCTTCAAGTACCCCGAAGGCTTCCCTGATTCTAGGCCGTGAAACGTTAAACTCCTCCGTGAGAACCGTTTCACTAAGCTTAGAGCCCGGAGGCAACTCATGATTTACGATGCGTTCTCTGAGAATTTCGACAACGTCTTCCATGCTAAGCCTGGGAGCAGATAGCTCTTCTCGTACTTTTTCTGTGCTTTTCGTCACGTAGCTTTCACCTCAATATAGGAATCGCTAAGTATACGATATTGTAGTGAATATAGCGTCGCATGCAGACGACTCCGCGGCCACAAGCAATCAAACAAAATACAAAACAATAAAACAAACAATTTTGTCTACATTTTAGTATACTTATATCAAACATAAAATGATGATCTCATCAGTATCAAAAAAACCTCATGTATCGCATACACGTAAAAGGATGTGCCGAGGTGGAGACTACACAGCAGAAAGCCAAACATAGTATTGGCCTACTACATACCACAGATGCGATATATATCCGCAACTCTCATGTACGCACTGAGGCAACACCCTCCCTTGTATACATGCCCACCACGGAACACAAACTTTACGTAGCATCCGACCCAACACCCTATTACGGAGTACACCCATGACCTCTACCGCTCAGCCTAAATTACTGATTGCTAATCGAGGAGAAATCGCTTGCCGTATTATTCGCACTGCTAAAGAGCTCAACATCCCCACGGTTGCGGTGTATTCGGAAGCCGATAAATATGCAATGCATGTACAAATGGCTGATGAAGCAGTTGCCATCGGACCAGCACCCGCACGCGAAAGTTATCTACGTATCGATGCATTACTTGAGGCAGCACGTCAAACTGGAGCCACTGCGGTTCATCCCGGCTATGGCTTTCTAGCAGAAAGTGCCGAATTTGCACAAGCCGTGACTCATGCAGGCTTAGCATGGGTGGGGCCCGCTGCGCAATCGATCGCAGACATGGGCGACAAGGAGCGCGCACGCAAAATCGCCAAAGAGGCCGGACTACCCATCTTGCCCGGCAGCTCACGTTTCTATCCGGGTGACACCGACGGACTAGCTCAGGCAGGCCAAGAAATCGGCTACCCATTATTAGTTAAAGCGGCAGGCGGTGGCGGCGGGATTGGTATGCGAATGGTAGAAAAGCCCGAAGATCTACTAGCGGTGGTCTCAGCCACACAGTCCATGGCAGAAAAGGCATTCAACAATGCTGGCGTCTACCTTGAACGACTCGTACGGACAGCACGCCACATCGAAGTGCAGATATTTGGATTTGGTAATGGTTTAGCTGTACATCTGTATGACCGAGAGTGCTCAGTACAGCGACGCTTCCAGAAGGTACTCGAAGAAGCCCCTGCACCTAATTTGCCAGACACTGTCCGTAACACGTTACGTAGCTCTGCCATCGCCTTAAGTCGAGCACAAAATTATAGTGGAGCAGGGACTGTAGAGTTTATCTACGATTGCGATCGTCAGGAAGCGTATTTCTTAGAAATGAATACACGCATACAAGTGGAGCATCCGGCAACAGAGGCTATTACAGGAATAGACATCGTCAAGTGGCAGATTCTACATGCCTTGAACTCTTTACCGATCCAACATCAAGAAGATATTCGTTTACAAGGGCACGCCGTAGAGGTCAGACTTTATGCCGAGCGCCCAGACAAAAACTTTCTCCCATCACCTGGCGTCATCAATGCATTAATCTGGCCCGCATCGGTAGATGGGCTACGCATCGATACTGGTGTACGCGCCGGTGATCGGATCACCCCGTTTTACGATCCGATGATTGCCAAGCTTATTGCACATAAAGAGAACCGTCACGATGCTATTGACTTGCTCACAAGCGCTATTGAAGAGCTGGTGCTAGAAGGCCTACATACAAACGCCCACTTCCTTGGTGAGTTATTGCAAGACGCTAATTATCGTGCTTTCAAGATCAATACCAATTTCATTGGGGAATACTTCATGAAGCGCGACGAAGCCATCGCAAGTTAGGCAGCCTCCATCACAATAAAGCATGCTATTTAGTTTCACCTAACCCTGAGGCAACTCTGCTAAAGACCGCGCCGCCCCTTTTTTCGGGGCTGTAGTCTAGAATGAAATGTTGAGTGCATCACTACAGCCGATAAAATCTTACGCAGTGCTCGCATCAAGACAAAAAAAACAAAACGCCAACCCTAAAAGGATTGGCGTTCTACGTGTTCTGGTGCCGGCTAAAGGAGTTGAACCCTCGACCTTCGCATTACAAGTGCGCTGCTCTACCAACTGAGCTAAGCCGGCGAAGAATTTAAAATTATACAATAAATTTTAGAAAAGGGAATAGTTATTTTTATTATTTTTCTGCAAGGCCGTTTAAGGGTGTGCCTGCCTGCTCTGCAATGCGCTCGAAACCAGCCGTTAAGAACGGAACCAACAGGGCAAGGATACGCTCAACATCATCGCCATCTGCTTGACGATTTGACAGTAACTCAATCCGCCCGGTAGGGGAAATCGCAGTCACCATGGCACCCACCATAAAAATATAACACCAGGCCAGAGTTGCTTCGTCTAGCTCCGGTAAGGCAAGACCGAGCATGCGCATAGTTTGACGGGCAATGGGATCGGTTAATTTCTGTGATACGGCTCGAGCATGGGGTTGCGGGTCATTAATGATATGCGCAATAAGCTGGGCATAATTTTGCCCCCCTTCCCGGGTATCCCGTGCCAACAAAACGGTAGGCTCCAAGAAAGCTCTTAGTACATCGTCCACGGAAACGCGCTGCTCAGACTGAATAGCAGTGGTTTCCAAGACCCCCAAACGTAATAAGCGTTGGTGGTTAATAGACAAAATACATCTTTCCATGACGGCGCCAAACAAAGCCTCTTTGGTTTTGAAATGGTATTGCGTCAGTGACAAGGACGCGCCAGAGGCGTCAGCCACCTGACGCATCGTAGCGCCATGATAGCCACGCTCGGCAAATAAGTGTTCGGCCGCATCAAGTATGCGCGTTTTAGGATCAGGTTTGCTCATCTCATACTCCAAGAGCATTATTATAATTCATTGGTCATTTGTATAGTAAAAATTAATAAATTACACAATAGTGCCTTGATAAAACATTCAAATAGATGCTATAAGAATCGAATAAACTATACAGATGACCTAAAATTGAACCGGCACTTAAGCCAAACCATGCGCTTGAGCAGGAGGAAATGATGTTGAAACTCACCAAGACAAGAGTCAGTGTGTCTTTACTCGCCACACTTGGCTTCATGCTTAGCGGCACTGCGCAGGCAGACTATCCGGACAGACCTGTGGACCTCATCGTGCCCTACGCAGCAGGAGGTGGTGTGGGCGCTATGGCTAGAGTGTTTGCGATGGAAGCAACACAATTAAGTGGCCAACAATGGATAGTGCATAACCGTGAAGGAGCTGGTGGCGTAGTAGGCTTTAATGCCATCGCAAGAGCGGAACCCAACGGCTACACAGTGGGATTTTCCCCTGCCTCTCCGATGACGAATGCGCCTTTTGTAAACACTAGCATGCCATTCAAAAACGAAGATATTTTGCCTGTGTGCCAAGTCTTCGAAAATGTGTTTGCCATCGCGGTAGTCAAGGACTCACCGATAAAAACACTGGATGAGCTACTGCAAAAAGCTCGGGACAAGCCAGGAAGCGTGTCATATGGACACGCCGGCCTAGCCTCTGTGCCACATCTTTCCATGGCGGCTCTAGAGCAAAGCGCCAAAGTTAAGTTCGCTGATATTCCATACCGTGGCGACGCTCCTGCCGTGGTCGATGCACTAGGAGGAAATCTGGATTTTGTCACACCAGCCATTGCCACCCTAGCCGGCAAAGATCTTCGAGTTCTGGCTGTCTTGGCAGATAAGCGCCATCAATCCATGCCCGACGCACCCTCACTAAAGGAATTGGGGTACCCCACTATTAGCCCTGGGCTAAATGGCCTGTACGTGCCGAAAAACACACCCGTCGCCGTGGTGGAAAAACTGGAAAGCCTGTGTGAACAAGTGGTGAACTCGCCATCTTTTGCACAGCACATTGAAGGCTTACTGCAAGTACCAGAATATTTATCCACCCACAATTTTCAACAGCGTATCGCAGACACCTACCAGGTACATGCGGAACTGATGCCCACTTTAGAATTCGAGAAATAAGAAGGAACTGACATGTCTTTACTACCAGCACCCATCCGCCGCGTACTAACCGGACATAATGCAGAAGGTCAAACCTGCGTTATTGCCGATGGCCCGTCACCGGTACAACTCACGGTTGACGCTAGGCCTGGCTATCGGGTAACCAACTTATGGCGTACGAAAGAACACGTACACGTGAATGATCCAGACGATATCACGGACCATAAAGGCATTCTGCCCCCTACGGGCGGTACGATTTTACGCATCATCGATTGGCCCGCTGAACCTGTGCGCACAGCAAAAGAGCAACGAGCCCTAGTTGATCAAACTTTTAGCAGCCTTTACCCCGACGCTGAGCGCAATGTGGAGGGCGACGTGGACCCAACCATGCATCGCACCTCTACCGTGGATTACGCCCTAGTCTTAGAAGGTGAGATTTTTGCGCTGCTAGATCAAGAGGAAGTGCTGCTACGAGCAGGTGATGTACTTATTCAACGTGGTACGAATCACGGCTGGGCAAATCGTTCAGGCAAAGCAGCCAGAATTGCCTTCATACTCATTGACGCACAAAGCTAGCTCACTATGCGCACACTGGACTTTACGCACGAACCCACCCGTCGCAGTTGGGTGAGTTCCGCTCAAGAAATAGATAGCGACTTTCCCATACAGAATTTGCCCTTTTCGGTATTTCGGGAACGTGGGGCTGAACAGGCTCGCTGGCGTGGTGGGGTCGCTATAGGTGATCAAATTGTATGTTTAGTTGCTCTACGTGCGACCGGACTGCTAGATGGTTTGGCTCAGACTGCCTGCGAAGCCGCCGCACAAGAACGCTTAAATGACTTTCTGGCCTTAGGGCCAGAGGCCTGGCGAGCACTACGCCAAGGGCTTTCCAACTTACTTGACGAGCACCTTCCTGAGCACGAGCAAGGCATAATGCGCAGCACCCTAAGGGCTCAAGAGGACGCTGAATATCAACTGCCCGCACAGGTCGGCGACTATACCGATTTTTATACATCCATTGACCACGCCCGCAATATAGGCTTGATGCGTAGACCGGATAACCCGCTCAGCCCTAACTTTGAATGGATGCCCATTGCTTATCATGGAAGAGCCTCGACATTGGGAGTAGGCCCCCAATCCATTCGTCGCCCTAAAGGGCAAATAAGGATCAACGACGCTGGTGAGCCGATCTTAAGTTCAAGCCAGTTTCTGGACTATGAACTGGAAATAGGTGCCTGGGTAGGTCAAGGCAATCAGCAAGGCCATGCGGTACCTATTGAGCGCGCCACAGACCACATCTTTGGCCTTTGCTTACTCAATGACTGGTCAGCCCGCGACATACAATTCTGGGAGATGGCTCCTTTAGGCCCTTTTTTAGCGAAGAATTTCGCCACCACCCTATCCCCCTGGATCATTACTCTGGACGCCCTTCTGCCATATAGGCGGGCTTGGACGCGTACGCAGGAACAACCACAAACTCTTGCCTATCTCGATCACGCTTCCATACGTGATGGGGGAGCCTACGATATTGAGCTTGAGGTGCTGCTACAAACGGAACAAATGCGTCGTACCCATTTACCGCCCCACCGCCTTAGCCAGACTAACTTTGCGCACCAGTATTGGACTATCGCTCAAATGCTAACTCATCACACCGTTAATGGCTGTCGCTTAGCGCCCGGGGACCTATTGGGTAGCGGCACGATATCTGGGCCTAGCTGGGATCAGGCCGGTTCATTGCTGGAACTCGCACAGGGAGGAAAAAAACCTATCAAGCTACCAAATGGCGAACAACGAAGCTGTTTAGCTGATGGCGACACTGTCATATTATCCGCCAGATGTAGCGGCGCAGGTAAAGCTAGAATAGGGTTTGGCACCTGCACCGGTACCATATCAACTACGCCTATGTAGTAGCGCAAAACTGGTTTAATCAATGCAAATATACCCAGTCGCTACTGGGTATCTACAGCAGGTCATTACCCTGCTTACTGCTGTTCACACCATTCCAACTCAGGGTTTTGCGCATCATGCTCAAAACTTAGCACCATCTGCTGAGGGCTATCGCTGTGTGGGGCTTGTACACTGATTTGCAAGCGCGAACCCTCAAGTTTGCATTGAACCAGTTGCGCAGGCTCGTCGTCGACCCAGACCTCGCCTGTGACCTCTTGATATTTTTGCTGTAGCTCTAGATGGTAACTACATCCATCCATGCCTTCCCATTGCCAGGCACCTTCAACCATGGCGGGAATAATCCATTTATACAGTGTGACACCACCTAAACAGACCTCCACATCGGCACGCCAGTTACCCATATCAAAGGCATGAGACACAATACGGGTGCCCGGACGGAGTTCTTTAAGTAGTCGTGGCCGTAGCATGACGTTGACCGAATCCATCAGGTACATGGTCACGACAGTAGCCGGGCTAAAGTCCGCCTCAAACAGATCTTCCTCGATGAAATCGACCAAGTGCTCAACGCGGGCATGAGCTGCCTCTTCCATGGCTTCCGACACCCGCAAAGGGTCAAGCTCCACACCTATAGCGCGTATGCCCAGCTTTTGTGCTGCGGTGATCACAATACGGCCATCGCCCGACCCCAGATCGTATAAGGTATCTGTTTTGTTTAGGTCGGCCAGCTTTAGCATGGCGTCAATTAAGCTGTCATCTGTGGGTACAAAGGGAACGTCTAAAAAAAACTTAGGCTCAATGGAATACCCATCCAGATCGTCCATTTCATCAATTAGATCACTAAACAATAGCAACTCCTGCAATGGCAAGTGTGTTGGATTAGTCTGTTCCTGCCCCCACCCTAAGCCTATGAAAAAAATAGCTATTTACCATAACATAAACCTAAGCGTCAGTGGATTCACTGGCCACTATGCGTATGGCACTAGCCCAGACATACTAGCGTGAACGAAAAAGCTGTTGCATAAGCGTCAACGCTAACTCTAGTGGCGAAGTTTTATACGTCTCTTTACGCGTTAATACTTGTATAGTGCCAAAATTCACCTGAGTATCAATGGGAAAAATCGTAAGTGCTTGCTGCTGCACAAAATACTCAGCCAAATTACGAGGCATCACACCTACCCAGGGATGTTGATTAAGCAATGTCACGGTTGCTAATGTCGCGTTGGACTGCGTATACCGTTGAGGTAAAGGCAAACCTAAGCGACTAAACATGGTCTGGATACGCTCGTGCTGCACCGAATCCTTAGGCGGTACTATCCAGTGATACTCAAATAAATTTTCCAAACCTAAGCCACTGGCCTGCTGTGCCAAGGCTTGCTCACTGCCACACACTATGCAGGCCGGATCCTCGTATAAAAACATTCCATCTAAATGGCTGGTATCAACGTGTGTAGACGTACGGCCAATGACGCAATCTAGTTCGTTATTCAAAAGCTGATCAATGAGGCCTGTCAGCAAACCTTCGTGCAAGGAAATTTCTAGATTAGGTTGAGCTGTAACCAGTGCACTGACTAAACGCGGTGCGATGCTGACGGAGGCAGACGGCAAAATACCTATTTTAAGTAAGCGCTGATCTTGCATGGCCACAGCGTCTAACTCTAGTTCTAGCCGTTGCGCTGCACCGGCCTGATTTTTAGCGTAGGCAATCACAAGCTCCCCCAATAGGGTTGGCTGCATGCCAGTGCCACTACGCTGAAATAGTATATGTCCCATCTCAGCTTCCATTTGCGCTAAGGCTTTAGAAGCAGCGGGCTGACTCATGTGCAACGCTAAAGCCGCTTGACCCAAATGGCGCGTTTTATCTAGGGTCAATAAAAGCTGAAGGTGGCGTTTTTTTAAATAAGTAGCGGCAATCTGCATAGCTAGTTCATATACAAATGGTTATGTATTCTCTAGATTTATTCATTTTACATTCTAAGGCAGAAACGTAACACTATCAGCATTCACAAAGCAATCACTACACTGGGGACACCATGCGACATCTACGTAAACTTATTAGCTACTGCACATTGGGCATCACCTGTGCTGTGCCTGCTTGGGCTCAGACAGATTTTCCTACTCGGCCTATTACCATCGTCGTGCCCTACGCAGCAGGCGGAGCATCAGATATAGCGACGCGCTTGATCGCTGAACAAATGGGTAAGGTGTCCAATTACACATTCATCGTAGAAAACAAACCAGGCGCTGGGGGTAGCGTGGCGGCCAGCTATGTGTCTAGAGCAAAAGCCGATGGCTACACCTTGTTGTTAGGTACCTCTAATACCCACGGTATTAATTCCTATATTTATCCTAACTTGTCTTATGACCCCATTGCTGGGTTTGAGCCTATAGGCATGATGGTGGAAACCATTGTGGTGTTATTAGGCGGGGCTGATTTTCCAGCCGACAATTTAGAGCAAACCATAGCAGCTCTGGCTCAAAACCCGAATCAATACAGCTATGCCTCTCCTGGTATGGGCACGGCTCATCATTTAGCCATGTCAATGTTGAACAGCACTCAAGGCCTTGAGGTAATGCATGTACCCTACCGCGGTGCAGGGCCAGCCATGATAGACCTTATTGCCGGCACTGTTCCATTGATGATGGGTGGCATTGCACCGGCTCGTGCTTATATTGAGTCAGGCCAGGTGAAGCTATTGGGCGTTGCCAATAACCGAAAATTTAATTCCGTATCCGGTACGGCACAATATTTCACTGATATAGCGCCAGAAACCGCGGTCAGTTCGTGGTTAGGCTTGCTTGCACCAGCAAACACTCCCACAGCCGTGGTTGATACCCTAACGCACACGCTGAACGAAGCGCTGCAATCCGTTCCCTTGGAGCGTGCCTTGGAAGAGCATGGCTTACAAGTGCAATACCAATCTCCTACTGACTTTAAACAAACCATCACTGCAGATATGGAGTTTTGGCGCAAAGCTGTCGAATCTGCTGATGTAGAGATGTAATAGTATGTCTGTTCAGCCTTTGAATTTCTTATTGATTATTACTGATCAACAACGCGCTGATCACTTGGGTTGCTATGGCAACTCAGTGGTTCAAACCCCTCACCTTGATGCTTTAGCACAAAAGGGTACGCGTTTTGACAATATGCACGTGGCAACACCGATTTGTATGCCTAACCGGGCAAGTTTAATGACGGGTCGTTACCCCTCTACACATGGGTCACGCCATAATGGTATTCCACTGTCATTACGCTCAGCGACTTTTGTAGACACGCTGCGCACTGGGGGCTACCGGACAGCACTAGTTGGTAAAGCCCATTTGCAAAACATGACCAACATCGCACCGAGCTGGCCCGTGGACCCTGCATCCCGTCTTGAGCAAGAAGCGCGAGTGCCCGAGTCTGGGAACTACGAGCAAGAAAAGCGTCATCTTTGGCTCAATCAAGACGATTATGATTTGGACTACCCTTACTACGGTTTTGAGCAAGCCAAGCTGGTGGACGACCATAGCGACGACGTACATGGCCATTATCGTTACTGGTTACGCGAGCACCATCCTGAGTTAGAAGCCTTAATTGGCCCAGAACCTGCTACTCCAGCTCCTGATTATGAGCTGACCGCTATCCGCCAAGCCTGGCGCACTCGAATTCCAGAAGAGCTGTATCCCAGTGCCTATATTGCCGATCAAACTATGGCTTACTTGAATGAGTTTGCCCAGGAGCAGGCACCATTTTTTATACAATGTTCTTTTCCGGATCCACACCACCCATTTACGCCACCAGGCAAATACTGGGACATGTACGATCCCGAGGACATGGAACTTCCGCCTTCTTTTTACTCTGAGCAGACTCCCCCTCCTCATGTGCAATGGTTACGCACACAACGAGACTCTGGACGCGCCGTCAAACACACACCCGCTATTTTTGCGTGTTCTGAGCGCGAAGCAAAAGAAGCACTGGCTTTAAATTATGGCTCGATCTCTAATATCGATAATCAAATAGGTCGCGTCTTAGCTGAACTAGAGCGGCTAGGTTTAGACAAAAATACGGTAGTGATTTTCACCAGTGATCATGGCGATTACTTAGGCGATCATCAGTTGTTATTGAAAGGGCCGATTCATTATCGTAGCGTGACGCGTGTTCCCTTTATTTGGTTTGATCCACACGAGTCATCGGCTTCCAAACACATCAGCAGCCTAAGCAGCACCATTGATATTGCACCCACCTTATTAGCACGGGCGGGCCTGCAAGCGTTCAATGGTATTCAGGGCCACAGTCTTTTACCCCTGATCACTGGTGCCGCACAGCAGTTGCGTGAAGCCCTCATGATTGAAGAGGAAGGACAGCGTGTGATCTTGGGCTTTGATACGCGCATTCGTTGTCGCACCTTGCTTACAGAGCAGTATCGCTTAACCATCTATGATGGCGCAGAATGGGGCGAGCTCTATGACCTACATGCTGATCCTCATGAACTGCTGAACTTATGGGGCCAAGCACACACGAGCGCGTTGCAAGCCACGCTTATGCAACAACTCGCCTATTTAATGCTGCATCATGTGGACACTTCTCCTTACCCTAGCGCGTTAGCCTAAGCTAGCCTAAATAGAAAAACCCCCACGCACTTGGAAAACACTCCAAGCACGTGGGGGTCATTCGTTTCTAGGGCTACTGCTGTTAATTGCCGTTGCTGGCGGTATCTACGTCGTGCACCATATGCAAGAAATGACGATGACGTTCGTACTGATCAAGAATATCGCCAATAACTTCGTCCTGACTCCAGCCCATAATATCGTAGTCTTGCCCACCTTCACTCAGGAACACTTCGGCCCTAAAGTAATAGCGAGTTTCGTCTTTATTTGCATCGGTAGGGTGCAGGGACGGACGAATATGACTAATGGGTTTAACGGTGTAGTGAAAGTCCTGATACTCACCATGATGTTCCACATGCAAGGTCAATTGAGGTATTTCTTCCTCATCCTGACTCTTTTCTATCGTGACGTCAAAGCCGGCTTTTTTCAGCTCAGCGGCCACCGAGCCCATGGCAGGCTCAACCGTTTGGTCGATAAAATTATTGACCTGTCGCTGATTGGGCATGACCACCAAGTTGCGCAATCGCTTTTGCCAAGTTTGACCTGCCACCAAAGGCTGACTCCGAGCCACTGTTTGGTAGCGAATAGCACGCTTGGTGACATCCAGCTTTAAGGCGCGGAACAAACCCCAGATAGAGATCAATAAAATAATAGAAAACGGCAATGCACTGGCGATGGTAGCGGTCTGCAAGGCAGTGAGCCCATCAGTGAGCAACAAGGCGATGGCAACGATGCCCGTTAAGCTAGACCAAAATACGCGCTGCCACACAGGTGAGGGCTGATCTTCTTTGGAGGCCAGTATGTCTATCACTAAAGCCCCCGAGTCCGCCGAGGTCACGAAAAAAACGACCACCATGCAAATGGCAATGAATGACGTAATGCTTGCCAGAGGAAGCTCTTCAAGGAACACAAACAAGGCTTGTGACGTATTGGCTTGCACCACGGTTCCGAACTCACGCATACCGTCTACAAGAATATAGTGGATTGCAGTGTCTCCAAACACGGTCATCCAGAACAGCGTGAAACCTGCAGGCACTAGTAATACGCCACGCACAAATTCACGTATGGTGCGACCGCGCGAGATACGCGCAATAAACAGACCGACGAATGGCGACCAGGCTATCCACCAGCCCCAGTAAAACAAGGTCCACCCCCCGATCCACTCGTTGGGTTCGTAGGCATACAGATTAAAGGTTTTGTACACAATATCGGACAAGTACGCCCCGGTATTTTGCACAAATGTTTGCAGCAAAAAGACTGTAGGCCCCAATGCCAGGACAAAAATCAATAACAAGACGGCCAATAGCAAATTGATTTCTGACAAGATCTTGATGCCACGATCCAAGCCACTGGCTACGGAAATAGTGGCCAGTCCGCAGGCAATCACTATCAAGATGACCTGGGTCTGTGTGCTTTCTGTGATGCCAAACAGATAGTTCAAGCCGCTATTGATTTGCTCTACCCCGAAGCCCAGCGAGGTAGCCACCCCAAAGACCGTACCCAGAATCGCAAACGTATCCACTGTATGGCCAATTGGGCCATAAATACGGTCGCCGATCAAAGGATACAAAGCGGAGCGCAGCTTTAGCGGCAGACCATGGCGGTAGCTAAAGAAGGCGAGCACCAGCGCCACGATGGCGTATATGGACCAAGCATGTAAGCCCCAGTGAAAGAAGGTGATCTTCATGGCTTCATGAGCCGCTAAGATCGTGCCTCCAGCCCCCACGGGTGGGTCCAAAAAGTGCATGACTGGCTCAGCCACACCAAAAAACATCAAGCCAATTCCCATACCAGTCGAAAACAGCATGGCGAACCAGGTGACATCGCGGTATTCAGGTTGGGAGTGATCAGGGCCTAATTTAATGTCGCCATAACTACTGATGGCCAGGAAAATGACAGATAACAGAATCAGGGCAACAGTCACAATGTAAAACCAGCTTACATTGCCCAGAATCCAGCCCTGCGTAGTGGAGAAGAGAGATTGAGTGAAGTCTGGCGCTACGCCTGCCAGAATGACGATCAACAGTATGAGTGCTGCAGCGCTGAAAAACACCGGCGGATGCAGACTACTGCCTGTCTTGGTTTGCATTGCTGTTCCTTTTACGGTTGCGCAGTAAGCAGTTGAGTTTAACTAATTTACTTCAACAATCAAATGGTTTCATCCCTATTCATTTCAATTATTAATAATTAAAGCCCGAGCATCTATATTCCTTTTAGATATATAAGAATGAGTATTAGGTTGTTCTGTTTGATATTTCGTTTACTCATAATGAATACCATTATTCAAACAAACCAAGGGTTTATCCCCTTAGATGGCAACACAGGTGTATTCATGAAAATCAAACAATTCGCGCTGGCAGCAGGCCTAGCCTTAGGCTCGTTTACCGCCTCCGCTCAAACCACTTTGTTAAATGCTTCTTTTGATGTGGCGCGCGAAACCTTTGCCGCCATCAATCCCAAATTTGTCGAGCACTGGAAGCAGACCAAGGGCGAAGACATACAAATCGATCAGTCTTTTGCTGGCACATCCCGTCAGGCTCAGGATATTGCCCAAGGAAAAAAAGTAGACACCGTCACGTTCAATCAGGTTACCGACATTGAGTTTCTGGCTGACCGCGGCTTTGTAGCCAAGGACTGGGCTAGCAAACTACCTAATAACAGCTCGCCTTATTACAGCACCATTGCGTTTCTCGTGCGCAAAGGCAACCCCAAAAATATTAAAAGCTGGGACGACTTAATCCGTGACGATGTGGGACTGGTCTTTCCTAATCCAAAAACATCAGGTAACGCACGCTATACCTACTTAGCGTCATGGCTGTATGCGAACGAAAAGTTCGGTGGCGACGAAGCAGCCACTAAGGATTTTGTCAGAAAAGTACTGCAGAACGTAGAGAATTTCCCCACCGGCGGACGTGGCGCAACCGTAGCCTTTGCACAAAATGGTCAAGGCGACGTCTTGCTCACTTTTGAGTCTGAGGTGATTAACATTGCCGGCAGTGATGAATTTAAAGGCAGCGAGCTGGAAATTGTAGTGCCTCCAGTCAGTGTACTGGCTGAGTTTCCCGTGGCTGTGGTGGATCGCGTAGTAGACCAGAAGGGGACACGAGACGCGGCGAACGAATACTTGAAGTTTCAATATACCCCAGAGATACAGCGTATACTGGCCGGCTTTAATTACCGTGTGACCGACCCAACGGTAGCGCAAGAGTTCGCGTCTAAGTTTGCTCAGGTAAAGCTGATTAACCCTACTGATGTACTGGGCAGCTGGAAAGACATACAGACTCGTCACTTCGCTTCTGGCGGTGAACTGGATCAACTGCTCGCCCGTTAACATTCATGAGTCTTGCCATCCCTGTACTCAACCGCACATCCTTTACAGGTTTTTTGCAAAAAGTTGGGTTCTTTCGCCAACGCCCGGTATTGCCGGGCTTTTTCCTTAGTTTCGGCTTTAGTGTCCTGTTCTTATCGCTGATCGTACTGTTGCCTTTATCGGCGCTCATTATGTATGTCAGTGATATGAGCTTAGCGCAGTACTGGCACGCCATTAGCGATAGGCGTGTCGTCAGTGCATACAGTGTGACGCTGCGTGCAGCGCTGTACTCCACCCTGATTGCTACCGTTGTAGGATTTATTATTGCCTGGATTATCAGTCGCTACGAGTTTGCGGGACGCAGGCTCGTGGACGCTTTGGTGGACTTGCCTTTTGCCCTGCCTACCTCGGTAGCCGGTCTAACCTTGGCCACCTTGTTTGTGCCAGGTGGCTGGTTTGGGCAATGGCTTGCCCCCTTAGGTATTACCGTGGCCTATCAGTTTACCGGTATCGTGGTGGCCATGATCTTTACCAGCCTGCCATTTGTGGTACGTATCGTACAGCCCGTTATGGAAGAGCTAGGCAGTGAATACGAAGAAGTAGCCCAAACACTGGGAGCTACCCCCTGGCAAACCTTTTGGAAGGTAATTTTTCCACCCCTGGTGCCAGCGGTCGTTACCGGTTCATCTCAGGCCTTTATTCGTAGCTTGGGCGAATTTGGTGCAGTCATCATGATCGCGGGTAACACGCCTTACAAAACAGAAGTGGCTTCGTTGATGATCTTTGTACGCTTACAAGAGTTTGAATACCCTGCCGCCGCCGCTATCGCCTCAGTCGTCTTACTGGCCTCACTGATATTATTATTCGCCTTACAGTGGGCACAAACTCGCCTATTGGGCTGGCAAAGGAAAGCTCGATGAGAAAGCCCCCCACTACATTCGGTGCACGTGTTTTGCTGGGTAGCGGACTCTTACTGGTTACCTTATTACTTATCGTGCCGCTGGCTTTGATCTTTACCAAGGCCTTAAGCGAGGGTCTGCCCACAGTGTGGCTTAACCTGCAAGAAAACTTCATGCAGCACGCAATCGGCCTAACCTTATTTGTGGCCGTTATTACTGTTCCCCTGAATATGCTGTTAGGGATTGCATTGGCCTGGTGCATGACGCATTACGACTTTGTGGGCAAACGAGCACTTAGCCTGCTTATCGACATTCCTTACGCGGTATCGCCTGTTGTCGCAGGTTTGTGCTATTTGGTTGTGTATGGTGTTGAAGGATTCGTAGGACGCTGGTTTTCTCAACACGATATACAGCTCATGTTTGCCTGGCCAGGTATATTGCTGGTTACTATATTTGTCACCACGCCTTATGTCGCACGCATTTTAATACCACTGATGCAGGCTCAGGGCTCGGACGCGGAAAGCGCTGCCTTAAGTTTAGGAGCCAATGGCTGGCAAATTTTTTGGCACGTGAGTCTGCCTAATATCAAATGGGGGCTGCTGTATGGGGTGGTATTAACCAATGCACGAGCCATTGGTGAGTTCGGCGCGGTGTCGATTGTGTCAGGCACTATTATGAATCAAACCTTGACGCTCTCCTTGCTGGTGGATCAACTCAATAACGACAACAAGGCTGCCGCTGCCTTTACAGCCGCCGCTTTACTCGCACTGATTGCCATTGCCAGTGTCGTACTGAAAAGCTTACTGGAATGGCGCTTGTCAGCACAGAAAGCCGTGTAGACACATACAGCAAAAAGGCCGACGTCTGCACTCAGACATCGGCCTTTTTTTAACGCTAGTGTATACGAGCTATTTCACTATGCTTAAATGAGACGGTTTGCCGCCATCGGTTTTTTTATTCTCCGGGCTAGGGCTATCGTCTTTTTCTGCTGTGGACTCTGATTCAGAGTACGGAGCAGACTCCACCACTTCAAACCCCATGCCAGCACCGGTTTCACGCGCATAAATCGCGGATACCGCCGCCACAGGTACGAATATATCTTCGGTCACACCACCAAAGCGTGCCTGAAACTCGATATAGTCATTCCCCAGCTGCAGCCCATTAGTGGCCAGATGCCCCACGTTCAGGGTAATTTGGCCATCTTGTATGTGTGCACGAGGTACCACGGTGTTTTCATCCACGGTAACCACAATATGAGGTGTGTAGCCGTTATCGGTACACCACTCGTGCAGGGCACGTAATAAATAGGGTTTAGTAGAGCTCTCTTGCATAGTCGATTTAGCGACGCATCACTTTTTCAGATGGGGTCAATGCTTCAATATAAGCAGGACGTGAAAAGACTCGTTCTGCATATTTTTGCACAGGCGCAGCACTTTTCGGCAGTTCAATACCGTAGTGGTCTAAACGCCAAAGCAAAGGAGCAATGGCCACGTCCAGCATGGTGAACTCCTCGCCCAGCATGTAGCGATTTTTTAGCAAAATCGGAGCCAGCATGGACAAGTGGTTACGAATGCTGGCTCGTGCCGCATCTTGAGATTTGGTATCGGTGTTTCGACGATCTTCCAGCGTGTTCACATGAGCAAACAGCTCTTTTTCGAAGTTGTACAGAAACAGACGGGTACGGGCGCGCATTGTTGGGTCCGCAGGCATGAGTTGCGGATGAGGGAAACGCTCGTCGATGTACTCGTTGATGATGTTGGACTCGTAAAGAACCAGGTCACGTTCCACTAGAATGGGAACTTGGCCATAAGGGTTCATGACGGCGATGTCTTCAGGCTTGTTGTACAAGTCGATGTCGCGGATCTCGAAGTCCATGCCTTTTTCAAACAGCACGAAACGGCAGCGCTGTGAAAACGGGCAGGTTGTTCCAGAGTAGAGCACCATCATGGTATGGGATTCCAGTCGTAGAAATAAAAAGAAGAGCCGCAAGGCTCAGGAAACAGCGACCAAGTGATTTGGCGATGTATATGCAGCCAGCAAGAAACCGCCTAGGCAGTTTCTTGCTTGAACATAGGATAACGTTTTATTTAACGTCTTTCCAGAAAACTCGATTCAGACGCCAGGCAACGCCGAAAAACACCAGCAGGAACAAGATAACGCCAACACCAATTTTCTTGCGTGTTAATTGTGCGGGCTCTGCCATCCAGCCAAGAAAGTTAGCCAGATCGGCCACATCGTTGTCGAAGGCGGCAGCCTGTTTAGCATTCACGGGCATTAACTTCACATGCTCAACTGCTTTGCCTGTGTAATTGGGCAAAACTTCTGAGTTAATCGTAGAAAAGCCCTCGGGATCGTACTTGGCTACAGTACGCACCCATTCCTTGGCGCCGTCGTCTTTGGTGACCTGAGCAATTGTTTCACGCTCAAGACCTGTAGGCCCCTGCTGCTCCCACATAGCATGTGGCATACCTACGCTAGGGAACACGAGGTTATCCCAGCCTGTAGGACGCGATGCATCACGGTAAAAGCTACGCAGGTAGGTATAGATGTAATCGGTACCTGATGGTCCCAAGTTAACCGATTTAGCACGAGCAATAACGGACAGATCCGGTGGCGCTGCACCAAACCATTTTGTACCCATATCGCGCGTCATAGCGATTTTCATGAGATCACCGACTTTATCCGCTGAAAACAACAAGTTTTTCTTGATGTCCTCATCGGTCAAGCCGATTTGCGTCAGTACGTTATAGCGCATAGCGTTCGCGCTATGGCAGTTTAAACAGTAGTTCACGAACAATTTGGCACCATTTTGCAAGGAGGCCATATTGTTGATGCGGTCGGGCGCCCGTTCAATGGGGTAGCCGGATTCGGCGGCAAAGGCCACCGAGCAGCTTAAAGATAATGCCAGAGCGCCAAGCAGTTTTTTAATCATGGTCATTCCGTAAGTGTTGTCTAGTGAGGGCGGAAGGTCACGCGCTCGGGTACAGGCTTGAACGTACCCAGACGGCTCCAGACTGGCATTAACAAGAAGAATGCCAGATAAATGACTGTACCGATCTGACTGAGCAGGTTGTACAGATCGTTAGGAGGCTGTGTACCCAAATAGCCCAGAATCACGAAGTTGACGATGAAAATCGCGTACAGCACTTTGTGCCAGGTAGGACGATAACGTATCGACTTGACGGGGCTGGTATCGAGCCAAGGCAAGAAGAACAGAATAACCACTGCGCCACCCATGGCTACGACACCCCAGAATTTGGCATCGATAACACGGAAAGACACCGCTACCACCAGCAAAATTACTGGGATGGCAATACGGAATATTCCTTGCAGATTACCACGCAGGAACAGGGCAACTGCAGCGAACACAGAGGCTCCGGTGAGGATCCAGGTGAAGTCGTCAGTCGTTGCACGCAACATGGAATAAAACGGCGTGAAGTACCAGACAGGAGCAATATGCGGAGGTGTCTTCAAGGCGTCAGCAGGAATAAAGTTGTTGTACTCCAAGAAGTAGCCACCCATTTCAGGGGCGAAGAACATAATCGCCGCGAAAATGATCAGGAAGCCCGCTACACCCAAGATGTCATGCACTGAGTAATAAGGGTGGAAAGGGATACCATCTAGAGGACGACCTTGCGCATCTTTGGGACCATCTTTGATCTCTACGCCATCTGGGTTGTTAGAACCCACTTCGTGCAGGGCAATCAAGTGAGCCACTACCAGACCCAGAATGACCAGCGGGATAGCGATCACGTGCAAGGCAAAGAAGCGGTTCAGTGTAGCGTCGGAGACAACGTAGTCACCACGGATGAAAATAGCCAGATCAGGCCCAATCAGGGGGATAGCGGCAAAAAGGTTAACAATAACCTGCGCTCCCCAGAAGGACATTTGTCCCCAAGGCAAGAGGTAGCCGAAGAAAGCTTCGCCCATCAAGCACAAGAAAATGGCGACACCGAAGATCCACACCAGCTCGCGAGGCTTACGGTAAGAGCCATAAAACAGGCCACGCAGCATGTGCAGATAGACCACCACAAAGAACATGGAAGCCCCCGTGGAGTGCATGTAGCGGATCATCCAGCCACCGGGCACTTCACGCATGATGTATTCCACAGACTCGAACGCCAGCTTGGCGTCGGGCTTGTAGTTCATTACCAGAAAAATTCCGGTGACAATTTGGATAACCAGCACTAACAGTGCCAGTGAGCCGAAGAAATACCAAAAGTTGAAGTTCTTCGGAGCATAGTATTCAGACATATGCTCTTTGTACATGGACGTCAGGGGGAAGCGCCTGTCTATCCATCCTAAGAGTCCTGTCGTTTCGACGGTTTTCTCGCCAGCCATGAAACGGCTCCTTCTATCTTTGTTGAATACGGTGTTAGGTCACAGCCGGTTTAGGCTGGGTGAGTTTCATCTACGCCAATAATGACGCGCGTGCCGTCCGCTGAGAATTCGTAAGGAGGAATCTCAAGGTTATCGGGGGCAGGCTTATTGCGGAAGACGCGACCAGCCAAATCAAAAGTAGAGCCGTGGCACGGGCATAAAAAGCCCCCTTCCCAATCGGCGGGCAAGCCTGGGCCTGCACCGGTTGCTAAGTGGGGAGTCGGTGAGCAGCCCAAGTGGGTGCATATGCCAATACAGACAAAAATTTCCGGGCGGCGTGAACGGTAATTGTTCTTCGCGTACGGTGGTGTGTATCCTGGACGATCGGAATTAGGGTCGGCCAACTGGCTATCGAGCTTGGGCAGCTCGGTGATTTGCGGTTCGGTACGGTGCATGATCCAAACCGGCTTACCACGCCACTCAACAGTACGCAGTTCGCCTGGCGCCAGCGATGAAATATCGACCTCGACAGGTGCTCCGGCAGCTTTGGCCTTTTCAGAAGGCGCAAAAGAGCTGACGAAAGGAACGGCAGTACCCACACCCGCGACACCGCCTAAAGCACAGGCGGTAGCGACCCAGGTGCGGCGCGATGGATCAGGCGGCAGATTGGGGTCAATCGCGCCAGTATCAGTAGATAACTTATCGTGACTCATTCAAGTGCATCCTTGTCGACGCCCGTCAAAACAGGCTGATTACCCTTTTATTAACAAGGGTATGTAATTCATTAGCGCCGTATTATAACGTTGCTCACCCATTCAGGGGTAGTCTGCGTTGGTAAAGCTGCGGCTGACTTTGACTTACCTTAATAAAAAACGGTTTGGCGCTGACCTGATACAGGGCTTTTAAGCCTAGCAAGCCTTGGGCTGCCCGTTAACAGGGGCCAGAAGGCTTAAGGCAAAGCTGCTAATGCGGCTGGCAAAGACTGCCGCCACGACGCACTTTGTACAGTGTCAGATTTGTGCCAATTTATAAGTATACGAAACTTCTGCCCCTACTGTCATACAGATTACAAAAACACCGCGTATCCAGAGATAGAAATGAGATTGCGCGAGCAAAAAACACAAAAAACCAAGCACACACCGCTACTTTTACAAAGCAAAAGCCCCCCTTAGTGAATACCCAATAGCTCTACGCTTACATCTGCGGCACAGTACTAGCATTGAATACCACACTAAAAACCAAGGAAAAGGTAGCTATGGCCCACACAGGGAACCACTATCAGGATTTGCGAGACGCCATACGTGATTTATGTGCACAGTTTCCAAGCGACTATTTTCGCTCGGTCGATGAGCAGCGTGGGTACCCCGAGCAGTTCGTGACCGCACTGACCGAAGCAGGCTGGCTGGCAGCACTGATTCCTGAAGAGTACGGTGGGTCGGGTTTAGGCCTGACCGAGGCCTCCATCATCATGGAAGAGATTAACCGCAGTGGCGGCAACTCCGGGGCATGTCATGGCCAAATGTACAATATGGGCACGCTGTTACGACACGGCTCAGAAGAACAAAAACGGCTGTACTTGCCACGTATCGCCAGTGGAGAGCTGCGCTTGCAATCTATGGGAGTCACCGAGCCCAGCACAGGCACGGACACCACACAACTCAAGACCACAGCAGAACGCAAGGGCGACCGTTACGTTATTAATGGCCAAAAAGTGTGGATCTCACGCGTGCAACATTCGGACTTGATGATTTTACTGGCACGCACCACCCCACTGGATCAAGTTAAAAAGAAGTCACTGGGCCTGTCGATTTTTCTGGTCGACTTGCATCACGCCGTGCAGCATGGCATGACGGTGCGCCCTATCCCCAATATGGTGAACCATGAAACCAATGAACTGTTTTTCGACAATCTGGAAATTCCCGCGGAAAACCTGATTGGCGAGGAGGGTATGGGCTTTCGTTACATCCTGGATGGCCTGAATGCGGAACGCGCCTTGATCGCTGCAGAATGTATTGGAGATGGACGCTGGTTTATCGACAAAGTATCAGCTTACGCTAAAGAACGCGTCGTATTTGGGCGCCCGATTGGCCAAAATCAGGGAGTCCAGTTTCCTATTGCACGTGCCCACATTAATCTGGAGGCGGCTGACCTGATGCGCTTTGAGGCCTGCCGACTTTTTGATACACAGCAAAACTGCGGCGCCCAAGCGAATATGGCTAAGCTTTTAGCGGCCGACGCCTCGTGGGAGGCCGCCAATGCATGCCTGCAGTTTCATGGCGGCTTTGGTTTCGCCACTGAGTACGATGTGGAGCGTAAGTTTCGAGAAACCCGCTTATACCAAGTAGCGCCGATCTCAACTAACCTGATTCTGTCTTATATCGCCGAGCACGTCTTAGGGCTGCCCCGTTCTTTTTAAAAAGGTATTTGCATGACTGAACCCGCTTACAGCCGCGAATTAGCACGTTTTGCGGCCACGCTAAACTACGCCGATATCCCCCCGCAGGTCATTGCACGCACTCAGGAGTTGTTGGCCGACACGCTGGCCTCTATCTATGCGGGTGCCCGCTCGCCTGCCGTGCAACTGATCAACCAGCAAGCGCAGCAGTTCGGTCCGACAGGCGGACGTGCTGAAAATCTGGTGCAGAACAGTCACACTTCGCCTCTGTTCGCCGCGCAGGTGAATGCCGCAGCAGCCCACGTGGTCGAGCAGGACGACGTACACAATGGCTCGGTCTTTCACCCAGCCGCAGTGGTCTTTCCAGCCGCCTTGGCGGCCGCGCAAGATGTACAGGCCACAGGCGCTGAGTTGTTAACCGCAGTGGTGGCTGGGTATGAGGTCGGAATACGCGTAGGCGAGTTTCTCGGGCGCAGCCACTATCAGGTCTTTCATACGACCGCGACAGCCGGCGGTCTGGCTGCCGCCGCTGCTGTAGGACGACTGCTAAAACTGAATCCCGAACAAATGCTGCACGCCTTTGGCACCGCAGGCACTCAGGCCGCTGGGCTATGGGAGTTTTTACGCGACGCCGCGGACTCAAAACAAATTCACACATCGCATGCAGCCAGTACCGGCTTAAGTGCCGCCTACTATGCTCAGGCAGGGCTAACCGGAGCCAGCCGGATACTAGAAGGACCGCAAGGGATGGCCGCGGGCATGTCACGCGATGCTCAGCCGGAAAAATTGCTGGACGGTTTAGGTACTCGCTGGACGGTACTGGAGACCTCATTTAAGTTCCATGCTTCCTGTCGCCACACCCACCCTGCGGCCGACGCCTTACAGGCAATCATGCACACGCATCAGTTGCAAGCAAACGATATTGAATGGGTGCAGGCCCATGTGCATCAGGCGGCACTCGATGTGTTGGGGCCTGTGACTGCACCACACAGTGTGCATCAATCGAAGTTTTCCATGCCCACCGTATTAGGGCTGATTGCCTTGTTTGATTGTGCTGACCTAGAGCACTTTGACGAACATGCGCTGCATAATCCTGAGCTGCACGCCTTTGGGCAGCGAGTCAGTATGCAACTCGATGCGGAGGTGGACCAGGTTTACCCACAACGCTGGTTGGGCAAAGTCAGTGTGCAAACTCGGGACGGACGCCTGCTACAGGCACGCGTCGATGAGCCCAAGGGAGACCCAGGCAATACCCTAAGCCGGGCAGAATTAAGCGATAAAGTCCGCCGCTTGCACCAATATGGTGAACGTGCCGGGCACTCTGGCGTATCAGCCGATGCCTTATTAGACTTCGCCTGGAGACTACCCCAGTCTCAACGAATTTCTCTGCTCCATGCCACGCACACGGAGAACCATCATGCAAACTGAGCCCAACTGGGATACCTGGCTAGGACGTGAAGAGCGTGTCCACGATACCTTGGACCCTATTTTAGTGAATCGAATGGCGGCCACCTTTGGGCACGCGCCGCTGACATCTGGGGATGCCTTACCCGCCTTATGGCACTGGGCTTTTTTTATCCAGCCTGTGGGCCCCGAGGAAATCGGCCCTGATGGACACCCCGCACTGGGACGCTTTATGCCTCCAGCACTCGGACGCAACCGGATGTGGGCCGGTGGCCGCGTGCGCTTTTTTCATGCTTTGCGCGTAGCTCATGTGGCAGAGCGTCATACTACGATCCAGACCATTACAGAAAAGGCCGGTCGTACAGGCTCTTTGCTATTTGTCACACTGCTGCATCGCTATCTTCAAGACGATGTGCTGATGCTGGAAGAGGAACAAGACATCGTATATCGACAAGCAGGGCCACCCAAGCTAGACGGCACAGAGCTCGCGCCCAGCGCACAATGGACACGCAGCATACAGCCAGATCCTGTATTACTCTTTCGCTATTCGGCCGTCACCTTTAATGGTCACCGTATTCACTACGATGATCCCTATAGCACGCAGCAAGAAGGCTATCCAGGCCTGGTAGTGCATGGCCCCATGATTGCGACCCTTTTACTGCACAGCGCACTCGCTCATTTCCCTGAGCACGAACCTACACAGTTCAATTACCGTGGTCTACGCCCCCTGATCTGCCCTGACACCTTTCATCTTGAAGGACGTGAGCGCCAGACCAATGAGCTGGAGCTATGGGCGCAGCAAGACGGCACTCAAGCGCAAAAGGCTGAACTGTATCTTAAGGAGCGCGTCTGACATGACAAACACAGCTAGCCAGCTCCGTGGGGCCCTTGCCGGCCTTTTTACCTCCTGGCACCAACTCAGCATTTGAGGCAAAAATGGGCGCCATTCCCAGCCTGGGGCAACACACGCGCAGTATTTTGTCGGAGCTGGGTTATTCAGCTAACGATCAATCCCAGTTACAGCAACTGGGCGTGTGCTAAACATCCAGCAAGGGGCGCTGTGCGTCTTCTTGGAGTAAGGCAATTAGCTCTTGGGTGTAATGGGGCAAACCGTCCTTGGCGCGCATACAGATGGTGAGATGACGTAAAGCCCAGTCGTTATCCAGTTGCACCAAGTGTATGGGCAGATTTTTAGCATGGCGTCGCGCCGAGGACTCGGGCAACACTGAGACGCCAACGTTGGCGGCCACCATACGGCAAGCCGCCTCAAAATTGCCCACCTGTATACGTATACGCAATGGCTGATTTAGAGCGCGGGTGAGCTGGCCCAAAAAAGAATGAATAGCCGTGCTTTCGTCCAAAACAATGTAGTTGTAATCCAGGCACGACTCAAACGACACCCGTGATTGCTTAGCCAAAGGATGCTGCCGAGAAACCACCAGCACCAAACTGTCCTGGTGATAGGGCAAAGTATGCAAACCGTCTGTGTTTACCGAGCCGGCCACAATGCCTATATCCGTCATGCCGTTACTTACGGCTCGTACAATGTCGGTACTGGAGCGCTCTTTCAAGTCTATATTCACGTCAGCCCACTGACTGAGATACTGACTCAAGACCTGGGGTAAGTACTCGGTAATAGCAGTGGTGTTTGCCTGTATGCGTACATGCCCTTTAATACCCTGGGTATATTCCTGTAAATCGGCGCGCAACAACTCCACCTGTCCAAGCACTTGCCGTGCATGGTGTAAAAATGCCTCACCTGCCGGACGCAAGCGTATGCCTTGAGCACTACGGTCGAACAAGGTCGTGCCAATAGACTGCTCTAAGTTCTTGATGCGTAAACTGGCCGCCGGCAAAGATAAAAACACGCGACTGGCGGCACGCGTCATGCTTTGCTCTTCAGCGATGTAGGTAACGAGTCGCAGATCTATAAAATCAAAATGTAAGGACATGGCTTTATTCGCGCTTTTTAGGCTGTTCGCACCAAGGGGTGAAACATCTTGCAAAAACCCATGTGCATTCCCGGCTCCTTCGAGTATTCTTACATTTGCCCGCTAGGGTACGAGTGCACGGTTGCAGTATATGACCAAAGGGGATACTCGGTTTAGCTTGATTATTAAAAGGTGACTATATGAATAAAGCGCGTGGTTTTCTACAGGAGTTTCGGGAATTTGCCGTAAAAGGCAATATGATGGATCTTGCTGTCGGGGTCATTATTGGTGCCGCTTTTGGCAAAATCATCGACTCTTTGGTCAAAGATATCATTATGCCCCTGATTAGTTTTATTCTGGGTGGCGAAGTCGATTTCACCAATCAGTTCCTAGTCTTGCGTCTGCCAGAAGGTTATAGCGGGCCAGAAACCTACGATGCCCTAAGCACCGCGGGCGCCGTCCTGCTCTCATGGGGGAACTTCGTCACCATACTGATCAACTTCATTTTGCTGGCCTTTGTGGTGTTCTGCATGGTGAAGATGCTCAATCGTATGCGTGATACCGTACACAAAAAAGAGCAGATCGCCGAGGAACAAGCGCCCGCTCCAACACCCGAAGACGTGCTATTGTTGCGTGAAATTCGCGACGCCCTGAAAAAATAAGCGTCTACGTAGTAGCTATAAAACTGACCCTGCACCTGATGCGAGGTCAGTTTTTTATTGGGCAATACCCTAGAATTTTTCTCAGCGCACATTGACCCAAAAAACAACTCAATCTATCGAATAAATTCGTTTTACAAATCACCCAGCTCTGGGCAGACTATCTGTAGGTCTTTGCTAACAGGAGTGAAAAGAGTGAATTCCACCGTATTACGCGCCCCCGCTCATTTTTATCGTCCGTCCCGCTCCCACGTTGTGGTCGTCGGTGGTGGCACCATGGGCGCAGGCATTGCCGTGACGCTATGCCGCGCCGGCTGCAAGACCACGGTGCTGGAGTCCAATCCAGAGCGTGCGCAACACGTCCCCACCTTGGTGGCCGATGGCTTACAGCAACTTGGGGTGACAGCAGATCCCGCACTTTTGCACGTACACAGCACATTGGAAGCATTGCCGTGGGACGAAATTGATATCGTCATTGAATGCATACCTGAACGACTCGATATCAAGCAGGAGTTGTTTGCCAAGCTCGAACAAAACGCTCGCCCTGATGCCTTGCTATGCAGCAATAGCTCCAGTTTCCCTATCTCAGACATTGCACGCGGCTTGAAGTCGTCTGAACGCATGTTGGGGCTGCACTATTTCATGCCTGCGCATCTGACTCCCTTGGTAGAGGTGGTTTGCGGCGCCGCCACAGGGCAAGACCACGCACAGAATCTGTACACCTTTATGCAGCAATGCGGTATGGTCCCGGTGCTGGTCAAAAAAGACCTGCCCGGTTTTTTAGCGAATCGCTTACAACACGCCCTATCACGCGAGGCGTTTGCACTGATTGATGCAGGAGTAGCCTCGCCAGAGGATGTGGATGCTGCCGTGCGCTTTGGCTTTGGCTTTCGCTTTTTAGCCGCCGGCCCTGTCATGCAACGTGACCATGCTGGCCTTGACGTACACTGTGCTGCAGGAGCCACGATTTATCCGTCTCTGTCCAACACCAGTCAGCCCAGCACAAGCCTGACTGACAGGGTAGAGGCAGGACATTGGGGCATGAAAACCGGACAGGGCTTTTATCAATGGACGCCGGAAAGCATGCAAAAAGAAAAACAGCGCTACCAATCTATATTGTTAGCTGGCTTGCAACTACTACAAGCCGATTTGCCACCTGTGGCAGATGCACTTGACGAGGAGAACACCACATCATGAGCTCAAAGGCCTTGATTATTACCGTGGCCCCCAATGGCGCCTACAAGACTAAAGAGCAGCACCCTCAGGTGCCATTAACGGCGGCCGAGCTGGCCGTGACGGCCAAACAGTGTTTGGACGCCGGTGCAGCCATGATCCACATGCATATTCGCAAACCGGATGGATCACATTTGCTGGATGCACATACCTACAAAGAGGCCACACAAGCTGTACGACAAGCCGTAGGCCAAGAGCTGGTGGTGCAGATCACCTCCGAGGCCGCACAGGTGTACCAACCCCATGTCCAAATGCAGGTGGTTCGTGACTCCGAGCCTGAAGCTGTCTCGATAGGCCTACGTGAAATCGTGCGCCCTGATGTACCACAAGCCGATGTGCAAGCCTTTTTTTCCTGGCTTAAGCAGCAGCAAGTGATGACACAGATTATTTTGTACGACACCGCCGACGTGCAAACCTGGCAAAGCTTGCGTGCTAGCGGCATTATCGACGACGCCCCTTGGTTCTTGCTGTTTGTACTGGGTCGCTACAGTGCAGGACAAGTATCGGCACCGACTGATTTACTCCCTTTCTTGCATGCGCATGATAATGCCTACCCGTGGGCTATGTGTGCCTTTGGCCCGCAGGAGCATGCCTGCGCCACTGCTGCTGCCACCTTAGGCGGCCATGTACGTGTTGGCTTTGAAAACAATCTGTATTTAAAAGACGGTTCTTTAGCGCCTGATAATGCAGCCTTGGTTACCCAGGTTGCCCAGGCCGCAGAAGGCTTGGCCATGCCACTGGCCACTGCCGCCGACGTGCGCGAGCTATTTACACCGTAATACGTCTAGGGCGTCACTCCCAGGGCATCCTGGGAGTGCAGGTAGTAGTCTCTTGAGGGGAGCAAATGCGCCTGGGCCAAGGCCAGTAAGGCATCACGGTCCCCTTTTTCGAGCAAAGCAATCATGTCGTGATGCTCTTGCTGCGACTGCAACTGCTGTTTGCGTACCAGCAAAGCTTGAAAGCGGATAGCATGAGTACGACGGGCAAAGTCCTCGATGGCCTGGGCCAGATAGGGGTTACCGCAATGCTCAAACAGCAAACGATGAAAAGCCTGATTGCTGCGGAAAATACGCCGTACGTCAGACTCTGCTATGGCCTGATCATGCTCAGCCTGTATTTGGCGCAGGCCTTCCACCAGCTTGGCTTGAGCAGGCAAAGGCACCAGTCGCATGGCTTCGCCTTCTAGCAACCTGCGCATCTCGTAGAGCTGAAACACCTCTTCGCGGTTAAAGCCACGCACCATGGCACCAATATGGCGCTTACGCTCCAGCAAGCCCGCCTTAACCAATAAGTCACACGCTGCACGCACCACATGCCGTTTAGCTTGGAAACGCTCCATGAGCTCGTCCTCTATGAGGCGAACCTGAGGCGCTAGCAAACCTAGCACAATCTCCTCTTCTAATACAGCGGCCACATGCTCTGCCCCATTCTGACTAGGCTGGGTGAACATGGGGGTGTGACTATTGGGCATTCTCATTCACTCCTTGGTATAACTCCCCGGCGATTAGTAGCGGTCAGGAAGTCGAAATCTGCACCTTGGTCTGCCTGCAAAACCGTTTGTCGGAACAGCTTGGCATAACCCCGCTCAGCCGTGGGCTCGACAATAGGCAGCTTGGCCTGGCGGGCGGCCAGCTCGGCATCATCAATCAGCCATTCTATACGACGCTCACTCACCGAAAGACGTATTCTATCGCCATTTTGCACCCATGCTAACGGCCCACCCAAGGCCGCTTCCGGTGTGACATGCAAGACAATTGTGCCAAATGCTGTGCCACTCATGCGCCCATCAGAAATACGCACCATATCTTTTATCCCCTGGCGTGCCAGTTTTTGCGGGATAGGTAAATAGCCGGCTTCGGGCATTGCTGCCGCTTTAGGCCCAATATTTTTCAATACCAAAATATCGTCCGCAGTCACGTCCAGATCCGGGTCATCAATACGCGCCGCCATATCTTCCGGACTTTCAAACACCACCGCACGACCTTCGTGCTCCATGAGTTCCGGGTTGGCCGCCGATTGCTTAATAATGGCTCCACCTGGTGCCAAATTACCATACAGCACCGCAATCCCGCCCTGTGCATAAAGGGGCTGGCTTAACGGCCTGACAACGGACTGAGGGAATGGAGCCGGGCTGTCCTCCAGTTCCTCGCCTAAGCTACGCCCTGTCACCGTCAAGGCCTCCAAATTCAGCAAAGGCTTGAGCTCGCGTAATAAGGTGCTCATTCCTCCTGCCGCATGGAAGTCCTCCATGTAGTGATCACCCGACGGCTTTAAATCCAGTAAAACTGGCGTTTCGCGACTCATAGCATCTAATGCACGCAAATCCATCTCGTAGCCAGCACGCCCGGCTATGGCGGCCATATGCACGATGGCGTTCGTGGACCCGCCCATAGCGAACAACACCCGCATCGCGTTTTCAAAAGCGGCCGGTGTCAAAATTTGATCAATGCCAATTTTTTGACGCGCCAGATTCACCGCTGTCTGTCCAGTGCGCTCCGCAACCCGCATGCGATCAGCCGTCACGGCTGGTGGCGATGCACTACCCGGTACGCCCATACCCAGTGCTTCCACCAAACACGCCATGGTACTTGCCGTACCGGCTACTGAACAGGTTCCTACGCTGGCTACAAGCTGGTCATTCACAGCGGCTGTTTCTTCCGCGTCGATTTCTCCAGCTCGGAATCTAGCCCAGTAACGTCGACAATCTGTACACGCCCCTACACGTGTGCCGCGATGCGCGCCCGCCAGCATAGAGCCCGTGACCAATTGCACCGCTGGCAGCCCCGCTGAGGCCGCTCCCATTAACTGGGCAGGTACCGTTTTATCGCAGCCGCCTATCAGGACCACCGCATCCATAGGCTGCGCGCGCAGCATTTCCTCTGTGTCGATAGACATCAGATTGCGCAAATACATGCTCGTGGGCTGGGAAAAGCTCTCGTGCAAAGAAATGGTGGGAAAGTCCATGGGCAAACCACCTGCCATCAACACGCCGCGCTTCACCGCCTCCAACAGCTGAGGCAAATTCCCATGGCAAGGGTTATAAGCGCTGCCGGTATTAATAATGCCTATAACCGGTCTGTCCAGAGCATTATCGGTGTAACCCGCCCCTTTAATAAACGCTTTGCGCAAAAACATTGAGAAACCGCTATCGCCATAATTGCTCAGACCTTGCGCAATGCCTTGGGTCGTTTGCTCGGGATGAATAGCGTGCTTAGGAAGGGACTGTTTAGTCATACAAGGGTTAACCATATTTGCGTCAATAGTATTATTAATAATATTATCAATTTATGAATCAGTCGAGTGTTGTTCACCACAAGCTGAATTTCGACGTATCAAGTACTGGAGATTTCATGAAACCCATAGTCAACAAAATGACCCGCCGCCAAGCGCTAAGCGGCCTGGTCGCCCTGAGCATGCTCTCTATGAGTGCAGTATTACCCGTACACGCACAGAGCGATTACCCCAAACGCAACATACGCCTGATCGTGCCCTACGCACCAGGTGGGGCCACGGATGTGATTGGACGAGTATTAGGTAAAGAGCTAGGCGATGCGCTGGGTCAAACCTTTGTCGTAGAAAACCGCGCAGGTGCCGGAGGCAGCCTGGGCGCCGGACAAGTTGCCAAAGCAGCCGCCGATGGCTACACACTATTGATGGGCGCGTTTACTAGCCACACCATCAACGCGGCGCTGACTCCTGAAATCGTGCCCTTTAGCATAGATAAAAGCTTTGACTACGTATCGGTGGTCGGCACCGTACCACTGGTATTTGCCGTCAACAAGCAAGTGCCCGCACAAACTGTGCTGGAGCTGGCCGAGCTCAGTAAAAAACAGCCTGGTGCTATTAGTTTCGCCTCGGCTGGCACAGGCTCGCCACAGCACTTGGCGATAGAAATGTTCAAACAGCAAACCGGCGCTGATGTCATCCACGTACCCTACCGCGGTAGCGGCCCAGCTTTGGCCGACTTAATGGGCGGGCAAGTGAATGTCATGATTGACACCGTGCCAGCAGCCTTGGGCATGCTGAAGTCTGGCGACCTGCGCGCTCTGGCAACAACCACTCAAGAGCGTGTACCGTCTTTACCGGATGTACCCACCGTGGTGGAAGCTGGCATGCCTGACATGCAGATTAGTTCCATGTTTGCGATTGCAGCACCGGCCGGAACCCCCACCGAGGTCATCGAAAAGCTCAACAGCACCCTAAAGACCGTACTCTCGAATCCTGCAGTGCAAGAGTCTATGCTAGCTCAGGGCACCTTGGCCACCTATGCCACGCCTGAAGAAAGCACGCGCATGATTACATCCGAATTCGAGAAGTGGCAAAAACTGATCAAGGAAAACGACATCAAAGTAGAATAAGCGTTTATCCTCTCGCGGCAGACTCAGTTGAGCCTGCCGCTGCGCTGCTCATGAGCTTTGAACCGAATCTGTCTACTCGCGATTTACGTGCCATACTGGCTTTAAGCCAAACCCGTAATTTTGGCCAAGCGGCCTTGCGCATGCACTTATCCCAATCAGCCTTATCGGCTCTGATTGCCCGAGTAGAAAAGCAATTGGGAGCACGCCTGTTTGAACGCAGTACGCGCGCCGTCGAGCTCACCGATGCTGGACATGTTTTTTTACACCATGCCCAGGAACTACTCAGTAGCACGCAACGCGCCTGGCACGCCGTTAACGATACGGTACAGCTCAATAGCGGAACCATTACTGTTGCCGCCTTACCCTCGCTAGCGGCTTCTGTCGTACCCGTCTTGTTTGCAGAGTTTGCGCAACGTTACCCCGCCGTCAGGCTATCTTTGCTGGACACGCTCTCGGGTGAAGCCTTTGAACTGGTACGCCAAGGCAAAGTCGACTTTGCCCTAACCGCCGCCAATCCGCAGCAAGAAGATTTGCGCTATATACAATTGGCCACTGACCAGTTCGTGTTGCTGTGTACCCACGATCATCCCCTAGCTGTACAGACTACACCCGTACGACTGGAGGACAGCTTGGATTATCCCCATATTTCCATGACAGCGGGAGCCAGCGTGCGTCAATATATTGATGCCTACTTATGGAGCAAGGGGCATAAATTTGCGCCCGCCTACGAGCTGGAGTATGTAGCCACCATCGGGGCTTTGGTAAGCGCTGGGCAAGGCGTAAGCGCCCTGCCTGAAGCGGCTGTCAGCCTGCTACGCGACCCGCGCCTACATCAGTTAACCCTGGCTGAACCCATAGAAAGACCACTGGGTGTGGTGGCCCGCCGCCATTTACCCATGAGCTCGGCGGCCCAAGCCATGTACCAAATGCTCGCTGGCCACACACAGCATTATTTCGCCTCTTGTATTCGCTCAACGACTTAAATCGGGTTATCCAAGTCAATAAATTCGACTTCAACCCCAAACTGCTCGGCGATAGCCTGCCCTAAAGCACGCACGCCATAACGTTCTGTAGCATGGTGTCCAGCAGCAATAAAGCCACGCTGATGCTCTTGAGCAATATGGTAGTTTTGCTCAGACGCCTCGCCAGTAATATACACGTCCGCACCGGCGGCAATCGCAGCCTCTGCAAACCCTTGAGCCCCACCAGTACACCAGGCTACACGCTCTATTCCTTGATCGCTCTGACCTATTGCCAAGGGCTTACGATGTAAGCGGGACTGCACATGCTGCGTTAATGCACCCAAATTCATCTCCTGTTTCGGGCGCCCTAGCCAGATTAGCCCGTCAGGCCCACAGGTCAGGGGCCGTCCCTGAGCATCGCGCTCTGGCTCTAGGTCCAGCTCCACGGCTAACTGTGCATTATTTCCTAAAACAGGGTGTGCATCCAGAGGCAAATGGTAGGCATATAGGTTAAGCTGATGCTGCAAAGCTAAAGCAATTCGCTCTTTTTTAGGGCCGCGTATACATGGATCTTCATTTTTCCAGAACCAGCCGTGATGAACCAGCACTGCATCGGCTTGGCGCTCCACCGCTGCTTGCAATAATGCATAAGATGCTGTGACGCCTGTAACAATACGACGAATGCTCGACTTACCCTCTAGTTGCAAGCCGTTAGGACAGTAATCTTTGAATGTAGAGGCCTCCAATGTGGAGTCCAACCAGTGCAGGAGCTCGGTTTGAGTAAGCTGTGTCATTGAATTCCTTTTCATAGAAATAATATGCGTAATTTGTGGCTACTGTTTACGCAGACGGTCACCGTCTGTCTAGCAATATGGTTTACGGTTTCTACCTTGAAACCAGAGTGGGTAACGAGCACCCCGCCCCCACCTTTAATCCTACAAGCGCCTGCCCAGGAGCCCGCGCCCGCCTTATTGGCATCCTATGCCAAGGCGGTACAGCTGGCGGCTCCGGCTGTGGTGAATATTTACACCCGACCCACCCCTCAACAAACTGGCCGCTCACCGCGCACCCAAGCAGCAGAGTCGTCTAAGCAGCACGATTTACCCACCAGCACCCCTTTAGGATCGGGGGTTATTGTGCATCAGGACGGTTATATCTTAACCAATAATCATGTGCTGGCTGGGGCTGAACACATAGAAGTCGCCTTGGCAGATGGTCGCACTGCCCTTGCCCAGATTACGGGCACTGACCCCGACAGTGACTTAGCCGTGTTACACATTTCGCTGAAAGATCTGCCCCTTATGCCATTGAATGCCGCGAACTTGCACGTGGGTGATATCGTCTTGGCGATCGGCAACCCCTTTGGGGTTGGGCAAGCCACCACGCAAGGCATAGTCTCTGCATTAGGGCGCACGCACTTGGGCGTGAGTCTGTATGAAAATTACATACAGACCGACGCAGCGATTAACCCAGGAAACTCAGGTGGTGCCTTGGTGGATTCGCTTGGGCGCCTGGTAGGCATCAACACCGCTATGTACTCAGAAGGAGGCGGTTCCTTAGGCATAGGCTTCGCCATACCAGCCAGCATGGCTCTGGAAATCATGCATGAGCTCATTAACACCGGGACCGTAAGCCGTGGCTGGTGGGGCATAGAGCCACAAGACCTGAGCGCGGATCTGATGCAGGCCTTTTCATTGCCTGCCCACACGCAAGGCGCCATCGTAGCAGCTGTGCTGCCCGATAGCCCTGCCACTCAGGCCGGGCTACAAGTCGGAGATATTGTGCTGACGATTGACGAACATGCCGTGACAGATGCTTTAGGGTTGCTGCAACACATTGCCAGCCTGAAAGCGGGACAAACCGTACAGATCAAAGTATGGCGCCAGGGGCAGTACAAAAATATTAAGCTGCTAGTCGGACAGCGACCGGCTAGCAGCTAATACCCATTGAGCTTACACGCTCACATCACGACTATCAGACTGCCGATCGCGTTTTTTCACCAGCTTAGCCGCCAAAATACCGAGCTCATACAGTAAGCACAGTGGCAAGGCCAGCAAAAACTGACTGATCACGTCGGGCGGCGTCACGATGGCAGCAATAATAAAGGCGCCCACAATGACATAACCGCGTATTTCGCGTAATTTGGCTACGTCCACTATGCCCGTTTTAACCAGCAAAACTACAGCCACAGGCACTTCAAAGGTAATGCCAAATGCCATGAACATGGTCATGACAAAATTAATATAGGCCTCGATATCGGGAGCCGGCGTGATAGAGTCGGGTGCAAACGAAGCGATGAACTGAAAGACCGTACGAAACACTACGAAGTAACAAAAAGCCATACCCGCTAAAAACAGCAAGGTACTAGACAAAATAAGCGGCATGGCCAGGCTTTTTTCGTGTGAATACAAGCCAGGCGCAATAAACGCCCACGCTTGGTACAACACGATAGGTAGTGCCAGCACAAAGGACGCCATTAAGGTGACTTTCATGGGCACCATAAACGGGGTAATGACTCCCGTTGCAATCATGCGTGTGCCCTCTGGCAGGGACGCCAGCATGGGCTGAGCCAGCACATCGTAGATGGCTGAGGCACCTGGGTAGATAAATAGAACGACAAACACCCCTAGCACCGCCCCTGCTGCCCGCAATAAACGGGTGCGCAATTCGACCAGGTGCGAGATAAAGCTGTCTTCTTGAGGCTCGGCGTTACTCACATTACTTCTCATCAGTGGCAGTATTCACTGCGGGGGTTTTCTTGCTGTCCTCAATGCCAGAGGAGCTGGGCGTGTCCTCTGTGGCCGGCTGGCTGTCCGGGGTATCCGGGGCAATACGAGGCTCGAGGTCGCTACCAAGAGTATCCGAAGAGCTCTGGGCAACCAGGGACTGTTTACTGCTGTTAAAGGCTTGCTCAGCAGACTGGGTGGCATCGTTAAGCATATCACGGGCTTCAGCGAGGGGATCACGCAGACTGCTGGTGGTGTCTTCTACGGAGCTGCGCACAGACTGTGCCGCATCTTCCATTTGCTTTTTCAGATCTTTGACTTCATCCAGATTTATTTCACGCTGAATATCGGTTTTTACTTCGTTGACATAACGCTGGGCACGACCCAGCAAGTGGCCCACAGTACGGGCCACTTTAGGTAAACGCTCTGGACCAATAACAATCAGCGCCACCACGCCAATGACCATGAGCTCGGTAAAGCTGATATCAAACATGCAGACTCACAAGCGCAAAAATTACGACTCTGATTTTTCTTTAGCCTGCACGTCTATCGTTTGTGCGCTGTCATCCTGAGTGCGTTGCGTGACGCTTTCCGGTGTGTCCTCAGAGGTGGCATCTTTCATGCCTTTTTTAAAGCCTTTCACAGCGCCACCCAAGTCTTCACCTAGATTACGCAACTTTTTGGTACCAAAAATAAGCACAACGACCAATAAAACAATAAGCCAGTGCCAAGGACTAAAACTACCCATGTTAAATCTCCGTTACGCAGCGGGTGCTGCCCTGCTTTGCCATGGACGCTCGCCTCCGAGTACATGCATGTGCAAATGATTAATTTCTTGGCCGCCGTCTAGGCCACTATTAATAACCACACGAAAACCACCCTCATGTCCGGGACGACAGCCGCCCAGACGAGCAATTTCAGGCGCTAATGCCAGCATTTTACCCAACCATACGGCATCTTCTGCATGAATTGTTTGCAAAGAATGTACATGCTGCTTGGGAACTACCAAAATATGTACGGGTGCCGCGGGGTTAATGTCGTTAAATGCCAGGAAATCATCGTCCTCATACACTTTAGTACAGGGGATGCTTCCTTCAACAATTTTACAAAATAGACAGTTATCACTCATAAGCTATTACCGAATATAAATCGTATTGTACGCAGATACTAGCGTGAATCAGGCAGACTCGGATCGAGACGCTTTTTCTTGAAGGCCAGACACCCCTTCACGGCGCACTAGCTCGGAAAGTACATCTTCGTAACTTAAACCAAAATACGTTAAGGCTACCAAGGTATGAAACCACAGGTCCGCCGCTTCACTCACGATGCGTTCAGCCTCGCCATCTTTGGCGGCCATCACAAACTCAGTGGCCTCTTCACCCACCTTCTTTAAAAAGGCATCGGGCCCTTTGGCATAGAGCTTGGCCACATACGACGCACTAGGATCACCGTGTTCCTGCGGCAAACGACTTTTCAAGGTTTGCTGCAAATGGGCCAGAATACTGTCTCGAGTAATGGCTTTTGTCATCGGTAAATCTGCTCCGGATCTTTTAACACGGGTGCTACCGTTTCCCAGTTCGACTCACCACCTGCACCCGTCTGTAGTTGACGAAAAAAGCAGCTTTCGCGACCTGTGTGACAAGCGATTTGTCCTACCTGATCAATCATGAGCAAGACCACATCGCCATCGCAATCCAGATACACATCATGTACCTGCTGTACGTGGCCGGACTCCTCGCCTTTACGCCACAAGCGCTGTCTGGATCTAGACCAATACACGGCACGCTTGCTGCTCACGGTCTCTTGCAAGGCTTGCCGATTCATCCAGGCGACCATCATGATTTTTTTACTCACGTAGTCCTGAGCAATAGCCGGGATCAAGCCGTCCGCATCAAACTTCACGTGGTCTAACCAGGCAGGATGTACTGACATTACTGACGCACCTTAATACCTTGAGCCGCCATAAACGCCTTGGCTTCAGCGACTGTGTGTTGGCCATAGTGAAAAATACTAGCCGCTAGTACGGCACTCGCACCGCCTTGCAGCACACCATCTGCCAAATCTTGCAAGCCGCCCACACCACCGGAAGCAATCACCGGCACATCAACGGCATCGGACACCGCACGGGTAAGTAATAAGTCAAAGCCCGACTTGGTACCGTCTTTGTCCATGCTGGTCAGCAAGATTTCACCTGCCCCATACTCGGCCATTTTCTGCGCCCATTCTATCGCATCCAGCCCCGTTGCACGGCGTCCGCCATGGGTAAACACTTCCCAACGCGGTGCCTCGCCAGGCTCAGACACCAAGCGCGCATCAATGGCGACCACAATGCACTGTGAACCATGGTGCTGGGCAGCAGCACGAACAAGCTCAGGGTTGGAGATCGCGCTGCTGTTGATGGAAACTTTATCTGCTCCTGCATCCAGTAAGCGCTGCACGTCACTGACTTCTCGTACGCCACCACCCACGGTTAAGGGGATGAAGATTTGCTCAGCGACCTGCGCAATAATGGGCAAAATAAGATCGCGATTTTCAGAGCTGGCGGTAATGTCGAGCAAGGTCAGCTCGTCGGCACCCTGCTCGTTATAACGCCGGGCGATCTCCACTGGATCGCCTGCATCCACCAAATCCACAAAATTCACGCCTTTGACCACGCGCCCCGCGGTGACATCCAGACAAGGAATAATGCGGCAGCTTAACTCGTTACGGCTAGCGGCTTGCTTGACAGCGCTCATGCTTGATACTCGTCTGCAAACTCCTGTGCCTCGGCAAAGTTCAGTGTACCTTCGTAAATACTGCGACCCAAAATAACCCCTTCTATGCCCTCGTGCTCCACCTCACAGAGTGCCTCGATGTCTTTTAGATCAGTGACACCTCCCGAGGCGATCACGGGAATTTTCACGTGCTGGGACAGACGCACCGTGGCTTCAATATTGACTCCACTGAGCATGCCGTCACGACCGATATCGGTATAAATAATCGATTCGCAGCCGTAGTCCTCAAACTTTTTAGCCATGTCCAGCACATCGTGCCGGGTAAGCTTGCTCCAGCCGTCGGTAGCCACTTTGCCATCGCGAGCATCCAGACCCACGATGATACTGCCTGGAAAGGCGCTGCATGCATCACGCAAAAAGCCAGGGCTCTTGACTGCCGCCGTGCCAATAATCACGTAGCTAATGCCGTTATCAAGGTACTGCTCGATGGTGTCCAGGTCGCGAATACCACCACCAATTTGTACTGGAATATCGCTGCCCACGGCATCGACAATGGCACGGATAGCCTCCACGTTTTTGGGCTTACCGGCAAAAGCACCATTAAGGTCTACCAGATGCAGACGACGTGCGCCTTGCTCTAGCCACTGGCTGGCGGTGGCTGCTGGATCGTCCGAGAACACGGTGACGTCATCGAGGTCGCCCTGGCGAAGGCGTACACAGCGCCCGTCTTTAAGGTCGATGGCAGGGATCAGAAGCATGATTTATAGCCGTAAAACGTATGAAAATTAATAAAAGCACCAGACAGGTATCTGGAAGAAAAATTAAGGTTTCCAGTTGGAAAAATTCCGAAAAAATTGCAAACCGTTGTCTGCACTTTTTTCAGGATGGTACTGCACCGCAAAAATATTAGCCCTTGCCACCGCAGAGGTAAAGCCTTGGCCATAATAGCTGTAAGCGGCGATATCTGCATCGTGTGTGGGCTGAGCAAAGTAACTGTGCACAAAATAAAAATATGCACCGTCATTAATATTATGCCAAAGCGCGTGCGGTTTGCATTGATGAACACGATTCCAACCCACATGAGGCACTTTAATCAGGGGTTTTCCCTGATCAATTTTGCTGTTTTTACCCGTCTCGAAACGCCTTACTGTGCCGGCCAGCAGACCTAAGCAAGCGCTAGGCCCCTCTTGGCTGGAATCAAACAACATTTGTTCACCCACACAAATACCTAGCAAAGGTTTATGCTGAGCGGCGTGCAATACAGCAGGCAATAAGCCAGAATGGCGCAGATGACGCATGCAATCGGGCATGGCTCCCTGCCCAGGCAATACCACCCGCTCGGCCTGTAAAATGTCTTGAGGGTCGCGGGCAATCAGGATGCTGGCGGCTGGAGAGGCCGCCTGCAGGGCACGGGCAACTGAAAAAAAGTTGCCCATACCGTAATCGACTATAGCGATAGTACTCACATTGAGTGAACCTTAAGCAGGTTTACAGCACGCCCTTGGTTGAGGGCACTACACCTTCGTTGCGTGGATCATGCTCAAGCGCCATACGCAGAGCGCGACCAAAGGCTTTAAAGACCGTTTCACATTGATGGTGGGCATTTTCGCCACGGATGTTATCAATATGCAAGGTGGCCATGGCGTGATTGACGAAACCTTGAAAAAACTCGCGTGCTAAATCTACGTCAAACTGACCAATGCGGGCACGCGAAAAAGGTACATGGTAATACAAGCCGGGACGACCTGAAAAATCGATCACCACACGTGACAGCGATTCGTCTAAGGGCACATAAGCATGGCCGTAACGACGCAAGCCTACTTTATTGCCTATGGCTTTGGCAAACGCCTGGCCAAGTGCAATCCCGATATCCTCCACCGAGTGGTGATCATCGATATGGTTATCGCCCTCACAGTAAACGTCCAGGTCAATCACACCATGACGAGCGATTTGATCCAGCATGTGATCCAAGAAAGGAACACCACTATTTAATTTGTGTTCACCCGTGCCATCAATATTGATAGCAACACGGATACGGGTTTCGTTGGTATTACGGGTAATTTCAGCGGTACGCATAAGCAAATGGTCCCAAAGCGGGATCAAAAGGATTTGAGGCGAAACTCCGCGCTAGCGGCGTGGGCATGCAAGCCCTCGCCCTTCGCCAGCGTGGCAGCGATAGGTCCCAGAGTTTGCGCGCCAGATTCGGAAATCTGAATAATGCTACTACGCTTTTGAAAGTCGTAGACCCCAAGTGGGGACGAAAAGCGAGCAGTGCGTGCGGTAGGGAGAACATGGTTAGGGCCAGCACAGTAGTCCCCTAAGGACTCCGAGCTGTAAGAGCCCAGGAAAATAGCGCCAGCATGACGTATTTTCCCTAAGAGTGCAGCGGCATCCCGAACGGACACCTCAAGATGCTCAGGCGCGATGTGGTTGCTAATATCACAGGCGTGTTCCAGGTCGCGCACCTGAATCAGAGCGCCACGGCCAGCTAGGCTACGACGGATAATATCGGCTCGGGGCATGGTAGGCAGCAAGCGTTCGATAGACTGCTGCACCTGATCCAGAAAAGCCGCATCGGGACAAAGCAAAATAGACTGCGCAAGCTCGTCGTGCTCGGCCTGAGAGAACAGGTCCATGGCAATCCAGTCAGCCGGGGTATGGCCATCGCAAATAATCAGGATTTCGCTAGGCCCGGCAATCATATCAATACCGACCACCCCAAATACGCGTCGCTTAGCAGCCGCCACATAGGCATTGCCCGGCCCCACAATTTTATCTACGGCGGGAATGGTAGCGGTACCATAAGCCAGTGCCCCTACTGCCTGAGCGCCTCCTACGGTAAAGACCCGATCCACGCCCCCAAGAGCCGCAGCGGCTAACACAATGGGGTTACGGACACCGTCCGGTGTAGGGGTCACCATAATCAGCTCTGGCACGCCTGCCACCTTAGCAGGCACCGCATTCATGAGTACGGAAGAGGGATAGGCCGCTTTACCACCGGGCACGTACAAGCCAACACGATCCAAAGGCGTTACCTGTTGGCCCAGTACCGTGCCATCGGCTTCAGTATAGGTCCAGGACTCGGTACGCTGGTGCTCGTGGTAGCTGCGTATGCGCTGGGCGGCTTGCTCTAGGGCCTGACGCTGTTCGCTAGGCAGGCTGTGCAAGGCGGCCTGCAACTGATCTGGACCAATTTCCAGTTGTGCTGCTGATTTCAGTTGCAAACGATCAAAACGTTGGGTGTACTCCAGCAAAGCTGCGTCGCCCTTTTGCTGAATATGATGCAGAATCTGGGCGCATGCCGTTTCAATGGAAGCATCTTGCGCTGCCTCATAAGCGAGTAGGGCTTGCAGTTCCTGATCGAACTGAGGGGATTCGGCATCCAGGCGACGTATGATCGACATAAATTTTATACGAAAGCTAAGTTACAAAAAGAAGTGTATCCTGATTTACTTATGCTGAGACTTGTTCTACTGATGCATGCATGAAAGCATCGATCAGTGGTTGTAATTGTACCCCGCGGTTTTTCATGGCTGCTTGATTGATAATCAAACGAGAGGAAATTTCCGCGATTTGCTCTACTTCGACCAATCGGTTGGCTTTTAAGGTGCCACCGGTAGAGACCAAGTCCACAATGGCATCGGCTAAGCCCACTAAGGGAGCCAATTCCATAGAGCCATACAGCTTAATTAAATCCACATACACCCCCTTGCTCGCGAAATGCTCGCGGGCAGCGCGTGTGTACTTCGTGGCAATGCGTAAACGAGAGCCTTTTTTGACTGCTGAATGGTAATCAAAGCCCTGCTCTACGGCCACGCATAAACGACAACGTGCAATATTCAAATCGATAGGCTGGTACAAACCACCTGGGTGCTGCTCCATATGCTCGTACAGCACATCTTTACCGGCAATGCCTATATGTGCCGCTCCGTATTGCACGTAGGTAGGCACATCCGATGCCCTTACAATAATTAATTGCAGATCAGGAGTGTTCGTGGGCAAAATGAGCTTACGTGACGATTCCGGACGCTCGAGCACTTTAATGCCTGCCTGTTCGAGCAAAGGCAGGGTTTCATCAAAAATTCTGCCTTTGGATAAGGCCAGTGTTAGGGGTTTATTCAGGCTGGCTGGGTTCATGCCGTGTCCTTGCTGATACGTTCAATTTGAGCACCTAGGGCTTGCAACTTGCTTTCCATGCGATCGTAACCCCGATCCAGATGGTAAATGCGTTCGATGGTAGTGGTATCTCGGGCCGCTAAACCGGCTATCACCAAACTGGCTGACGCACGCAAGTCCGTGGCCATGACCGTCGCGCCGCTTAACTCTTGCACCCCTTTTACCACCGCCACGTTCCCATCAATCTCGATGTCAGCACCTAAACGATTCAGCTCTTGTACATGCATATAACGATTTTCGAAAATCGTCTCAACAATCGACGCTGTCCCGTCCGCTAAGGTGTTTAATGCCATCAACTGAGCCTGCATATCGGTAGGAAAACCGGGGTATTCGGTGGTACGAAAGCTCACTGCCTTAGGACGCGTATGCATTTGCCCACGGATAGTATTCACGCCCACGTCCAGCTCCAATCCAGCTTCACGCAGTTTATCTAGGGTGGCCCCTAAAAACTGGGCATTGGTATTGTGCAAAGTAATGTCGCCACCCGTGGCGGCAACCGCGCATAAAAACGTGCCCGTTTCAATACGATCCGCACAAATAGTGTGCTGAGCCCCATGCAGGCGCTCTACCCCGTCAATAACGATACGATCCGTACCGTGACCTTGGATACGTGCACCCATTTTAATGAGCAGCTCGGCCAAGTCGATCACTTCGGGCTCACGGGCCGCATTTTCCAGCACAGTCTGCCCTTCGGCCAGAGTGGCGGCCATCATGAGATTTTCTGTGCCCGTGACAGTGATCATGTCGGTGCGAATCACCGCCCCTTGCAAACGCTTTGCTTTGGCAATGACAAAACCGTGCTCTACACGTATGTCCGCCCCCATCGCGGCCAGCCCCTTGATGTGCTGATCGACTGGACGCTGACCAATCGCACAGCCTCCTGGCAAACTGACTCTGGCTTCGCCAAAACGTGCTAGCAAAGGACCCAACACTAAAATGGAAGCACGCATGGTTTTTACCAATTCGTAAGGTGCCTCGACAGTGTTGATCTGATCCGCCTGCAACTGCACGCTGGTACCATCACGCGTCTGTTCCACTCCCAGCAATGACAACAGCTTAAGCGTGGTGTCGATATCGCGCAGGTCAGGCACGTTATCCAGCCTGACGGTGTCTGCTGTTAGCAAACTGGCACATAAAATCGGCAGTGCTGCATTTTTAGCACCTGAAATGGTGACGTCGCCTTGCAGGCGACGACCACCAACTATGCGTAATTTATCCATTCGGATTGGCCTTATATTCGTCGGGAGTCAGGGTGCGCATCGACAGGGCATGAATTTCCGCCTTCATGCGATCGCCTAATGCTGCATAAACAAGCTGATGGCGGGCAATAGCACGTTTACCTTCAAACGCTTTACTGACAATCAATGCTTCAAAGTGCGAGCCATCTCCCTGCACTTGCAGAACGTCATGCTCTAGGTTGTCGGCAATATACTGTCGTACTTGTTCTGGTGTCGGCAACATAAGATTAATTCCGTAATTTGTAACCTGACGCCAGCAAACGCAAAGATAGCAGGCACAAGACCAGAAACACTCCGGCCACTACCGCCAGGCTATACCATGGGGAGACGTCAGATTGAGTAAAAAATCCATAGCGAAAGCCGTCTATGGTGTAGAACAGTGGGTTCCAATGCGACACAGTTTGCCAGAAAGGGGGCAAGCTATGTATGGAGTAAAACACACCGGATAAAAACGTAGCAGGCATGATCAGGAAGTTCTGAAACATGGCTAGCTGGTCAAATTTTTCTGACCATAAGCCAGCGATCAGCCCCAAGGTGCCCATAATGCCACACGATAACACGGCAAACATGGCTACCCACAAAGGGTTATGCAAAGGCAACTCGGTAAAGAATAAGGCAACCACCCATACACACACCCCGACGCACAAGCCTCTGGCCATGGCAGCCAAGACATAGGCCGCAAATATTTCGCGGTATGACAAGGGGGGCAACAAAATAAACACCAAATTACCACTGATGCGGCTTTGGATCAGCGACGAAGAGGGATTTGCAAACGCATTTTGCAACATACTCATCATCATCAAGCCGGGAATCAGGAAAGACGTGTAAGGGATGTCGTGATAAATGCTCACTCGACCTTCAAGCACATGCGCGAAAATCAACAGATACATCAATGCCGTCAATACCGGTGCGGCGATGGTCTGAAAAGCCACTTTCCAAAAACGCAAAAGCTCTTTGCGCAGGAGCATAGGGAAACCCGAGCCCATGGCAGGCTGCGGTGGCAAAGAGGCGGTAACCGGCGCAGCACCTAAGGCACTGCTGTCCTGTGGCACACCCCAACGTTTGTTCTCAGCGTTCTGACTCATAACGCCACTCCCATCTTACTTTCATCATGCATAATGCGCACAAAGGCTTCCTCTAGGTCAGTGCTCCCAGCACGCTCCATAAGGGCCCGAGTCGTATCCAGAGCCACCACTTTGCCCTGTTTAAGCATGGCCAGTCTATGGCATAAGGCTTGCGCCTCTTCCAGATAGTGCGTGGTTAACAAAATGGTATGGCCTTGCTGATTGAGCCTGACGATAAACTCCCACAAGGTGCGGCGCAGATCCACATCGACCCCTGCTGTGGGTTCATCCAAAATAATGACAGGTGGACGGTGCACCAATGCCTGCGCAACCAGTACGCGTCGTTTCATGCCCCCTGACAAGGCACGCATATTACTATCGGCCTTATCAGAGAGTGCCAGATTAAAAAGCACCTCATCAATCCAATCGTCATTGTTTTTCAGCCCAAAGTAGCCAGACTGTAAACGCAAAGTCTCGCGTACCGTAAAGAAGGGATCAAAGACAATCTCCTGAGGCACTACCCCTAGGGCACGGCGGGCTTGCTGATATTGGGTGCGAACATCATAACCACATACACTCACTGAGCCTGAGCTGGGCATAGTGAGGCCCGCAAGCATGGAGATCAAGGTCGTTTTACCCGCTCCATTTGGGCCTAACAAGCCGAAAAACTCGCCTTGCTCTATGGTTAACGAAACGTTATCTATGGCTAAAAAGCCTTCATCGGCTGCCGTAGCAGGACTGAAAAAACGTTGTAATGCACTGCGCTGGGGCGCAAAGCGCTTACTCACATGAATAAGTTTAAGAGCTGACATGTCCAATCGATAAAGCCCGACCCACCGTTGGGATCAGGCTTTGCATAGTAGGCTAGTGCCTGTCTAGGTTAAAAGGCGCGACGGATTTACTGCGCCTGGGCATTAAGGGCTTTGATTAAACCGTCTATGCCGTTTTGCGTAATTTGTTCTGAAAACTGGTTACGGTAGTTCTGAATCAGCCAAATACCTTCAACATTCAGATCGTAGACACGCCAACCTTCTGGTGTTTTCTCGAGGCGATAGTCTACACCGATAGGCGAACCACTGGACTGGGTTAAGGAAGAACGTACCACCACGTCGTCCGCATTGGGATCTCCCCGAAAGGGCAAAATATCCAGCTTGGTTTTATCGTCTACCTGCGCAAGCGCGCCACTGTATGTACGAATCAGCGTATTTTTAAACGCATCCACCAAGTCCGTACGCTGCTGCTCGCTAGCAGTGCGCCAATGACGACCCGCAGCAAGGCGCGTCGTTTTTTCGAAATTCACATACGGCATGAGAAAGGTATTGACGGCCTGAACAATAGCTTTACGGTCTCCGCCGCGCACTTGCTCGTCATTTTTTACGGCTTCCAATGCATTATTGGCTACAGCCTGCACAAACTCGGCAGGAGGTCCCGCAGGGTTCACATTATCAGCTGAAGCGGGTTTTAGCCATACCAAGCTTGCCAACAGCAAACCAGTGATACCGGCCTGCACAAACTGGCGAGCCCTAATCGAAAATAAACCTATGTTCACCATAGAAGAAGTCATACAAGCAGCTCCTGGAGCAATGTTAAGTCTGGTTTGGGGCAGCAAACGATGCCTTACTCGTCATCGTCGGAGTAATCGGGCAATGCGTCCTCTTCAGCGCCCGTGCGCGCATTAACCTGTGCCTGCCTGCGCTGTAAATAAGCGTCGCGTATGAAGCTGTAGCGGTCAAGGGCGATGTCGTTAACAATTCTCTCTGCATTGAGCAAATTAGCACGCGCATCCACCGCATCCAGACCCAATAAGCTATTACGCACACGTACATTATCCAAATCAAGGATTGGGCCAATCCCCGAGGCCCCAGACACCAGACCTATGCCTGCACCCGTGGCATCACGCACGGTGCTCGGCCCCATAAAGGGTATGACAAAGTACGGGCCAGCATCCAGGCCCCATACGCCCAAGGTAACACCAAAGTCGTTCTGAATGCGCTTAGATCCATTCATGGTAGCCACATCAATACAGCCACCCAAACCCATGGTGCTATTAAATAAAACGCGGCCTAGGGTGTTGAAAAAATCCACGTGTTCGCCCTGTAAAAAACTATTCAGGCCAGACCAGACGTCGCGCAGATTATTAAACATATTATGCACACAGGTGCGAACAGGCTGTGGGGTCAAGGCCGTATACCCCTCGGCGACCGGCTTAAGCACGGCACCATCGACCGCATCATTAAACTTGAACATGCTGCGGTTATAGCTTTCCCAAGGGTCTTGCGGATTGGGGTTAGGAACGCTGGTGCAAGCCGTTGCCAGCAAGGTGGTGGCCACAGCCAAAGGCAGCTTGAATCGAGTAAGAGAGCGAGCAGTTTGTTGTTTCATAGTTTTACCATTACCGGTCATAATACCGCAGCCTTGAGCGCGGCATGTTGTCATGCCTACTTAGATTCGTTTCCTGCCATGTTGTACAGAAACTTACTGATCAACTCTTCTAGCACGACTGCACTTTGCGTGTATTTAATTCGGCCACCATCAACCAGATTTTTATCGTCACCGCCCGCCGTCAAGCCTACATACTGTTCACCTAGTAAGCCGGAGGTCAAGATGGAGGCCGAAGTGTCGTCGGGGAACTGATATTTCTCATTCATATCCAGTGTCACCACAGCACGAAAATCGTCATTATCGAAGTTAATATCTTTTACTCGACCCACCACCACGCCACTGCTCTTGACTGCAGCGCGCGGCTTAAGACCGCCCAAATTATCAAAGGCCGCTGTGACCTGATACGTTTTTGCGAGTGAGAAAGAACTCAAGTTACCAGCCCGCAGAGCCAGAAACGCCAGCGCGATAATGCCCAGTAATACAAATAGGCCTACCCAGAAATCGGTTTTGTCTTGTTTCATATCCAAACAGGTCCGCAGCAGAAAACTAACTAAACATAAGTGCCGTAAGCAGGAAGTCCAGGCCCAATACAGCCAGTGCTCCACTCACAACGGTACGGGTGGTGGCGCGTGAAACCCCCTCGGGAGTCGGCTTGGCCGTCCAGCCCATGTATAAGGCGATCAGGGTGACCACTAAACCGAATACTACGCTTTTAATCACACCATTCAAGACGTCGTCAAAGGCATCAACGCCGCTTTGCATCTGAGACCAGAAAGAGCCGGGGTCTACCCCAATCATGACAACACCCACGATATAACCACCCAAGATACCGACTGCGGAAAAAACAGCAGCCAGTATGGGCATAGCAATCAATCCACCCCAGAATCGAGGCACTAAAATGCGGCGTATCGGGTCTACAGCCATGACTTCCATGGCGGCCAGTTGCTCGCCCGCTTTCATCAAGCCTATCTCGGCCGTTAATGAGGTACCGGCGCGCCCAGCAAAGAGCAAAGCCGTTACCACCGGCCCTAGTTCGCGCACCAGAGACAGGGCTACTAGCAAGCCCAAGGCCTCTTCAGAGCCATAGCGATTCAAGGTGTAGTAACCCTGCAAACCCAGTACAAAGCCTACAAACAGGCCTGAAACGGTGATGATCAGTAAAGAGTAATTACCAATAAAGTGTATTTGCTGCGAAATCAGCCCAGGCCGTTTAAATAATAAGGTGGAACGCAACAAAATAGCCACGAACAAGCGGCTTAATGCACCTAGGCTATACACGCTGGAACGGCTGACTGAGCCAATAACGGAAATTGGGTTACGGGAGTGACTCATGGCCTTAATTTCCGAGTGGTTTGCCAAGCTTTAAATGCGGGAGTTTCAGGATAGTTAAAGGCAATCGGGCCATCAGGGCGCCCGTGTAAAAACTGGTCCACGAAAGGATCATCGGAAGCGGATAAATCGGCTGGTGTTCCTTGCGCGATCAGCTTACCTTGCCCGACCAGACACACATGATCGGCAATGGCAAACGATTCTTGCACATCGTGTGTGATTAAAACGGAAGCGCATTGCAATTGATCGGTTAGATTCCGTATGAGCTGGGCGGTAATTCCCATGGAAATCGGATCTAAACCGGCAAACGGCTCATCGTAAAGGATGAGCTCGGGCTCAAGCACAATGGCGCGCGCCAACGCGACGCGACGTGCCATCCCGCCGGATATTTCGGCAATACTCAAATGTGCTGCCGCGCGCAGGCCGACCGCTTCGAGTTTGTCTAACACACGTTCGTAAATTTGCTGCTCGGACACTTGCGTATGCTCTCGCAACGGGAAAGCCACATTCTCAAAGACGTTGAGATCGGTAAACAAGGCTCCTTGCTGAAACAGTACCCCCATGCGTTTACGTACCGCACGCAAGCCGTGTTCATTCAGGCTCGCCACATCTTGTCCAAAAACGCTTAGCTGTCCTGCCTGTGGGCGAATTTGACCTGTTGCCCCACGCAAAAGTGTTGTTTTTCCGGAACCTGAGCCGCCCATCATGGCAACAACCTGCCCGCGGAATACTTCAATATCGATTCCAGCAAGTACGGTGAAGTCGCCATACCCCAAGGAGACAGAGGACAGCTTCAGTACGGGTTGGTCAGTATTTACTAAGCTCATGGCCGAAAAAGATAATACACGACCGTCTATTGTATCGTTTGCTGCACGCCTGACCCAACTATCTGCACACCAGTCGTAACAAATTACTGACAAGCCTGCCCAATTTATGCTTGCACACCCTACATCTGCTGATCAGAGTGCGCTAGGTTCACCTACGAGCCCATTAGCGATAATGTGTACGCAAACGCTGTAAGGCATGTGCTATGCACCGCTCAATTGTAGGTGCTACCTGATCAGCCAGCTCGTGCCGATAGGCATAAGGCCGCACTTCGTCCATGTAACAGAGCTGAGTCAACTCCAACTGCACGGCATGGATGTGCTGATCCGGCCTGCCGTATTGCCGCGTAATGTAACCACCTTTAAAGCGTCCATTAGCAACCGCCGTATAGCGCCCATCCTGACTGGCTAAATCTGCCAGCTCTTGAGCCAGACCAGGCAAGGTGCTGCTGTCATTCACACTGCCAAAGTTAAAATCAGGCAGACGCCCTTCAAACAAACGGGGGAGATAAGCGCGGATGGAGTGCGCTTCCCACAGCAAGACATACCCATGTGCTTGCCGCAGCCGCTCAAGCTGCTCTAGCAATGCCTGATGATAGGGTTCCCAATACAAAGCACGTCGGCGTTCACGCTCTAGGGCGTCGGGTTGCCGCCCAGGCGCATACAGCGCATCGTTGGCAAACGTATCTACAGGTAGCAAACCAGTCGTGTTTTGACCGGGATACAGGTTTTCGTCGTTAGGCGGACGATTAAGATCAATCACGTAGCGAGACTGGCGCGCCTGTATGAAGGTGGCACCTAACTGCTCAGCAAACGCATACAAGCGGTCCAGATGCCAGTCCGTATCATCCACATACCGAGCAACAGGCTGCATGGTCGCCAGAATCTGGGCAGGAATGTTCGTGCCCAGATGTGGAATGGAAATCACTAAAGGAGCTTTACCCACACGTACCCACACATTTTCTGACATGCTTACCTCAACTCTTCTGTAATAGATCCTGCAAAGCGCGCTGGTACGCAAACCAAGCTTGCTCTTCCTGCGCGTGACGCCCCTCACGTACAAGGGCTTGACCGGCCACATAGACCTCTTTGATCGGTCGGCTCCCCACACGTTCGGAAAACACCAGGGCGGATAGGTACGTCTCTGGTCGGTGACCGGCCAAAATAGGATCGTCCAGATCCAGCACAATAAAATCGGCCTGCTGGCCCAGCGCTATACCCTGTATAGGCCGTGCGCTGGCTTGGGCACCGCCCCGAACGGAGGCATCGAATAAATAATCAGCGACATACGCTTGCCCGGGCTGGGCCAACACATTACGTTGGCGATGCACCAAGCGCTGACCGTACTCAAGCAATCGCAGCTCGGCACGCCAGTCCACTGCAATATGACTGTCCGATCCTAGCCCTATTGCCCCACCCGCTGCCAGATACTCTGGCGCCGCAAAAAAGCCATCACCCAGATTCGCCTCTGTGCTTAAGCATAAGCCCGCCACCGCTGCACTGGCTGCTGCCCCGTGCACTTCACGCGTGTCCATATGCGTAGCATGGACCAAACACCAACGCTGGTCTACCGGCGCATGATCCAACAACCACTGCACAGGACGCTGCCCATGGTATTGCAAGCAAGCCTGCACCTCTGCCTGCTGTTCCGCAATATGGATATGGATAGGACTGCCTGGAAAATGCGCCTCCATCAGCTCAAGCATCTGAGTTAGGCCACCCGGGTCTACCGCACGCAAGGAATGGGGTGCTACCCCGTAGCGGCGCAAGACATTTTCGGGGAACTGGTGACATGTCTTTAACAAAATATTCAACAACTGGTCTGGCTGATTCAAAAATCGGGCCTGATCACGGCGTGGTGGCTGCGCTCCAAAATCACTGTATTGATACAGCACAGGCAAAAAGCTCATACCTATGCCAGCATCCTGTGCCGCTTGCAGCACAGCGGTAGCTAAGATATTGGAGGGGGCATATGCCTTGCCATCGGCCTGATGATGTACGTAGTGAAATTCACAGACCGAGGTGTAGCCCGCCTTGAGCATTTGTATATAAAGCCAGTGTGCAATGGCCTGAATATGGTCGGGGCGCAACATCAAAGCAAAGCGGTACATAAGGTCCCGCCAACTCCAGAAACTATCCTGAGCCTGCGCACGGTATTCAGTCAATCCGGACATAGCGCTCTGAAAAGCATGGGAGTGCAGGTTGGGCATGCCTGGTAACACAGCCCCTGGCAGTACCCTTACCGGATCTTCTGCCCCGGCTTGATATCCTGGCTGCACCGTGCTGAGCGTCCCCTGCGCGTTCCAGCTGAGCAAGACGTTCTGTTGCCACTGACCGTCCACTCGCGCCCAAGGTGCCAAGGCACTATCGCTCATGAAGCACTCCTTGCCTAACACTGACTTGCCCATGCCTGACCACTTGCGTGCAGCGCGGCAAACCCATCCAGTAAGCCAGTTCCGATAGGTCGTCAATATCCCAGACAGCAAAATCGGCCTTATGGCCAGGTGCCAAACGGCCACTAATATCAGGATGCCCTAAAGCCTGCGCCGCATGACGCGTTACGCCTGCCAGTACTTCAGGCACAGACAGTCGAAACAAGGTGCAGGCCATATTCAACATGAGCAATAAAGAGCTGCAAGGCGAAGTGCCCGGATTACTATCGGTGGAAATTGCCATAGGCACCGCATAGCGGCGTAATAAGTCGATAGGTGGCAACTGGGTCTCACGCAGAAAATAATAAGCACCCGGCAATAGCACCGCCACCGTATTACTGGCTTTCATCGCCTGTACGCCCGCCTCATCCAAGTACTCTAGATGATCCGCCGACAAGGCCTGATAGCGTGCCGCTAACTTGGCGCCACCCATATTGGATAGCTGCTCGGCATGCACTTTCACAGCCAGCCCCAGAGCCTGAGCGGCCAAAAACACCCTCTCAGATTGCTCTAGATTAAACGCAATACGCTCACAGAACACATCTACCGCATCCACCAACCCGTCTCGCGCCAAGCTGGGCAGCATGTGATCACAAACCAGGGCGATGTACTCGTCTGCGCGGCCCGCATACTCGGGCGGCAGGGCGTGCGCACCTAAAAACGTCGTGCGTACCGTGATGGGGAAATCCTGCCCCAAGCGCCGCGCCACACGCAACATCTTGCGCTCGCTCTCCAAATCCAGGCCGTAACCAGATTTAATTTCTATGGCAGTTATCCCTTCTGCCAATAGGGCCCGCAAACGACGGCTCGCTTGTTCATATAAGCGCTCTTCCGAGATCTCTCGCGTTGCCTTTACGGTGGCGGCGATCCCTCCACCTTGCTGGGCGATTTGTTCGTAAGATGCCCCCGCCAGCCTTAACGCAAACTCTCTGGCTCGATGAGCGCCATAGACCAAATGGGTGTGGCAATCGATTAAACCGGGCGTCACCCATTGACCACTCAGGCTATGACGCTTGCTGATCTGAGCATATTGCGCGGGCAAGCTGTGCTGGGAACCCAACCAGCGTATCTGCTCTCCATCAAGCACCATACAGGCCTGATGTATGACAGAGGCCGGATCGGCCTCGGGCGCCAGATGCAAATCGGTCCATAAAGATAATGACATAAGCCGCTCTTTAAATAAGGGTCTGGATATGCGCGTAAATCAGGCAGTTCTGCGCAGAGTAAGGCTGTACCCTAAGAATATGCTGGTGCGCCTGCGCTTGTTGCAGCCACAACGTGTCTCCCTGCTCTAGGTGGTGAGTGCTATGCCCTAAGATCACTTCGTGGGTACCGGCATAGCTGTGCAGCAACGTATGTCCAGCCTCTAGCAAGCCGCTGTGCGGCGCTGTCCAGGCCTGTAGCTCTCCCTGCGCGCGGCCACGCCGCAACATAAGATTGACGTCTGTGGTGGAGCCCTGCGGCAAGCTAGCCCGTATGGCCTGCTCGCCACGAAACGCATACGCTTGATAGGGGAGTAAAACCTGCTCCTGTGTTTCACCATGCAATACCATGCACTCACCGTCCAGCAGCATAATGTGCCGGTCAATATCCGGAAACACGGAAAACTCACCCTCTTGCTCCACAGTCGCAATACTTAGGCGCCAATCAAAATCCGTCAGCGCACTGTGCTCGGGATAGATTAGGATCTCCCGGGTATTGCCTGCGCCATTTTTCCAAGGGCTGATTTGCAGTCCGCGACCAGGGATGAGCCGCAGGTTTTGTGAGGCCGAAACCATAAGCTTCCTCGGTGTAGTTGTATATACAATTATGGGCGAATCCTGACACACAAACAATGTCTACGGCCCCGTAATTGCCGTGGCTCAGGGTAAATACGGGGCGCTGCAAGCCAGCAAGATTGACACTCGCACTGACTTGACGCTTGCGTAAGCTCAATCTTGGTGGCAATGTAGTGTGTACGCGCAATGTTCATCTCGCAGCGACATGCATGCATCTGACCTGTCGTGACCGGCTTTAGTCGCCTACGGCAGGTGTATAGCATTGGTATCAATATGTTCTTCTATCAGGATAATCCCCTACTATGGACCCGCAATCTGTTCCTTTTTCCAAACGCGCCCAACAACTAACCGGCTCGGCCATACGTGAGATTTTGAAGGTCACTGTCAGACCTGAAATTATTTCTTTTGCCGGTGGCTTACCTACCCCAGCAGGCTTCCCTGTTGCGGAAATTCAACAAGCGTTTGATAAAGTCCTTTCAGAACAGGGTCGTGTGGCTCTACAGTACGGCCCCTCAGAAGGCTACGGCCCTTTGCGCCAATGGGTAGCCGATCAAATTAGCCAGGATGGCGTCGCTGTTAGTGCAGACGAAGTTCTGATTGTGAATGGCTCACAGCAAGCCTTAGACATGCTGGGCAAGCTTTTTATTGATGCAGGTAGCAAAGTACTGGTGGAGTCTCCTAGCTACCTAGGCGCCTTACAGGCTTTTTCCGTGTACGAGCCCGAGTACGTCTCTGTACCCACAGACGAGCACGGCATGATTCCTGAAATGGTGTCCAGTGACGCCGCCGCAGGCTCGCGCTTTATTTATGCCTTGCCCAACTTCCAAAACCCCACTGGCTTGACGCTTAACCTAGAGCGTCGCCAGGAATTAGTAGAGCGCTGCGCACGCGCAGGCATCCCCGTGATAGAAGATGATCCTTACGGTGAGTTGCGCTACGCTGGCCATGCATTGCCTAGCTTGCTCAAACTTGGCCGTGAGGCAGGCGCTACCGTGATACGCCTGGGCACGTTCTCTAAGGTGCTCGCTCCTGGCTTGCGTTTGGGCTACATCATTTCTGATCGCCAAATTATCGATAAGCTGGTACAGATCAAACAGGCTACCGATCTGCACACCTCCACACTGACCCAAATGGCGGTGTATGAGGCGGTTTCTACAGGCTTTTTAGATCAGCACCTGCCTAAAGTACGGGACATCTACCAGCAGCAATGCCAATACATGCTAGATGCCATGCAAGAGCACTTCCCCGGCACCGCACAGTGGACGCGCCCTGAAGGGGGGATGTTCATCTGGGTAACCTTGCCCGAGCACATTGATGCAAGCGAACTGCTTAAAACAGCCGTCGAGCATCATGTCGCCTTTGTGCCCGGCGCTCCTTTCTTTGTTGATGGAAGTGTGCAAAAAAACACCTTGCGTCTTAGCTTTGCTACCGTGCCCGAGGCCAAGATACGTGAAGGTATCGCCACTTTAGGTAAATTGCTGAAAGCAGTAAACTAAAGCAACTTTACTTACTTCATGCCCTCCCACGAGGGCATGTGCTTTTTTTGACCGCTGTAGCTTATGAGTCAGCCACCTGCCCTTCCCCCCACTACGCGCCCCGACTTATCGGATATGCATGCCGACGACTGGGTCGCCCGTTATCTACCAGACTCCTGGGGGCCTTATGCCCGTTTGGCTCGCCTTGATCGCCCAGTAGGTACGTGGTTAACACTATTGCCAACACTGGCCGCCCTAATACAGGCGGCCGAAGGTGTGCCCACATTCTGGCGCCTACTTATTTTTTCACTGGGTGCCTTGCTGATGCGCGGGGTAGGCTGCTGTTTTAACGATATATTCGATCGCGACATCGACCATCAAGTCGAGCGCACCCGCTTTCGTCCGTTAACAAGTGGGCAACTGCGCTTATCGCACGCGCTTTATTTTGTATTGGCTCAACTACTGGTCTGTGGCTTATTACTGTTAGCCATCAATAGCTATAGCCGCTGGCTAGCTCTAGTTTTACTGCCCATCGTCGTTATTTATCCCCTTTGCAAGCGCTTTACGTACTGGCCGCAAATTGTCTTGGGCATCGCCTTTAACTGGGGCATGCTGATGGCGTGGTCCGACACGCAAGGTCTGGTTCCTGTGGCGGCGATACTCATGTGGTTAGGCGCCGTTTTGTGGCAAGTCGGTTACGACTCTATTTATGCTTATATAGATAAGGCCGATGACCTGCGCCTTGGCTTGCACTCTACCGCCCTGCGTTTTGGTCACCAGGGCAAGCAATGGATTAGCGGCTTTTACATTGCCACGATAGCGTGCTGGTTACTGGGCGGTGCGCTACTGAATATGGGGTGGGCCTACTACCTGCTCATGAGCATGATCGCTTTGCACTTTGCCTGGCAAATGCTGAACTTCGATGTGCAGCACCCCGAAAAAGGCCTGCCCTTATTCAGGGCCAATATGTGGGTGGGTGCCATGCTGGTTATTGCTGCACTCGTGGGTGTTCAATAATCTGAACACTCTTTCTACGGGTTATCACCATAGCTTCACTGCTAAAACTTATATACCATTGCCCCTTTTCTTGCATAAGCCAAGCTTATGTTAAGCAGGTTTACGTATCAGTTTTACACCCGATGAACGTCACGGGGTTTCATTCTCTCGCGTTTTGGCGTTATGCTTGCAAGGCTGATTTTGTGTCCAGGGTTTTCAGAAACCTCCTTGGGTAGTAAGTAAAAAGGGTAAAAGCATGCCAAGTATTTTGGAGCTAGCAGCGAGCATTATGTTCGCTGTAGCGATTATTCATACATTTTCCGTACCGGTGTTTGCGCGCCTTGCCAATAAAAACGGTCCTCACGCAGGCCTTTGGCACTTGTTAGCCGAAGTAGAGGCCGTGTTCGGCGTCTGGGCATGTGTGCTCATCGCGTATATGGCGGTGTTTCTGGATCTTAACCAAGCCATTGAGTATCTGGAAACACGCAACTTCACTGAGCCTGCGTTCGTATTCACGATTATGGTCGTGGCGGCAAGCCGCCCCATTATTGAACTGGTTAACCGTCTGGTCGAACTGTTCGCGCGTGCTCTGCCCATGCACACCCAGGTGTCCACCTATTTTGTCATCATGTCCATTGTGCCGCTGGCAGGTTCTTTTATTACGGAACCCGCGGCCATGACATTAGCCGCGCTGCTGCTGCGCAGACTGTACTTCCGTCACGCAGGGCACGCAGGTTTCAAATACTTAACAATCGGTGTTTTGTTCGTCAACATTTCGATAGGCGGCGTGTTAACCGCTTATGCTGCACCTCCGGTGCTGATGGTGGCCAGTACGTTTGGCTGGGACAGCACGTTCATGGCGACACACTTTGGCTGGCGTGCTGCTGTCGCGGTACTGATCAACGCCTCATTGGTCACCATGCTGTGCCGCAGTGCCTTAATGGAAATGGCCGCTATGGGTGGGGACGACGGTGCGCCAAAAGGCAAGCCTGTGCCCGCCATCGTCATCGCTATTCACGTCGCGTTCTTGGTAGCCGTGGTCTTGGGTGCCCATCACCCCATTTTGTTCTTAGCCTTGCTGATGCTGTTCATCGGCTACGCCCACGCTTATCAGCAATATCAAAACCCGCTGTTAATCCGTGAAGGCCTGATGGTGGGCTTTTTCCTGGCCGGTCTGGTGGTGTTGGGCGGCCTGCAAAAGTGGTGGCTACAAGATCTGCTTGGCGGCTTACAGCCTATCGTCCTGTTCTGGGGCTCCACCGCGCTAACAGCGGTAACCGACAACGCAGCCCTTACCTATCTGGGCTCACTCGTAGAAGGTACCAGCGAAGCCTGGCGCTATATGCTGGTAGCCGGTGCCGTAACGGGTGGTGGCCTAACCGTCATTGCCAATGCTCCTAACCCGGCCGGCTTTTCCATTCTTAAAGCCCACTTCCCCGATGGAGCTATTTCTCCATTGAAGTTACTGGGTTCGGCAGCCATCCCTACGCTGGTGGCGGCCGGGATGTTTTTACTACCTGTATAAAAACAAAATACGGCTTAATCAGCCGTATTTTTCTGCGTCCGTGGATAAGCAAGCCGTAAATGGGATACCCATGGACGCGGTATGACGCTAAAATAGCCGTTTCCATAAGAAGGCAAGCATTGGGTGTTTGTTCTTCTGTGTATTTGTTTCGGCTTTTTTTAGGATCGAGTCGTGCCCATATACGCTTATAAATGCAGCGCCTGTCAACACGAAAAAGACGTGCTGCAGAAAATGTCTGACCCATTACTGGTTGATTGCCCTGAGTGTGGCCAGCCTACTTTTGTTAAACAGGTCACGGCTGCTGGCTTTCAGTTAAAAGGCAGTGGTTGGTATGTCACCGATTTTCGCGATAATGGTAAGAAACCAGCCGCTGATTCGGGCTCTTCCACTACTACGTCTAGCACAAGTAGCACCGCCAGCACCGCTAGCTCATCCACTTAATACGGCATTTTTGCACTATGCGTTTCTTTAAGCGCTACCTGATTACTGGCTTACTGATCTGGGTTCCCTTGGTAATTACTGCTTGGGTATTAGTGCTGTTGATCGATACCCTGGGCGGTATCGTGCCCGAGTTTCTCAGTTCGCAAGCCTTGTTTGGTATCAGCATCCCTGGCTTTCGTATCCTGCTGGTACTAGGTGTACTCTTAGCCACGGGCCTGTTTACCGCGAACTTTGTGGGTCGTGCGCTACTTGAGCGCTGGGAATATTTACTTGGGCGCATTCCACTGGTGCGTTCCATTTATAATTCAGTCAAGCAAGTTAGCGACACCGTGCTTGCACCCGATGGTCAAGCGTTTCGTGAAGCGGTACTGGTACAGTACCCACGCCACGGTTCCTGGACTATCGCCTTTTTAACGGGTGTGCCTAGCGGAGCCGTAGCGGAAGTACTGCCAGGCGATTACATCAGTGTCTATGTACCCACTACGCCCAACCCCACATCAGGATTTTTTCTGATGATGCCGCGTAGTGACGTGCGCAAACTCGACATTAGCGTCGATGCCGCGCTTAAATATATTGTTTCCATGGGAGTGGTAGCGCCGCCAGGACGTTCTGAAGCGCTGACGGACGACACATTGCCCCCTCCCTCTATACCTATTTAAATTTTTATCTTTATATCGGAGTCATCCTAGATGCGTACGTGTTATACCGGCGAGGTTTCCAAAGCATACCTGGGCCAAACGGTCACTTTGTTTGGCTGGGTACATCGTCGCCGCGATCACGGAGGTGTAATTTTCATCGATTTACGTGATCGTGCGGGCCTGGCACAAGTTGTCGTAAATCCCGATAATGTGAATGCCTTCGAGATCGCAGAACGCATCCGAAATGAGTTTTGCCTGCGCATTAGCGGTACCGTGCAAAGTCGCCCCGAAGGAACCACGAACCCCGAACTGAAATCGGGCGAAATTGAAATCGTCTGCGATGAAATCGAAATTCTGAACCCTTCGATTACACCCGCTTTTCAGTTGGACGACGACAATCTGTCTGAAACCACGCGCCTGACTCACCGCGTGCTGGATTTGCGTCGCCCACAAATGCAGAACAATTTGATGCTGCGCTACAAGGTCGCCATGGAGGCGCGCAAATATCTGGATGAGCTCGGATTTATCGACATCGAAACTCCCATGCTCACCAAAAGCACGCCTGAGGGTGCCCGCGACTACCTCGTTCCCTCACGCGTCAATGCTGGCGAATTTTTTGCGCTGCCCCAGTCGCCCCAGCTTTTTAAGCAAATGCTGATGGTGTCAGGCTTTGATCGTTACTATCAAATCACCAAATGTTTCCGCGACGAAGATCTTCGCGCTGACCGACAGCCCGAGTTCACTCAGATCGACTGCGAGACCTCTTTTTTGAATGAAGAGCAAATTCGCGCTATTTTTGAAGCCATGCTGCGTCGCATCTTTAAACAAGTGCAAGACGTTGATTTGCCCGACCCTTTCCCCACCATGAGCTGGCACGAGGCCATGCGCTGCTTTGGCTCGGATAAGCCAGACCTGCGTGTAAAGCTGGAATTCACCGATGTTGCTGACCTGATGCGCGACGTGGATTTCAAAGTGTTCTCGACCCCTGCCAATGACCCCGCCTCTCGTGTAGTGGCCCTACGTGTGCCCGGTGGTGGAGAGCTATCACGCGGCGATATCGATGCCTACACCAAGTTTGTAGGCATCTACGGTGCCAAGGGCTTGGCCTACATCAAAGTTAACGATGTGGCCGATGTGCCTGCAGGCTTGCAGTCACCTATAGTCAAAAACATCCACACCGACGCGCTGCAAAAACTGCTCGAACGCACAGGCGCCCAGAATGGCGACCTGATCTTCTTTGGTGCCGACAAAACCTCCGTGGTTAACGACGCCATTGGTGCACTACGTATCAAAATTGGCCATAGCGAATTTGGTCGCACACATGGTTTGCTCGACTCTGGCTGGAAGCCGCTGTGGGTTGTCGACTTCCCCATGTTTGAATACGATGCCGAAGAAGGTCGTTACACTGCTGCGCACCACCCCTTTACCAGCCCCAAAGATGGCCACGAGGAACTGCTCGAGTCAGATCCAGGCAAAGCCTTGGCGAAAGCCTACGATTTGGTGCTTAACGGCTGGGAAATCGGTGGCGGCTCTGTACGTATTCACCGCGCCGACATTCAAAGTACCGTGTTCCGCGCCCTGAATATTGATGCCGACGAGGCACGCCTGAAGTTCGGCTTCTTGCTCGATGCCTTGCAATATGGCGCGCCACCGCACGGCGGATTGGCTTTTGGTCTGGATCGTTTGGTAACGCTTATGGCGGGTGCAGATTCTATCCGCGACGTTATCGCTTTCCCCAAAACACAGCGTGCACAGTGTCTGTTAACCCAGGCCCCTTCTGCCGTAGACGAAAAGCAACTGCGTGAATTGCATATACGACTGCGGGCGGTAGAGCCTAAGTAACGTAACACAGGAGGACTGGTGTCAATCATTCGGGTTGTCAGCTACAACATACACAAAGGTAAGTCAGCAAGCGGAGGACGCGATTCTCTGGCTGACTTACGCCTGGGTCTGTATGGTCTGGCCCCAGACCTGCTGTTTTTACAAGAAGTCCAGGGCCGTAACGATCTATACGGCAACCTGGATGCCCAGCACGAGTCGCTTGCTGCAGCATTGCGTATGAACACCGCCTATGGCTGCAATGCCGTGCGTCAATACACCGACCACGGCAATGCCCTGCTCTCGCGCTTTCCTATCCTGCAATACGAAAACCAGGATATCTCCGACCATAGGCTGGAGCAGCGTGGCCTGCTCCATGCTGTCATCGACATGGATGGTCGTCCCGTGCATTGCATTGTCGTGCACCTGGGGCTCTTCAAGGGTGGGCGCACGCGACAAACTCAGGCACTGCTTGATCGCATCAAGCGCATCGTACCCGACAATGAGCCCTTGCTGATCGCTGGCGACTTTAACGATTGGGATAATCGTTTAGCGCCCATATTCGTAGAGCAATTGGGGCTGTACGAAGTTTTTTCGTTTTCCCCCCAAGGGCCAAGCGACAAGCGCTTTCGCTTGCGTGCACCACTTAATTGGTTAAAAGCCAGCCGTACGCCTGCATTGCCTGGCGAGGCTGCCAGCGCGATTGAGCTAGGTGCTAATGGTGCCGCACGCATGACACCACCTCCACGTACATTTCCTTCGATTTTTCCCTGGCTGCGCCTAGACCGTATTTATCAACGCGGCTTCGCAGTGCGCAATGCTAAAGTGTTACAGGGTAACCCGTGGAAGCAGTTATCCGATCACTCACCCATACTGACTGAACTCGAACTGCCTTAAACGCACACACCACAGGGGGTGCACCCGATGCCTGACTTTTTCCATCGTCTTTCCTGGAGTACAGGCAATCAGATGGAATTGCTGCACAATGGCGAACAATTTTTCCCCGCCCTGTGTGCCGCCATCGAACAGGCCAAGAGCAGCGTGCATCTGGAAAGTTATATTTTTAGTCTGGATAAAACCGGTGAAAGCGTATTGCACCACATAGAGCAAGCCTGCCTGCGCGGTGTACGCGTGCGGGTGGTCATCGATGGGTTTGGAAGCCAACAAGACCTGCAGGCACTACACGAGCGTTTTCAGCACTTGCCGGCCAGATTACGGATCTACCGGCCGCCGCCACGCCGATGGCATGACCCTTGGATCAGCTTACGCCGTCTACGCCGCCTGCATAGAAAAATGGCAGTCATCGATGGGCAGATTGGTTTTATTGGTGGCATCAACATTCTGGATGACTTTCAAGACGTACCAAATCAGCATGGCGCACCCAGTCCTCGCTTTGACTACGCCTTGCGCTGCACTGGCCCGATCGTGGCGGACATGGAACGCGCCCAGCATGCCCTGTGGCTGCGCATGGCATGGCGACGACGCTCTGACTGGGAAGGGTTTAGTCAACGCCTGCAACGCTGGCTACGCTATCGACAAGAGCGCTTAGCTGCCAGAAAGCACCCCGTACGCAGCGGTTCACAAGCCAGCTTGGTGCTACGAGACAATGTACGCCACCGTCGTAATATTGAACGCGCGTATTTACACTTGCTGCAACACGCTCAACACGATGTCATCATCGCTAACGCCTACTTTTTCCCTGGTCGCCGTCTACGCAAGGCCTTGAAACAAACCGCTCGGCGTGGTGTACAAGTACGCTTGCTATTACAAGGGCATGCCGAGTACTTTTGGCAATATCGCGCTTGCTGCGCACTGTATCAAGAGTTACTGGATCACGGTCTTGAGCTGTACGAGTATCAGGCCAGCTATCTGCACGCCAAAGTCGCCGCCATTGACGACTATGCCATGCTGGGTTCCTCTAACCTTGACCCCTTTAGCTTGTTACTGGCGCGTGAAGCCAATATGCTCATTGCAGACGCCCAGTTCACTGCTCAACTGCGCCAATCCCTAGAGCAAGAACTGCACAGCCATGCACACAGGGTTCATAACCATACTTGGATGCAACGTAGCTGGCTGGGTCATGCGCTTGACAAGCTGGCCTACACCCTACTTCGTGTGGGTGTGTGGTTAACCGGAAAATCCTCCATGTATTAGTCCAGACCGACCATATATGTAGGCATACATGCGATTTTTTTCATATGGATTAAAATGCTATAGACTTATATGATCTGTTCTTTAGCCGCTCTATACATACCAGGAGGAAATAATGAAAACACGTGCAGCTGTCGCTTGGAAAGCTGGGGAACCCTTAACCGTCGAGGATGTAGTACTGGCCGGTCCCAAACAGGGCGAAGTGTTAGTAGAGATTAAAGCCACTGGTATCTGCCACACCGATTATTACACCTTGTCTGGAGCCGATCCCGAAGGCCTGTTCCCGGCGATTTTAGGGCACGAAGGGGCGGGCGTCGTTTTGGAAACCGGCCCAGGCGTCAGCAGCCTGCGCCCAGGCGATCACGTTATTCCCCTTTACACACCCGAGTGCCGCCAGTGCAAATCCTGTTTATCGCAAAAAACGAACCTGTGTACCGCCATTCGCGCCACACAAGGTAAAGGATTAATGCCGGATGGTACCTCGCGCTTTACCGTGGGGGGTAAGCCTGTGCATCACTATATGGGCACCTCTACGTTCTCAAATCACATTGTGGTACCCGAAATTGCCTTGGCTAAAATTCGCAACGACGCCCCCTTCGATAAGGTGTGTTATATCGGTTGTGGTGTCACCACTGGCCTAGGTGCCGTCTTGTTCACCGCCAATGTCGAGGCAGGTGCCAATGTCGTGGTGTTTGGCCTAGGTGGTATCGGACTGAACGTTATCCAGGGTGCCAAGATGGTAGGAGCCGATAAGATCATCGGCGTGGACCTTAACCCAGAACGCGAAGCTATGGCTCGTAAGTTCGGTATGACGCATTTTGTGAACCCTAATGAGGTGGAAAATGTGGTTGACCATATTATTCAGCTCACTGACGGAGGTGCGGACTACAGCTTCGAGTGTGTGGGTAACACTAAGGTGATGCGTCAGGCGCTAGAATGCTGTCACCGTGGCTGGGGACAGTCTATTATTATTGGGGTTGCTGAGGCCGGTGCCGAAATCGCCACTCGTCCGTTCCAACTGGTAACGGGCCGTGTCTGGAAAGGCTCTGCTTTTGGTGGTGCCCGTGGCCGTACCGACGTACCAAAAATCGTGGACTGGTACATGGAAGGCAAGATCAACATTGACGACCTGATCACCCATCATCTGCCCCTTGAGCGTATTAACGAAGGCTTTGACCTGATGAACCGGGGCGAATCCATACGTTCTATCGTCGAGTTCTAATTACCGTACTCACACGTACACAGACAGGCTAGTGCGAGCTCTCTCGCAGCGCCATAATCTGTCTCATAGCTGGCGCCCTTACGGGCGCCATTTACTCAACCCTGTGACAAGCTGGCTTACTCAGCAAGTCCTGTTTTGGAGTCATTATGAGTCACAGTCTTGAACTGTTAAGCGAACACCGTTGTTTTGAAGGCTGGCAGCGTTTTTATAAGCATGAGTCTGCAACCATAGGCTTGCCCATGCGCTTTTCCGTCTACCTGCCCCCTCAGTTAAGCGCTCAGGCACAAAAAGACGCTGCCAGTGATGCCGCGGTCATGGGTCAGGGCAAGGTGCCCGTGCTGTTTTTCTTGGCAGGCCTTACCTGCACAGAAGAAACCTTCATGATTAAGGCCGCAGCACAGCAGTATGCGGCCAAGCATGGCGTCATGCTGATCACCCCCGATACCAGCCCACGCGGTGCTGGCGTGGAAGGTGAAACCGACAATTGGGATCTGGGTGTGGGCGCCGGTTTTTATCTGGACGCCACCCAGCCTGGCTGGAACAAAAACTACCGCATGGAAAGCTATGTCACGCAAGAACTCTTTGACATCGCTACCCAGATTTTGCCTGGTGATGCCCAACGAGTCGGCATTTTTGGTCACTCTATGGGCGGTCATGGGGCCTTAACCTTAGCCTTGCGTCACCCAGGCAAGTACCAGTCCGTCTCTGCGTTCGCACCCATTTGCGCACCGCTTAAATGCCCCTGGGGCGAAAAAGCCTTTAGCGCTTATCTGGGCGAGGACAAAGCCAAATGGGCCGAGCACGATGCCAGCGTACTCATGAGCAATACTCAAAACCCCTACCCCGCTGGCATTTTGATCGATCAAGGCCTGGCCGACGGTTTCTTGCCCACACAGCTATATCCCGAAGAGTTTGAAAAAGCCTGTGAGCAAGCTGGACAAGCCCTAACACTGCGTCGTCACGAGGGCTACGATCACGGTTATTACTTCATTCTGAGCTTTATTGAAGACCACATCGACTTTCATGCCCGTAATTTGAACTAAACATTCTCCCGGTATGATGCAGTACGAGTCCAGCCCCACAGGCTGGACTACTTTTTATACGGGCGGGAACTTTTTAATCAGAAGCCTATCCAAACACTGTATAAAAAATTAGCACTCCTGTTGCTCGAGTGCTAAAATTAAGGAATATCTATTGAATTGTCCTTTTCTTGCTTTACAAGAACCTTTGACAATATAAGGAATCGCCCATGACACATGACACGCACGCTGTGGCCCTGGCGCCAAGTAATGATCTTGTCGCTGCCGTCGCTAACCCCGGCGCTCTGGGCACTATAGAAGCGTATATTAGCGCGGTAAACCGTTTACCGATGCTGACTGCCGAACAAGAAGCCGAGTACGGTCGTAACCTGCGTGACCACGACGACCTAGAAGCGGCTCGTAACCTGATTATGTCGCACCTGCGACTTGTGGTGTCCATTGCCCGCCAATACCTGGGCTATGGTCTGCCACACGCTGACCTGATTCAAGAAGGCAATGTAGGCCTCATGAAAGCCGTCAAGCGATTCGACCCCGACCGCGGTGTGCGCTTGGTGTCCTTTGCAGTGCATTGGATCAAGGCCGAAATCCACGAATACGTGGTACGTAACTGGCGTATGGTCAAAATCGCTACGACTAAAGCACAACGCAAGCTGTTTTTCAATCTGCGACGTATGCGTCCAGACGGTCAAACACTGGATCCAGAACAAATAGATCACATCGCGCGCGAACTGGATGTACGCCCTCAAGACGTCAGCGAAATGGAAGTGCGTTTATCAGGGCACGACATGGGGCTGGACGCACCGGTTGACGATGAAGACGTCTACACCCCTATTTCCTATTTGTCTGACGACGAGCTGGAGCCCTCCCGTATCTTGGAGCAACGCGCACACGACCAACTGCAAGGCAGCGGTCTGGAAAATGCGCTGGAAACTCTAGACGCGCGTTCGCAACGTATTGTGCGGGCTCGCTGGCTACAAGACGACCGCAACGCTACCTTGCACGATCTTGCTGGCGAATTCGGTGTATCGGCTGAACGCATACGCCAAATTGAAGCGGCTGCGTTCAAAAAGCTACGCCTTGCCCTAGCACCAGCTCACTAAGCCAGACAAAAAAAGTTACATAAAAAACAGCAAAACTCGCGAACTAAGTCGCGCCGCAACGGACTAAACCTTATACGCCCATGATTTCATCATCGGTGTTGCGTCCGTTTCGGCTTCTCCTCTTCCCCTCCCTTTTGAAGCGGACGTTTTCTTAGGCACCTGAGCTTCAGGTGCCTTTTTTTATCCATTCACCTATTTAAACCTCTGCTTACTAGCCAAGTTGTCCGACACAGATGCGCACTAAGCCGAGCCCAGCGGTGGTCTGGATACGACTATTACAGTAGAAAATCGTCAAGTCTGCCTAGACTGTGTCTAGGCGACTCGGGTGTTAGAGTAAACTAGCTCTGCATGAGCATATGGTTTGTATCGGTACTCTAATACATGTCTGCTTGATCTGAGCCGCTTCGTAGCGACTGCTCAGACGCTCATGTGGTGTGCCCACCCAAGCCTGCTTTGGCCTTAACGCTTAGCCAACGAAATCCGCATCCCAAACAAGGAAAATGCATGCAGATTGAGCAGTTTGTATTCGGTGTGGCGGGCTTATTTGCACTGGTGGCATTCATGCCTGTGCTAGCAGGCCGCCTGCGACTGCCCTACTCCGTGTTATTGGCAATCATCGGCTTTACCTTGGGCCTGCTGCTGCACCTGCATGCATGGGCTCCCAAAGTCGTGTCCGACTTTCTGGATACCTTACAGGCTTTACAGATTTCCTCAGAAGTCTTCCTGTACGTCTTTTTACCCATATTGCTCTTTGAAACCGCGCTGTCCATGAATGTACGGCGCCTACTTGATGACATAGGCGCCATACTGATGATGGCCGTGGTCGCCGTCGTGGTCTGTACCATTGCAGTAGGCGTGGTGCTCAGTGAAGCATCGCACTATGGACTTCTGGTGTGCCTGCTGCTTGGGGCTATCGTGGCCACCACTGACCCGATTGCTGTGGTCGGGGTGTTTCGCGAAGTAGGCGCACCCAAACGGCTCTCCACTCTGGTCGAAGGCGAGGCCCTTTTCAATGACGCCGCCTCCATCGCTTTGTATTCAGTGCTCTTGACCGTACTGTTACATGGCGGCTCCTTGTCCAGCTCTGTGGTCTTGCAAACCTTTCTGATCAGCTTTTTAGGTGGCGGACTAGCAGGTTATGCATTTGGCACAATCGCCAATCAACTTTTTATTTTATTGCGCGCCTGGCCCGCCGCAGAAGTCACCTTAACGATCGCCTTGGCGTATTTATCGTATTTTGTCTCTGAGCATTATTTAGGGGTATCAGGGGTGGTCGCCACCGTTATCGCCGGCATGGTGGTGGGCTCCAGCGGACGTACTCGCATGTCTCCTGTTACCTTCGAACTATTACGCAGCTCTTGGACGCAAATGGGGTTTTTAGCCAATTCGCTGATTTTCCTGTTCGCCGCCATGCTGATTCCACGCCTGATGGCCGACATTACATGGCAACAGGTACTGCTCATTATTTTGTTATTTGTCGTGGCTTTATTAGCGCGGGCTGTCATGGTGTTTGGCGTATTACCTTTATTGGGTCGTACGCGATTTGGCACCAAGGTCAGTGCTCCCTACCGTACCGTGATTTTATGGGGAGGCCTACGCGGCGCGGTGTCTCTGGCTCTGGCACTGGCCATTACCGAGCAGCATGCCCTGCCCTACGAGGTACGTCAGTTTATTGGGGTGGCAGCAACCGGCTTTGTCTTGATGACGCTCTTTATTAACGGGCTTAGCTTGCGCCCCCTGATACGCGCCTTAAAGCTGGATCAGCTTAGCCAGGTTGAACGCAGCATACGAGATCAAGCCGTGGTATTGGCACTGGACGAGCTGCAATCGAGCACTGAACAGTTTGCGCGAAGCGAAAACATACCGGACACCATTATTCAACGCATGAAACGGGTATTCGATGCTGCCCAGTCCACCGTTGCCCTGCCCCACATTCATAATTTAAGCGTAGAGCAAAAAATCAATATCGGTATGGGTATGCTGGTGGCTCACGAGATTGAAAAATACTACGAGCAGTTGGACGCCCAGGTTCTAGACTGGAAAAGTGCAGAGCTTTTATTATCCCGCGCAGAGAACCTGTCCGATGCCATACGCTCGGGCGGTATGGCCAGTTACGAAGCAGCCATTGCCCGAGACATACGCTATAGCTATCGCTTTCGTATTGCCCTGCGACTGCACTACCTGTTTGGCCTGCAGGTCTGGTTAGCCCATGAGCTGGGACAGCGATTCAGCAATTTAATGGTTAAAGCCGTGCTTAGCCGGCGGCTCAGCAGTTTCATCAGCAACGAGCTCGAACCTTTATTAGGTGAGCAGGCAGCCCAGCAGATCTTGAACGCCCACAACTTACGTGCCCAGCAACTGGAACAAGCACTGCATGCGCTTAGCCTGCAATACCCTGCGTTCTCTAACTGGCTACAAGAGCGCTATCTGGCTCGCATTGCGGCAGCACAAGAGCGCAGCCGCTACCGCGGCATGCTGTCACAAGCCTTGATCAGTAGTGAGCTGTATCTGGAGCTCGTGCGCGAGAGCGATCTGCGCTGGTCTTATGTGAGCAAGCGACCCGATATCGATTTCACCATGACAGCCTCCGAGCTGCTCAATCATGTCCCCATGCTGGAAGGCGTCAAGCCAGAAACCTTAAAACATTTGCTCAAAAAAGTACGTCCGCGTTTGGCGCTACCTGGCCAACAAATACATGTGCGTCAGGGCAATACCCACAATATGTATTTCATCGCATCCGGCGCTTTAACGGTAGACCTGCCTGATGGCACACAAATCGAGCTTGGCACTGGCCATACTGTCGGCGAGATCAATATGCTGCCCGATGTGGAGTTTCACGGTACGGTGCATTCTTTGGGCTACAGTCGCTTGCTGATGCTGCACAGTAAAGACTTCGCGGCACTGCTAGAGCAAGATGAGGTCTTGAAAGAGAAAATGCTGACCATCGCACAACAACGCGAATACGCCTATCAAGTATGGCGTCGGTACGAACAGCAAAACACCACGGATAATTCGGGCCAGCCCCCCGTATTCAAAGTGGCCAGCCTACTCAGCGCTGCCACCGAACAGGCCAAGCCAACCTATAAGGCGGCCAGCGATTCCCCTTCAGAAAATGCCCATCCCGGGTAACACTACGCTACATTGTCCACAGCCTACTTTTAGCTGGGCAACACCAGACGTATATCGTGTGCCAGCTCTTCGGGCGTGGCATCACCACGCATTAGCGAACGAGCCTCGCCTTGAGGGTCAATGATGTAAAAAGAAGACGAATGGTCCATGGTGTATTGGTCGGGCTTAGCACCAGGCACACGGGCATAAAAAGCTTTAAACGATTTCGCCGTTTTACCCAGTTGCTCAGGCGTGCCGGTTAATCCAATAAAGTCATCGTGGAAAATGCGCACATACTCTGTTAACACCTCGGGCGTGTCGCGCTGAGGATCAACCGTAATCATGGCCACTTGTACTTTGCTGGCATCTGGCCCCAGTAACTCGACTGCCTGCGACAACTGGGTCATGGCTGTGGGGCATATATCAGGACACTGCGTAAAACCGAAAAAGCCCACTAACACCTTGCCACGGTAGTCTTTCAAGGTCCGAGCTTGCCCCGAGGAGTCAACCATATCCAAGTCTTTCCCTAAGTGCGAGCCAGTGATATCACTGCCCTTGAATGCTAAGGTCGGCTGGTCTGGGCCACACGCACTGAGCGTGGCTACCAACAGGGCAATACCAGTAAGGGCAAGACAACGTTTCAGCAAAGCTGTAGCAGGTGTAAACATAGTCGTAATACGGTTTATAGAAGTAAATTTAACCAATGATCCACTAACAAGGCTGCAAACAACAATGCCAGATAGACAATCGAATAGCGAAATAGTTTACGTGCCAGTGTATCGGAATAGTTTTTATACAGTTGGTGGGCGTAATAGATAAAGCGCACACCTAAAATAAGTGCGGCACTCAGGTACAACAAACCATTCATGCGTATGATGTAGGGTAGTACACTGGCAGCCAGTAAAATATAGCTATACAGCACAATATGCAAACTGGTAAAGCCCTGCCCATGCGTTAACGGCAACATAGGCAAGCCCGCTCGCTGATAATCGTGCCGCCGGTACAAGGCCAACGACCAAAAATGCGGTGGTGTCCAGATAAAAATAATTAACACCAATAACCACGCTTCAGCCGGCACATGATTGGCAATCGCTGCCCAGCCCAAGGCAGGTGGCATGGCTCCAGAAAGCCCGCCAATCACGATATTTTGCGGCGTCAAAGGTTTAAGGATGACGGTGTACACCACGGCGTAGCCAATAAACGTCGCAAGCGTTAGCCACATAGTCAGTGGGTTAACCGCAAGATGCAGTATCAACATGCCCGCACTGCCTAAGACGGCGGAAAAGAATAAAGCCTGCCGTGTACTAATCGTGCCGCTGGCCGTGCCGCGACGAGCTGTACGCACCATCCGCGCATCCAGCTCGCGCTCAATCAGGCAGTTCAGCGCAAACGCGGCAGCGGCGAGCATCCAGATGCCCAAAGTGGCCGCCAGCGCCGTCCCAGGGTCAGGCAAGCCAGGACTGGCCAGAAACATACCAATCACAGCACAGAAAACGGCTAACTGTGTGACTTTAGGTTTAGTCAGTGCCAGATACTGACGCAGTAGAGAATGCGGGGCAAGAGACAGACTCAGCATAGCGTTTTCCTTGCGAAAATAAGGAGGGCGACGATAAGCGAACCAACATGGTCACACTACTCAACACCAAGGCAGCCGCCCCTCCAGTGTGCAACACAGCAATCAATAACGGCCACTGAAAGAAAATAGTACTTAGCCCTGTCAGCAACTGCGCTAACAAAAGAGCCAGAATCACAGTGGCATAAGGTCGTAGGGCGGGGTCTGGGCGTAAACGGAAGGCAGCGGTACCTAATAACGCGAACACCAGCCATGCCACATTGCGATGCACCCAGTGGATGGCCGTCAAGGCCTGTTGCGGCAACGCCTCTCCGGTGGATAAGCTACCTAAAGGGCGCCATAAGCTATACGCCTTAGAAAAATCCATGGCGGGTAACCACTGACCATGGCACCTTGGAAAATCCATACAGGCTAGCGCCGCATAATTGGTACTGACCCAGCCACCCAATGCTATCTGAACAAACAGCATCAAACAGCCTGCGACCAACAAGGGACGGTAGCGGCGCGAAGCAAACGAGGCCGACGCATAAGGCGTGGCACGGGTTGCCAAGCAACTCATTAAGGCCAGCACAGTCATACCGCCCAAAAGATGAGCGGTCACAATAATGGGCATAAGCTGATGCGTAACCGTCCAAGCGCCAAAAGCACCTTGCAGACATACGGCTACTAGGCATACTGTGGCCAGCCAAGCAGACTGCCCCAACGCTTGCCGATGACGCCAAGCCATATACACAATCGCAATGATTAACAACCCCAGAATAGCGCCTACATAGCGATGCGCCATTTCAATCCAGGCTTTGCCCCAACTAACTGGGCCGTAAGGCATGGCAAGCTGGGCTTGTTCAATAAAATGACGCGCCCCAAAGGGGCTGAGCTTACCGTAGCAGCCTGGCCAGTCAGGACAGCCTAAACCCGAATCGCTCAGCCGCACAAAAGCGCCAAACATAATCAGGTCCAGGGTTAAGAACAAGGTGATATACACCAAGGTACGGTAGGATCGCTGAACTGAGTTCATAAGCACTCTTAGCCTATACGTGAGTTATACAGCAGCTTGCTAATGTCTCTGCGCACCTTTAAAGGATCGGCGTCCGGTGGGAAGACCAACATCACATTGCCATTCGGATCGATTACCCACATACCTGCATGCAAGTCCTGAGTCCCAGGCGTATCGGCGAGCACCGTGCCCCCGGGCAAAAATGCCTGTAATTGCTGGCTGGACGCTTTGAGCATATGTGTGCCTTGATAGGCTTGTTGAATTTGTGTGCTGGGCTCGTGATCATCATCAATGAACCATACTCGGCTGATACGGTCCACGTTTTTGCCCTGGCTAGCATGAGAGTTGCGCAAAATAAATAATTTACGCACGCAACGCTCCGAGCAAGCACCGGAATCTACATTCACTAATACCCAGCGTCCACGTAAGCTTTGTAAATCAAAGGGTTGACCAGCAAGCGTTTCCAGTTGCAAATGAGCGGCATCGGGTACTGGGCGTTGTGGCTGAATCAAATGCCCGTAATTCGCCTGTCCGGCGGGACGTAAGCCCAAACTGGGCAAGTAGTAGGCGGCCAAGGCAAACACCAAGGGAGCCAGACAAATTGCCATAATGGCATACAGGGGCAACAACGATCGACGCCGGACGGGGCTAGGGCTAGTCATGGGTTTTTTCCTTGGCAGTACGAGTAAAACCGAGCGCACGCTTTGAGTGCTGGAAGCACAATCCATACACCAGCCAAAGGCAGAACAGCATCGCAATCACGGCAAAGCCAAACCATTGCAGGGCATAGCCTCGGTTCTGGTGATAATTCAAATTGGGCAAAGGCCAATCCACCCCTAAGCCGGGGCTAGGACTAATCTGGGCCAATACAGTGTGTTGAAAGCTCAGCTGAGTGCTTTGTGCCAAATCATTCACATACAGGTTTTGTACGACGGGTACGCTGCCTGTCACACTGGGTAAAACCTCTGGCAAACCATGCCGAGCACTCCGCTGCCCAGGCAGTTCATACAGGCGTGGCACATGTGTCCAGACTTCGGCGTCTATCTGCACAGACCCTGTCGGCGCAGGGGGAATGATCACAGGCTGACCAGCAGGCCTTGGCAACCAGCCACGCAGCACCAAGATCGCATTGCTGCGTAAAGCCTGTGCCTGCAGTAAAAAGGGAGTGGCTACCCAGTAGCCTGATTGGCCTTGATAATTCCGGTTCTCCAGGAGTACAGTTAACTCATCTCGCCACTCTCCACTCACCCGGACGCCTTGCCATGCCTGTGCTTGATCCAGTACCTGTTGATGAGTCACCGCTTGAGGCATGCGCTGGCGACCCATGCTTATGTCCGCAGCAAGCCGCTCACGCTCTGTGCCTCGCTGCAATTGCCAAAACCCCAGCGACACAAACACCGCAGCCATGGCTAGCAGCACTACTATGGCCAAACCATGACTCATGATGCGTTGCGGTGTATTGCTCTGTCTCATTCCCACTCCAAAGAGGTGTTCTGATGCAATGGCCTGTTTTACTCATATTTATTTGCATACTAGGCTCGCTGGGCGCTGCTTTATTTTTTCTCCTAAAGGACAAGGGCGGTAGTCATCGCATGGTGCATGCACTCGCCCTACGAGTTGGGCTGTCGATTACGCTTTTCCTATTCGTACTATTGGCTAATTATTTGGGCTGGTTACCCGGCCGTAGCTGGTTCTAGCCCGAACAGGCACACGGTTTAAAACCAATAGACATATAAATACAAACCTAACCACACTACATCTACAAAATGCCAATACCAGGCTGCCCCTTCAAAACCAAAGTGGTGCTGCGCGGTAAAATGGCCGCGCATCAATCGGATCAACACCACGGTGAGCATAGTGGCTCCAATAATGACGTGAAACCCATGAAAACCAGTCAGCATGTAAAACAGGGCGCCATACGCACCCGAGGTGAATTTGAGATTTAAAGCGCTATACGCATGATGGTATTCATAGGCCTGGCAAGCCACGAACGTAAAGCCCAGTGCCACGGTCAGCCATAACCACACAATCGCCGCGCTACGTTTACCGGCTCGTATTGCATGGTGCGCAATCGTAAGTGTGACACCTGACGTCAATAGCAAAGCGGTATTGATGGTAGGCAGCCATAAGGGGCCAACGATTTCAAATGGCGCCACGGTTCCTGCAGGTCCCGCATTAGGCCAGATATCTTTAAAACCCGGCCACAACAGCTGCTGATGCTCTAGGTCGGCCAAGGTTGGCGTCGCAATTTCCCGCGTGTACCAAAGTGCACCGAAAAATGCTGAAAAAAACATCACTTCGGAAAAAATAAACCACGCCATACTCCAGCGGTAGGCGGAGTCCACGCGTTTACTGTTCAAACCAGACTCAGACTCTTGAATCGCTTCACCAAACCAAAAGTAAAGCACCACAAAAAGGCTAAACAGGCCAAGCAGAAACAAATAAAAACCCATGGGATAGCGATTGATCCATAGGGCAGCCCCCAGCAAGGTGAGGGCAAGCGATAAGCTGGCTCGCACGGGGTGGGCAGACAAGCCTGGCACATAATAATACGGAGCCTGCTTAACACGAACGGCTGGTTGGACACTCATGCTGTTCTCCTGACCGGCGTGGTCTACGCCGACGATGGTACTTAGGTATAAAAACTAACTAAATAGCGCGCAATGGCAATGAGCGCGATGATAAATACAAAGGTAGCGACTAAAGCAGCCAGAATTAATACCACCGGGTTAATCCGACTCATATCGTCTTGATGCCCCTGGCCGCGTCGTAAACCCAGCGCCCCCCAAGCAATGGCTTTAAGGGTTTGCCAAAAGCTCAATCTACGACGCGATGCTTGGCGAAAATCCTCATCCATATCAAACCCGGATCAAATAGCTGCCGCGGAAAAAAGTCCACGCCATGATGCTAGCAACCACAATCACTAAAATTAAGGCTGTACGCTTATTACGGCGTCGCTGTTCCGGTGTCATGCCATCCTCCTTACGAGATCACGGGCGGGGTTTCAAACGTATGATGCGGAGCGGGTGAAGGCACAGTCCACTCCAGACCTTCAGCTGCCTCCCAGGGCTTGGCTGGCGCTGGCTCGCCACGTCCACGCGCCGCCTGCACCACGATATACAGCAAAATTAACTGACTGAAACCGAACCAAAATGCCCCAATCGTGGCCACTTGGTGAAAATCCGTAAACTGCGCCGCGTAATCCGCATAGCGTCTGGGCATACCGGCAAGACCCAGAAAGTGCATGGGGAAAAAGGTAATGTTGAACGAGATCATGGTCGACCAAAAATGAATCTTGCCTAAACGCTCGTTATACATACGACCTGTCCACTTGGGCAGCCAGTAATACGCTCCACCAAACAACGCAAACAAGGACCCCGCCACCAAGACGTAATGAAAGTGAGCGACCACATAGTAGGTGTCATGAACCGCAATATCGATAGGCGCAACCGCCAAAATCAGACCGGTAAAACCACCCACGGTAAAGACAAATATGAAGCCAATTGCAAACAACATGGGTGTTTCAAAACTTAAGGCTCCCCGCCACATAGTGGCAACCCAGTTAAAGATTTTGACACCTGTCGGGATAGCAATCAGCATGGTGGCGTACATGAAATAAAGCTGCCCGGTGACAGGCATACCCGTGGCAAACATATGGTGCGCCCACACCAGAAACGACAGGATGGCAATGGCCGCTGTGGCATACACCATGGACGCATAACCAAACAGGGGCTTACGGGAAAAAGCCGGCACAATGGCCGAAACTATGCCAAAAGCGGGCAGGATCATGATATAGACCTCGGGATGCCCGAAAAACCAAAAAATATGCTGATACAGCACCGGATCACCACCGCCGGCTGCATTGAAAAAATGCGTGCCAAAATGCCTGTCCGTTAAAAGCATCGTCACCGCTGCCGCTAACACTGGCATCACGGCAATCAATAAATAAGCAGTAATTAACCAAGTCCAGCAAAACAAAGGGATTTTCATCATCGTCATGCCGGGTGCGCGCATATTCAACACTGTCACAATAATGTTAATGGCACCCATAATCGATGAGGCGCCCAGAATATGTACCGCAAAAATCGTGAAGTCCATACCCGGCCCCATTTGCAGGGATAAGGGGGCATACATGGTCCAACCGGCTGCCGGGGCACCGCCCGGGGTAAAAAAGGATAAGGTAAATAACAGCCCTCCTACCGGCAATAACCAAAAACTAAAGTTATTCATGCGGGCAAAGGCCATGTCTGACGCCCCTATCTGCAACGGAATCATCCAGTTCGCAAACCCCACAAACGCAGGCATGATGGCACCAAAAATCATGATCAGGCCATGCATGGTCGTGAATTGATTAAACAGCTCTGGGCGGAAAAACTGCAGCCCAGGAGAAAACAACTCCGTACGTATTAACAGCGCAAGCACTCCCCCTTCCAACAGCATGCAGAAGGAAAAGATCAAGTACATCGTGCCAATGTCTTTGTGGTTGGTCGCAAACAGCCAACGGCGCCACCCCTTTGGGGTATCGTGGGCATGATCCGTGTGCTGGTGTTCCGCGGTCAAGCTACTCATAGTGTCTCCTTGCTGCGTATTGTGATCAGGCTCTGCTCCATCGAGCAGACTGGATATCAGCGCTTTGCCTTTACATCAGCGGGCATCACTACTGGGTCTGCCCCCTTACCGGCATTACTCCAAGCATTACGGGTATAAGTAATGACAGCGGCGATCTCCACATCGTTTAACTGATCACGAAAAGCCGCCATTGCTGTACCTGGATGGCCATTTAGCACCGTCAGGATCTGCTCTTGCATAGGGGCCAGCACGTATTGCTCATTGCCGTCTAAAGCAGGAAACGTGTCTTTGACACCTTGACCGTTCGCCTGATGACAGGCCACACAGTTAGCCGCAAACACCTGCTGACCACGCTCAATCAGCTCTGGAGCTGTCCATTCCTTGCTGGGGTCATCTGCAGCCTGAGCCAGAGCCACTTGTTGCTCCTTAACCCAGGCATCATAGTCAGCCTGCTCAAGCACTTGCACCACTATAGGCATGAACGCATGGTCACGGCCGCATAACTCAGCACACTGGCCCCGGTACGTACCCGCCTTATTGGCCCTAAACCAGCTATCACGTAAAAAGCCTGGAATAGCATCTTGCTTAACACCCAGATCAGGCACCATCCAGGAGTGAATGACGTCAGCAGCAGTGATCACGACGCGCACTTTCTTATCTACAGGCACCACCATGGGTTTATCCACCTCCATCAGGTAGGTGTTACTGCGAGGTTCTAAACCTTCGATCTGTGCGCGTGGCGTGGACAAGGTAGACATGAAGCGTATGCCGCTGGCACTACCGTCCAAATACTCATAGCCCCACTTCCATTGATAACCCGTGACCTTGATCGTCACATCCGCGCTACTGGTATCTTTCATTGCTACCACAGTGCGCGTAGCGGGTAAGGCCATACCAATTACGATTAAAAATGGAATCACGGTCCATGCGATCTCCACACCCATATGCTCATGGAATTTCGCAGGCACCACCGCTTTGGACTTGCGGTGCATCACAATGGAGTAGAACATCACCCCAAATACACCGAGGAATATGACCGTACAGATAATCAGCATCATCCAGTGCAACCAGGCGATATCCGCAGATATGGGTGTCACCCCCTGCGTCAGGTTGAGCTGATTAACCTTTGGCCCACCGGGCATATCACTAACTTGAGCGTGTGCCTGAGCGGCTACCCCACATGCTGCCCCGACCAGCATAGACTGCCATTTCTTCATGTTGTCCCTCTTTGTTATGTTGCCATGCCGGTAGACACCGGAAACATCAACGACGTAGAAAAACAAACCCGGAAAGAAACTGCTTTTTATGTATAAGTATTATTAGTTGCGGCTTAATGCATGTACGCACCGCTATTTTGAGTCGCTTTATTATTTAATCTTATTGGGTAAATTATATCCAAGTAAACGCAAGGTACAAGCACTGTGTATTTCTTTTCATAACAAAAGTCGACTAAAGCGCATAAATTCCGTAAGTGCTCCGCCTTCCTTTACAATTACGCATTATGAAGTCAATTAGCCCCCACTCTCTGAAAAAAGCCATTGAGCAACGTTTTGCCCTGCTCACTCCACAGGCCCAGCAACTACCACCACTTGGCTCACGTCCAGTGACGGTAGCAGGACGTGTGGCCGGCTGGGTAGGCGCCCGGCCCGCCCAGTGCTTAGCACGCCTAGCCGGTGTTAATCTGGATGAAGAAGTTTTACGTATTGACACCTGTGCTAGCCAACGCCTATCACTGAATCAGGTACTGGAACGCATCGCACATTGCCTGAATGACAATAACTTTGTGCGTAGTTGGCGCAATGAGCTATTAGCCGTCATCGGTGAAGGTCAAGAACTGGCTGCCATAGAACGTGGTGCTGTCCGTGCATTGGGTTTCTTAACTCAGGCCGTGCATCTAAATGGCTGGTCCAGCGATGGCCGTATCTGGGCCGCCAAGCGCGCCGCCAGCAAGTCCTCTGACCCAAATATGTGGGACACGCTGGTAGGGGGTTTGGCCGTTGCCAACGAGTCGCTAGACACCTCATTGCTGCGCGAAAGTTACGAAGAAGCCGGCCTAGAAGAATCCATGCTGCTGGCACGAGAGCCTATGCATATTGTATTGCGTATGCACCGACGTCTGCCGGAAGGCTACCAGGTCGAAAACGCACTGGTGAGCGACTGTGTGCTGGCGGACGGAGTCGTGCCACGCAATATGGATGGTGAGGTAAGCGAATTTCGCTTACTGGACATGGACGAGTGGTGGAGCATGATAGAGGCCGAGCAATTTACACTGGAAGCCCAACTGGTCATGATGGACAGCGTCAAGCGGCGCCTGGAGCAAGCATAGCGCCATCCAGCACTAGCCTATCATGCCGCTGTTTTATGTTTTTCACATGTTTTTAAGCAAGGAGTGCAGTCGTGAATACCAACCCATTCAGTTTGCCCAACTTTAACGCTTTAGGTGACACCGCCAGCAACCCCTTGCTGCGCAGTATGGATATGATGTCCCAGGCATGGAAAAACATGGCCACCGGTGGCTCGGGTGATATCAGTGCTGCTATGGCCGCCCAGCTTGACCCCACCGATCTTGAACGGCGCATTCGCGACTTACGAGCCGTAGAAAGTTGGTTGCAGCTAAACCTGTCTATGCTCAGTGCCACCATACAAGGGATGGAGATCCAGCGTTCCACACTGGACACTTTACACAGTCTGGCCCAAGCCACCGGCCAAGCCAACCCCTTCGAAGCTTTGATGGCCGTCAAACCGACCAGCTCAGAGCAAGCCCCCAAACCTGCTGCTAGCACCAAAACCGCGCAAGCCGAACCCAAGCAAGCTACAAAAGCCGCTCAGGATAAGGAAGCTAGCCACACACAAACAGTCAGTGATGGCATGGCTGATGCCATGGCTGAAGCAGGGGCTGCAGCACAAGGTTGGTGGAATATGCTGCAGCAACAGTTTGAATCCCTGGCCTCGGCATCGTTACAGCACGCCGATGCGTTCCGTCCTGCTCCCGCCCAGGCGGCCAGTGCTGACAGCACCTTAGGTCCACGCATATCGCCTTTTCAAGCGCGTTCGGAAGACACAGCCCAAACGGCTGCTAGCCCCAGCAAGCCGAGCACTACCAGCACCAGCACGCCACGCAAAGTCAGCCAAAAAACTGCGGTAAAAAAAGCGGCGGTAAAGAAAACCGCGGCTAAAAAAGTGGCCACTAAAGCAAGGGCTAAAACCGCCAGCAAAAAAGTCGCCGCCAAACGTAGTACCAGCACAGGCAAATAAACTATACCGATTACTCCCTAGATAGGTTGTTTTACATGTTGAATATCGTCATTTTGGCCGCTGGCATGGGTAAACGCATGCAGTCCGATCTTCCCAAGGTCCTGCACCCCATTGCGGGCAAACCCATGCTGGAACACGTACTGGGCAACGCTCAAGGTTTGTCTCCAGAACAAGTTGTGCTTGTCGTTGGTCACGGTGCCGATCAGGTGCAAGCTCAATACGCTGACTACCCCAAGCTCGCTTTTGCTTTACAGCAACCCCAGCATGGCACCGGCCATGCCGTGCAGCAGGCCGTACCCGCTTTACAAGAACAAGGCAGTGATCAAGATGCCACGCTGGTGTTATACGGTGATGTACCCATGGTGCAAACGGCAACACTAGAACGTTTGCTCCAGGCACGCGGTAACGGAGTGGCCGTACTGACCGAGTTTCTCAACGACCCCAGTGGTTACGGACGCATCGTGCGTGGCACGGACGGTACCGTACAGCGCATCGTGGAGCACAAAGACGCCAGCCCATCTGAGCTGGATATTAACGAGGTAAACACGGGCATTTTGGTGGCCCCCACCGCCAAGCTAAAAGACTGGCTAAACCGTATCGACAACAAGAATGCCCAGGGCGAATACTACCTGACCGATATCATTGCCCTTGCCGTTGCTGATGGTGTGCCTGTACAAGCGGCGCAAGCACATGCCAGCTGGGAAACCTTAGGTGTGAACAGTCGTATCCAGCAAGCTCAGCTAGAACGTTTATGGCAAGCCGAGCTGGCACGCCGTCAGCTAGAGCAAGGCGTCACTTTGGCCGACCCACAGCGCTTTGATCAACGTGGCGATCTGCAATGCGGACGCGATGTGTACATTGATGTAGGCTGTGTGTTTGAGGGTAAAGTGGTGATAGGAAACGGGGTACACATCGGCCCGCACTGTGTTTTAAGCGATGTGGTGGTGGCCGATGGGGCACGTATCGAAGCCTACTCCCACTTGCAGCAAGCACAAATAGGGGAGCAGGCCAGTGTAGGGCCTTATGCCCGTCTACGACCTGGTACACAGCTTGGCGCCCACACCCACATCGGGAATTTTGTCGAACTTAAAAATGCTGTGCTAGGAACCGGTTCTAAAGCCAGTCATCTCTCGTACATTGGTGACACCGATATAGGACAAAACGTCAATATTGGTGCAGGCACTATCACCTGCAATTACGATGGCGCAAATAAATACCGCACCATCATTGAGGACGATGTATTCATCGGTTCCGACACACAGTTAGTCGCCCCCGTGCGCGTGGGCAAAGGTGCCACGATTGGTGCCGGCACCACGCTAACGCGTGATGCCCCGGCCGATAAGCTCACCCTGTCACGTAGTCGCCAAGAAACCAAAGATGGCTGGCGCCGTCCAGTTAAAAAAACCTGATGCTGCTCGTGCCTTGCCCACGTTTTTTGTCAAAGCCCTGATATGCGCATCTTAATGCTCAACACAGAAAGGGGCTGGCGTGGTGGCGAGCGCCAAACCTTACTGAGCCTGATGCACTATCAGGCTCAAGGGCATCAGGTTAGCCTATTGGCACGTCGTGGCCATGAGCTGGCTCATCGGGCTCAACGTGCTGGCATACACGTACATACCATCAAGGGGCCAATCCAAGCTTTGGCCTATCTGATTTTGCAGGGGCGTCGCTATGATATCGTACATGCGCAAACCGCTGCCTGCATGACCTGGCTAGCGCTACTATCGCCTTTGCTTGGTGCGCGTACGGTCTTCACTCGGCGTACTGCGTTTCCAATTACTGGCCACGGCACCGTGAGCTCGAAGCGCTTAAGTTATAAAGAAAAAAGTACGCGCTGGAAATGGAGCCGTGCAACGGCTTTGGTAGCTATTAGCCAAGCGGCTGCCGCCGAGCCACAGCGTTTGGGCTTGCCGATAGACATCATACCCAGCGCTGTGGATTACCATGCTGCCAACCCACAACACATCCAGCATCTGCGCGCGCACTATGGTTTGGATCGCTACGCCCACGTATTGGGCACCAGCGCCGCGCATACGGTCGAAAAAGATCCCGCCACCTTAATACGGGCGGTACATGCCCTTTATCGTCAGCGACAAGATTTTATTTTTTTACACTTTGGTGCCAGCGGCAGCGAGACGGCCACCATGCAGGCCATGATCCAACAGTTTGGTTTGCAGGACTGCTACCTGTTGTGTGGCTTTGAAGAACATATCGAGGACGCCTACCGTCTTCTGGATGTGTTTGTACTCAGCTCGCGCCACGAGGCACTAGGCAGCAGCGTACTGGATGCATTTATCTATCAAGTGCCCGTCGTCGCCACCACCACGGGTGGCCTGCCCGAGCTTTTGGGTCAGGACCGTGGCCTCGCATGTGCTGTGGGCGATCATACCGCCATGGCAAATGCCATGGCGCATTTGCTAACTAACCCCCAGCTAACTCAGCAATTACGGCAGCAAGCTTATCAATGGGTGACACGCACACATAGCGTACCCGCGATGGCACAGCAGTATCTACGCCTTTATCAGCGCGTATTGAATCGCTCGTCTGGCACGCTATAACGGGTTTCAAACTTGCTGGGCTGCGAGGCGAAAAAACTGCGTACATTGCGCACATTATGACTGGCCGTAAATAAGCGGTGTGCCAAGGCATGGTAAGCCTGCATATCGGCAAGCTGCAATACAAGAATAAAATCAGGCCCGGTAGCCACGTGGTAACACTGCTGTATCGCCAACTCTGCCTGCGCTTGCTGCTCGAAAGCCTGAATGTGCTCGGCCCCTTGTCGATCCAGGCTGAGCTCTACAATAACGGTTAAGCCATAGCCAATTTTACTGGCATCCAATAACGCCACTTGTTTACGAATTACACCTGCTTCTTTTAGGCGTTTAACTCGTCGTAAACATGTGGGTGCTGAAATGTGCACTCGTTGCGCCAGCTCTTGATTGCTCAGATCGCTGTTATCTTGCAACTGATTCAAGATGCGTATATCCACATGATCTAATTTCATTTTCTATGATCCATAAGGCCAAACAATGAAAGAAAATTTCATAACAGACCTATAAATACATCGTAAATTTTAATCTACTAAATATTGAAATAATATTTCATATTCTTTTTATATTAGCAAGAAAAATTCTGGCGCTTTCCATCACAATAGCTATTTACGCGATGACTTTATACAATCATTCGGAGCTTAACTATGTGTGGAATAGTGGGTGCAGTAGCGCAACGTAATATCGTGCCGGTTCTACTGGAAGGATTAAAACGACTCGAGTACCGTGGCTACGACTCTTGTGGCATCGCCGTACATGCCCAAGGTGAACTCAAACGAGCCCGTAGCACCGAGCGCGTCGCAGAGCTAGAACGGGTGCTACAAGCCGAAAATTTACAAGGCTTCACCGGCATCGCGCATACACGCTGGGCCACTCACGGTGCGCCCGCTACCCATAATGCTCACCCACATTTCTCCGGTCTGGGTAAACACAATGCACGCATCGCTCTGGTCCATAACGGAATCATTGAAAATCACGACGAACTACGTGCCCAATTACAAACGCAAGGCTATGTGTTTACCAGTCAAACCGACACAGAGGTCATCGCTCACCTGATTGACCATTTGTATAACGGCGATCTATTCAATGCAGTACAACAAGCCACACAGCAACTGCGCGGAGCCTATGCTATCGCCGTGCTCTGCCACGAGGAGCCCCATCGCCTGATCGGTGCCCGGCACGGCTCTCCACTGGTAGTAGGCCTGGCCGAGAAGGAAACATTTTTAGCCTCGGACGCCCTGGCTTTAGCCGGTACTACCGATCAAATTATCTATCTGGAAGACGGAGATTTAGTTGATCTTCAATTAGGCAAAGCGTGGCTGACTGATCAATACGGCACCGCTGTAGAACGCCCGGTACATACCGTGCATGTCCACACTGGCGCAGCCGAGCTGGGCCCTTACCGCCACTACATGCAAAAAGAGATTTTTGAACAACCGCGTGCCGTGGGAGATACGCTGCAAGACATCAGCAGCATTAGCCCCGAACTGTTCGGCGACACCGCTTATTCTGTTTTTACCCATATCGATCGCGTCTTGGTATTAGCCTGCGGCACCAGTTACTACGCAGGCCTTACCGCCAAATACTGGATTGAATCCTTGGCTCGCGTACCGGTGAGTGTGGAAATTGCCAGCGAATACCGCTACCGCGATAGCGTTCCCGATCCACGCACTCTGGTGGTGACCATCTCACAGTCAGGCGAAACCGCCGACACCTTGGCAGCATTAAAACATGCCCGCAGTTTAGGTATGGAGCATACCCTGACAATTTGCAACGTCGCCACCAGTGCCATGGTGCGCGAATGCAAATTAGCCTACATTACCCGCGCGGGCGTAGAAATTGGTGTAGCGTCCACTAAGGCCTTCACTACTCAACTCACCGCCCTGTTCCTGCTCACTCTGGCACTGGCCCAGGTAAAAGGTCACTTAAACGAAGAGCAGGAAGCTGATTACCTAAAATCGCTACGCCACCTGCCCGCCGCAATCAGCGCCGTGCTCGCCCTAGAGCCGCAAGTCATTGATTGGGCTGATCGTTTCGCTCGCAAAGAACATGCCCTCTTTTTAGGGCGCGGCATGCACTTTCCCATCGCCATGGAAGGCGCACTAAAACTAAAAGAAATCAGTTATATACATGCCGAAGGGTATCCTGCCGGCGAACTCAAACACGGCCCACTGGCTCTAGTTACCGAGGCCATGCCCGTCGTCACCATTGCCCCCCGCGATAAGCTGCTAGAAAAACTAAAATCCAATATGGAAGAAGTGCACGCACGCGGCGGAGAGCTCTATGTATTTGCCGACGCTGACACCCGTATCACAAGCAGCGCTAACATCCACGTAATCCGTATGCCCGAGCACTACGGCAAACTCTCCCCCATCCTGCACACCATTACTCTACAACTGCTGGCCTACCACGTTGCCTGCGCTCGAGGCACCGATGTCGATAAGCCACGCAATTTAGCCAAGAGCGTCACGGTGGAGTAAGCAGGCAATAAAAAAGCGGTAAGTTTGTAGAGTGACAAAATAGATTGCATCTAAACAAAATAGTTTGCGTCTGTGACAATATAGATTGCACCTAGACAAAATAGTTGTAAACTGAAATTGGTCCAGTTATGCTGTGAAAAAGCATACTGGACTTTTATTATGGCTAAAGCAAAATCTTCATTCTCAGAAGTACAAATTGCCCGTCGTATTAAAGAGGGGCGTGGCCAAGGGCATGGTAAGGACTATATTCCATGGCTAACAGTACAAGAAGTCCCTTCATCAGGTCGTTCCCACCGTATTTATTCTCATAAAACGGGACGAGTTCATCATTTGCTCTCTGATTTAGAGCTTGCTGTTTTTCTTAGCCTTGAATGGGAGAGCAGCGTGCTAGATATACGCGAGCAGTTCCCCTTATTACCTAGCGATACCAAACAGATTGCAATAGATAGTGGTATCAAGCACCCTGCTATTCGCAGCGTAGATCAGGTTATGTCTACTGATTTTTTGGTGGATTGTAAAGATGGTCCTTTTGAGCAGTTTGCTATTCAAGTCAAACCTGCGGCAGCCTTACAAGATGAGCGCACCTTAGAAAAATTAGAACTAGAGCGTCGTTATTGGCAGCAAAAACAAATTCCTTGGTTCATTTTTACTGATAAAGAAATAAATCCCGTAGTAAAAGAAAATATTGAATGGCTTTATTCGGTGAAAGCAGAAGGGGTTTCTGCGGAGCTTTTAGCACAACTACCAACATTGGCTCATATCCTGCAAGAAAAAGGAGATGAAAATATTATCAATGTCTGTAAGCAGGTTGATATTGCTTATGGTTTGGAGCTAGGTAAAACATTAAGTGATGTTAGAGCATTAGTCGCTAATGGTTTTATTAAATTTAATGTTTATAAGCCGTTTAGATTGTGTACCTGTGCTGAGCTGGATATAGAGCACGATGGAGCAGCGCAAAGGGGGCTTTATGTGGCAAATTAATGAGGTGCTTAAAGTAGAAAGCCGCTTTTATCGGGTTTTAGATATTAATCAGGGGGAGTTGATCTGGATTGATATTGAAAATCCGAAGGCGTTGCCAGAAAGGATTTTGGAGTTGAGTCTCTTGGCTGCCTTGGACTCAGGTCAGTTAGTGAGGAGTACGGATCCCTTTGCTTATCTAGACCAAGAGGATCCAGAAATAGGGTCTGTACGTTTTATTCGTAGAGAAGAAAATATTAAGGTATTGCTACCACTCTTGCAGCATAAGGGTATTTTTGATGCTTCTGAAAGAGCACGTTTAATTGATGCTGTTGTGGAGTCTAAGCAGGTTTCGAAAAAAACAGTTTATCGATTATTAAGAAGGTATTGGCAGCGTGGTCAAACGCCTAATGCATTAATTCCCGACTACAAAAACAGCGGTGCACCAGGGGAAAGACGTTCAGCGACAGGAACAGCAAAAATTGGCCGAGCCAGAGAATATGGTAAGGGTGAAGGACCCAAGGTAACGCCTGAGATTGAACGTCTTTTTAGATTAACCATAGAAAAGCATCTATTAAATCAAAAAGGTACAAAGACCACCGTTGCCTATAGACGATTTGTGGACTTGTTTGCTCAGTATTTTCCTCGTATTCCTCAAGAGGATTACCCAACTCTACGCCAGTTTCGTTATTTTTATGATCGAGAATACCCTAAAGCTCAGCGCTTAAAGTCCAGAGTTAAAGCAGGGGTATATAAAAAAGATGTACGACCCTTAAGTAGTACAGCCACTTCTCAGGTGCTAGGCCCTGGCAGTCGTTATGAGATTGATGCCACGATTGCTGATATTTATCTAGTGGATCACAACGATCGCCAGAAAATTATAGGAAGGCCGACACTTTACATTGTGATTGATGTATTTAGTCGGATGATTGCAGGTTTTTATATTGGCTTTGAAAACCCGTCTTATGTGGTGGCGATGCAGGCTTTTGTAAATGCTTGCTCAGATAAAACGGCGATTTGTGCCCAGCATGATATTGAGATTAGTAGCTCAGATTGGCCGTGTATAGGCTTGCCTGATGTGTTGCTAGCGGACCGTGGTGAATTAATGAGTCATCAGGTCGAAGCCTTAGTTTCTAGTTTTAATGTGCGAGTGGAAAGTGCTCCACCTAGACGTGGCGATGCTAAAGGTATAGTGGAAAGTACGTTTAGAACCCTTCAAGCAGAGTTTAAATCCTTTGCGCCTGGCATTGTGGAGGGCAGTCGGATCAAAAGCCATGGTGAAACAGACTATAGGTTGGATGCATCTCTGTCGGTGTTTGAGTTCACACAAATTATTTTGCGCACGATCCTATTCAGAAATAACCATTTGGTGATGGATAAATACGATCGAGATGCTGATTTTCCTACGGATTTACCGTCTATTCCTGTTCAGTTATGGCAATGGGGTATGCAGCATCGCACAGGTAGCTTGAGGGCTGTGGAACAAGAGCAGTTGCGAGTTGCATTACTACCTCGTCGAAAGGTCTCTATTTCCTCGTTTGGCGTTAACTTGTGGGGCTTGTATTACTCGGGGTCAGAAATTCTGCGCGAAGGTTGGTTACAGCGAAGTACTGAGATAGCGAGACCTCAACATTTAGAAGCGGCCTATGACCCAGTGCTGGTTGATACGATCTATTTATTTCCCCAAGCGGGGAGTCGTGGTTTTTGGCGCGGTAATCTAACGGAACGTAGTCGGCAGTTTAAAGGCCTCTCATTTTGGGAGGTGTGGGATATACAAGCACAAGAAAAACACAATAAAGCCAATGCGAAGCAGGATGAGTTAACTAAGCGCAGGGAGCTTGAGGCGTTTATTCAGCAAACCATTCAGAAAGCGAATAAGTTAACACCTAGCACTACTGAGCCGAAATCAACACGTATTAAGCAAATTAAAAACAATAAAAAAGAGGCTGTGACTTCAGAGCGTAAAAGACGTGCGGAGCATTTGAAGCCTAGTTCGTCTGGAGAAGAGGCGAAGGTGATTCCTTTTAACGCAGTGGATGTAGACGAGCAAGAGGATTACCGCTTACCTAGTTATATACCAGAGTTATTTCAGGATCCACCAGAGGAGGATGAGTCATGAGTGCTACCCAGATTCAAGCGGTTTATCGTGATACGGGTGTAGAGGCTTATCGTGGTAATCCTTTTATTGAGGCCTTGCCTCCACTACAAGAGTCAGTGAATAGTGCCGCATCATTAAAATCATCTCTACAACTTACGTCGTTAGATTTACAAAAACCTCGCGTTATCAGAGCTCATACCATTTGCCGTATTCCAGATGACTATTTTCAGCCATTAGGTACGCATTTGCTACTGAGTGAGCGTATTTCGGTCATGATTCGTGGCGGCTATATAGGCAGAAATCCAAAAACAGGTGATTTGCAAAAGCACTTACAAAATGGCTATGAGCGTGTTCAAAAGGGTGAACTGGATGCTTTTCGATTTGAAGATGCGCGTTCTACGGCACAAAGCTTATTGTTAATTGGTTGTTCTGGTAGTGGGAAGACGACCTCTCTTCATCGTATTCTAGCCACGTATCCTCAGGTGATTTACCATCGTGAACTCAATGTAGAGCAGGTGGTGT
>JAEXRL010000013.1 GCA_023440825.1 Pseudomonadota bacterium | reverse complement strand
CCATGCTCTGCCATCACAGAGCTTTTTGTTTGGTGCCGACGACGAGACTCGAACTCGTACAGCTTTCGCCACTACCCCCTCAAGATAGCGTGTCTACCAATTCCACCACGTCGGCAAAGACGACTATTCTAGCACGATTATCCATGTAATAAACAAGCCCACACAGAAAAAAACTCAATATAGGCACAGCTTACTTAAGAAGGCTAAAAAAAGCCGCCAAATAACAACACACCCTAGCCGCACAGCGCCTAGGGAGCACTTATTTACTGCTGCGTACCCGACTCTGGAGTTTCAGTAGAGGCGCTATCGCCTGGCTCAGTAGCAGCACCTACTGATGAATTGGCCTCGGGCGCTGGCACCTGGCCACCAGAAGGCACTTCATTTGCCGCTGGCGTATTTTCCAACGACGGAACCTCAAGTGATGGGACTGCCGGCGTTAAGGCGGGCACTACCGTATCGTTGGCGGCTCCGCCCGGCACGGAAGACTCGTAACCCTGCATGACACCCTCGGTCGCCTGCTTGCTAGGATGATGAGCCACCCATGCCAAACCACCTGTGGTAACAAAGAACACGATCGCTGCCCACTTCGTTAAACGCGACAAGAAATTAGCCGCACCTGCCGCACCAAATACGCTGCCCGCTGACCCGCTACCAAAAGCCGAGCCCATGTCGGCGCCCTTGCCTTGCTGCAACAAAACCAAACCGATGATGGCCAGCGAAGACAAGACTTGCACCGCTAGCAATACGGAAGACAAATTACCCATTCAATAACTCCGTGACCTTAAGCGGCCGCAATTTGTAAGAATTCACGAGCATCCAATGACGCTCCGCCCACCAGGGCACCATCTATATCAGGCATGGCAAATAGCTGAGCCGCGTTTTGCGATTTCACACTACCCCCATACAAAATATGCAAACCAGCCGCCAAGCCAGACGGCCATTGCGCGCGTATGAACGCATGCACATCCTGAGCTTGCTCGGGCGTGGCACTTTGACCACTTCCTATAGCCCAGACTGGCTCATAAGCCACGCTGAGCCGGCTTAAGTCGTCCTGCGACCACTGGAGCAACAAGGCCAACTGCTGGCGGATCACCTCATACGTGGTGCCCGCCTGGCGATCCTGAGCCGTTTCTCCTACGCATAAAATAGGACGCAAACCTGCCTCCAGCGCACGACGAATTTTTTCAGCGATGAGCTGATCCGTTTCAGCATGATACTGCCTGCGCTCGGAATGCCCCACTATCACCCATCGACAATCCAGATCAGAGAGCATATGCGCGGAGACTTCCCCAGTGTAGGCTCCCTGATCGTGGGCGCTGACATCTTGCGCCCCTACCGCGATGGAACTGCCCTCAAGTAACTGCCGCAACTGTGGCACATACAAAAACGGGGCACAGACTACGACATCACAATGTGCTTCAGTGTGCGCAGCACCTTGTTTTAATTCGGCTAGCAACGATGCATTTGCCTGTAAGGAGCCGTGCATTTTCCAGTTACCCACCAGCAACCGTTTACGCCTATGCGCCCCAGTAAGACCTTGTTCCATAGCCTTGTTCCATCACCTCGCGTTACCGCTCATCTAGTAAAAATTAAAGAAAGCATTTAGCTAACCCAGTATTGTACCGTGAGCGGCCAAGGTTCGTCTAACAGGATGTGCGCTAATCTGTCACCAGGATAATTTTTCCGATTTGCTCACCGGCTTCCATCATGGCGTGCGCCTGCGCCGCTTGCCCTAAAGGGAACTGTGCGTAAATTTGAGGACGTATCAATGACTTTTCCAGCAAGGGCCAGACATGCTGCGCTAAGTTTTTCGCAATGGCAGCCTTAAAGGCCACTGGTCGCGGCCTGAGCGTAGAGCCTGTGATCGTCAAGCGGCGTCGTAGAATCTCTGCGCAATTAATCGTGGCCTTAGCGCCACCCAATAGGGCAATGATGACAATTCGGCCATCGTCCGCCAAACAGTTAATATCGCGGTTTACATACTCGCCTGCCACCATATCCAGCACAACATCCACTCCACGCCCCTGAGTATGAGCCTGAATAACTTCTTCATATACCTGGGTACGATAATTAATGCCTATAGCCCCTAGTTTATTAATGGCTTCCACGCGCTCATCACTGCCTGCTGTTGCATACACCGTGTGCCCCATCGTGACCGCCAGCTGAATAGCCGTCGTGCCAATACCGCTGGCACCACCATGAACCAACAAGCTTTCACCTTCTGCCAGGGCGCCACGGTCAAACACATTACTCCACACCGTAAAGAATGTTTCCGGCAACCCTGCTGCCTCCACTAGGCTCAGCCCAGCAGGAATAGGCAAGCACTGCTGTATGGGCACGATACAGTACTCGGCGTACGCACCACCTGCCACTAAAGCACACACCTGATCACCAATGGAAAAGCCGCTACCTTGCACAGCGCCAGCAATGATTTCCCCGGCCAACTCCAGACCCGGGATATCCGTAGCATCAGGAGGTGGCGCATAGCCCCCTTGTCGCTGAAAAACATCGGGACGATTCACGCCAGCCGCCGCCACCTTGACCAGCACTTCGCCCGCCTGCGGCTCGGGCATGGGGCGCTCTCCTAGCACCAAAACCTCTGGTCCACCAAAAGCTGTGATTTCAACGGCTTTCATCATTGCTTAACTCCTAATCTAGGTATTTTTTATTTAGCCACCTTGTCTGGCCTCGAGCATCTACGGCAATCTACCATAGCGTGGGCACACAGGTCGACCCACATCGAAATTGCCGTGCTCACGCTGCATCCCTATACTGTAAATTCAGATTAAACAGACATATTCCTGCCCCTACTTCTCAAGCTCGTTTAGCACCCTGCTCTATGCAACTCCAAGCAATTCATCATGACTCTGAACTCAACACGTAAAGGCGCTGTGCGCGCCACTGATATACCCAGCGATGTGCTGGACGGCTTATCTCGTGGTGTCCTATCCAGCCTCACTCTAACGGAATGCCTGGCGCTGGATCAGGCACAATTGGCACGCAGCGTGCTGCCTCAGCTCACCCCCTCCTGCCTTGAGGAAATTGAACACGCCCAAGAACTGGGCATACTCAAACGCATGAGTACGATTGGCGCACTACTCTGGCGGACCCTCGGCGAGCAGGGCTTGATCTATTGCCAAGCGCATCAGGCAGATACCGTACGAGGCTGGGCCTGCTTCATGATTGGAGCACGGACAGACCTAGAGCTCAGTTTACGCCTAGACGCCATGCAAACCTTCGCTGACGATATGCATTTCGGAGTGCGAGAATGGGCATGGATGGCCACTCGGCCCCATTTAGTACAAGACTTGCCCAGAGCTATCACGCTACTACAGCCGTGGACGGAGCATCCATCCGAACGTATACGTCGCTTTGCCTGTGAGGCACTGCGTCCTAGAGGCGTGTGGTGTAGCCATATTGCGATACTAAAGGAAACGCCTGACATGGCTTTACCTATATTGACCGCTTTACGTGCTGATCCCAGCACGTATGTGCAAGACTCTGTCGCCAACTGGCTTAATGATGCCGCTAAGACTCAAGCAGACTGGGTCAGGCAACTATGCAAGCTGTGGCTGCAAGCATCCCCACAACAACAAAGCACGATACGAATTTGCAAAAGAGGCATGCGCAACATAGCTTGACTCACCTGACACGCAGCTCCCTAACAGGAAAAGAAATCAAACACTTAGAGCACGTCGTTCAAAAAAGAACAGAAAAGCATGACTATTTCTTTTTTTTACGCTACACTTATTAGCTTTCCTAGCTAAGTTACTGAAACAGGGTCAAAAAGCCCAAAGGTAAAAGCAAGGTAGCAGTAATAAGCTTATTGTATTACCTAGTGATAGGCTTAATTAGGAAGCGTGCCAGAGCGGTTGAATGGACCGGTCTTGAAAACCGGCGATGGGGTAACTCATCCGTGAGTTCGAATCTCACCGCTTCCGCCACACAATCCCCCGCTGCATCCATGGCGGAATAGGTAGACGCAAGGGACTTAAAATCCCTCGGGCATTGCCCGTGCCGGTTCGATTCCGGCTGGATGCACCATAGATTTATGTGGCTAATACGCATAAAGCACTTGGCAGCGCTTTTTACGGTTCAATGAAACCCGCTCTAGGCGGGTTTTTTTGCGTTCTACGCATAGATGCACTACAGCCCCTGCTAAACAGAGCCTGCGCAGCGGCTATTTTGCTTTGTTTAAAAAAGCCTGAACAGCGCTTAAGTGTTCGGGTTCGTTATGGCACATGCCTTGGAAAACAGCACATAGGTCTAAGAAGTCTTTAAGCTCAGAGCGTTGTGCCATTTTCATTAAACGTTTGGTCAGGCGCGTAGCCTTAGGCGGCTGGGCAGCAAAACTTTGTGCCAGTTGCTGCGCTCTAGGCATTAGCTCTTCAGGTGCAAGCACTTCCAGAGCAATGCCCAGCTCTTTAGCCTCTTGAGCACCAATAACACGCCCAGACAGGGTCAGTTCAAAAGCGCGCTGATACCCAATCAAGCGCTGTAAGAACCAGGCTCCACCATCCCCGGGAATAATACCCAAGTTCAAAAAGGTTTCACCAAACTTGGCACGCTCTGAGACTAAGCGTATATCGGCCATCATGCACAGATCAAAGCCGGCACCAATAGCCGGCCCATTCACTGCCGCAATCACCGGCACTTCGACCGCCTCTATGGCAAGAGGTATACGCTGTATTCCGCGACGATAACGAGTCGCGACCTCGGCCACATCACCGGCGAAATCCCCTCCCCGCTCGGCCATATCTTTAACATTACCGCCCGCTGAAAAGGCAGAGCCCTCACCGGTAATCAGTAATACTGATACCGCATCGGTCTGATTGACCCACTGGCATGTGGTAACGATATCATCGATTAAAGCAGTGCCAGTTAGGGCATTACGCACATCGTGACGATTAAAACTTAAGGTAGCAACTCCAGCCTCTAGAGTTAGTAAAGCATCATTGAGTTTAGGCAATGACTGTTGCATGACACGACCCTTTTTTAGTAATAATGCGGGCATCCACAATGGCATACCCGTCGGAATACGCAATGACGGGATTCAAATCCAACTCCTCGATTTCAGGATAGGTTTGAACCACTTGCGATACGTCTAACATCAATTGGATAAGCGCTTCTTTGTCGACAGCTTCCTGCCCACGCACCCCTTCCAGTATTTGCTTCGCTTTTAACTGCTCTAGCATGGACTCTGCATCGGCACGGTGTATAGGCAATGCACGGAACGCCACATCGTTTAATACCTCGACTAGAATCCCGCCTAAGCCAAACATCATGACGGGCCCAAAAATAGGATCCTGCACCACGCCGATAATCAGCTCCACGCCCGAATCAAGCATAGGGGATACCAACACGCCATGAATATCGGCATCAGGCTTATAGGCTCGGCCGTTTTGCATAATCTGCTCGTAGGCCGCCTGCAACTGTTCCTGGCCACGCAGGTTTAGCTTAACCCCCCCAGCATCGGATTTGTGCAAGATATCTTTAGACATCAGCTTCATCACCAGTTTGCGCTCAGCCAGCTCGGCATGCAACTGTGCTATGTCGGTAGGCGATCGAAAAACCTGCTCGTGTGGAACCGGGATGCCATGTGCACGCAAAACCGTTTTGGCCTCAAACTCAAGCAGATCACGCTGTTCGCTAGCTGCTTGTCCAAACAGGGCTTTGATCGCCGTATCTGCCGCCAGCGGTGCCAACGGCTCTGCTTGCTGGCGCTTCAGAAACGCGCCACGCTCGCTCAAGCCACGTAAGATTTCTACGGCATTCTCGATAGAGCCTTGCACCGGAATACCCGTTTTACGCAAAAGGTGTAAAGCCGACGGACGTCGCTCTGCATAAATACTGTGCACCACCAAGGGCTTGCTGCTGCGCGCATTAAACTCAATCAGCGATGAGGCGCAACGCAGCTCCCCTCCCAATAAAGATTGATCGAAACGAATGTGATAGCCACCGAACATGCCAACCAGCATCACCGCATCCACATTCTCATCGGCGGCAACAATCTCTACACAACGTGCGAGCACCTCTGGATTGGCATCGGAACTGCCCGCCACATCCACCGGATTACTGAGCGCGGCTTGCGGCAAAAGCACCTCGGCCAAGCGTTGACGTGTCTGCTCAGATAACTCAGCCAAAGTAAGCCCCGCTTCGGCGATTCTATCGGCCGCAATAGTAGCCTGACCACCACCATCTGCCACAATCGCAATGCGCTTGCTTTTGGCCGGCTTTAATAAGGCCAGACCTTCTGCGACCGGTAAAATTTGGTCTGATCGGTGTACGACACTAACCCCCACTTGACGCAATACGTCTACCGTCATTTCATAGCTACCGGCGAGCGCTCCAGTATGAGAGGCCGCTGATTTTTTGCCCAAATCGGTAGAGCCCGACTTGTAGATAACCACAGGCTTACGGGGCGTGACCTGTCGCGCCACCTGCAGTAATTGCTCACCGTCGCGAAAGCCCTCCACATAGAGCACAGCCACTTGAGTGCCCGTATCCTCTCCCAGATATTGCAGGTAATCGTGAAAGCCCACATCGGTCTGGTTACCCGGCCCAATGTAAGAGGAAAACCCAATAAAACCGTTATGCTCAGCCTCCATAGCCAAGGCGAGCAACATATTTCCTGACTGGGACACCACGCCCATACCACCAGGCTTCACAGCTTCCAACGCCAATAAGTTAAGGCGCTTGTGCATATTAAAGATACCTGATGTATTGGGACCAATAATACGCACATTACCTTGGCGAGCCAGCTCCAAGACCTGCGCCTCCAGCTCAGCCCCCTGTTCGCCCGTTTCTTTAAAGCCAGCGGCCAAGACCACAGCACCTTTAACACCCTTAGCGATACACTCTTGCAAAATTTGCGGCAAGGTACTGGCTGGAGTACAAATGAGTGCCAGATCCACAGGGCCCGGGATGGCGGCCAGAGTCGGCACCACAGGAATGCCTAGAATTTCTTCTAGGCGCGGATTAACAGGGTAGATTTTTCCCTCATACGCCCCTTCGACCAAGCCTAAAACAGCGGTATAACCGCGCTTGGTAGGGTCGGCGGACGCTCCAATAATCGCAATCGAATTGGGCGCAATAATGTCATGCAAAAAACTGCGTTCCTGAGTTTGGGAACGAGCTGCTGTAGGGCTAATCATCCTTATTCTCCGGTAAAGATGGGGCTACGCTTTTCGGCAAAGGCATTCACACCCTCCTGCCAGTCGCGGGTGGTACCGACAAACATCATGCCTTCTAATTCGGCTGTCATGGCCGCATCCAAGGTGCTTTCAGCCGCTAAATTAAGCTGCCGTTTTGCTAAAGCCATAGAGTGAGGAGCTTTGCTGGCCAGTTGCTGAGCAAATGCTTGGGCTTTATCCATGAACTCCTGATCCGGCCAGCAACGGTTGGCCAGGCCTATACGCTCCGCTTCTTGCCCCGTGATACGCTCACCTAAGAACACCAGTTCACGAGCCTTAGGCAGGCCCACTAAACGTGGCAATAACCACGTAACGCCGCCACCCAAGAAATTACCTATAGATATTTCGGGCAAGCCAAAGCGCGCACTTTCATTGACCAAAATAAAATCGCAGGCCATGGCCATTTCTGCTCCTGCGCCCAAGGCAAAACCATTGACCGCGGCAATAATGGGCTTAGACTGAGTCATCAGACGCTTACATACGGTTTGCTGGCCTTGCAGGTACTGGCGCCGGTCAAACGCACTGCGACCTGCCTTGTGTTCTTTTAAATCGGCCCCCACACAAAAGGCTCGTCCCTGCCCAGTCAGCATCATGACGCGTACTTGCGGGTCCGCCTCAGCACGGTTTAAGGCATGATCCAATTCCGCATACAACTCCTCAGTCACTGCATTTAAACGATGTGGACGATTAAAATGTATCAGCGCCAAGCCCTCGTGCTGCTCGTAAATCAATGTGTTGTAAGTCATGCTTTACCCTAACTCTATATGTAATTGCTCAATAAACTGCTCTTGTCTTTCCAAAGACTGTAGTGCCTGAGCCCCTAACTCCTGAGCCACCAGATTCACTAAGCCTTCACATAAAACAATATAGGCGGCCATGCTATTACTAATAAAACTACTGTCGTGCGGCAGGAAAAACACCCATTGCGCCGACGCGACCAAAGGCGATGTGCGATAGTCGGTTATCGCGATCACTTGCACGCCCTGCTGCTTGGCCAGGGCTGCGGTCTCGGTCACGATCCGGCTATAGGGCGATACCGTCGCCACCACTAAAACATCCCCCTCACTCATATTGGCCAGGCCTTCCGCCACGCCTTGCCCTGGGCCATCTAGTAGTGAGACATCTGGCCGAATAAGGCTTAAGCCGTACTGCAACAAACTGCTCACTGCGTGAATTTGGCGCACGCCATGAATACGTACGCGTCGTGCATGCGCTAAGGCCTTGGAGACCACGCCCAATTGAAGCTCATCAAGTTGCGCCAGACCATGCTCGATATTGCGTACAGATTCTTGAGATAGCTGCGCCACCGTCGCCAAGCAAACGGACTGCTCCCCCTCTTTGAGCTTATCCAGTAAGCGGCTGGCCTGATGCGTATAAAAGCGGCCACCTTGCGAGGATACGTCCTGACGAAACACACGCTGAAACTCCGGAAAACCACTATAGCCTAGCGACTTGGCCAAACGCGACAAAGTCGATGGGTTAACCTGCATAGAGAGTGCCAGCTCGCTAATCGTACTTAAGGCGGTTTGCTCCGGATGCTCAACCATTTTCCCCAATACCGCCAAGGTCTTGCTACCCATACTGATATCACAGTCTTTGCGTGATATATCCAGCACCAGCTCACGTAGCCCATCCAAGTCGGCAGGCGTTGTTATAATTTTGGATGACACCAATCCACTCCTCGCTAATCCCTAAATTTCGCATTGTGCAGCGTATAGACAGGAGCCTGCAAGGGGTGCTCGTACACTTGCCAAACTATCCCGCCATCTTGCAAGCGCATATCAGCCGTCGCCAAGGTGTTTTCATTATCTACATCATCGGCGCTACGTCGGAATATAGGATAAGTCGGCTCGCTTTGGTCAGCCAGAATACGCAAAGGATGCGCGTCATCGTGCTGAATAAAAGCGTCTCCACGGACTTGGCGATAACCTGAGGATGGCGTGATAATTTGAGGCCAGTCTCGCGTAGCAGGAAAAATGGCATGATTCGCATGGAGCACCGCCTCGTGTACAGTTCGCACTGCACAATAATGGGAAGAGTACTCAAGCCCGCGCAAATCTCCCCTTGCATCCAACAAATTTAAATGAAAGGCTCCAGCCTTAGGCTGCTCTAGCAAGAAATCGACTGCCTGCTGCGTCGTTTTTTGGTTCAGGATCTCTCGGGTCAGCAGCATACGAGGCAAGCCAGGCTTAACGGCCAAGGCACGGATATTGTTCACCGTCATAGCCAGACCTTGTTCATTGACCGCCAGCGTATGGCCAGGCAATGATCCTGGGTACACAAACGAGGCAAAATGATTAGCTTCAGTGTGCTCAAACTGCACAATCGCACATGAGCCAGCAAAGCCAGGATCACCATCTTCGTTATGCGTAATACGTGGCTGCGCCCCCGGCGACATAATAGTAGTACAGCCATCCGGAGCCATGGCCCATAAATCGCCTCTGGCATTCCACAAAAACACACTGTCTATGGGCTGCTCCAGACCCTCGGCCAAGCCAAGCAACTCTTCCCACAAGTGCGGCAATCGCTTTTTCGTCAACGCCATCATCGTTTGGGCTATCTCGCTGCCTTGCCATTTTTGTACCGTAGCCCAAGCAGTGGAATGGACTAAATAATCACGAACGGCTGGAGCCCCCAAGGCTCCCAATTGACGCCCCAACTCTCGGGCATCGCCCTTAATCGTATGTCGCGCTAAGGCGTATGATTGCTTACTCAACATGATGCAAAAAACTCTTTAAACGTTGATTGGGTGGATTGTCCAGTAGTTCTTTTGGCGAGCCATCCACCGCAATAGACCCATTTTCCATAAAAATTAAACGTGTACCCACTTGACGCGCAAAACTCATTTCATGGGTTACCACCACCATAGTCATGCCCTCTTCCGCCAGTGTCTGCATCACTTTCAGCACTTCCTGACGCAGCTCTGGGTCCAGCGCTGAGGTGGGCTCATCAAACAACATTACTTTAGGTTTGACCGCCAGTGCCCGTGCAATTGCCACCCGCTGCTGCTGCCCCCCCGATAACTCATGCGGGAAATTATTTATCCGATGCGACATGCCGACTTTATCGAGCAGTTCCCGTGCGATAGCATGTGCCTCTTTGCGTGACTGACCACGTGTATGCACGGGACCAAATGCGACGTTATCCAACACGTTCAACTGAGGGAACAAGTTAAACTGCTGAAATACCATACCCGCTTCACTACGTATGGTACGAACGTCTTTACGCCCACCTAAAACGCTTAGCTTATCCACCAGCAAATCACCGCCATCTATGCTTTCCAAGGCATTAATACAACGCAGCAAGGTGGATTTGCCCGACCCCGAAGGGCCTATCACCACAACCACTTCACCCGCCTCAATACTCAGGTCCACATCTTGTAAGACGACAGTCTGTCCGAATCGCTTAGTGACGTTGTCGAAACGAATAATAGTCATAGTATGTGCATCCTTTTTTCGACTTGTCGCAAGACCAATGTCATGGTGCCAATCATGATGAGGTAAATAACCGCTACCGCCGACCAGATCTCGACAGCACGGAAATTAGACGCCATGATTTCTTGCCCTTGGCGCGTCAACTCCCCCACGCCAATCACAATGAATAAAGAGGTATCTTTTAAGCTGACGATAAACTGGTTCCCAAGAGGTGGAATTAAACGTCGAAACGCCACAGGCCCTTCCACAAACGCCAGTACTTTCCAGCGTGGCACGCCCAGTGCCAAGCCTGCCTCGGTCAAACCTCGTGCTACGGATAAAAAAGCACCACGAACAATCTCTGCAATATAGGCGCCCGCGTTAATCACAATGGCTGTGATGGCTGCAGACATGGCATTGATCCGTATGTCCATCAGTACTGGCAAGGCAAAATAAATAAACATGACCTGCACAATAATCGGTGTACCTCGGACCAGCTCGATATAGAGCAATGCCAGCGCATTCAACATACGCCCGCCATAGGCACGCATTAGCCCAAATACCAAGCCTGCAGCCAATCCACCTAATAAACCAAAAAACGTGATGTACAACGTCGTCTTGGCTCCTTGCAGCAGGACAGGCAAACTATCCAAGACAACGGAAAACTGAAAATCCATGGTGCTCTCCCACTTAATTCATTCAGGGCTTAGTAGGTTCCGCACCAAACCATTTCTTATAGATTTCCGCATAACGTCCATCTGCTTTTATCTTGTTCAAAGCCTGGTTGACGGGCTCTACTAACTCGCTGCCTTTAGGAAAAGCAATGCCATACTCGTGCGCCATCATTTGCTCTCCTACTGCTTGCACACGCCCTTGTCCGTTAGTATTGATGTAGTACAGCACATTGGGCGTATCGTGCATGGCGGCATCGACGCGCCCTGTTTGCAACTCAAGGTAGGCATTATCAATGTTAGGAAACAATCGCAGCTCGGTATCTTTGAAGTGCTCCTGCGCATATTGCGCAGCAGACGTTCCCATTCTTAAGGCCAGCACCTTTCCAGCAAGATCATCAACACTTTTAATCGCACTGTTACTGGGCACCATCAGCAAAAAGCCACTGTCGTAATAACCCTGTGAAAAATCGACTGCCTTCTGACGTTCTTCTGTGATAGTGATACCAGCCAAGGCCACATCGACGTTACGCGTCTGGATGGCAGGCAGAATACCATTGAAATCCATAGGCTGAAGTGTGTAGTCACGTCCAATTTCACCCGCAATGGCTTTCCAAATATCAATATCGAAACCCACGTACTCATTGCCCTGGCGAAACTCAAAAGGCACAAAGGCAGTGTCCACAGCCACGAGTAAGGACTTCGCCTGTACGCCGAGTGCGGCAGTACCTAATACGGCCAAAGCCAGCCATTTATGTAGTCTTGTTTTCATATCGTCTCCTTGCTAACGCGCTTACACGCAAAAATATTTGCATAAATGCACTAAAAGCAAATATATACAGCAAGAAGAAAAAGAACAAGGCCAATTCTTAGGATTCAGGGAATACCACTAGACACAAAAAAACCTGCCTGACTCGGGCTGTAAAGCACTGAATCAGGCAGGCTAGCAAATTTTCTGACAGGCGTATCAGGTCGCTTCAGGAATCGGTCTCAAGGTTTGGCCTGCCGCGGGCACGAGTTCACCGCCACGACTATTTTGCGCTACCGCATCCACCATACGGATATCAGCGGGGCTGGCATATCCATTCTTATCTCGTCCAAAGTGCAAGACAGTATGAGGGTAAGGCAGCTCTATACCCGCCGCATCAAAATGTATTTTGACCCAACGGTTAAAGCTGCGTTGCACTGCCCACTGCATGCCAGGCGCTGTCTTGATCAGTACCCGTATTGTGAAACCCTCACGGTTTAACGAGGTGACGCCTGGAATAGAGATATCTTCAAGGATTTCATTGGCGACTTCAGGATCTTTTTTAGTGTCTGCAAACGCTAAGCGCAAACATGCTATGGCATCATCCACCGATTCACGCAGGCCTATGCAATATTCGCCGTAATGATAACCGTAATCGCGTGTATGGTTGGCCACGCAGTCTATGGCTGAAAATGGCACTAAATGATAGCCGCCATCCAAGGTACGAATGACCACAGATCGTATGGTCAATTTTTCCACCACACCAAATAAACCTGCCACTTCGACTACATCATTTTGATTCATGCCATTTTCAAGCTGTATAAACACGCCTGTAATCACATCCTGAACAAGTTTTTGCGCGCCAAAACCGATGGCTAAGCCCACCACACCCGCCCCTGCAATAAGCGGACCAATATCAATACCCACTTGCGAAAGCACAATCAAGATAGTCATGGTCAATATGACAATGGCCAGAGCATTTCTAAAAAGCATAAGCAGGGTCTTTTCGCGCTCGGTGGGCATACTCACGCCAGCAGAGCTTAAGCGATGTTCAATCACACTGGCCAGTATGGTCCACGTCATTGCCGCAATAAACAGCACCACAGCTACACGAATCAGCGTATTCAATACCACTTGCCCCTGTCCGGTACTGAGCCAAGTACGCAAGTCCAGCACTTGCCATGCATCGAATAAACTAAGCAAGACGGTTAGCCACAGGACAAAGCGCAAGGCTTGCAGGCTAATTGGTACGTACGAATTCAAACGCGCTTCCAGCAAAGGGAAGGCTTTATTCCAGCGGGCTGATAAATGCAAGCGATGCGCCATTAAGGCATTCAGCACTAAGGAGCCTGTGGCGCCCAACAATAAAACCAGTAGAGTCTGGGCGCTCGCCTTAGCCATAAAACCCAAGGCATTTTGCTGATCGGCCTGCGTAACAAAGAACAGTACCGTAAAGTAAAGTAGCGCCAAGTAAAGCCATACACGAGCCACAATTCTTAATATCGTCCCACTCAACGCACTTTGAGCACGATCGGCCTGCTGCAGCAAGGTATTGCTAACCGAATGACGACGCCGCCACAACACACTCACGGCATAGATATACACCGCCAATATTAAGACTGCCCCTAATACATTGGCCAGGGCTACCGATAGAACAGCTTGCAATACGGGCACCAATACCAGTAAACCATAGCCCCCTACCAACACAACAGTAGATACCCAACGATTCCAGTACGCGGCACTTTGATCAGTAATCGGCAATAAGCGCAGTTGCTCGTAACCCGTTGCAAAAACTCCTCGACTCATAACTTTTACCAGTTCGACAGTGATAAAAGCCGTCAAAAACTGTAAGGAAAATACAGTGCTCGTACTGGAGCCAGGCAAAGAGACGGATACGATATACGCAACTAAAGCCGCTACAAAAATTAGCAGCACGTCCACAAAAAATGCACCCACTACCGCCATCAATTTACGTAATTTGCCATAACGCAATATATAATTGCGCGCTGCCTGAGCGGGTGTTTCCACGGCTGTTTCAAAATTTATTGGCTCTGCAACAGGGGTTTGCAAGTGTGCAAAGTCTCCACTGGCTACCGTCTCTTTAGGTAGCGCATCCTGCTCCTGACGTAAACGCTGGTGATGCTGAGCGCTAAACTGTTCGGAATCGGGCATCTTCTGTGCCCATCTATCAAAACGTCGAAAAACCGATCTGGCTAGCACTCTGCCAATACGAAACACCAAAACAGCGACCAGCATGGTTATTAGCATATTAAGCAGCGCCGATCGCCACGCTTTTAACCCCTTAAGGCTGGTCTGCTCGCCGCGTCCCAATGAACTCAACAGTCCCCACGTCTGCACCACATCTTGACGCAGATTCTGTGTAAATATCTGTGACTTTTCTATCCACCTACTGCTGAGACTGCTCTGTTCCAGCCCCTGAGCCGATACGCGGCTCACCGGCTCAGTTTGTTCAGCTAATGTCTGGGATGCCTGTTGATCTGCCGCCATCGTGTGCAATTGCTCTATCAATTGATGCCGCAATTGCTCATTTTCCAATACCTGAGCCAGCGCCTCATAAGCAGCCTCGTGTTCCACAGGGGATAAGGACTGAGTCTGCGACTGCGCCTTTATGGGCCATCCAAGAACAGAGAGCATGAATAAAAAAACGAGCATCAAGGCTCGTAAGGTCAATGGGCAGAGACTGGACGATCTCGTCTTATCGGTCATACATAACACCTTATCCTAGTCAGTCAATATGAGTTCTCCTGTTCAAGGGTAGCATCAGGCCAAGCGGCTATTCAAACCCTTATGTTTACTCAAATCATCGAGATTTTTAAAAAAAATCCATAAGCCATTGTTTATGCTCAGTCTTACTATAGGTTTTATATATGAGCAAAGAGCTAAGCATAAAAATATTCATTGCGAAACAAAAAAACCCTTCAAGCCGAACAGGCCTGAAGGGTTTCGCATCACGCAAAAAAACCGTACTGCTTACTCGCTAGCAGGTGTTTGAGCGGGGGCACCCGTTTGGGCTTCAATGCCACCAATCGCTTTCACCGACAGACGTAAACGCCCTTTATCATCGGCCTCTATCACTTTAAATTTCACCAACTGACCCACTTTAAGCACATCGTTGATGTCAGCAATACGATAGTTCGCAATTTCCGAAATGTGTAATAAACCATCGCGTCCAGGCAGAACCTGAACAATAGCGCCGAAGTCCAGCAAGCGCATCACTGGACCTTCATACTCCTGCCCCACTTCAACTTCGGCAGTCAGCTCTTTGATGCGACGCTCTGCTTCACGTGCTTTATCCAGATCCGCACTCGCAATAGTGATATTACCGTCGTCGCTAATATCAATTTGCGTGCCTGTCTCTTCTGTTAAGGCACGAATGGTGGCACCACCTTTACCAATCACATCACGAATTTTTTCAGGATTGATTTTCAGTGACAGCATGCGTGGCGCAAATTCGGACATTTCAGTGCGTGAGCCCAGAATAGCCTCTTTCATTTTGCCCAGAATATGCAAACGACCCTCTAGCGCCTGTGCCAGCGCAATTTGCATAATTTCTTTGGTGATACCCTGGATTTTGATGTCCATTTGAAGTGCTGTAATACCTTTTTCAGTACCAGCTACTTTAAAGTCCATATCACCCAGATGATCCTCGTCGCCCAGAATATCGGTCAGGACAGCGAACTTACCATCTTCGAGAATCAAGCCCATGGCCACACCAGCAACGTGATCTTGCAAGGGTACACCTGCGTCCATCATGGCCAGGGAACCACCACAAATGGAGGCCATTGAGGAAGAACCGTTGGACTCAGTAATTTCTGACACCAAGCGAATGGAGTACTGGAAATCTTCGTGTTTAGGCAACATTGGGCTTAACGCGCGCTTGGCTAAACGACCATGTCCAATTTCACGTCGTTTGGGTGCACCAAAACGGCCTGTTTCACCGGTGGAAAATGGCGGGAAATTATAGTGCAACATGAAGCTGTCACGATGGTCACCCAAAACAGAGTCAATAATTTGCTCGTCTTGTTTAGTACCTAAGGTAGCAACCACTAAAGCCTGAGTTTCACCACGTGTAAACAAGGCGCTACCGTGAGTGCGAGGCAAAACACCTAAACGCACGCTAATAGGACGCACGGTACGGGTATCACGGCCATCGATACGTGGCTCACCAGCCAGAATCTGACCACGTACGATTTTACCTTCTAGATCGAACAGCAAGTTGTCGACTTCCACCGAGTCAGGAGCTTCTGTACCGGCCGCCTCAGCGCTAGCCGCCAAGGTGGCATGCACGTGCTCGTAGACCTCGCGTACTTTAACAGTACGAGCCTGCTTTTCACGCAGTTGATACGCTTGCTGCAAACCATCTTGGGCTGCTGCCAAAACCGCTTCTTGCAAAGCCTTATTAGCTGTTGGTGCTTGCCAGTCCCACTCAGGCTTACCCGCTTCTTCAACCAGCTCATGGATCGCGTTAATAGCCGCTTGCATTTGCTCATGCGCAAACACCACAGCACCCAGCATCACCTCTTCGCTTAATTGCTGAGCTTCAGACTCCACCATTAAGACGGCATTCTCGGTTCCAGCAACCACCAAATCTAACTGTGAACTATCCAGCAAGCTAACGGCTGGATTCAGTACATAGGCACCATCCACATAGCCCACACGCGCAGCGCCTACCGGGCCGTTAAACGGAATACCGGAAATCGCCATAGCAGCGGAAGCACCGAGCATAGCGGCGATGTCAGGATCGATCTCGGGATCTACAGACAGTGTGTGGATAATGACCTGAACGTCGTTATAAAAACCTTCAGGAAACAAGGGGCGCAATGGGCGGTCAATCAAGCGTGCGATCAGAATTTCACGCTCTGAGGGCTTGCCTTCGCGCTTAAAAAAACCACCGGGTATTTTACCGGCGGCATATGTTTTTTCGACGTAATCGACGGTGAGTGGAAAGAAGTCCTGACCTGGCTTTGCTTTACTTGCACCTACAACCGTAGCCAACACTACGGTATCACCCATGGAAACCAGCACGGCACCTGACGCCTGACGTGCGATTTCGCCTGTCTCCAGCGTTACGGTGTGTTCACCGTACTGGAATGACTTGCTTACTTTATTGAACATTAGGAAAATCCTTACAATAAAAAAACCGTGCACACAGCCAAACGCCGTATGCACGGTTATCTAGCGGGGAACCAGCCCCGATATCACTTACGCAGACCGAGCTTTTCAATCAGTGTACGGTAGGCATCTGGATTACGGCCTTTCAGGTAATCCAGCAGCTTGCGACGGCGGCTAACCATACGCAGCAGACCACGACGTGAGTGGTGATCTTTTTTGTGAGACTTAAAGTGACCTGTGAGTTCGTTGATACGAGCGGTCAACAAAGCCACTTGCACTTCTGGAGAACCGGTGTCGCCTTGTTTGCGTTGAAACTCGGAAACGATATCGCTTTTTTTGATATCTGCAACTGCCATTTTTTACATCCTCTAAAACTGGCGTTAAGGCCGAGGTGCCCTAACGTGGTTACACTAAATTAAACGGGCCGCTTCAATCAAACGGCACCAAAGACCATGATTATAATCGAATTAAGCCAAAAGGTAGATTAAATTTTTCCTATTCTGGGCAATTCGATCTACATGAACAACACATTTTCTTATTCGCTTTGCTGACGTGAACGAGCAACCCTTAAGTCACGCGCCTTGCGCCAACGCCAAAGCATGACAAACCAACCCGACACACCATAGGCGCAAAACAAGGCAAAGAGCACCAGCGGTGGGTCCGTGGACACAAAAACAAAAACTAAAACGAACAGCAACATGCCCCAAAAAGGCACACTACGCCGTATCGCAAATGACTTGCCACTGTAAAACGGAGCATTGGACACCATGGCCAAGCCTGCATACACCGTTAAGGCAAACGCAAACCAAGGTATAAAGGCCGAATCCAATGCCAGCTTATTATCCACCACCAACCACACAAAGCCGGCAATCAAGGCTGCAGCCGCAGGACTGGGCAAGCCTTGAAAAAAACGTTTATCTACCACGGCTATATTGGAATTAAAGCGAGCCAAGCGTAACGCGGCCCCGACCACATAGATAAACGCAGCCAGCCAGCCCCAGCGGCCTAGGTCTTGCATGGCCCATAAATACGCTACCAGCGCAGGCGCGACGCCAAAGGCAACCATATCTGCCATGGAGTCGTATTGCTCACCAAACGCCGATTGTGTATTAGTGAGCCTGGCAACCCGTCCGTCCATACCATCAAATACCAGGGACAAAAAGATAGCAATCGCCGCCATCTCGTAGCGCCCGTTAATAGCCTGCACCACGGCATAAAAACCGGCGAACAAATTAGCGGTGGTAAAGGCATTGGGCAGCAAGTAAATGCTGCGACGCCGACGGCTTTCGTCTAACGGTAAATTCGGCATAATGAGGTTTCGCGTCTCGTTAAGTATTCGCACATAGAAAAGTAGCATTGTAGACCAGCAAAACTACTAGGACTGCTACTGAAACACAATCATGGGACGAGATGGATCCAAGGGATGGGGAAACACCATCGCTGGCAAACCATATAAACGCTCTAGGTTAGCTGAAGTCAGCACACTATGCGGACTCCCCATCGCCAATACGGTTTGCTCGTGCAGCAAGAGTAACTGGCTACACCAGCGGGCTGCCAGATTGACATCATGCAATACCACCAAAACCCCTATGTGCTCGGTGTGTGCCAGCTCTGACACCGTTCTGAGCAAGCGCATCTGATGCTGCGGGTCCAAACTTGAGGTAGGCTCATCCAACAGCAAATAACGCGTATCTGGATTGTGTTCACGCTCGATTAAAATCTGCATCAATACCCGTGCAAAATGCAATCGCTGCCGCTCTCCACCTGAAAGCTGTAAGTAATGGCGCTCGAGCAAGTGCTGCACATCAGCCAGCTTTGCAGCTCTGGTAATCAGTAGGCTCACTTTTTCAGCACGAGCATGCGGATACGCATAAGCCCCCATCGCTAGCACTTGCTCGCCCAACAGGTCGAACCCCAAAGTAGACTCTTGAGGCAGCACGGCACGCTGGCGCGCCTGAGCTAACAAGGGAAGCTGACTGAGCACATGCCCATTCAACAACACACTTTCTGATACCTGACTGCCTAGCTCACCCGCCAGCGCGCTAAGCAGGCTGGACTTACCTGCGCCATTAGCCCCTAAAATACCCAATAGCTCTCCGGCTCGCAAAGAACAACTGACGTCTTTCAAAACGGTTTTATTCGCTCGCTTCACCTGCAGCGACTGCGCTTGTAAAGTCTGCTCAAACGAATATGGGCTCATTGCAAACCTCTGCCCCGAAGCAATAAATACACGAAAAATGGGCCGCCCAGCAAACTGGTTATTAAACCTATTGGAAGTTCGGCAGGTGCCATCACCCAGCGTGCCAAGGCATCGGCCGCCGTCAAGAGCACAGCGCCTGCCAAGGCGGACAACATTAGCAAATAACGGTGATCTGCGCCCACTGTCATGCGCATGAGGTGCGGAACGACCAAACCAATAAAACCGATTCCCCCCGTCACAGATACCAAGGGTCCGATCAATAAGGCTAATCAGCACATCAAGCGTCGACGCACCTGCACCAAATCAAAACCTAAATGCACCGCTTCACGCTCGCCCAGTAGCAAGGCATTAAAAACTCGCCACTGTCTTAAGGCTAGCCAAAGCAGCATTCCAGTCCAGGGCAATAAAAAAGCAAGATTAGACCAACGAGCTCCCGCCAAACTCCCCATGCTCCAAAACGTCAAATCACGTAACTGCGAATCACTGGCCAGATATGTAAAAATACCAATCACACTGCCAGCCACTGTGTTGATTGCAATACCGGCCAATAGCAAACCTGCCACCCCCGGTACTCGAGAGCCAACTAGATACGCCAAGTAGGTAGCTAGCAAACTACCCAAAAACGCAGCCGGCGCCGTCAACCACAAGCTACTGCCCAGCATAACAATACAGGCGACGGCCCCCAGCGCTGCCCCACTGCTAATCCCCACTAAGCCCGGCTCAGCCAAGGGGTTACGAAACAAAGCCTGTATCATGACGCCGCCACACGCTAAGGCGGCTCCTGTCATCATACTGAACAGGACTCGAGGTAAGCGGACACGCCAAAGAATATTGCTCATTAACTGCTCATCGGGCTGACTAAAACCAGCCAATAGCGCAGGTATACGCTGCCAAGCAATGGGCAAGGCCCCTGTAGACAGAGCCAGCGTAGCCGCACTAGCTAAGGCCAACCACAAGATCCACTGCCAACGCACAAGCCGTCCAGCCCTCATCACATTGCTGCCTGCTTGAGTTGTTGTACCGCTTGCGCAACGCGTGGTCCTATCCCCAATATCAACAAATCGTCCATGACCACAACACGCTTATTCTTCACCGCCTGAGTGTGCTCCATGCCCGGCAAACGCAAAAACGCCTGCACTCCTCCCAAGGCGTCCACAGAAGCTTGAGTAATCACAATGAGCTCAGGGTCGAGCGCAGCCACCCCTTCCACAGATAAACTCGTATAACCGGTACGTGCAGACTGTATATTGCTCAGTCCCGCCCACTCCAATAAATGATGTGCGCTGGTGCCTGTGCCACTGAGTTGGAACTGGGTGCCCCGGTACATTAATACCGCAGTTTTTAGGGGGTGAGCAGGCAAAGTGCGAACTTGCTCTAGCTCGTTCCGTATCGTTTGCTTTAGCACCTCACCCTCGCGCTCCACACCTAGCTGAGCCGCTATCATCGTAATACGCTGATACAGGGAATCGACCGTAGCGCCGTCAGGCACCTGCTGAACCGCAACACCCAGTGCCTGCAAACGCTGCAATACCTCAGGTGGCCCGGCGTTTTCAGAGGCCAGCACCTTATCTGGCAGCATCGCCGCCACGCCCTCAAGAGGTGTTTGACGGTAATAGCCGACACGGGGCAAGTGCTGACTCTCAGGCGGATACAAACTAGATTGATCTATGGCGACCACTTGTTGACCACCGCCTAACTGAAAAACAATTTCAGTGACCGTGCCACCCAAGGTAACGATGCGTTCTGCTTGGGCCACCGTGCACAACAGGACGAACCCGCCCCCCAGCGCAAAGAGCTTGAAGGCGCGCATATCAGGCAGCCAACAACTGTGAACAATACGATTGCATCAAAGCACGCCATGCAGGAAGCTCAGGCAAGCCGGGCTTACGCGCACCAAAAAACTGCACGATCTGCTCGCCCTCTGTGTTGAAACACTCCAGGGAAGTAATCCAGCCATCTACTGACGGCCTAGTGACCACCCAGACACTATCAATATGCTCGGTATTCAAGTGCAAGTTGAAGTATGGATCCAGCACATTAAACCAAGCTCCTGTGCGTAGCACCTTATGTATGGGGCCTGAGTGAATCTGTACAATGCCCGAATTACTGACAAAACACATTAGCGAGATCTGATCTTCTGCAACCCGCTTAAGCATGCGTTCGGCGGTATCACGTGGTACCTCTTGAGCCAGGTCCTCGCCAATCTGCTGCAAAGCGACAATACGCCTAAGCTGGGCACGCTCCAAAATACCGTGTAATTCATGCGTATCTTTCATCGCCAGCCATTGATCACGCACCTCACTGCCTAAAGTAGTACATGTAGGCTGTTTTTTATTTAAAGGCTGTGGCGTGAACTGCGTAAACTGCTGAGCACGAAACTGTTGCAAGTACGCGTTCCATGCCGTGCTATCGGTTTCAGCCGTTTTATATACCTTATGCACGGCTTGACCAGCGTGATCAAAAAACTGCAGGCTTTCACGCCCATTTTCAACGACCCAACACGCAGGTCCCCAGTGCTCCAGAAACAAGCGCAAATCTATATCTGGGCCCAGAACGATGCCCATGCCTTGGCCTGCACGTATCTTCTCATATTGCCCATGACGCTCATGTACCACCGATTCATTCCGGGATAAGGCCATCACCCTTCCCAAGGTACCCAGAGCATTTACCCTATCCTGAAGCGTTCCATCTAAAGGTCGGCACACTATCCCTCCAGGCTGTGCACGCAATAATTCGTATTCTGACACGCCTAGCTCGGTGGCTACCTGACGCACGCGCGCTTTAGGCTGCGCTAAGCGCACCCGTTCAAAGCCTTGCACTAAACGCTCGGCATACTGATCTTGATGGCTGGTGTTTTCCATAATGCCTCCTTGGGCAAGGTTAGAACTGGTAAGCAAGGGTCAAACGTACGTGACGTCCCGGCGAGGTATACGCCGCGGCCGGCCAGCTATCCCGGCCCCCCGCACGCGGCACAGACAAGGCTTGCCAGTAGTATTTATCAAAGACGTTATAGATACCCGCCTGTATGCGTAGACCCTGCACACGCTCGGGTGTTAACCACGCTTTTACGTCCCAAACGCCAAAGCCCGGGGTCTGAAAATCTTTAGTGGGATCCTCTACGCGCTTGCGCTTGCTGCTGGCCTGCACAGCCAGCTCCGCTCCCCATTGCGGCTGCATGTATGCCAACGCCGCCAAAGCACTCAGTGGTGCTACGCTATTTATCGCTAAACCCGTGTTTGTATCTTTACCATGGGCCCATGCCGCGGCGGTACGCAGGCGCCATTGCTCATTAAGCATCCAGTGAGCCGCTAACTCAGCGCCATAAATACGTACTCTGGCCTTATTTGCAACGGCCGTTACACCCATAGGATATTGATTAGTCCAGGCCGGATTCCATTCAGCAGAATCCGGTGTCATCACAACATCGGACTCAATAAAGTTTTTATACTGATTCTGAAATGCGCTAAAGCGTACACCACGACGCTCATCACCCCATTCTGCACCCAGCTCCCAGCCACGACTGTGCTCCGCTTTTAACTCAGGGTTCCCTGCGCGTAAGTACGTGCCTGGCGCACCATAATTCAGGAACAACTGAGCTGCCGTCGGAGCTGTATACCCCCACCCATACCGGGCGTACAAGCTCAGGCTCTCTTGCCAATGCCACTGGGTCAGCAAAGACGGCGAAATTTGCTGATCCTTGGCCTGCGTGCGCGTACTGGGAATACCGGCATTAGGATTACGCTGATACTCTCCCGATCCATGGGCTTTGAAATCCCAGACGTCATACCGCAGCGCCGGCGTAATAGAGTACTGCCCCTGTGCCAACTTGAACTCATGCTCTATCCAGACGCCTAGCTCTCTTCCTTTCACCAAGGGCATATCTGCCTGATTGGTGTGTAAAAAATCGCATGCTAAAGGGCCAAAAGGTGGTCGCCCCCCTGCACTGGAAGGCGGACAATTATCGCTACCAGAGGAGTACTGACGCGCCCTACGAAGCTGCGCATCTATACCGAGACGCCAGATGCCTGAACCCGTCGTCCCCCACGCATCGCTGCTTAAACCATATGCAGATTCGCGCACCATATTGCCGCGAGAAAAAAACCCATAAGGATAGGCATAACCATACGGGTCACCAGGAATAATATCGCCACGAGGATCACGTTTTCGGGTGCCATGCTGCACCCCTTCTTGCTCGGCCTTTTGCCAATATAGTTTAATACTTGCCTGTTGCAAGGCTTGCTGCGACATTAAGCCCTGATACGTATAATCAGCCACCACGCGTTCGCGCTTGGACTGTTTATCAGTATGATTGGCACTAAAGCTAGTTCCCGGTCCCTGATCCCGTCGACTCAGTACATCAGCCTGACGCTCAAAGTAATGCCCCGACAAGCCCAGTCTATGCTCTTGATTAAAAGCATGCTGCAGTTTCACCGTGTAGTTGCGCTGAGTAAAGGTTTCAGGATTACGCTTATCGCGTAATCCACCGTCACCCCCCTGCTTAGCCTGATTTTTTAGCTCATGCCCTCGCTGTTGACCAGCTTGCAGCAACCACTCGGTATTCGTTGTAAAACGGCCTGCCATTGCCGCATAAGCACCCAGACTATCGTCCGCCCCATCCCAAGAGGAACGCAGTAAAGCGCCCAAGTCACCATCCGCTGGCAAAATATCCTGTGGCCTAAGTGTCTGCACATCCAGATAGCCCACCAAAGAACCCGAGCGATTCGCACCACTTCCTTTCACAAGGTCTATCGATCGCAAATTATCAAAATCAATGCTTTCATATCCCCCTTGCTCGCCACGCGCCCCATCATCTAGCCAGGGTAAACGTATACCATCGACGCGCACATTTAAACGATTCCTATCCATACCACGTATGGTGATACTTTTGTTCTGTGCGTTGTAATGTAAAGCCGGATCAAGCTCTCGCTGTACATCGCTCCAGTCTTGTACATTGGCTCGTTCCAAATCAGTACGATTGAATACCTGGCTTCCAGGCAACTCCGACAAAGCTTCTGCACTAACGCGCAACTCGGGCAATGTGTGTACTGCCGTAGTCTGTGCACCACTTGCACTACTCCCCAGCATCAGGCTGAATCCTACAGCCCAGTAGCGATTACATAGCATTGATCTACACCTCCAAACTTGATCGTTAATGATAATTGTTATTATTAACATTTTCAATCAAGAAATAATGGATAATCAATGCACCAAAAAAAAAGCGCTGCATTATTACAATGCAGCGCTTCTTACTATGCTCTAACAGGCTTATGAAAGCCCATTCAAGCTAGATTTAGTTTTTGCTTTGATCAACCAGCTTGTTTGCAGCGATCCAGGGCATCATGGCACGTAGCTTGCCACCTACCTGCTCAATCTGAGACTCGGCATTGATGCGACGACGTGAAGTCAGTGTCGGGGCACCAGCAGCGTGCTCCAGAATGAAGTTCTTGGCATACACACCATTTTGAATGTCAGCCAAGCACTCACGCATTGCCTTACGAGTCTCGTCGGTCACAATCTTAGGACCTGTTTCGTACTCACCAAACTCGGCGTTGTTCGAAATCGAGTAGTTCATGTTGGCAATACCACCCTCGTAGATCAAGTCTACGATCAGCTTCAGTTCGTGCAAACACTCGAAGTAAGCCATTTCAGGCGCATAACCGGCTTCTACCAGAGTTTCAAAACCAGCTTTGATCAGCTCAACGGCACCACCGCACAGAACGGCCTGCTCACCGAACAAGTCAGTCTCAGTTTCCTCGCGGAAGTTGGTTTCGATAATACCTGCACGGCCACCACCGTTAGCGCTGGCATAGGACAGAGCGATATCACGCGCGGCACCAGACTTGTCCTGGTGTACAGCGATCAGGTGAGGTACACCACCACCTTGGCTGTATGTACCACGTACTGTGTGACCAGGTGCTTTAGGAGCAACCATAATGACGTCAATATCATCACGGGGAACAACTTGGCCGTAGTGCACGTTAAAGCCGTGAGCAAATGCTAAAGCAGCACCAGCACGGATATTGTCAGCCACCTGCGTACGATACACTTCAGCAATGCTTTCGTCTGGCAACAAAATCATGACCACATCGGCTACTTTTACAGCCTCAGCCACTTCTTGTACCTGCAAGCCAGCGTTGACCGCCTTATTCCAGGAAGCACCACCCTTACGCAAGCCAACAATGACGTTAACGCCAGACTCGTGCAAGTTCAGGGCATGAGCATGTCCCTGGGAGCCATAACCGATTATCGCAACTGTCTTGCCTTTAATCAGGGACAGATCACAATCCTTGTCGTAAAAAACTTTCATTTAATTCAAGCTCCAAATAATTTTGTTACTGCAATTCTGCCTGCCATCGCACCATAGCAATGGCATATACGAAATACGTGTAGGCAAGTTATTAAAGTTTCAATACACGCTCACCACGACTGACCCCCGAAACCCCAGTACGCACGGTTTCTAAAATGGCAGCGCGATCTAGCGCATTGATGAAAGCGGCAATTTTTTCCTGTACACCGGTCAATTCAATGGTGTAGGTTTTGTCCGTTACATCGATAATACGGCCACGGAAAATATCGGCCATACGTTTGACCTCTTCCCGCTCTTTGCCAACGGCACGCACCTTAATCAGCATGAGCTCGCGCTCGATATGAGGACCTTCAGAAAGGTCCACCACCTTTACCACATCAATCAGACGATTCAAGTGCTTGGTAATTTGTTCGATTACCTCGTCAGAACCCTGAGTCACAATGGTCATACGGGATAAGGTTTCATCCTCGGTAGGTGCCACCGTTAAGGTTTCGATGTTATAGCCCCGTGCTGAAAACAAACCCACCACGCGCGACAGAGCTCCTGGTTCGTTTTCCAAAAGGATAGAAATTACGTGTTTCATGACTTTTCTCTCCTTAAAGGTCATCCGGACCTAACAACATTTCGGTCAGACCGCGCCCGGCTTTCACCATTGGGAACACGTTTTCTGTTTGATCCGTAATGAAGTTCAGGAACACCAGGCGGTCTTTGTGCGTCAGGAAAGCTTCACGTATCGCAGGCACAACATCTGCTGGACGATCAATCTCCAGCCCAACGTGACCATAGCTTTCTACTAATTTAATAAAGTCAGGCAAGGCATCGACATACGACTCTGAATAACGCGAACCGTAATCGATCTGCTGCCATTGACGCACCATGCCTAAATAGCGGTTATTCAGGCACAACACCTTAGGTGTTAAACGATACTGCTTACATGTGGAAAGCTCTTGGATATTCATTTGAATTGAGCCTTCGCCGGTGATGACAGCAACATCAGCGCCCGGGTTCGCCATTTGTACACCCATGGCATAGGGCAAGCCCACACCCATAGTGCCCAAACCACCGGAGTTAATCCAGCGACGTGGCTTATTAAACTTGTAGTACTGAGCCGCCCACATCTGGTGCTGACCTACGTCGGACGTCACAAAGGCATCGCCACCCGTAACTTCCCACAAAGCCTCAATTACTGACTGCGGCTTGATAACTTCGTCAGAACCCTTATACGAGGAAGCATCGCGAGCACGCCAAGTATTAATCTGTTTCCACCATTCGGTCAGATTTTGTTTATTGCTTTGCTCGTTTTTACTTTGTACATACAGCTCATTGAGCTCGGTCAACACCTCTTTCACGCAGCCAACGATAGGAACATCGACCTTCACCCGTTTAGAAATAACGGAAGGGTCGATATCAATATGCACGATCTTTCGCGGCACCTGACTGAAATGACGTGGATTACCAATCACACGGTCATCAAAGCGCGCACCCACTGCAATGAGGACATCACAGTTTTGCATCGTCATATTGGCTTCATACGTACCATGCATGCCAGGCATGCCTATGTACTGATCAGCCGTGCCCGGATAAGCACCCAAGGCCATCAAGGTCGTCGTACAAGGTGCGCCAGTCAGTTTGACCAATTGGGTCAATTCTTCTGCCGCGTTAGCCAGCACTACACCGCCACCCACATAAATCAAAGGGCGCTCAGCAGCATTTAGCATCTGTATCGCTTTTTTGATTTGCCCCAAATGACCTTTAGTCACGGGCGTATAGGAGCGCATTTTTACCTCTGTACGCTTAGGCGTATAGCGGCAAGTCTGGATGGTAATATCTTTGGGAATATCAACCAGCACCGGTCCTGGACGGCCTGTGGAGGCGATATAGAAAGCTTTACGTATCGTATCTGCTAACTCACGTACATCGCGCACCAAGAAGTTATGCTTCACACACGGGCGAGTAATACCCACCGCATCACATTCCTGGAACGCATCCTCACCAATAACTTGTGTGGGCACCTGACCGCTAATGACTACCATAGGGATGGAGTCCAAGTAGGCCGTGGCTATGCCGGTGACAGCATTGGTTACACCCGGTCCACTGGTAACCAGTGCAACACCAACTTTATTGGAGGAGCGAGAATAGGCATCGGCAGCATGCACAGCCGCCTGCTCATGACGTACCAGTAAATGCTGGATACGATCTTGATTGAAAATTGCGTCGTAGATATAGAGAACCGCACCCCCCGGATAACCGAAGATATGCTCTACACCTTCGTCAGCCAGGGCACGTACTACAATCTCCGCGCCAGTTAATTCAGACATGTTATTTCCTTTCAGGTCTTGCCCTGACACACTGAACGACCCGTAGGCCCGAGCCTGAGTCGTCAACTACTACATGATCCAGCGCTTCATGATCCACAGGATCACACCACCTGGACACATAGCAGCCCGACCTGCGCTCTTCAGCATGCAGTGCGTGCGTAATAGTAGCTCTACGCGATAGCTTGAACGGAAGCCCTGGCAACACACGCTTGTAACGCGGCCAGCAGCAAAGTTTTGAGGCGCAAAAAACCGGGCGGATAGCCCGGGCTACAGAGCCTAGCAGATTTGCTCAGGATATAGAGTAAATACTTCACCGTACTTTACCGCTTTGCAACTATACGGGCAACTAGATTTGTTGGTAAAGTACAAATAAACAGCCGTAATATTTGGCTGCCCCCCCTTTTGACTCTCATGCGCTCAACAGCGGAGTGTCCATGGCAGCACCCATTCCACAACTCAAACAGTTTCTCTACAGTCATTATTTACTTGGCGGGCTTAGGCAATCGCTAGGCGTATTATTACCTGTCATTATTCTGGGGCGTTTCTTCGGACACTACGATATTGGTGTCATAGCATCGATGGGGGCTGCTTGCCTGGCTATCATCGATCAACCCGGAGGCCCGCGCCGTTATCGAAATAATGAAATGCTGGGCGGGATTATTCTGGGCACCTTGACGGTTGCCATCACCGGCCTGGCTTCCTTCTCGCCCATACTCATTTTGCTCTGCGTACCCTTGTTGTGTTTTTTCCACAGCATGCTTTCAGTGTTTGGACGACGAGGCGGCCTGATCGGCTTTGCCTGCCTCTTGCTCATGACCTTGACGATGCGCTTTCCGATGCAACCCCAAGACGTGTTATTGCACACGCTCTATTCTATGGGCGGTGGTTTTAGCTACTACCTGTTCAGCCGTCTGTTTCGCAAACTATTCTGGTTTCGCGAAGAACGCCAGACCTTGGCTGTCGCCTTATCCGCCACCGCAGAGTATATGTCCACTCGATCTGAGTTCTACAACTCGGACTCGAACCTGGACGAGTGTTACCGCAGACTAATCAAAACTCAGGCAGACATGACGGATAAGCATCAAATCGCTCGTGATATGGTGTTACGCGAACTGCCTACCGGATCGAATCGTGGCGACCGTCACCGGCAAGCCTTGCTAACCGTTTATTTAAATATGGTGAGCCTGCTGGACTCATTAGTGGCCACCTACACCGACTACACCCAGTTACGCCGTCAAATGGCGGGTACAGACTTTATGCTGTTTGCTCACGACGGGCTCTACAAGCTATCGATAGATGTGGGTAATATCAGTATGAATGTTGCCCGCAGCTTAGCCACACAACGACGAACCAGTGTCAAAGCAGAGCTTCGAGCCATGGAGTATGAGCTGGAGCAATATAGGCAAAAAGGCATGCCAGCTCAGGATCCAGAAACATACAGTCTGCTGGTACATATACTACGGCGTCTGCGTAATTTAAACCGTATCATTGAGCACATGGCGAACAATACGCGCCGTGCCAGCCAAAATATCCCCGTGGATCAGTATATGAGCAAGTCACTGAGCCGCTTTTTATCACGCGAGGAAATTCGCATTGGCATGCTTAGCAGTAATTTAAAACTGCAATCCACACACTTTCGTTACGCCATCCGGGTTACCGCAGCGGTTATCGCAGCCTTAGGGCTTGGCGCCCTGAGTAGCTATTACCATGAAAAGCTGGGTCTGATCAGTGCCCTCACGGCACATAGCTATTGGATTATTCTGACCATACTAGTGATTATGAAGCCTGGGTTCTCCACCACCCGGCAGCGTAATGGCTGGCGTCTGGCCGGAACTGTCTTAGGCTGCACAGGCGCTTTTCTCTTGTTCAAAGTGACAGACAGCGGGGAAGTTTACTTAGGGGCTATGCTGATCGCTTACATACTGGGCAATAGCCTAGTACAACTGAACTATCTGCTATCGGCCTTATTCAACACCATCTTTGTTATTTTGTCCTTCCAGTTTCTTTCCACGGGCGGCACATTCATCATTGGCGAACGTCTGGTTGATACGATTATTGGCTGCGGCATTGCCATGGCGGCCAGCTACTTACTACCGAGCTGGGAAGCCGACTCCTTGGGAGATCTGGCCAAGCGGGCACTGGTAGCTAATCGCGACTATTTATATAGTGGCCTAGAGTTTGCCCGCCTTAGTCGTGCTCATAATCAATTACGCCTAGAACATGACGACCAAGCCAATGCGTCCGTCGCAGCCGAACTGGCCGAACTGGACAGTGCACTCATCGAAGCAGACACGGCTTGGCAGCTTAATAACAAAAGCGTACACATTGCGTTCAGTAACTTTGCAGCCGCGTTTTACCGCATGATGGACGAGCCCGTAGGCCATCAGCGCAATGTGTCACTGCTCAATAATTTGCTCATACAAAATCATGTACTGGCCTCGCAAATTAGCACGGCCGTGCCTTTGCTAGCGAATCTGCCCACCGTACCGCCGGGCATCACGCAGTCGCTAGAAGCCATCCAGACCTGGCTAAGCATCCAGGACGCTAAGGCGCCCGCCTCCATTGAAACCGAAGGCGAATTAGCGCTACTGGCCTACCCCATTCGACAAATGGTGAAAGCGGCACAATTGATACGACAAGATATTCGAGGCCTGGAATACAGTGTTGGCCCACAACAAGCTGATGAGACCGATCAACAGGTGCCCGCTTCGAGTTAGGCGAGCACCACAAATTAACGCTTAGACGTTTTGTTCAGGACGCCTGAACACCAGCTTATCTTCTGTGGAAAGCTCGGGTACGTAGGCATACGCATCCAGATCGAACTGCTTGAGTTGCTCTACTTGGGTAATACGCTGATCAATCACATAACGAGCCATTAAGCCGCGTGCTTTTTTGGCGTAAAAACTAATGACTTTCCAATTGCCATTTTTTTCATCCTGGAACACGCACTGAACCACTTTGGCCTGCAAGGTTTTCAGGTCTACGGCTTTAAAATATTCTTCCGAGGCAAGGTTCAGTACCCAGGGCTGCTCCGTACTCGCCTGCCGTTGATTCATATATTCGGCAATCTGCGTACCCCAGTAGCGATACAAGTTCGCCCCAGCAGGATTGGCTAAACGCGTGCCCATTTCCAAGCGATACGGCTGCATCCAATCCAAAGGCCTTAAGGCGCCATACAAACCGCTTAACATCAGGACATGTTTTTGTGCCCACTCCAAGGCTGCATCGCTCAGTTCGTGTGCTTGCAAACCCTCGTACACATCGCCGTCGAACGCTAATATCGCCTGGCGTGAATTGTGTGCGGTAAAGTCTTTGCTCCACTCTCCATAGCGCTGTACATTTAACTGGGCCAGAGCAGGACTTAACTTCATTAACTCTGCCACCTCTTGCTCAGTTTTTTCCCGCAATATAGAAATCAAACCTTGTGCCTGTTTCACAAACAAAGGTTGAGTATGCAGTTGCGTACGTACTGGCGAGTCGTAATCCAGCTTTTTAGCAGGCGACAAAAGTAAAAGCATAAACAAATACTCCATAAAGGCAGACCCAGATCGGATCTGCCATCAACACATTGAACTTAACGAGCCGTCCAGCCACCATCCATAGTCAAGGTCGTACCCGTCATCTGGCTTGCCGCATCAGATGCCAGAAAGACCGCGGCCGCCCCCAACTGAGCTGGCATCACAAATTGCAAGGAAGGCTGTTTTTCAGATAAGAGCTCCCGAGCCGCCTCTTCAATACTGCAACCCTGCTTAACGCTTAAGGCTTCAATCTGCTTTTCAACCAACGGGGTTCGTACCCAGCCCGGACAAATTGCATTACATGTGATTCCCGTTTCGGCATTTTCCAAGGCTATCACCTTAGTCAAACCCACCACACCGTGTTTAGCTGCCACATACGCTGATTTTTGCACGGACGCGACCAGGCCATGGGTGGAAGCAATATTAATAATACGCCCACCCCCCTGTTTTTTCATCAAGGGCAAGGCTGCCGCGGCACCATTAAATACAGCAGACAAATTCAAGGCGATAATGGCATCCCAACGCTCCACCGGAAAGTCCTCGACATTAGCGGTATATTGGATACCTGCATTATTCACCAGTATGTCCAGCCCTCCCAGTAATTGCGCCCCTTGCTCAACAAAGTCACGGGTGTCCTGAGCCTGACTTAAATCGGCGTTCAAGTAATACGCCTTAACTCCAAACTCATCCTGCAAACGAGTGCGCTCCTGCTCGATGAGGTCTGCATCACCAAATCCATTAATCACCACATCAGCGCCTGCTGCCGCCAAGGCTTCTGCGATAGCTAAGCCTATCCCGCTGGTCGAACCGGTCACAATGGCGCGTTTACCTTTCAGCATAAAACCCTCACTTGAATTGACTGAGTTAAGACAAGCCTACAGTGTACCCAGCCAGACTTACAGACGTAAGAAATAAACCTCTCCCCCTAAGCACCGACACAGCAGTCTTTACTCTTGATAAAAATAATTTAAAAATAAGCGTGACATTTAAAAAACTCGTGCTATAATTTATTTCTTTACGCGGCTGTAGCTCAGTTGGATAGAGTACTTGGCTACGAACCAAGGGGTCGTGAGTTCGAATCTTGCCAGCCGCGCCATATACTAAAAGGCCACTTTCATTTGAAAGTGGCCTTTTACTTTTCTGACCTAGTTGCCCTATTAAGCATAGTTCCAACGCCTTTTAGAATGCTCTTCGCATAACACTGTGCTTGCAGTAGTACTCCCTACCGTGACGTAGTCAGTCTACGCCTGCCACGAACCGTGCAATACCCAGCGACAAACCACCTTCCTTACCTATAGCAAACAAAGCCCCAAGCAACAAACAGGTTATTATGCTGATAGGCGGACACATGACCCATGTTTTGCCAGGTATCGCTAGCAAGTAACCGGTGCAAGCTGATTCCCTTACTCCACTCAAGACTTACTCTGATCTCCAAGATCTACGCCATCGTGCCCAATACTTCATTTACTACCCTTCCTTTATTACCCGCGCTGCAAGACACCTTGCAAGCATTGGGCTTTGAACAAATGACCCCCATTCAGCAGCAAAGCTTGCCGCTGATTCTCAAGGGGCAAGATGTGATTGCACAAGCCAAAACGGGCAGCGGCAAAACCGCTGCATTTGGTTTGGGCGTATTACAAAAGCTCAATCCCAGTCGCTTGGCTGTCCAGGCCTTAATATTGTGCCCAACACGTGAACTGGCCGATCAAGTCGCCAACGAGTTACGCCGACTGGCACGACAAATACCGAATGTGCGTGTACTGACTGTCTGTGGTGGTGTGGCCACCCGACCGCAAACAGAGGCACTGCAACGTGGTGTGCATATTGTGGTGGGCACACCAGGAAGGGTACAGGACCACCTGAACCGCGGTAATCTAGACTTAAGCGCTCTACAAATGCTTGTTCTGGATGAGGCCGATCGTATGGTAGACATGGGGTTTCAAGACGAACTGACCGCCATTGCTGAGCACTGTCCGAAAAAACGCCAGACCTTGTTATTTTCGGCCACTTATCCAGAAAATATACAAAGGTTGAGCGCCCGCTATTTACGTAATCCAGAGCAAGTCAAAGTAGAAAGCCTGCACGACGCCCAACACATAGAACAGATTTTTTACGAGGTACACCCCGATAAGCGTCCAGATACCGTCGTACGGCTATTAATGCATTACCGCCCTAGCTCTACCTTGGTATTTTGCAATACAAAAATGCGTTGCCAAGAGGTACTTGCGCATTTGCAAAGCGCTGGAATGCATGCCCAAACACTGCACGGTGATATGGAGCAACGAGAACGTGATGAAATTCTGATTCAATTCGCCAATCAGAGCTACTCCGTACTGGTGGCCACGGATGTAGCATCACGTGGGCTGGACCTGCAAAATTTAAGTGCTGTCATTAATGCCGACATCAGCAAAGACGCCGAGGTGCACGTACACCGTGTGGGTCGTAGTGGACGAGGCGAGCAAAAAGGCTTGGCACTTAGCTTGTGCTCACACCAAGAGTCACGTTGGGTGGAGCTCATTGAGCAGTATCAGGGTTACCCCATTAAGTTCGAAAAGCTCAGCGCTTTGCGTCCGCAATCAAAACCCGCCTTAACGGCGCCCATGATCACGCTACATATACAGGGTGGCAAAAAAGACAAACTACGCCCAGGCGATTTACTCGGCGCCCTAACCGGCGATGGCGGTCTGAAGTTCGAAGATATTGGTAAAATTCATATCAATGACTATAGCGCCTATGTCGCCCTTAAGCGCTCACTGGCGCATCAAGCCTTTGATCGCATCAACACAATTACCATTAAAGGCAGGCGTTTTCGCATGCGTCTTCTGGACACATTTTGAACGCCATAGCCTCGCAGCACTACCCGCTGGAACGCAAATTTTAAGGGTATACTAAGCTGTAAAAAACGCTTACTGAGCTCGAATCAGTATGCGGGTATCTAGGCTCAAACTCGGTTTGAGCCTTTTATTTTGTGCCCCGCTTAAGGCGGCATAGCTGGAGAGCAATACGTGGATGGATTTATCGTTTTCTTGGCGCTGGCTGTCATCTGGCGCGTGCTCAGTATGTCTTACCAAAAAGCACATATCAGCTTATTAGCGAAGCATTTGGCCGATTACCAACTGGAACAACATATGGAGACCCTAACACAGGGCTATACCCGTGCTATCCAGTCAGACTCCGAAGCCCGTCAGTTACAGGTGCTGGAAACCTTTGCCCAGACAGAGCGAGCCGTAGCCAGCCAGGCACAAGCGGTAGCTAGCTCTTTTGAGCAAGAAAGTACCTTGGCAAGCCGCATCGGAATCTGGTCTGTCTGCATTCCATATGCCGAGCGTGTGTTGCCAAGCATCACCCGTGACTTCAGAAAGCTGCTTCACATACACGCAAAAGGAATACGTTATGTCGTGAATAATGAGGCTGGCTGGGATGCTAAAGAACGCGCCTACCATCTTTCAGCAGAGCTGTACCTACTACAGCATAGCTGTCACTGGTTTTGTAAGTCGCGGGGTATTGCTAATGCCAGACTACAGATTCGCCATAAAGTTCAGCATCAAAAAGTCCTGGATTCCGTATCTAGCGTAACCCGCTCTGCCTACCTGCGCTGGTTGCAGGATAAGTCCTGAGTGACAAGCGTATTATTTACGCCTAGAATGGATTTAGTCATGTGGTCGCCACTAACGCATCAACTCTAAACAGAAATTTTCGCTAAGGCTGACCAGGTATCCCACATCATGCATGCAGATGCATGATCCCGGATCTTGACGACATATCCTCATCTCATCGCCGCCACACCACCACTGCAGGCCAAGTACTGCTGTGCAGTCGCTTAAGCCCTATCAGGTGCTGCGGTTAGGAGACTCTTTCCCATGAACAGACGTTCATTCCTGCTTAGTAGCGCACTGCTAGGCGCTACTGGCGCAATTCAACCCGCTATCAGTCTGGCTCAAGTTCCACACCCAAGCAACTCACCCACAACACGCCGATACCGTGTACAACAACGCTATGCTTTAAAAGCCCCTGCCGGCTCTAAAGGAGCCATGCATCTTTGGATTCCTATCCCTGAGGATGCGGCACCTTTTCAGCACCTCAGAGAGCTACGTTGGGATGGTAACGCCCAAACCAGCTACCTCAGCAGCGACAATGCCTATGGCGCCAAAGCCTTGTCTGTGCAGTGGGATGACTGTCAACAAGCGATGAACTTAAGCGTGGACATGCTGGTAGAAACAACAGACTGGGAGCCCGCAAAAGCGGGCATACTCAAACACTATCAAGCACCCGCTCACATTGCCTACCCCGCTGAGCTTGCGCCCTATTTGCGAGGCAGTCGTCACATTCAAATTGACGGTATTGTTAAAGAGTACGCTGACCGTATCGTCGGTCAGGAAAAAAATCCGCTTAAACAGGCACGCCTGATTTACAACTGGGTGGCCGAAAACATGGAGCGTGATAACAGTGTTATTGGCTGTGGTGTGGGAGACGTAGGTGAAATTCTCACCAGCGGAAAGCTGTATGGTAAATGCACAGACATGAGCTCAGTTTTTGTCGCACTCGCCAGAGCCAGCGGTATCCCCGCACGCGAAATGTTTGGTATTCGCCTAGGCCGTCCGGGTGTTTTAGAGCCCTACTCGGCAAGTGCATTTGGAGGGGCCGACGCAGCACACCAAGCTAACATCACCGGCTGGCAACACTGTCGCGCACAGTTTTACTTAGCAGGGCTTGGGTGGATTCCCTGTGACCCGGCTGACGTCAGCAAGATGCGCCTAACAGAAAACAAGCAACACAGTGACGCCGCAGTTCAAGCCGTTAATGAGTACCTATTTGGTAACTGGGACATGAATTGGGTAGGCTTTAATTATGGCCGTGATTTTCAATTAGGACCGCTCACTGAAATTGGCGAATTAAACAACTTCGGCTATCCCTATGCCGAAGCCGATGGCGACCCACTGGACTATTACGACGCAGCTAACTTTAGCTATGCCTACGAGTCAACAGAACAAGCCTAAGGATATACGCTCTGGCATACGCTGGAGCCTAGGCAGCGCATTAGTAGCCGCCTTAGGCGCTGCCTTGTGCTGCTTGGCGCCACTGATTTACCTGCTTTTTGGGGTATCCGTGGCGGCCCTGTCGGGTCTGAGTCGTCTCAGTGCCTTGCAGGGCCCCTTAAGCATAATTGCGTTAAGCTGCCTTGCTCTGGTTTTTCACCGGCTTTATTTATCCAGACGCCTGATCTGCACGCAAACAGGGTCTGTACACCGTCTACGAATACTATTTTGGCTCAGCGTCCTGCTTATACTGCCTTTACTGACCTACCCCTTTGTCCTGGCAGTCGTATTTGCCTAAATGGCTACTGCCCTGTCTGACTTTCCGAAGGACTGCTCATGATTCACTTGATCAAACGCATATTCTTGATTGGCTTGCTCTGGCCTGTTATGGCCTTAGCCACACAAGGCCCCCAGCAAGCTGTAACCATACATATAGAAGGCATGACATGCTCTTTGTGCGTAACAGCCATCAATAAGGCCCTGCGCTCTTTGGCTCAGGTCAGTCAGGCCAAGACCTCGCTCAGAAATAGCGAAGCCATTGTCCATGTACCCGAGAACTACGAGTTAAATAAACTGCTCGCAGAAATTGAAAGCACAGGCTACCACGGTACGATCCAATCCGTGCAGCCTCTTGCTATGCCACAACCTTAGTCTATAAAAGCCTATGCACTACAGCGCATAAGCCAGTCTGAACCCTTGCTCTATCGCACGTGCAGCATCCAGTTCGCCGGCCAGCTCGGCCCCACCAATGAGATGCACCGGAATAGATAGCCCCTGCAGCTCATCGTAAACATCGCGGTTCGAAACTTGACCAGCGCAAACAATGACAGTGTCTACCTCTAGCACCTGTGCCTGCCCGTCTGAGGTGATATGCAGACCTTGCTCATCTATGGCGGTATAACTAACACCAGCTAGCATCTGTACACCTGCTCTACGTAAACGCGACTTGAGTATCCAGCCAGTGGTTTTGCCCAAGGTTTTACCTGGCGCTTCCTGTTTACGCTGCAAGAGATAAATCTGCCTAGCCGATTTAGGGCCGGCGTCAATAGCCCGCAACCCACCTGCAATTTCAGCCAAGCTGTCCACTCCCCAATGTGCAAAAAACACGGACTTATCTCTAGACTCTGTTGGGTCACCACTTAAAAATTCAGCGATATCAAAGCCTATGCCACCAGCACCAATGATCGCTACCCGACGACCTACCGGTGCATTATGGGCCAGTACATCGTAATAGCTCAGCACCTTAGGCAAATCAATACCTACTATCGATGGATGTCTAGGTCTTACCCCTGTTGCCACCACAATTTCGTCGTACTTGGCTACATTCAGCGTCTCCGCATCCAGTCTGGTATTTAAATAAAGCTGCACGCCAGCTTGTTTCAAGGAAACAGAAAAGTAGCGCAGCATTTCATTAAATTCGTTTTTTCCGGGTATTTTTTTAGCCAGATTTAATTGTCCGCCTAGTTGGCCTTGTGCCTCGTACAAACTGACTTGATGACCGCGTTGCGCCGCCTCCACGGCACAGGCCATGCCTGCCGGCCCTCCTCCAATGACCGCTATACGCTTTGCCGTACGCACAGGGCGGGCTGGAAAATCCAGCTCCCGACCTGCACGCGGGTTAACTAAACAGGTAGCTGTAGCATGCGAGAAAATTCTATCCAGACAGGATTGATTACAGGCTATGCAGGTGTTGATCTGCTCACTTTGCTGTAGACGCGTTTTGCGTGCAAAGTCTGGATCTGCAAGTAAGGGGCGTGCCATGGATACTAAATCCGCAACACCCGAAGCAATAATCTGCTCAGCCAACTCGGGGGTATTAATACGGTTAGAGGCCATGACAGGAATGCCGACTGCCGCTTTTACCTGTCCAACCGCATCTGTCCACGCCGCGCGCGGCACAGAGGCCGCGATCGTCGGCACCGCTGATTCATGCCAGCCTATGCCTGTATTGATCACATCTGCTCCGGCCAGCTCGACTGCTTGAGCCAAGGCCTGTATTTCAGCCCCACTTAAGCCACCATCCATCAGGTCTATGGCAGAAATACGATAGATGATCAGAAAATCAGCGCCTACTTTTGCGCGTACCGATTTAATAATCTCAAGTGCCAAACGTATACGGTTCTCAAAGCTCCCACCAAACTCATCACTACGCTGATTGCTTAAGGGTGCAGTGAACTGATTAATCAGGTAACCCTCAGACCCCATAATTTCCACACCACAATAGCCCGCCTGCTGTGCGAGCGCGGCGGTGTGAGCATAGCTATGTATGGTGCTCCACACCTGCTCTGTACTTAGCGCTCGTGGAACATAGGGATTAATCCTGGCTTTCACTGCGGACGGAGCTACGCACTCTGGAATGCGAGCATAGCGTCCGGCATGCAGTATCTGTAATACGATTTGACCACCATGATCATGGACAGCTTGCACCACAGCGCGGTGCTCGGCCACGTGCTCTGTGCTCGTAAATAAAGGGCTGCCCGGTTCCATTACACCTTCTGGCACGGGGGAATACCCACCGGTCAGAATCAAACCCACTTCACCAGCAGCACGCGCTGCATAAAAAGCAGCTAAACGCTGCTCGGGATGGTCCAGCGTTTCCAGTCTGGTGTGCATGGCACCCATGACCATGCGGTTACGTAGCGTTAGCGAACCCACCTTAAGTGTTTGTAAAACCCGAGTGTAAGCTGTCACTTCTCTCTACCTATGTAAACGGTGCCATAACACCCGAACAGCTAAAGTAGAAGATAGGTATACAGTTGAAAATAAGGGATAGTCCTTAAGGTAATGGGCTGCCCCACAAAAGGTATCTGCCTTTTCATTAACCCCCTTCTACACCACAACACAGCCCATGACATGCCTTGCCCTGCTACGCTACACGATCAGGCACACTTATGGTTCCTGCCCCACTATGCCTATACCGCCATCAGGGTACGGATGAAAACAATGCACCAAAGCGACTCACTCTTAAAACAGATCCTAGATACTGTCCCGCGCCCTTATACGAAAACTGGGGATCTTGCAGGGGCAGCCCTCACTGACTTGCGTAGCCCTGCTGCTCAGTTGGCTTACTGTATTGAGCATGCACGGCGCTCGTCAATCGGAAACAAAAGCCTGCATCCCAGCATTGAGCCTATGTTTTTAAACGCCTTGGCTGCACTGATAGAAAACACCCTGAACAATCCCAGTACTAGGCCTGGTTTACTGTGCCTGATACTGGAGCAGCGCTGCGCTCAGGTACAGCGATATCGACAGCGCCTTAGTACACAGAAGCACGATAGACGCACCGTGCTTAAGTTTGTTAATGCCTTTGCACACCCTGCCAAAACTGGCAATACCACACCCCGTGCGCTACAAGCCTTATACGAAAAGCTGTATCAGCTTGCCAGCCAGCAGCAATGGGGTGCCTTCGCCCAGTTTTTGCGCACACAGCTACACAGCTCCGCCGCTCACCGCAACAGCACCTTACAAGGACAGCTTGCCTCTATCTTGGAGCAAGCAGAGCTACAGCATCTGATCGAGCTAGAGCAATTGGCGCAGGACTGCGCCATCCAGACGTATCAGCACTATCGCCAAAAAGATGGCCCATTAAGTGGTAGCCCAGAAGCCTTATCCTTAGGTAAACGGGCTCAGGCTCGTGGACACGCAGTAGAGCAAGAGAGCCGGGAAGTACTGGCGGAGTTGGCACGTAAATTAAGTCTAGCCGAACACAGGCCCTACACACTGATTAGTGGCGTACATATTCCGGCACAACTTATCGCCGGTAAAAAATATGCCAAAAGCGAGTGGGATGCCCTATTACTACGAGCAGCTAATCAAGAACAACAAGCACCTGTCTGGGATGTATGCCTGTTGATCGAAGCCAAGTCCAGCGCTGATGCGGCAGACTCAGACTTGCCACGACTGTTACGTGGCCTGAACTTGCTGCAAGATATATCCTCGCCCCAAGGCAGTATCACCTTCTCAGCGCGTGAGGGCGCAATAGCACTAAGCAATCAATCACTACGAGCGCTAGCTGATCATCATAGTCAGCCCCTACCCTATAAAGTGCTCTACTGCTGCGCAGAGCCCACAAAACCAGACACACACCAAGCCAGTTCTTCCCTACACTCTGCCACCCGTATGCGATTACTCAGTGCGCCTGCCGCGCTTGGCTATGCCCACCAAGTACTACAAGGGCTGCCAAACAGCGCTCAGGATCTACGCCCCATCTGGGAAGATTTACGCCACACACCAAGCTGGCAAGCAGTACTCCATCAATATGCAACACAGTTACAAGCTAGCGCATTACTTGTGCACCCCGCCGACCTGCGTGTGGCTATGAGGACATGGCTGCCCTAAAGTCAATACGGCCTGCCGCCGCACTACAGATAAGTCAGCGCACTTAACGCAAACCCTCTATGCTTAATGAAGCGTAGCCCCACACTCAAAAAAACGGCTACAGCTATTCGTTTCATGCTAAAGTTTGTCATAGGACAATCTTATTTTCTTTGCTTGATGTTGTTTTCCCTGCGAGTCTTACCGTGAATGCCAAGTCACTTGATCCCACCGCCACCACGCAACCCCTGCACGATATGCATGACCGGTGGCCACAAGCCCAGTCTGTAGAAGACTTTCGTCATAACCTTGCCGCCGTGCAAGCTCGCATCACTGCCGCTTGCCAACGCGCCGGACGTGACCCATCTACGGTACGCTTATTACCAGTCAGTAAAACCAAGCCAGAAGATAGCCTACGTTTGGCGTACGCGGCTGGCTGTCGCTTATTAGGCGAGAACAAAATTCAGGAGGCCTACCAAAAATGGGAAGCCATGCAAGACCTGCAAGACCTGCGTTGGTCGGTGATTGGGCACTTGCAAACCAATAAGGCAAAACAGGTGGCACGCTTCGCCACTGAATTTCAGGCTCTGGATAGTCTACGCTTGGCCGCTGCACTAGATCGGCGCCTGCAAGCCGAAGGCCGATCACTTGACGTGTTTGTACAAGTCAATACCTCGGGCGAAGCCAGCAAATACGGCTTAGCGCCCGAAGACGTGGCCGAGTTCCTACAAGCCTTACCGAACTACTCGGCCCTACGCGTGAAAGGCCTGATGACACTTGCTATTTTTTCAGCCAAAGCTGAGCGCGTTCGTGAATGCTTTGTGCTGCTACGCACGCTACGCGACCAACTGCGTCAAACCGCCCCAGCCGGCATACAACTAGACGAGCTTTCCATGGGCATGTCGGGCGACTTTGAAATTGCCATCGAAGAGGGCTCCACTGTCGTCAGAGTCGGGCAAGCCATCTTTGGCGCACGCGCCACGCCCGATGCATTTTACTGGCCCTCTGAATCCAACAGCTAAGCCCTAGATCCGCGCTCAAGGCGCCTTATTACAGGATATCCGTATGTCGGCAAATGGCCTACGTCCTTTACCTATAGACATTGTGTCGGTGCAATCACAGGTGGTTTATGGACATGTTGGTAACAGCGTGGCACTGCCCTGCCTGCGCGGACACGGGCTGCGAGCACTAGCCGTGCCCACCGTACTGTTCAGCAATACACCACACTACCCCAGTATCCATGGCGGTGCGGTTCCGGCTGACTGGTTTCAAGGTTACTTACAAGACCTCCAGGCCCGAGGGGCGTTGGAGCAGGTACGCACCATACTGGTCGGCTACTTGGGCAGTCCCGAACAGATGCGTATTTTGTCCGACTGGATTCACCAGTTATTACTTGAACGTCCAGAAATACACGTCATTGTCGATCCCGTCATAGGTGATCACGATGTAGGTATTTATGTCGCCCCGGGCATGCTGCAAGCGTACAAGGACTACTTGCTACCCTTGGCTCACGGTTTAACACCGAATGATTTTGAGCTGGGCCAGTTTGCCAGCATGCCCATACAAACGCTGGACGATGCCATCCAGGCAGCGCGCCGTTTATTACATGGGAACTTACGCTGGTTGGTGGCCACCAGTTCTGCCCCCGATAGTTGTCCAGCCGACGAAATTCAAATAGCGGTTGTCACTCGCGATAGCGAGCATATCGTGCGACACCCACGCATACCTATCTGGCCCAAAGGAACTGGGGACATGTTCTGCGCGTCGCTAAGCGCACACTTGCTTTTGGGGCATACGCTCAATCAGTCAGTGGAGCTGGCCTGTGCAGAACTGTTGCAAGTCATACAAAAAACACACGATCATAATAGTGCTGAGCTATGTACGCCTTGGGCCTGAGTGCGTGGCCTAGACACTATCGCTCACTCCTGAAGCTTTATTAAGGCTTATTAAAATATCTTGCAGGTCCTGAGCGAAACGCTCACAGTGAGCCGCATCTAGATCTGACAAAGTAAGCCTTAGGCCAGCGCGCAACTGGCCAATAGAAAAAGTACTGCCTTGCCGTACTAGCCACCCTCTTGCAGCCAACTTTTGCATGACCTCACACTCATTATGGTGCAACGGTATCCACAGGTTCAAGCCGTCACCCGGGGCAGTATACGGCAAGGCACAGCGACTGAGTGCAGCCTCCAGTTGCTGACGCTTTTTCCCATAATACGCCTTGGCCTGTAATAACCAATCCTGTGCCTGCTCTTGCAGCAAAATCGCTTCCACAATATCTTGCAGGATATGGCTAACCCAGTTGGTGCCAGACGCTAGGCGTAAACGTAAACGTCCAGACGTTTGCGCATCACTAGCCACTGCCGCCACACGTATATCAGGCCCCAGTGTTTTACTTAAGGAGCGAATCAAGGCCCAGTGCCTATGCTGGGCACCCAGCACTGAGTAATACGCGTTTTGTGCAAGCAAAGCGAAGTGATCATCAAGTATGACCAACACATGCGGGTAATCGTCCAACACGCGTGCCAAATGCTGCGCTCGCTCATGCGTCAGACTCACTCCTGTTGGATTGTGCGCTCTTGGAGTCAAAATTACTGCCTGAGCCCCTTTTTCCAATGCTTCGCGCAAACTGTCCGGCTGTACGCCATGCTCGTCTAGGGCTACTCCTACAGGTTCAAATCCCGAAATATGCAAACTGTTAATACTACTGAGAAAACAGGGATCTTCCACCGCCACTTTATCGCCTGCCAGCAAATGGGCACTTAGCACACGCTCGATGGCATCCACCGCACCATGAGTCAGATTAATATGCGCAGCACTAGGGCAGTCAGGCTTAAACCAATCATGTAAATACGCTTCTAAGGCGGGGTTCACGGTGGGGACGCCATACAGCCTGACCTTAGCCTGAATCTGCCCCAGGATACGATTCAAGTCGGGCAAACAGGCCAAGTGAGGATTGCCGCTTGCCAAATCATGTAAGGGTGTATCGGGCAAGGCCCCCTCTTGCTCACCCAACTGCTGTTGAGGACGTATGCGTGTGCCCAAGCGTCCTTGCGCAACCGCCACCCCCATGGTCACCAAACGCCGATAGGCGGCGGCTACCGTATTGCGATTCACACCCAGCTCAGCCGCCAAGTCCCGCACTGGAGGTAATAAGGTATCGGCACGTAAGGTTTGCTGCTGCACAAGTGTGCGCACACTTTCTACGATTTCGGCCGCTGTTTTTCCCTGGATATTCATCGTTTACCTGTGACTGAGTCGTCATTCATCTGTTAAAGCCTGAGCTGATAGTGCTCGACTGTGCCTATTTTGCCATAGGACAAAAGAAACTTTACAGACACCTCACTCCCCCCTCTTGATATTTATCGAGATTTGACTATAATTTTGTCATAGGACAAAGGCGCGGTGGCAGATCGGTTATGCGTCGGACTGCAAATCCGTTAAAGTTGGTTCAATTCCAGCCCGCGCCTCCACCTCATTCCTATCGGCTCCAGCCTCTCCTTGTCTATCACGGCTTTTTCTCAAGCCCTTGTTTGCTATCACCTCTACACCATGACCACAGCGCCAGCCGCACCCCACTCCCACTTACCTCGTAGTGCCAGCCTTTTGCTAAATATTGCCCATGCGCTGGACCATTTATTCATACTTATTTTTGCTACAGCAGTGGCGGCAATTGCTCTGGATTTTGGCTTTGACAGTTGGGAAGACTTAATGCCATACAGCGTAGGGACATTTTTAATGTTCGGACTAGGCGCCATACCCGCTGGTCGTTTGGGCGACTTATGGGGGCGCCGGCCCATGATGCTGATTTACTTCTTCGGACTAGGCTTATCAGCCTGTTTAACGGCCTTTACACAGAATGCCTGGCAACTGGCCGTGTGCCTAAGCTTGCTTGGCAGTTTTGCATCGATTTATCACCCTGTTGGTATCCCCTTGCTCGTGCAATCGGCCAAGCGTCCAGGCATGGTAATTGGTATTAATGGTCTAGCGGGCAACTTAGGCGTGGCCGCTGCTGCCTTACTCACTGGATTCTTAGTGCAATGGTTCAACTGGCGAGTGGCCTTTATTGTGCCCGGCGTGGTGTCCATTATTTGCGGACTGTTTTTTGCCTACTGCTGCCCCGCTGAACAAGTGGCCCCTGCCCGTGGCAGCCGTCCAGCCCAAGTGGCATTGCCCCCTAATAAACTAGCGCGTGCCTTGCTGATTATGACAATCACCGCGATTACAGGCAGTTTGCTGTTTAACTTCACCACGAATGGCAACACCCAATTTCTGGGCGAGCGCCTCACTACACTTAGTCAGAACCCTGCACTTATCGGTGCATTGCTAGCAGGTATCTATGCCTTGGCCTCATTAACTCAATTATTGGTAGGGCGCTTAATCGATGAGATGGCATTCAAAAAACTGTATCTACTTATCGTTGCTGCACAAATTCCATTTTTAGCGATAGCGGCATTAAGCGAAGGTTGGCTCGTACTCATAGCCTTAACCGCCGTGATGGTCTGCATATTTGGAACCACTCCCTTTACCGATGCCATGGTGGTGCGCTATGTGGATGACAATATGCGTTCGCGTGTCGCTGGTGCGCGTTTAGCAATTTCGTTTGGCATTAGCTCACTGGCCGTCTGGATGTTAGGACCATGGGTCAAAAACAGCGGTTTTACCAGCTTGTTTATCGCTATGGTAGGTATTGCCTGCTGCACCGTTCTTATGGTGCTTTTACTCCCTTCAGAAAAACAAACGGCTAAACAAACAATCATATAAGCTCAATTACATAATCAATGCAGTCACAAATAAAGATGAAAAGTGATTCAAACAAAACAGGGGAATACGGAATGCCTTATTTAAACAAAGCCATAAAGCTCAGAAGCCAGATTTCATGCAAGCATCAAGGCATCAAGGCGAGTTAAGCCCTGATATGGCATGGGCTTACGCCCCCGCCCCAAGGGTTATTCCCATTGTCCCTTACACTGTATTTATGTATTAATTTTAAGATGCATTACTGGCTTATAGCGAAAAGCCGTAACGCTTATGCAAGGCCAGCAGTAACAAATCCCTATAATTTATATTCAAACAGAAAAACCAGTAAGCGAATACGTACTAACCTGGGAGAAGGTGTCTATGAGTGCCATCGTATTGCTAGTTGTGGGTCTGGGAACCATGTTCCTGGGCTATCACTTTTATTCACGTTTTATCGCCGAGAAAATATACCGACTGGATGACAGTCGGCCTACACCGGCACATGAGCTCGAAGATGGGATCGACTTTGTTCCCACTAACAAGTTTGTCTTATGGGGGCACCACTTCACCTCTGTAGCTGGTGCCGCACCCATTGTAGGTCCTGCTATTGCCGTAATTTGGGGTTGGTTACCGGCATTCCTGTGGGTCACATTAGGAACTGTATTTTTCGCTGGTGTGCACGATTTTGGCGCTATCTGGGCCAGTATTCGTAACCGCGCTAAATCTGTAGGCGCCCTAACTGGCGATGTCGTGGGCAAGCGCGCACGTTCCATTTTCATGATCGTGATCTTCCTGGTGCTGCTCATGGTTAACGCCGTATTTGGCGTGGTCATTGCTGGTTTGCTCATTAATAATCCCAGCTCAGTCGTGCCAGTTTGGGGTGCCATTGCTGTCGCCTTTGTCATTGGTCAGGCGATTTACCGCTTCAAGCTCAACCTGAGCATTGTGTCCTTACTGGGCGTTATAGCGCTGTACTACCTCATTTACATTGGTCCTAGCGTACCTGTATCGTTACCCGACCAGGTAATGGGACTGGCGCCAAACGCCGTCTGGATTTTGCTGCTGTTCGCCTATGCCGCTATCGCCTCCCTACTGCCAGTATGGATGCTCTTGCAGCCACGTGATTACATTAATGGCTTGCAGTTGTTCGTCGGACTTATCCTGCTTTACGCTTCGGTACTGATCAGCAACCCCACTGTTGTGGCGCCCATGTTCAATACTGATGTACCCGCCGGCACACCGTCCTTAATACCCCTGCTATTCGTGACCATTGCCTGCGGTGCCATTTCCGGTTTCCATGGCCTGGTATCGTCTGGCACCACTTCCAAACAGCTCAACCGAGAGCGTGATGGTCGTTTTGTCGGATACTTCGGCGCAATAGGCGAAGGCGCTTTAGCCTTGGCAGCTATTATTGCCGCCTCAGCCGGTTTTGCCACGCTTGCAGACTGGAAAGCCGTCTACCACTCCTTTGGTCAAGGTGGTGTTAACGCCTTTATTCAAGGCGGCGGTGCGATCTTACACGCTGGTACAGGTATTAGCACTGAAATCTCCGCCACCATGCTCACTGTGATGGCAGCGCTTTTCGCCGGTACCACTATGGACACAGGCTTACGTTTGCAACGCTATATCTTTCAAGAGTGGGGCGAGATCTACAATATCAAATGGCTGGGTAAAGCTTTCCCCGCCACAGCCCTGTCGGTCATTACTTGCTTGGTGCTGGCCTTTGGTGCCGGTGGTGCCAGCGGTTCAGGTGGTTTAATTATCTGGCCCTTGTTTGGTACTACCAACCAGTTGCTTGCAGGATTAACCTTACTCGTTATTGCCGTTATGCTGGTACGTCAAAAGTCGCCCACTATTTATGTGACCGCGCCTCTCACCTTCGTACTGGTTATGACACTGGCCGCCTTGCTCCTGCAGCTGCATGATTTCTATATGAAGCAAAACTGGTTCTTGCTGACCTTAGATATAGTCGTACTCATCGCTGCTATTTTTGTTACCTTGGAATGCGTTTCTGCACTCCGCAGGGAAAAACAGCAAGCTGCTGCACAAACAAGCTAAATTCGTATGACTACCCCGCCATGATTCATGGCGGGTTTTTTATAGAGTAGCAAGATGAAAGGTAAATTTGCACGCTTTACTCACTGGTGTAAGCAAGTCAGCGTCGCTGGCGAAACCTATTACAACTCACCTTATCGCGCCGCTATTGCTCGCGCTAAGCGAGAGGAAGATGATCTTTTCATGTTGCTCGTTTTTTCCGAAATGATGGGGGTCCCTAACCCCGCATCGTGGTATACCTTGGAGCTACAACCTTTGCTCATCCAGCGCTTTCACGACTGGCATGTGCGCATGGGTATGGAACGCTCACCTCTTGACCACTTCCGCTGCTGTTAATTTATGCAAAAACTGCCCATCAACGACATACTAAATCATAAAAAAATTATTTTATTAGGCGGAAAAGGCGGAGTTGGGAAAACCACCATGTCCTCATCGCTAGCGGTGTTAGCTGCCTCCAAAGGGCGCAGGGTACTTATAGTCTCCACTGACCCGGCACATAGCCTTAGCGATGCATTTGATCGCCAGATTGGCCCGCACATCACCATGCTTGCTCCCAATCTATGGGGCCTAGAGATCGACCCGGATGCCGAGGCGGATGCCTATCTGGAGCGCGTACTGGCCCAGATGCGACGCTATGCTGGCCCAGATCAAATACAAGAGCTACAGCGTCAGCTACAACTTAGTCGTCACTCGCCAGGAGCACAAGAAGCGGCCTTGCTGGAACGGCTGTCACAAATTATAGAAACCGGTCTGGAGCAATACGATCTGGTCATACTGGATACAGCGCCTACAGGCCATACCTTACGTTTACTTAGTTTGCCTGAAGTCATGGCCGCCTGGACCGACGGCCTATTACGTCATAACAAACGCTCGCAACACCTAGGCTCTGTGCTAGAGCACCTTACTCCGGCGCGTAGCATAGACAGCCTGACCGGTGACCCGGTCAGCCATAACACGGCCGAACTGAACGACAAAGACCGTGAACTGGTAGACACACTTACACGTCGTCAAAGTCTATTTCATCGAACACGCCGCCGACTCAGCGACACGGCCAGCACCGCCTTCATCTTTGTACTGACGCCTGAACGACTGCCCATACTGGAAACGCAGCGTGCAGTCAGTGCCTTACAAACACAGCACATTCCCGTAGCGGGTCTGATTGTTAATCGTGTTTTACCGGAGCTAGACGACAATCCTTTCTGGGCCAACCGTCGTCAACAACAAAGCAAACAACTGGACGACTTGAAACAACGACTCCCCAAACAAGCACGCTGCCATGTCACCTTACAGGCAAGCGACGTAGTCGGCTTGGCGGCGCTGGAGCAACTGGGACAACACTTACAAGCACAAAGTCTGTAAACAGCGTCACACCGGATAGAGCTCCAAACTCTACAAACGGTGAGTATTAACCCCTTTGTGTGGACGACGACATGGCCTGATAAAACCTGCTTACTCAAGTAGTAAGCAGCAGCTATTACAATACGCTATTCATACACCGATAGTGCCGTCTGGCACTATTTCTGTTTCTAGCAAAGTAAGGTCCTCATATCGTGTCTTCCCGTCTTACTCGCATGTTGTTGATCAACGTAAAAACCTCGGGCACCCTTGCCTCAGGCATGATCACGGAAATTGACCCGCGCGATGGCGCAGCTATTACTGGGGCTAACGGCGTAGGAAAAACGACCACACTACGCTTATTTCCCTTATTTTTTGGCTGCCCACCCAGTCGCATTGTCAGCGCCGGCGGTAGCACGCAAGCCATGCTGAGCTTTCTTTTGCCCACTGCGGAAAGCGTCATTGTGTTTGAATATCAGCGGGGCAGCCCCGACGAGCTCTGCTTTGTAACCATACGTCGTCAAGACGGACTGGACGCTCCAGAATATCGTTTTTTCAAAGGCCCATTCAAACGCGAGCTCTTTGTCTACGACTTGCCCGATGGCAATGGTCAAGCTTTTTACAATGATGCTGGCACGGTGGCAGCCGCAGACAGCCTAGGTATTGCACGCGTGCGCAAGCTAGACAGCTCACAATATCGAGCCGTTATTTTGCGTGTGCGCACCAATGCACGCGATCAAACCGAGATTCGACGCCTCACACAACAGTACAGTTTTTCACGCCGTTCTTTACTGCATATGGACAGATTAGTCGCAAACGTCGTCAAAGAGCAGGTGGACTTTAAAGACTTTACCGCTCTGGCGCTGTCCATGATTTATGAAAACATGGGAAATCTCGGTGGCAACGCACAACAGGCACAACCTATACGTTTGCGTCAAACACAGGAACAGATTCAGAGCTGGCTGAATAACCGTGATGCCAGTGCCAACGCGCTCGAGCTCAAAGAGCACGTCGAGCACTTAAGCCAGACCATTAGTCATAGCCGAGAAAACAGGCAACAACTCATACGCTTAAAGCATGAGCTCATACGCTGCACTGAACAATTGGCGGAAAAAATCACGGAAATACGTCAGCACATAGAAACGCAACACGCCAAGCGCGAGCAAGAACAAGAGCTAGAGGACGAACACAGACAAGCACTGCTGCAACACCAAAGCTCGCTGGAAAAACAGTCCGATACACTACACCAAACCTTGATGCACTTGGAGCAAGAGGCCAGGCATTTTGAGCACGAAGCAGCCGCCACCTGGGCAGGCCGTCTACATCAGCTCACGCCCATGACCCTTGAGCTGCAGAAAAAGCTAGCCGAACTGGATTTAATAGAGAGCAAAGTACGTGATATTACGGCCACTATTGATCAACATCTGGCCGAACTGGCCACGGACACCGCCAGACAAATCAGTGACGTTGACAGCCAAACCGCTCTTCCCCATCAAGACTACGAGCAGGCGCGACAACATAGCCAGCATCGTCGTGATGAACAACTACGTGAACAACGCGCCAGACACGAAGAAAACTTAGAGCAGCAACAAACTCACATTGACGCCTTGCATCAACAAGTGGGTGAATGTCGCATAGCCACCTTACATCCGCATGTAGACAACAGCTATCAGCTCAAACTAGAACAAAGCCATCAGCAACTGCGTCAGGCTCAGGAACTACGCATGATAGGGCACACTGAGCTAAGCGAGCTTAACGATGCAAAAAATCAGGCTATGGCCGAGCATCATCAAAGTGAAATCGCCGTTGTGGACTCACGACGTCAGGAACAGCGTGTACAACAAGATCTAGAGCAAGCTCGTCACGCCTTACACCCTGAGGACGGCACCTTATTGGCTAGGCTGCGCCAAGAGCCCACTGCCCAATGGCGTACGAACTTAGCTCGCGTCATTGACCCAGCCCTACTCTTGCGTACTGACTTGGCGCCAGAGCCCATCGCAGATGGCTCAACGGACACCAACCTGTATGGCTGGACTATCAAGCTCACTGCGCTTGAGGCACCAAGCTGGAGCGACGATGAGGCCTTAAGTATTGAGCTGGAAAATCAGTTGGAGCGGTATAAACAGGCACAAGCGCATGCGCTGGCCAGCACCGAGCGTTTAAAAAACGCTGCACAAGCACTACAAGCGCTGCAGGACCAACTTATCACCAAAGAGGCGCAATACCATATCGCCAACGAGCGTGTAAAAAAACTGGATGCCGAACTGCAATGGCATCAACAGCAACTGGAGCACGCGCGCGACCAAGCCGTCGACAAGGCTAGGGCCAAGCTGAAAGAAGCTGAACAGCAGTTACGCCAAGCCCAAGAAAAAAGAAACGTAAGCCTACAGCAGCAGTTACAGCAGGAACAACACACGCAGTTGCTGCACGAACAGAACCTGGAACAACATCGCCAGCGACGTGACCTTGCCCTGAAAGCGCTGGACACTCAAAAACAGCAAATCAAGCAACAAGAGCAGGCAATGCGTGAACGTTTACAGGCTGAGCGTGACCGCAGACTGAGCGAAAAAGATCTAGACCCTACAGTGGTAAACCAGTTACGCGCAGATATACAAGCGCTAAAAGAACAAATTTATGAACTGGAAAAGCGCAAAACCCTAATTAGCCAATGGCAAGTCTGGATGAATAATAATGGTCCTGATACGCTAGCCACGCAACAGAGTTTGTACTCAGACGTGCAAAAGCAACTGCTAAACGCCACCGCACAAATACGGCAGCACGATAAGGCGGTACAACAAACAGTGCTGCAGCATCAACAAGACATTAAAAAGTCTATGGACCAGAGTATTGAGCTTGAACAAGACCAACATCGCGCGGCACAACTACTTGATAGCTTATACGACGTACCCAACACTTTTTTACCTCAAGACATTGACGAGCTTTCGCTCAATACCATTAAAGGACGTATCGAAGCATGCCAGCGACAAGGCTCCGAGCTACAGCGTCAGTTACAGCACAACAAAGATCGCATCTATAACGAGCTGACTAAAAAAGACAGTGATATCAAAAATCTGGTGACCCAGCACATGCACAGTCACACCGACAGCAGTAGCAGTGTGATAGAACAAGCGCAAGCATTGCAAAACGTGTACCGAAACTTGGGGCATTCGGTTATTGCCAACGTCAACAGCATGTTGGGTACCGTGCTGGAAAATATTGGAGAGTTTCGTAAAACCATACGTAACTTTGAAAAACACGTGCGTCACTTCAACGAGCAGTTACAAACCGGATTGAAACAAGTGTCGTTACGCACCGAACGTTTAACAGACTTACAAATACATGTAGTGTGCGATTTTGAAAAACTCGACTACCTTAAAAAACTGGATCAACTCGATAGCATTATGCTAGACCATCGTTTACGCATGAGTGAAACCATCGTTGATTCTGTACCTTCTGCTACGACCGCCGACGCACTACGTCATATTCTGGCTCTGCTGAATAATAATTCCTTAGAAATTAATCTGGCTCAGCACATTACCTTAAAAGGTAGCGCTAACGACGGTGGTAACACGAAATTTTTTAATCGTGAAAGTGAATTGCAAAATCTAAGCTCTACCGGCATCACCGCCATTGCCCTGATTACCTTGCTGTCGGGCATGCTTAATGTCGTGCGGCGCGACGAGAAAATCTATATTCCCTGGGTAACAGACGAAGTGGGCCGTTTTGACCCGACGAACTTTAAAAACCTTATGGCTTCCTTACGCGATAACTTGATAGATGTTGTCACGGCCTCACCAGCACTGACTCCAGCCATGTTCCCGCACTTTCGTCAGCGTTATGTCTTTCGCTCTGGTAGTCGTGTGGCGGTTTTTCAAAATCAGCTCATTCCCAGCCGCCTACCCGATTTAGACGTAAACTCCGATAACGAGAAGGAAGCCCTGCAATGAAAGCTCGCGTACGACTGCATTTACTCGATGGCAAGTACCTATGCGAGTTCCGCTACCCTGACGAGTACAGCCTGTTAGCCAGCGACGAATCCGAACGTACTGCTGTAGACCTGTGGCTCGCCGATATCAATATGCGCCTAGCACGTCTGGGAGAGGACGGTGCTTTTTTTATGGCTCCTCGGCTTATTAGCCCCCCTGAGCTCGTGCGCATACGTGATGATTTCACCAAGTTTCGGGATGTGTACGGCCCCTTGGTACAAATGCTGGACATGATACGCAACGCACAAGACAACTTTTCCTTGCAAGCTGGCGATTACATACAACTTGCCGAGCTAGAGCAAAGTGTCAATGGCAGCGCCACGCTAGAAAGTCAATTGCATTCGTTTGAAATTAGCGGGACTAGCAAACGACACTCTAACAATGAGTTGCTAAAACGCATGCTAGAGAATCTGAGTAAGGACGGCTACCTAATACTGAGTAACCCCGAGCGCATGGTGTATCGTGCCACAGGAAAGCTGCAACAGTTAGCCATTGCGCTGGAGTATATGGCCGAGCGAGCGGGGCTCATCAACAACGAACATGACAGTGACAACGAGGAGCAACACGAACTGCTCGACGAGCTGTATTCAGATGATGAGTCCACACAGCCATGAATCAAACTGCCACACGTGCAAATTCGGGGCGTCGTAAAATACTGGATAACCGCGGCCAGATCAGACAAGTGTTTCAATTACTGCAAAAACACTTTGACGTACTCGCTGACGCTTTGGATGGGGCTCTAGAAAATCACGATAAAAACCGCAGTGTCGCCATCCAAGAGCTGGCCTCTATTCATGCCATATTGCCGTATGGGGAGGACAGTTATCACCTGAATCCGCATTTACGTCATTACCTCAAAGACTATTTAAACCTGTATATGGCCTTTGAGACACTGACCCGTATTTCCCCCCTAATTACCCAAGCCCGACTGCACTGGCACGAGCTGTGCCACTTACAACGGCATGGTGAACACAGAGACGCCGAGCAGGTCGAAGATTCGCTGGATCACACCATGACCAGCCTCATTCACAGCAATGAACGCAATCTCACCTTACTCACCTCGAAAGTGAGTTCAGAATATGGAAATGTCAGCTCATTACGAGCCAAAATACGAGAAAATGAACAATACCGTCGACAAATCATTCAGCTACTCAAAGAGCTGATCTCAGTCGAAGAGCTTTTAAAGCTGGTGAACGAAAACCCGACAGAGCGTGGCGATGTAGTCATTAGAACCCGCCAGATGATTAACGCCAGGCTATCTAGCCGGCGGGGTATTTGGGTAAGCCGCTTAAATGACATACAGGCTGTTATCAGTAAACGCCTCTTTCTGGCCCGAAAACTGGAACGACAACTACTTGCTCTGTCCCAAGCATCTTTATGGCTCTCGCGTAACCCCACATTAGACGGTCTGGACATCGAACCCGCCATTGATCAAGCGCCTGACGTACTCGATGCTTTGTATCGCCCCATCGCCATACGGGTCCGACCACAAACCGACTTTAACGACCGCAATCCACATATAGAAGATGCTCTGGAAAAGGCAGTACAACGACTGCCTGCGCGCCCCACAGCACCTACTAGCGATAGCGACCACGGCATACAACGCGTACAGGCGCTCACTAACGAAGTCATTGAAGACGAAGCCTTAGTAGTGGATCAGCTCATTCATGCCTTGGTGCAGCATTTATATGAGCAAAAAACGCCTAGCGTGTCGTTACGCAACTGGAGATGCGAACAACGCCAAGCCGAACATATTGATGACGAAGTATGGGTGCTGTACGCAGCGAATCAACTCGTTTTATATGAAGATATACATTTAGAATTTCATATTCATCCCCCCATGCCAGCACAGTTCAACGACCTGCTGTATGACGTCACGGCACACTTGCTCAGTGCATAAACTAAAACAGGTATGCAAGCCCACACACTTAACTTTTTACACAAGCTGTTGGCTGATGCCGAGCTCAACAACACACCAGAGCCAGTCATACGACGCCAGCCCTCACGCAGCGCAGAGCTACTTTGCCAGCACTATAATATTGGCTGGCTGGTGGGCCGGCGCTACGAGTACAGAAACCATGATCTACTACGCGCGCGTGCCTTGCTTAGTAACTCAGGACTGCCCTTACAGCCTGACACGCAAGCTAAGGATCGCGCCAGCGCCTCGCAGGTGCCCGGACGCTCGGAAAAAATAGCCAGTAAAGCCCCACATGGGGAAGAAATAGCGGTCATGGCATTAAGCGCTGGATGTCACTACCAAAACACCGAAATCTCGCCCTTGCTACCCGGTTATATGGTCACCACTCTGGACACGGCACTACAGATACATGCCAGAACGCTGCTAGTGGTAGAAAACTTCGAAACTTTCACTCAACTACGCCGCTACCACTGGTTATGCAAACACCCAGTTGTACAACACGGGTGTTTGGCTATTTTTCGGGGAGACAATATATTCAAGGGTAACCATGTGCTGGCCTTTTTGAAACAGCGCCAAGAACCTGTGTGGACCTTTCCCGACTTCGACCCCGCCGGGCTAGGCTGGTCCACGCACATGCCCCGCTTTAGTGGTCTGCTCTTTCCCTGGGATCACATGGAAACACTCGTACGCGCTGCCCAGCGCTACGACCTGTACGATCAAAGCCGCGCCCAATGGGAAAACATCCTAAAACATCACCCTCACCCCGACATACAACGCGCCTGGAAGCTCATGCATAAGCTTTGGCGTGGCCTGAACCAAGAGGCTTTGCGTCTGGACGTCAACGCGCCAAGCCTTCCGCCTCGCTCAGCTACTAACTAGCTGCCACCGCTACCTGCGGTGCCGCACGCACATCAAAAGCCCCTCCGGTCTGCACAGTGTCTTTCAAGGTAACCGCCTGTTTACCCAAGAGAGGAAAAACCAGCTCGGCGAAACGATAGGCTTCTTCAAGATGCGGATAGCCGGATAAAACGAAAGTGTTCACGCCCAACTCCTGATATTCTCGTAAACGTAGAGCTACCGTTTCGGGATCGCCCACTAAGGCCGTACCCGCTCCACCACGCACTAAACCCACTCCCGCCCACAGATCAGGAGCCACCTCCAACTGATCCCGCTGCCCTCCATGTAAAGCGGCCATACGTGCCTGGCCTACCGAGTCCATGCCTGCGTAGTTTTGCTGAGCCGCAGCAATCTGTGCATCGCTTAAATGACTAATTAGTTTATCGGCCGCTGCCCATGCTTCATCACGTGTTTCACGCACAATCACATGTAGGCGTAAACCAAACTGCACAGTACGGCCTAAAGCTGCCGCGCGAGCACGCACATCCTGAATTTTTTCTGCAACTGCTGCCGGTGGCTCGCCCCAGCTTAGATAAGCGTCCACATGTTCAGCCGCCAAGTCATGCGCCGCATCTGACGAACCACCGAAATACAAAGGTGGATACGGCTTTTGTACAGGCTCGTAATAGTTCTTTGCCCCCTGAACACGATAATGCTTACCTTCAAAATCCACTCGCTCTCCGGACAATAAACGCCGCCAAATAGTCAAGAACTCATGGGCAGCCGCATAGCGCTCGTCGTGCTCTAGAAACACCCCATCTGCGGCCAGTTCGCGTCGATCACCGCCTGGCACCACATTTAGCAATAAACGTCCGTGCAAGGCCTGATCCAACGTGGCGGCTTGCCGAGCACTGGGAACCGGCAAGCCCAAAGATGTACGTAAGGCGACCAGCAACTTAATCCGTTGCGTAACATGCACCAGACTGGAGGCCACCACCCAAGGGTCTAGGCACGAACTACCCGTGGGAATTAACAAGCCGTCATACCCCAGATATTCACTGGTCGTCGCAATATTTTTCAAATAATCCAAGCTTGGGGCTCGGCCAAAATCTGACTTACCCAAATAACGCGTATCTCCCGAGGTGGGTAAAAACCAGAAAACCTCTGGTGTGCTAGTAACTTCACTCATAACAACCTCATAGAAATGACCGCCTCAAGAGCAGCCATCAAGGCAGGCCACGACGCGGAATACAGAGTCCACTTAGTCTAGTAAGGCCGTAGATCACCGGTCAAACAACTACTTGGCATGTAGTCATACCGCATTAGTAAATACTTTTTTGTTTTTACTTCGTCGCTATTATTGTTACGCGGCCCACCATCACGCTCAGGAGCTTAGTATAAAATCAGCACGCCCCCAGTCTGTATCACAACAAAATAGTGATCAATCACGCGCTTCTTTCACCCATGTGCTCTTTGATGTGGCACTGGGCATGAGTGCCTGCATTCCTTTACCGTCTCCCTTTTCATTCGCTGCATTAGCCTTGCATCAAGAACAGCTAAAGACAGCACTGGCTGATGACAGACACGATAAACCACAGAACAAGCCATAACTGGTAAAGTGTAGATCAGTCATTCTGTTCGCTTTAGCGCTGTGACTACGAAACACGACTGAACCCCTTTCACCACTGTTTTGCACTATGACTCTTAGCCCTGAACTCATTCAAGCTTTCGCCCCCAAAGGGGTATTACGTGCCTCAATTAATCTGGGTAATCCTATTTTGGCTGGACGTGACCCGGATACCGGCAAAGCCTACGGCGTGTCTGTTGACCTAGCGCATGAACTTGCTCATCGCCTGCAACTGCCTCTGGAGCTTGTAGTGTGGGACTCAGCTGGCAAATCCGTGGAAGCGGTAGAAAATCAGCTGGCTGATTTTGGATTTTTCGCGATAGATCCCAAGCGCGGCCAGGACATTAACTTTACCGACGCCTATATACACATAGAAGGCGCTTATTTGGTAAAGCAAGACTCTCCCCTACAAGACAATGCCGATGTGGACGATGCCAAACACCGCATCACGGTTGGTAAGGGTAGCGCTTACGACCTTTACCTAAGCCGTAATATTAAACAGGCCACTTTGGAACGTGCCCCAACCTCCCCTGCCGTCGTCAGTTATTTTCTAGAACATGGCCACGACGTAGCTGCTGGTGTCAAGCAACAACTGCAAGCAGATGCCAAACGCTTTGGCGGCCTACGCTTACTACCGGGACGCTTCATGATCATTCAGCAAGCCATGGGTATCCACAAGCAACGCGGCCTCGCAGCCAGCGAATATTTACGCCACTTTGTTGAAGAAATGAAAAGCAGTGGTTTTGTGGCTGATGCTCTGTTGCGACATAGTATTGAAGGGGCGTCGGTCGCTCCCCTAACGTCTATGAGCGACTAAACCGCCGCCCTGCCAGTCTGTAGCTACGCGCACCTCATTGCCATCAGTAGTATTTGATCCACAGACTGGAATCAAACCATTAAAAGTTTGATAATACCGCTTATTGTCGCGACCCTTTCTAGATTTTTCCATGATCCCAAGTAGCCACCTAATGGCACCTGAACAAGCGGCCATTGGTATTTTTGATTCTGGGGTAGGCGGCTTATCTGTGCTGCGCTCCATACGTCGTGCCCTACCTCACGAACACCTTATTTATGTGGCCGATTCAGGCTATGCGCCCTATGGTGATAAAAGCACAGAGTGGATACAGGCGCGTAGTCAGCAAATTATTAATTTTTTGCTTAGCCAAGGCTGCAAAGCCATAGTTATCGCATGCAATACGGCTAGTGTCGTGGCGGCTACTGTACTGCGAAGCCTATACACGCTACCTATCATCGCTATCGAGCCCGCCATTAAACCTGCTGCTCAGCAGAGTAAAAATGGAATTATTGCGCTCATGGCAACTGCTCGCACTGTAGCGAGTCAACAAATCGAAAACCTGTGTGAACGTTACGCTAGTGGAAAACAGATATTGCTCATTCCCTGCCCTGGCCTAGCCGAACTGGTTGAAGCGGGGCAACTTGAGCACTCTGGCATTCAGCAGTACTTACACAAAAAATTAGCACCCGCACTGGAGCAAAAGGCCGACACACTGATCTTGGGCTGCACACATTATCCGTTCCTGCTTCCTCAGATTCGAGCCATTACAGGTCCTATGCATATTATTGAGCCTTCCCAGGCTGTCGCTGCCCAAGTGCAGCGTCGTCTTGCGCACATTCAGGCGCACAGCGTATCGGGTAATAGTGGTACCTTACACATGTGGACCAGTGCCTCGCATAATAAGCACATTTTACGGCAATACCTGCAAGACCCTGAACAAATCGTGCACACTTTACCCGAACCGCTCTTGCCAAAAAAATTGGCCGTGACGTCATAAAAATCATGTCCGACTTACTGCAACGTCTTCTACGCAGCTTGCACCCACACTCCTTGCCCATTGCTCGCCGGGAGATGTTACGTGCCACTTTAGGAGCCACACTGGCTTTACTGTGCACCTCATTTATCAGCTTGCACCTAGCCAATTACGCCAGCACGCATCACTGGCTGGTAGCCTCGTTTGGAGCCAGTGCTTTGCTACTATTTCTAGTGCCTAGTAGCCCCTTAGCGCAACCTTGGAATGTGTTGGTCGGTAATACGCTGTCCGTACTCATCGGCATTTGCTGTGCCCGCTGGATACCCAGCACCATATTGGCGCTGACTTTGGCTGGTAGCCTGAGCATGGGACTCATGCTGCTGAGCCGCAGCGTGCATCCTCCCAGTGTAGCCATGTCTATTTTTCCGGCTTTGCATGGCATACATGACTTTAACTTTGCCCTTTTCCCCGTACTGACCGACTCCAGTATTTTGCTCGTGCTAGCGGTGCTTTATAACAACCTTACAGGTGTCCCTTACCCTGCTTGGTACAAAACCAAGCAAACAGTCCCCCCCGTCCATAAACCCGAACGCTTTACTGACGCCGATTTTGATGCTGCACTGGAATACTATAAGCAAAGCCTGAACGTCAGTCGCGAGGATCTGCAAAAACTACTCAGTTATGTGCACACCATTGCTTTTCAACGTAATCTAGGGACTAAGCACTGCTCTGCCCTGATGAATGCAAATGCCCCATACACGTACGCAGACACGAGCTTGGAAGAGGCTTGGGCAATCTTGCAAGAGCACAACACCAAGGCGCTAGCAGTACTGGATAAGCAGAAAAAAGTAATCGGTATTCTGACTCAGGCCGACTTTTTGCGTCGCCTCAACTTACAAGATCAGCAAGGACTGCGTCAGCGTTTACGTCACTTTGTACAAACCAGACGCGATAAGCGTTCCGTGCCCGTGGTGGCCGACATCATGAGCAGCCCGGCTTTATGCGCCCAGGGCGAGCACTCCATCACCGAGCTGATTCCCTTATTTAGCCACGAAAAACATCGCCATTTACCTGTGGTCGATGAATATGGTCATTACCTAGGACTGATTACTCAGTCGGATTTAATGGTGGCGCTCTATGACATCTTACGACCTGATCCCTACGACGAAAGGCAGGACGAACACTAATACCCGCTTAACAAAACAGGTACACTTGCCGCCAGCAAGGCCACGCCTGACAAGGTCAATAAACTAAGCACAAGCTTACGAAACTGCTGCTCACTAAGACCGACATAAATACGTCCACCCAGCAGTACCGGAATAAGTACAGCCACTGCCACAATGCCAAGGTAGGGCAGCAGGTTCAGAGTAATTTTTCCACTGCCCACATACACTAGCATCGTGACAGACAGCGTCGCTAAATTAAAGTTTTGAATAATCTGGCGCTGCTGATCGCGAGACATGGCCTGTATCGTGCACCATAAGGTGGGCAGTACACCTGTAAACCCACCTAGGCCTCCCATTACACCACCCGCCGCGCCCACTAATGCATCCACCAAGGGGCTGCCCTGACGCACAACAGGCAAAAATCGTGAGCCGAGCATGAGTGGGCACCAGATTAATAAAATAGCCCCCAACACGGCCTGAAAAGCAGCCACATTCAGATAAGGCAATAAGTACGCCCCCAAGGGAATACCACACACGCCACCCAGTAAATAAGGCTTTAAGGCAGACCAGGAGAACGCACGACGCACACTGAACGCAGCGATAATTTGCCCTGTCCAGGCACCAAATACAGCTAAAGCCGCTGCCATCTGAGGGTCCAGAAACCAAGCCCACACGGAAATGGCAGTCATTCCGAAGGCAAACCCCGATATGCCCTGAACCAAACCTGCCAGCATTGCGCCCAAGGCCACCACCAGTACTAAATCCATACCCAGCACCTTTACATCCACAAGCAAGCAGTATGCCTGATATTCACGAGCACAGGCTTTACAGCCCGATGCCCAGACTGGACAATCCCTCTCATGAGCACAAACAATAAGGTCTATACGGCACTATGGCTGAGCAAAGCTCAGCCATAGTCATACTGCCGCCAGACCATCAAGACGCGTTTAAGCGTCTTGCACGGGGTTTATTTCCTGACGCACAACTCGCGCGGCTGGATCAATTGATCAGCACGTAGCGCTTCATTCAGCTCGGCCTCGCTCATCAGCCCCTGCTCTAACAAAACATCGCGAATATTACGATTTGTTTTGAATGCCTCGGCCGCTACAGCAGTCGCTGCTTTATAACCGATATAAGGATTTAACGCCGCCACCAATGCTATAGAGCGCTCAATATTTTGCTCCAGACATTCGCGGTTGGCCGTAATTCCGGTCACGCAAAATTCGGTTAATGTGCTGCACGCATTGGTCAGTAAGCGCATGCTACGCAACAAAGAATGACCAATCACAGGCTCAAAAGCATTAAGCTGCAACTGACCACCTTCAGTCGCCATCGTTACCGTTGCGTCCGCACCAATAATCTCGAAGGCTACCTGATTCACTACCTCGGGGATCACCGGATTCACTTTACCTGGCATGATGGACGAGCCGGCCTGTACAGCAGGCAAGTTAATCTCACCAAAACCAGCGCGTGGTCCACTGGATAACAAGCGCAAGTCATTGCATATTTTCGACAGCTTTACTGCTGCACGCTTTAATACGCCCGACACGTGCAAGAAGCCACCGCAATCCTGAGTAGCTTCAATCAGATCGGCTGAGGATACAAAAGGCACCTCAGAAATCTTGGCCAGCTCTTGTACCGCCAACTGTGTATAAGCGGGGTGCGTGCAAATGCCGGTACCAATGGCAGTACCGCCCAAATTAACCTCGCACATTAACTCGCGAGATTGCTTCAAGCGTACGATATCCTCATTAATACTGACCGCAAAAGCCTTAAACTCTTGCCCCAAAGTCATGGGCACAGCATCTTGCAATTGTGTGCGCCCTAACTTCAAATGGTCAGTAAACTCGCTGGCCTTGTTCAAAAAGGCATCACGCAAAATCGCCATCGCCTCAAACACAGAGTCCAGTGAGCGATACACGGCCAAATGCAAGGCCGTTGGATACACATCATTGGTACTTTGTGCCATATTGACGTCTTCATTCGGGTGCAAGTACTGATACTCGCCCCGCTTATGGCCCATGCTCTCTAAAGCAAGGTTGCAAATCACTTCATTCGCATTCATATTGGTGGAAGTACCTGCCCCACCTTGTATCACATCTACCACGAACTGATCGTGCAACGCGCCTTCCACTATGGCTTTACAGGCAGTGACAATCGCATTGCGCTTGGCTTCACTTAAGTGACCCAGCTGATAATTCGCTTCAGCAGCTGCCTGTTTCACCATAGCCAAAGCGTTAATCAGTTCCGGATAGGTAGAAATTGGGGTACCTGTGATGTGAAAGTTCTCTTTCGCGCGTAACGTGTGCACACCATAATAAGCCTCATTAGGCACCTCGCGGTCACCTAACAAATCATGTTCGGTACGGAACTGACTCATAATTCCTAATTTTCCTTAAATAGCAAAAATATCTCTGTGGATTTGTTTCCTGTACAGGCTTTCACGCACAAAAGCCCTGCGGCCATAACAGCAATGCAGGGCTTTAGGTTCAGAAAAATAATCTGTATACGGGTAGTATCAGAGCTTCTGTCTGACTTGCACACCAGGATACTGGCAGCACTTCTATCACCTCAAGCAAGCTACTGGCGCGCTTGCATACCTGTCGTCGCTATGCATACGTTTACATAGCCATATACATATTGTACGACCACAGGGTTCGCGCCCCGCATGTTTCTTGCTTCTAAGCCTATAAATCCATACTTGGCCACCCTTAGCGGCCCAGTCCGAAGCTCTCTATAGTAGTCTGAAAAAGGCGGTAATAGGCAGATTCCGCTTTTTTCCAGCTGTTTACACTGGCACAGAGCCAAGCAGGCGTTTGTTGTTACTGCGCATCATTTTATCCAAAACGATTCACAAAACCTGTCACTTTTAACTGAGGACATCTCAGGTTTTACAAGTCAGGGGCTTATTTTAGTGATGTCATTGCAGCAAGGTAGATGGGCAGCGCCACATCATGCTATACCACATCAACGCCTCCTTAAACGACCACCCACTATGCTTGATGCCGTAGACAAACACATACTGGTGCTACTTAGCCAAGACAGTCGCATGCCCATGAAAGATCTCGCCAGTAGCGTAGGACTTTCCGCTCCATCCACCAGTGAACGTATCCGACGGCTCCTGGAAAAAAACGTATTAAGCCAGTTCAGTATCAAACTGGATAGCCAAGCACTGGGCTACAACGTACTACTACTGGTCTATTTGCGCCCACTGCCCGGACAAGAGGCCGCACTCTTGCAGGCTGTGCAAAATATGCCCACGCTTTTACAACTCGAGCGTCTGACAGGTAACTATCCGCTCTTGGCACGCTTGTTACTACGTGAGCTGGATGACATCGCCCCAAGTTTGCAGGTTCTGCACGACCTGGCACAGTGGCGTACCGACATCATCACCCAAACCCTACAAGACACCCCGCTTCCCCCTTGTCTTTTCGGGCAACACTGAAACACCGGGCACCTGCACGTATACTAATACGGTGCTAACTCATTTTTGCTGCCCCGCTTATGGATGAACAAGTCACTCAGGCTTTGCTCAAATGGCCCAACGTTCCTGATGTCTACGGCTTTCTATCATTAAACTCAGAAGGCCAATGGCGCCTGCACCCAGACGGCCTAGCGTTAGAGCAAGCCCATCGTCCTGGCCTGACCATAGAAAAGCAAAGCATTGTGCATTTTTTTAACCGTCACTATATGATGGATGAGCACCGGCAATGGTTTATTCAAAATGGGCCGCAACGCGCCTATGTGCGCCTAGATGCCGCCCCCTACATTGTACATACCGGCTCGGATGCGCTCACTTTGTACACCCACACTGAACAAGCCATCGAACAGGTCAAAGCCTGGTATTTCTGCACACAGGGCCGACTCTTTCTCGACACCAATCTAGGCGCTGCACTATTACAAGGACGCGACTTAAGCGCGGTGATCGAACAATTACGCACCCCCTATGGCAGCTTAGAGGACTGGCTGCTAGAACAGGAACAGACACCAGAACACGGCCCCCCTCTGCATCACCCTCTTTACAAACAAGCCGCCCCGCTCTACTTTTGCACTAGCGACGCAGCACTGCGTGACAAACTCGCGTATATTGCTCATCCACAGGCATTTTAAATTCAGTAAAATCAACTGCATGATACAGCCACCAGCCCCCTCTTTTTACTTCCCCGCCCCAAGAGCGCAAACCTACTGCAGTCAGTGCGGGTCTAAGCTGTCCCGACTTATTCCTGAAGACGACAACCGCATGCGCGACGTCTGCACACATTGCGGCGCCGTGCACTATCAAAATCCTCGTAATGTAGTGGGGATCGTACCCATCTGGAACGACCAGGTACTGCTTTGCCGACGCGCCATAGAACCTCGCTTCAACACCTGGACATTGCCGGCCGGCTTTATGGAGCTGAACGAAACCCTTTCTGAGGGCGCCCTACGTGAAATGACTGAGGAGGCAGGGGCTCAGGTCGAGCTTGGCCCTTTACTCACCGTAATCAGTGTTCCCTATGCAGAACAAATCCATGTTTACTACTTGGCCAACGTACTCAGCCCTGATCTAGACCCAGGACCAGAAACACTGGAAGCTAAATTCTTTAAGCTAGACGAAATTCCTTGGGATGAGCTGGCATTCCGTACTGTTAGCGCCACCTTAAAGTGCTACTTGGCAGACCTAGAACAAGGGCAGTTCACCGTGCACGAATTTGACATGGTTCCACAGACCACCAAGTGAGCATGAGTCTTGCCTGGATACACCCTGACGACCCACTGCCACTGGCGCATTTTGCCAACGAGCATGGATTGGTGGCCGCAGGACTAGACCTTAGCCCTGCGCGCCTTCTGGAAGCCTATCGAGAGGGCTTATTTCCCTGGTACAACAGCGGAGACCCCGTCCTCTGGTGGTCAACGGATCCACGCATGGTGCTTTATACCGAGCAATTTAGGCTGTCTCGTTCACTCGCAAAAAAAGTACGCCAGATACAACGACACGAACACGACGCTCAGGCCAAAATACGAGTTAGTTGTAATCTGGCCTTCCGTGATGTGATTCAAACCTGTGCACAAAGCCGCGCTCACACTGGGGGCACTTGGATTAGCCCAGATATTATTCATGTTTACGACGCCATGCACCGAGCAGGCTTTGCACACAGCATCGAAACCTGGGCAGACGGAGAACTGGTTGGCGGCCTGTATGGTCTGAATCTGGGTGATATGTTTTTTGGTGAGTCCATGTTTTCCACCCAAACCGACGCCAGTAAAATTAGTCTGGCCTATTTGGTCGACCTGCTCCAGCGCTCAAATATGCCACTTATAGACTGCCAGCAGGAAACGGCACACTTGGCTAGTCTGGGGGCTACACCCATACCGCGACAGCAATTCATTACTCAGCTCTATCAGCTTAGGGATCGTCCTCAACGAGTGTGGCCAGCCACATACCTGCGTTATGGGCAGACCACCCTCTCTGGCCTCGCCTCTGAATAGCCAAGTGATACACTACACGCAACCCAGCCTTGTTTGCGGATTAGTATGAGTCATTCAAAAGGCGCACCGTTGCAAAGCCTACAGTTCTATAGCACTGCCAATTATCCCTGTAGCTACCTACAAGAGCGGCAAGCGCGTTCTCTAGTCGTCGCACCGCCTCATCTTATTACACCGCGGCTCTATACCCAGCTCGTTCATAAGGGCTTCCGACGTAGCGGCACGTTCACCTATAAGCCGCACTGCGATCACTGCCAAGCTTGCTTAGCAATACGCTGTGATAGCCAACTGTTTAAGCCTAATCGGACGCAACGCAAAGTATGGCGTCAACACCAAGATTTACACGCCACCATACTGCCTCTGCAATGGCAAGCGGAGCACTACGAACTGTACCGAAACTATCAACGCGCACGCCATGCTGGCGCCGGCATGGACGAAGACAGTCAAACCCAATATGCTCAGTTTTTACTCAGCAGCCACGTAGAGTCACGCTTAATCGAGTTTCGTGATCCCCATGGCGCACTAAAAATTGTCTCTATCATAGACATACTGGATGACGGCTTATCCGCTGTTTACACTTTTTTCAACACTCAAGACAAAGCCAGCTATGGCGTCTATGCTGTGCTGTGGCAGCTAGAGTATTGCCGTCAACAACAATTGCCCTGGCTTTACTTGGGCTACTGGATAGAAGAAAGTCGTAAAATGTCTTATAAAATCCGCTATCGCCCCTACCAGCTCCTGATACAGGGTCACTGGGAATGGCATCACTCCGAGTAGACATGTCCGCTTTATATAATCTGTACCCTTTGGCTCGTCGCGTTCTGTTTAGCATGGATGCTGAACAGGCTCACAACGTCACGCTAAAAGCCCTGCATTGTGGCCAGCGTGCGCCTTTATTGGGCTCCTTGCTAAAAAACTCGCTGCACAAACCCTGCGAACTCATGGGTTTACGTTTACGCAATCCGGTTGGTTTGGCTGCAGGCCTGGATAAAAACGGTGCTCATATCGACGCACTGGGTGCATTAGGCTTTGGCTTTGTCGAGGTTGGCACCGTAACACCACTCGCTCAGCCTGGCAACCCGAAACCAAGACTCTTCCGTTTACCGGAAGCCAATAGCCTAATCAACCGCTTCGGCTTTAATAACGATGGTCTGGACGTATTCATACAAAACGTAAAAAACAGCCGGTTTCAACAAGAAGGCGGCATACTCGGACTCAATATTGGTAAAAATGCCAGTACTCCTATAGAAAAAGCCAGTGAAGACTACTTAATTGGGCTCCGTGCAGTGTATGAGTTAGCCGACTACGTCACAATTAATATTTCATCACCCAACACTGAAAACCTACGTAGCTTGCAAGGCCAGGACGAATTAAGCCTTTTGCTTTCAGCCCTACAACAAGAACGACAAATACTGGCCGACAAGCATGGCAAGTCCGTGCCCATGGTGCTGAAAATTGCTCCCGACCTAACAGAAGCCCAGATTGACGCCGTCGCCAACACCCTGCCCACCTACGGCCTGGATGGTGTCATCGCCACCAACACCACCCTGTCACGCGACGCTGTACAAGGTCTAGCGCACAGCCAGGAACAAGGCGGCCTATCTGGCCCCCCTGTGCATCAGCTCTCTTTACAGGTCATTTCCCGACTACGTGCCCAACTTGGCCCCGACTTCGCCATTATTGGAGTGGGCGGAATAGAGTCGGGCCAGCACGCTCAGGAAAAAATCGCCGCAGGCGCCAATGCCGTTCAGCTTTACACCGGCCTCATTTACAAGGGCCCCTCTTTAGTGCAAGAGTGCGTACAGGCCTTATAAGCCGAACCATCCAGCTCTACTACAAAAATAGCCCCTGTTTTTATGCAGGGGCTATTTTTTGCTATGCGCCCACACTAGATGGGCTTAAGAGCGGCAAGCGAGACTTAGACAGCGTTACGGCGTGCGCTGCTTGCTACCTTATCAGCGGCGTCAACCACAGGAGCGGTAGCGGCTTCAACAGCCTGGCTATGCGCCTCAGTGGCTTGAGCCACTGCTTTCAGGCTGGCGCTAGCAGCAGCTTGTATATTGCTTTCGGCGGCATCGCTAGCTTGACGAGCAGCTTTCACTACAGTTTCAGCAGCGTTAGTGGCGCTGGCAAAGGTAGACTTAAGCAAGGCAACAGCGCTTTCACTTCCTGTAGGCGCATTTTTTGCCAACTGGTCGATTGCATCAGAAATTTGTTGCTGACCTTGGGCCAACTGGCTTTCTGCCAGACGAGAAAGGTTCAATTGCAATTCGGACACGATGTCATAGACATTTTTTCCATACTGCAGGGCTTTTTCAGCACCGGGATTAACCACGCTTTGCGAGAGCTCAACGACATCACGCGCGTCTTTAACGTTAACCACTTGCTGAGAGTGTTCGGCGGCACGTTGCAAAGAATCGCGCAGGGCATTCACATTCAGGTCAACCAGCTTTTCAAAACCCTGAAACAACTGACCTTGTACTGCCAGAATGTTTTCGAGGGCGGCTTTTTGACCATCTAGTATATTTTGGGGGATTGCACTCATGGTATTTCCTTTTCCTAGAAGTAGCCCGGGTAGGGCTGGAATAAGTAGGCTTTCGGTCAGAGAAGGCTAGGCTTCAGACTACACAAGGCAAACCTTCTATGTTGCACCGCAACAATTTAAATGTTACGTAAGCATAGGGCTTGTGTCAAGCTTATATTGCAGCGCAACAAAAAAGGTGTGAGATAACGAGCTTATTGTAGTTTTAAGTATACGAGGGCTATATGAAATTTTTATTTCAAACCGCCGCAAGCCTCACTTAACCGTCGTACCCCAACGTGGTAGAGATTTCTGACGCGGTCTTGAGCAAGAGCGGGATCCATTCATCATGCATACGCTCGGCCGGGGCTGACAGTGACAAGCCGGCCAATAATTTGCCAGTATCATCATAAATACCCGCTGCTAAGCAACGCACACCCAATTCCAGCTCTTCGTTATCACGCGCATAGCCATGACGTCGAACCAGCGCCAACTCACGCTCTAGGTCTTCAATTTGCGTGATGCTATTACGTGTCGCTCCAGCCAAGCCGGTACGCATAACATAGGCACGCACCTGTCGTGCTTCCCATACCGATAAAAACAACTTACCGGTAGAGGTTAGATGAAGCGGAGCATGCCCCCCAATAGCACGCACCACCTGCATGCCCGAGCTTTCGCTCCAGGAACGCTCCACATATACAATTTCATCGCCCTGCTGCAGCGAAAGATTCACTGTCTGGCCTGTTTGCTTATGTAAATTGTGCATGGGCTCCAGCGCGGCGGCCCGTACATTCAGGCGCCCCTTCACCAAAGAGCCCAGCTCCAGCAAGCGCATACCTAATCGATACAGACCACTGTCCACACGCTCGACATAACGCCCCACAACCAGATCGTTCAATATTCTATGCGTGGTTGAGGTGTGCAGCCCCGTCGCCTTCGCCAAATTTTTCAACGCTACCGGCTCGGACTGACGCGCAAGCTCGTCCAGCAAAATCATGGCGCGCTCTAGCACCTGTATGGATATTTGCTGGCCGTTTAACGTAGATGCTGATGTATTTGTGGAGGGGCTTAATGGGCTGGTTAATTTCATTTTATGGTTTTATTGATGCACCGCAACAATTTCCATAATATGGAATATTACTCAGCGGTGCAAGCGTTATTTACATTAGGGCAACAAACTTGCACCTAAAGTCTGTACCTGCATGCGCAAAAACTCCAGCGCAGCCGCTGCTTGATCGGGATCGCCTTTGACACCCAACTCGATATGCGGCTGTCCGGTGGGATCCCCCATACTGGGCAGGCTAAACGCTTTCACTTTAGGCCAGCGCCGTTCAATTTCAAGTAAAGTAGGTACCACTCGGGACTCAGGTAAGTGATACACCACAAAAGAATGCTCGATGTGGGCAAGCTGATGCTGCAAGGCTTTATATCGAGTGTCCAGTGTCCATTCCATCATGGGCCAAGCCATAACTGGAAAGCCCGGCATAAAGGTATGGTTGTTAATAAAAAAACCCGGAATCTTATTATAGGGATTCGGTACAATCTCGGCACCCACCGGAAAAAAGCCCATCTGCAAGCGTTGCTGATTTTCTGGCAGGCTCATATCACTACTACCCTGCCCCTTGCGTTCATTATCCCGGCAACGTTCGGTGATCAGACGCTCTGCCTCGGGATGCAATTGCAGCTCTATGCCCAAGGCCGCCGCCGCAGCCTGACGAGTTTGATCATCAGGTGTAGCACCAATCCCACCACAACAAAAAACAATGTCGGGTGTGGCAAAACTAGATGTTAAAGCCGCCACGATATCATTGTGATGATCTGACACAATCTGAGCGGCATCCAGGCTCATCCCTCGCGCCCCTAACAACTCAATGAACTTGCTAAAGTGTTTATCCTGTCGGCGACCCGACAAAATCTCGTCACCAATAATAATGAGCCGAATCTTTTGCGTCTTGTGATGACCGTCAAGCGACATATGCTAGAGCTTCCGAAATATCTGTGGCACCGTTGTAGCGCTATGACAAGTACAGCGCCGCTGCCTAAATATAGCCCAGCTAAAAAATATTGAAAACCGTCTCGTCAAAAAGGCAAGTGAGGGCTAGCGGAGCGCAAACGTCTTAGATTCTCTAGAGAAAAATGAGCGAAAGCCAAGGCAGAGAATACGGGAAGTATTAGCCATGCCGGCGGCAACAGATTACAAAGGGCCAAGACCAAACCAATCGACCAGTACGAACCCTTTAACTGGCGCCATAAATAACGACGCTCACGGCGTGTGGCGTGCTCCACCAAGGCATCCACGCGCAACAGCAAGGTAAATGCGAACGTCCACCAAAACACGGGCAAAATAAGTGCGAAGGGCGGAAATAACCAAAGCGGCAAAGTAATCAACCAGCCCACCACAAATACTGTCCCGACCCAAAGCGCGTTCCACACACTGATCGCCGTAGCATTGTCACCTTGCTGAAGCAGATCCGGGTAGTCTCGCTGGCTTAGGTGGCGCAAAACCATAGGCATCACTAATACAGCAGCTAGCACTAGCCCAATCACACCCGCCAAGGGCAACAACACGCCTAGCGCTAATAACGGAGCCAGATACAGTTTTAGGGAAAACAAACCCAGATTGACCAGCCACTGATCGACGCTATGAAATAATTGCCAATTTGTTAGAAGCTCGGTCAACCAGGCCTGTATAGGACTCCATAACAGCCACGTCAGAATAATAAAGCCCAGCAGCATAAACAAAAAAGGCATTAACAATGCCAAGAGCATGCGAGCCTGGAACTGCGATACAAGAGCACGCCCAAATGCAGCAACAACGCCCAACCAAGGGCCTTGATAAGAAAGCTCTACGGGCACGGTGGTTTTGGTCATAGCAACACTCTAGAGGTAGACACGAGTATGATAAACATAATCCGTTTATCTTTGTTTTACCGATAATGACTTATTTCAACGCTCACACCCAGCTTGGAGAGCTCAAGAACGCATTGCATAATGCGCCCGACAAAGCTTTGGTTATTTGCTATTGTGCCCAATGGTGTCGCACTTGCCAGCAATACCAAGACAGTTTCATTGAACTCGCCGCGCAATGGCCTGACTATGACTTCATATGGATAGACATAGAGGAGCTTCCTGAACTGCTGGGCGATGAAGACATTGAAGACTTTCCCAGCATACAAGTGCAATACGGCCAGAAAGTCGTGTTCTTTGGAACGATGCTACCGCACAGCGAGCACTTAGACAGACTGCTGCGCGATTTTCATCATCAGGCCGAACACGCTAGCGCCAAGCCCAGTCCGGGAGATCTGCGCGCTTTAGTAGCGACCACCGCCTAACAGTACTCCCACGTCTCGCTTACGCTGATGGGGACTTGTACTGGGTGTGGTTTTACGCGCAGCACTGCTACCATCAGACGGTGCTGAGGGTTCGTAGGGCTTGTAAAAAAACTCATCAACAGGTGGACTGGAGCGATACGGTCTGCGTTCACCACGTGCTGGACGAGCCGGTAAATTCAATTGTCCTTTTGGAATGGGCTTACCGATCAGCTTTTCGATGTCACGCAATAAGTGCTCTTCTTCTGGAGAGTACAGTGCAATCGCTTCGCCACTGGCTCCGGCTCGGCCGGTTCGACCGATACGATGGACATAATCTTCGGCGTTAAAAGGCAGATCGTAATTAATCACGCAGGGCAAACCGGCGACATCTAAACCACGTGCGGCGACATCAGTGGCTACCAGCACATCAACCTGCGCTGCCTTAAACGCTTCAAGTACCTTCATGCGCTCCAACTGGCTTTTATTGCCATGAATCGACTCTGCACGGACTCCATCACGCTCTAGGGCGCGAGCCAGTCGACCAGCACCAATTTTGGTATTGCTGAAGATAATCACTTGCTTTAACTGCTTGGTTTGCAAAAAATGCACCACGGCAGCACGCTTCTCATCGCCTGAGGCCGGATAGGCAATCTGGCTGACCGTAGAAGCGGTGGCATTTCGCGCCGCCACTTCAATTTCTATGGGGTCAGTCAAAAAATTACGTGCCAGCTTACGGATTTCTTTGCTAAAGGTAGCCGAAAACAACAAGCCCTGACGCTGTTTAGGCAAAAGGCTGACAATACGATCGAGATCGGGCAAAAAGCCCATATCCAGCATACGGTCCGCTTCATCCAGCACCAGCATGCTAACCTGCGCCAGACTGACATTACGCTGCTCGATATGATCCAGTAAGCGCCCCGGTGTGGCAATTAAGATTTCGCAACCACGGCGTAAGGCGTCGCGCTGAGCATGAATATCCACCCCGCCAAATACAACGGTAGAACGCAACGGTGTATTCTTACAATACACGGCCACACTTTCAGCGACCTGATCAGCCAGTTCGCGAGTGGGCGTCAAAATTAAGGCACGCACAGGATGGCGCGCCGGCGATGCACTGGTATTGGCAGTCGCCATAAGGCGATGGATAATAGGCAGGGAAAACGCGGCCGTTTTACCCGTACCTGTCTGGGCAGCGCCCATGACATCCTTACCCTCCAGAACAGCCGGTATAGCCGCTGCCTGAATAGGTGTGGGCTTATCGTAACCCGCTGCCGTGATCGACGACAAAATGTGCGGATGCAAGCCAATTTCAGAAAAGGTAACAGACTCTGGATTCAGATGAGAAGTATCGTTCATTGAAGATGAATTAAGGCCCGCGACCCAAGCGCAAGCATTTGTAACAGCCCTTATTTTAACGCATTGATTGCTGCTCGTACTGAGCAGCCAAGCACGTCAACAGAAAAATCACGCACGCATCATGCAAATAAAGCCCGAAGTAACCATAAGGCCAACATGCCAGCCACAATAACCAAAACTGGGCTACGTGTACGGACAAAAGCAAATACGGCAACCAGTGCAGCCAATGCCTTTAAGCTAATGACAGGAGCCACTTCAGGCCCCCATGGCAAAAGCTCTGGCAAGATAATCGCTATCAGGGCTGCAACTGGTGCATAGCGTAGCGCCCGTCTGACGGATTCTGGTAAAGGTAAGTGATCACCTAATACATAATACACTGAGCGCGTCACAACACTGCATACCACTAACAGCGCAATCGCCCCCAGAACATACGCATCATACTGCCAATTCATCATGGCTGTCCGGCTCTTTTCGTTTTAAGTTGTTCTGCTGCCACGCCCGCTACCACCCCTGCGATCACCGCAGCCACCAATCCTAAGCGTAAAGGCAACCACTGCCCTACCCAGGCCACAGTGCCCGCAGCACATAAGCAAGCCCACATGGGCCGAGTGTTCACCAAGGGTATTAATATGGCCATCAGCGCCAAAATAGCGGCGAAGTCCAGTGACCAAGAAGCCGGTACATAGGCGCCCATAAATACACCTAACAACGATGCACACTGCCAGCTAATCCAACCAGGTATCACAATACCCAGCATATACCAGAGCTGCTCACGAGAGTTGCGCTCTGAGCTATCACCGTAGCGCGACATAAACAACACAAACGCCATGTCTGAGCTTAAGTAGCCCAAGCCTAGGCGTTTACGCCAGTTGAGCTCACGAAAGTAAGGTTGCAGCGCCGCCCCAAAAATAATGAAGCGGATATTAACGATGAACCCAGCCACAAAGATAAGCCACAACGGCGCCTGCGACTCAATAAGAGGTAAGGCGGTAAGCTGAGCCGACCCAGCATACACCAGCAAAGTCATGGCGCTGGCTTCCAGAGTGCTAAGGCCTGATTTAATCATGGCCACACCCGTGACAAACCCCCACACTGTCGTGGCCACCATAGCGGGCAACAGGTCGATTAAACCAGCTTTAAAAGCCGCTCGGGCTTGCTGATCAGGCCAGTACGATTTTCTGGCACCCAAACTTGACACTCTTCCCCCTTAACCTTGCCGCCTTAACTGTAGCGCACACATAGTATTTTCAGTAGCCTGCGCCTATCAGGTCATTATAACTTTACCTTAAGGCATAAACCTTTATGGTATACGGCTGCTCTCATGGAAGCAATTAGAGTGTGCAGACCGGGTAAAATCGGTGTTGCCTTGCTACAATTACGCGTGTTTAGCATGTCTAGCGCAGCGTACTTTCCAGCTGGCAGCCCGAAAGCACGGCCTTGGCCAGATTCTTTTTGTTATTTATTTATCAGGAACTCTATGAGCAGCCCCATCGTACCCAAAAAGGCAGAGCACGAAACCATTGAAGTTAGCAGCCAGGATCTGCCCGTGTACTGTCCGGGTCCCAACGCCCCACTCTGGAGCATGCACCCCCGTGTTTATATCGATATCTCTAAAACTGGTACCGCCGCTTGCCCTTACTGTGGCGCGATTTACCGTTTAGCCGATGGCGCACACCAACACTAAGTCAACTTGCAGATTTTGACGATTCTTGCTTACGCGCATTCAAGGTTCTACGTGCATACTGTCGTAGCCGCGCAATCATGTAGTCGTCATCTCAGGAGTGTCAGATGGTAAGCCGAAGTGTAGATGCCAGCCCTTGCCCAGTTCCGTTCTGGTTGCCAGGTGGGCATATTCAAACCATCTACACCGCACTCTTTACCCAGCATCATCATATCGCGTTCGTTCGCCATCGTTGCGACACACCCGATGGCGACTTTATTGATTTTGACTGGACGGCACCCGGTCTATTTGCCGATAAACTGCCCGATGGCCGCCAGGTCTATGCCGACGCTCATCTGCAAAACACGGCCGCACGTCGATGGTTACAAGAACCCGACTGGGAATCTTTGCCACAAACTCCCGATACACAAGCCCTAGTTCTCTTTCACGGCTTAGAAGGCAGTAGCCGCAGTCACTACATACAAGCCATCGCCCAGTACTTTCGAGCGCGTGGCTGGGTCGTGGTCATTGCCCATTTCCGGGGCTGCTCGGGCTTTCCCAATCGTATGGCACGTGCCTACTTTTCCGGTGACTCAGACGAAGTCGGCTTTATACTCGATACAGTGCGTGCCCGCCTTCCCCATGCCTGCTGGCACGCGATTGGCACCTCATTGGGCGGCAATGCCTTACTAAAATATTTAGGCGAACAGGGTGAACACGCCACGTTCCTGCACGCGGCGGCTACCATTTCAGTTCCCACGGATTTGCTTGCCAGTGGTCGTTACTTATCCGAGTCCAAAGCGGGACGCTATGTGTACTCGCCTTATTTTCTGCGCTCCATGCGTGTAAAGCTGAACGATAAGGCCAAACGCTTTCCTGGCTTAATCGACACCTTAAAACTGTCACGCGTACGTACTATCTATGATTTTGACGATATGTACACCGCCCCCATGCATGGCTTTCAGAACGCCCTGGATTACTGGGAACGTTGCTCCAGCAAACCCCTACTAAAGCAGGTACAGGTACGCACACTCGTACTTAATGCGCTGAACGATCCCTTTGTGCCTAAGGCCTCGCTGCCCAAGCAGGCCGATGTATCGGCTCAGGTCTTGTTGCATCAGCCCACACTAGGCGGGCACGTGGGCTTTACCTCAGGTCGCTTTCCGGGCAATCTAAGCTGGTTGCCCGCACGTTTGGCACGTTTTTTTGACACCAATACATAAAACAGCTTATGACTTAAAGCGCTCCAGCAAGGCGCGCTCATTTTCCAAACGTCGCCGCAAGTAACTAATTTGCGTATCAATTTCCGATTGCATATAAAAATCGGTCGTTAAGTTACGAGCCTGCTGCAATTGATCCACTGCCGTAGGTAATGCCCCAATTAACTGGTAATACTCGGCCATGGCCAAGCGCGCACGAACGCCATCACCCAGTCTGTCATAACTTTGTGCCTGCAGTTGATACAGCCTGGGCAACTCAGGCCACTGCTCGATACGCTGGCTGAGGAACTGTATCGCCTCAGCGTCTCGCTTACCTTGCTGCAACACCTGCACATACGCCAAGGCTACCGCCTCACTGTCAGGCCAACGCGCCCAAGCCTGTTCGGACAGACGTTGTGCTTGCGCCAGGTTCTGTTCACGCAAGCTAATTTGTATCGCCAGCACATCAAGCTCGGCAGCCTGAAAATGCGATCCTGTATAAGCTTCATCTAAATATTGCTGCGCTTGTGCATAGTCTTGACGCGTCCAGGCAATATACGACAGGCCATAATACGCCGCCGAACGTTCCAAGGCGTTATCGACCGTATTGGCCTGACTGCGCAAAGACTGTTCAACCGTGCGTAATGCTTGACCGCTAGAGGCCTGCATAACCAGCAACTTAGTGCGTAAGTAGACATATGACAAGCTATCGGCATGCGAACTCGTGCCTTGCGCTTGCACCCTGTTTTCCACGTCAGCCAAACGCTGTGTGGTCAAAGGGTGAGTGCTGGTGTACACATTCGGATTACTGCTTTCATTAAGCCGTGAATTGGCCATTAGACGCTGAAACATCTGCACCATGCCGCGGGTATCAAACCCAGCCTTACGCAACATTTCAAATCCCACGCGATCGGCTTCCTGCTCGGCCTGACGAGAAAAGCCCAACTGGCGATCTACCGCTGCCGCCTGCCCAAAAGCCGCTGCACCGATTGCCAGATCCGCACTACCGGCCAAGGCACCCAGTAAGGCACCGGCTAAGGCTGCAATCATCAGGTGATTACTTTGCGCGCTCTGTGTAATGCCACGCGCCACGTGTCGCTGTGATACGTGACCAATTTCGTGAGCGATCACCGAGGCTAGCTCAGACTCGGAACGTGAGGCGGTAAACAAGCCACTATTAATGCCAATATACCCCCCAGGCAAGGCAAACGCGTTAATACTGCTATCGCGCATGGCAAACACAGTGATCGGTTGCTGCAGATTCGGGGCATACTGGGCCAGTTTACGCCCCAACTGAGTCAGGTACTGATTCACATCAGCATCGGCAATATACTCGGGGGAACGTCTGCCCTGCTCCATAATGGCATTACCCAGAGTACGCTCAAGAGACGGCGATAACTCTGCACCAGAGGCACTGCCCATACTAGGAATACCTGTAGGCTGAGCCTGTGCTGTTGGCTGACTCAGTAGGCAAGCACCGAGCACCACCGCCAAAACGTGCATACCAAACCGTTGTGGAACCGAAAAAAAGGGCATACGTACTCCGCTACTGTCGAACCGAGGTCGATATTGCTGCTGTCACGGCTGCTCGTCTACTTTTATCAGGCAGACGATTCTTGGCCGACAGCCGCATCATGGTACCTAAAGCGTACAATACCCCAAAGACTTCCACAAAGCCTGCCAGCACCCACATAATTAAACCGCCCGCCACCTGATCCTGAACGGCATCCCAACCCGGTAAAGCTCTGCCACATAAATCGAAAATAGGATACAAGTCATATTCCGTAAAGGTAATAATGGCACCCGTAATCATTTGTGGCACTGTTGTGATGATAGGCGATAAAACCCGTCCACCTGCTGTTAAGGCTGCTGGTGGCGAAGGACGCCGGTCAAGAATCAGGTTCCAATACATGAACCCACTAATCACTACCGACCAGTTCATCAGACGATACAAACGCCAATCCAGCATGGAATAAAACTGCACCACAGGCAGCATCCAGACAAGCACTAGCAAGACAAATAACAACGGCACCAGAATGCGATGCGTCAGGACAGCTTCAACAAAGCGACCGGAAGGACGACGCAGCCATTGGGCCAGAGCACGCCGCCAAGACAAGGGCAGGCCAGCGCGTAGGGTCTGGCCCGGATAGGCGCCCATCAATAGCAAGGGTCCCAAATGATGGAGCACTAAGTGCTGTAAACGGTGGATAAAGAACATGCGCTCGGCATAGTAATCGACGCGCGTGTGTAAAGATAGATACAGCAGAATCAGACCAAACCAGAACAGAAACTGCCGAAACCCATTTGGCCTATGCACCCGACAGCCGCGCACGTACAACACGATAGCGGCAATAAAACACAGTACCAGAGTAGGAGAGAACTCCCAAGGCGTAAGCCAGTCAAGCACGATCATGAAATGACTGATTGAAAAACCACGATGCTGACTAGTTTAATGCAATCCGCTGCCGCTCGGCCCACTTTACCTGTAACACCCCTGGCACATGGCTGATCTGACGAGCACGCTGCATCAACTCGCTACGCAACTCGGGCGGGCAAGTAATGGTCACACTGGCTTGGGCAGTGTGATGAGAGTCTGAATGATTGATTTCCAGGTTCGCTACCCGAATACCCGCCCCATTCAAGCCAGAGTAAATACGGCGACGCACAAATGGCAATTCGTGACGTGGACAGATAACGGTAAGACGAGATACTGAAAGTGGAGCCGTTAAACGCACCTTGCCTGCAGGTACGCCAGCACGGCGTAAGAAGAGATCGAATAAACGCATGATTTCCTCCGTAGGGGCAACACTGCCAAATACTGGAATAAAGAAATATGCGGGAAGTGAGGACAGTCGGAACGACTGCTTTACTGCCACGCCTGTTTAAAGATAAAAGTCAGGCGTACAGTGGCTGAGTGATAGGAGTCAGCAGGACTGATGCCTGAACAGAATGAAGTCGCACTTATGTCGACTAGGACTGTCGCCGGGGTCGGTCGTCACCACTCAGCTCCTATGAAATTACAGAATTCGTATTTTAACTGAAAAGCACCTACAAGACCATGCTCGAAGTGTAAAATATTTGCAAAAACTCATTTCTTTACAACACTCTAGGCAATATTTTAATAGGCGCTCACGTCTAGCCAGCCCAGCATGCTCAGACCAGCCATCATGATCATGGCCAGCCAATACAGCAAAATAGTGCCCCCAATCACAAGAGCTACTAACGCCACCAAGATATTGGACCATCCGCGTGCGTGTAAAACGCCTTGTGGATGCCCATAGCGAGCCCGAAAATGAGCGGGTTCGGCTAAAGCCAGCACAACACTTTCCACCACGGCCACAGTTGCTGGCAACCACAGTAAATAGGCCCATATATTGTCCCACCACACAGGTTGGAACAGGGCCGCTGCGATCAGCGCACCACTTAGCGCGGTCCATAGCCACGCTCGCGGGCGCGCCAGATACCAAGCATGGGCACCTATAAGGCCCAAACTTAAGGCTAAGGCCGCCGCCACAATCTGTTTTTTATACGCTGTACTCATAATCATGGGGTGAGATCAAAAACACAGACCTGTACAGTGTAAGGATTATGCGCATCCCGTACAATTACTCTTTATATAGTAATCATCCGTACGCAAGGACCCGTCATGACTGAGCCTAATTTTGATATTGCCATCTGTGGAGCAGGCCCGGTAGGCGCCAGCCTAGCGCTACTATTGGCACAACAAAGTCAGGCACCAGAGCGTATCGTACTGCTAGGTCGCGCCCACTGTGCTGACTCGTCGCAACACCTTGGCGACCCCCGTACCTTGGCCTTGAACTTTGGTAGTCAGCAGCTATTACAACAGCTCAAGGCATGGCCCGAAAAGCAAGCCCCAATGAAGTGGGTGCATGTATCACAGCAAGGACGCCTGGGGCGCTGCCTGATCAGCGCAAAGGAAATGCAAGTACCCAGTTTAGGGGCGGTCGTCAAATACGATGAGCTACTGGCAAGGCTACATCAAGCACTGCTACACAGTGGGGTGACATTCATAGAGACTGCTCAAGCGCAGGCGCAACACCATGGCGAACATGTCCAGGTGACACATGACAAGGGATGTATACACGCAGCCATCGCAGTACAGTGCGATGGCAAGCCTGCACAGGGGCTACGTCGGCACTATTCGCAGCACGCCTTATTAGCCACTGTACGTGCCGACGCCCCCCAAGCTGAATGGGCCTACGAGCGCTTTACATCACAGGGCCCCTTGGCACTGCTTCCGCACCCTGATGGGGCCAATTTATACGCTCTGGTCTGGTGTAACCCTCAGGCTCGTACCGAACAACTTTACAAGGCACCAAACAGCACCTTCGAACAAGATTTACGAACCAGTTTTGGCGATCGTCTCGGCCCATTACACCTATACGGTAGCCGACACATTTTCCCGTTGGCCCTGCATGCTGGCCCGTCATTATTAGCGCCACGTATTGCCGCCGCCGGCAACGCCGCTCAAACGCTACACCCTGTCGCTGGGCAAGGACTGAATCTAGGGCTGCGCGATGTTGCACAACTGGCACAATCTTTAGCCCCTTGGCAAGCGCGTAGCGCCTCGTCGCCGCTGACATGTCTACAACACTACCAGCAATTACGCCGCCCCGACCGCTGGCTTACAGCGGCTATTACTGACACCTTGCCGCGCCTGTTTGCAACGCGCAACCCCTTGATACAACATGCTTGTGGCCTTGGCCTACTAGCTATGGACACGCTGCCATTAGCACGGCTACCCTTTGCCCGTCAGTTACTCTTGGGTCTACGCGCTTAAGCTCATCGCTAACACTTATCCCACAAGCCCATTTTGCATGGGTAAAATCATACGAATGCGCATCGGTTCCTGGACTCTTCCCAACCCTATTTTTATTGCTCCCATGGCTGGAGTAACAGATAGACCCTATCGTCGCCTGTGTAAATCACTGGGCGCCGGTTATGCCGTGTCTGAAATGGCCGCAAGCAACCCCAGACTCTGGGATAGCGTAAAAACCTCACGACGCCTGAACCACGAAGGGGAAATCGACCCAGTCGCTGTGCAAATTGCCGGCTCAGACCCCGAAATGATGGCTGAAGCGGCCGTATTTAATGTGCTCAAGGGCGCTCGTATCATTGATATTAATATGGGCTGCCCCGCGAAAAAGGTCTGTAACGTCTTGTCTGGCTCGGCCTTACTCAAAGACGAAGATTTAATTGCTCGTATACTGGAAAGCGTTGTCAAGGCATGTACGCCACATCAGGTTCCGGTTACACTTAAAACCCGTACTGGCTGGGACCAAGACTCTCGTAACGCCGTTCGGGTTGCAAAAATGGCGGAAAGCATTGGAATTGCTGCCTTAACCCTGCACGGGCGTACTCGTTGCGACTTTTACACAGGTCAGGCCGAATACGACACCATACGTGAAGTAAAGCAGAACATATCAATTCCGCTCATTGCAAACGGGGATATCGATAATCCCGAAAAAGCGAAATTCGTACTAGAGTACACCAAAGCGGATGCAATTATGGTGGGGCGTGCAGCTCAAGGACGCCCTTGGATTTTTCGCGAAATACTGCATTATCTTGAGCACGGCACACACCGCGCACCTCCCAGCTTTGGCGAATTGCGGCACTGCATGCTCGAACACCTTGAAGACCACTATTCGTTTTATGGCGAGTACACTGGGGTGCGAACAGCACGTAAACATATAGGCTGGTATCTGGCCGACATGCCACAGTCCACTCATTGGCTAAAGCATATTAACCAGATTGACAGCACCAGTGAACAAGTCCAGGCCCTGGAACAATGGTTCGACCTTTGTCCCCAAGACGCCCCTTATATACAGGGGCAAAACTAGTTTATTTTAATTTCTTAGTCACGCTTTTACGAAAAACAAATGTCAATTACGAATCCACTAGAGCAATCCGTGCGTGAGCGCCTGGAACGCTACTTTGCTGACCTCGGTGACTCCGAGCCACGCGATATGCTTTCCATGGTGATTTCATGCGTAGAGCGACCCGTTTTACAGGTCGCCCTGGAGAAATCTGCTGGCAATCAATCCAAAGCAGCGGAAATGCTAGGTATTACACGCAGCACCTTACGCAAAAAGCTCAACGCCCATAATATCCAACCCTGAACTCACCCCAACACACTTCTTACATGACTATCCAGACAGCTCTACTCTCTGTCTCCGACAAAACCGGTATCGTTCAATTCGCTCAGGCGCTAGCCCAGCGCGGTATCCGGCTTTTGTCTACAGGCGGCACAGCAAAATTATTAGCCCAGGCTGGGCTTTCCGTCACCGAGGTGGCAGAGCATACCGGCTCACCAGAAATTCTGGATGGCCGGGTTAAAACCCTGCACCCCCGCATTCATGGTGGCCTGCTGGCACGCCGAGACAATAGCGAGCATCTGGCTACTCTTGCCGAACACAATATCGACCGTATCGACCTGCTCGTGGTGAATCTGTACCCCTTTCGTGAAACCATTGCACGCCCTGATTGCAATTTTAACGATGCGGTAGAAAACATTGATATTGGCGGCCCTGCCATGTTACGCGCAGCCGCCAAGAACCACGGTGGCCCTGAAGGCGGTGTGTGTGTTGTGATCGACCCAGCCGACTATCCGCGTGTACTGGCCGATCTGGACAGCCCTGCCAAACAAACCTCGTACGGATTACGCCTGGAGTTGGCCGCTAAAGTCTATGCCCATACAGCCGCTTACGACGGCGCTATTGCCGCCTACCTAAGCAGTCTGAGCCAAGCCGAGCCCGATCTAGACGCCGTGCCCGAACGTCAGGTATGGCCTCAAGTGCTAACAGTACAGTTAAAGCAAAGCCAAGCCCTGCGTTACGGTGAAAACCCACACCAGTCGGCTGCATTTTATGCCGATGCAAACATTGGCGCCGGCTTGCTAGGCCGCTACGAGCAACTGCAAGGCAAAGAGCTGTCGTATAACAATATTGCCGATGCTGACGCGGCCTGGGAGTGCGTACGCAGCTTTGATAGTGGTGCCTGTGTCATCGTCAAACACGCAAACCCTTGTGGCGTAGCCTTAGGCGATACCGCTGCACAGGCATATCAGCGTGCTTTTACCACTGACCCCACATCGGCCTTTGGGGGCATTATTGCTTTTAACCGCGAAGTGGACGAAGCAGCCGCCCAAGCCATCAGCCAGCAATTTGTAGAAGTGCTGTTAGCCCCTGCCTATACCCAAGGCGCACTGGATATTTTCGCGGCCAAGAAAAATGTTCGTGTCTTACGCGTGCCTGCAGGCGATGCCCACAACCCCTTTGACATTAAACGGGTAGGCGGTGGCTGGCTGGTTCAAACCCCCGATACCTTCCGCGACGATAGCACTCAATTCAAGGTCGTTAGCCAAGCACAGCCGAACGCGCAACAAATGCAAGATATGCTGTTCGCCTGGAACGTCGCTAAATACGTCAAATCCAATGCCATCGTATTTTGTGGCGCTGGTCAAACACTGGGTGTAGGGGCGGGCCAAATGAGTCGTGTCGACTCTGCCAAGATCGCTTCCATCAAAGCCACCCAGGCAGGCCTAAGCCTAGCGGGTTCAGCGGTGGCTTCGGACGCCTTCTTCCCGTTCCGCGATGGCCTGGACGTGGTGGCCGAGGCCGGTGCTACTTGCGTGATACAACCTGGTGGCAGTGTGCGTGACGATGAGGTTATTGCTGCCGCGAACGAGCGGGGCATAGTCATGGTGCTAACCGGCACCCGCCACTTCCGCCATTAATATGCGCATACTTGGGATAGACCCTGGACTGCGACTCACCGGTTACGGTGTCATCGACGTACAGGGTTCCCGGCTGCAATACGTCAGTAGTGGCACGATTAAAGTGCCCACTGACCTAAGTCTGGAACAACGCCTAAGAGTAATACTGGAAAATATTTCCGAAATTATTCAGGCCAATAGCCCTCAGGTGGCGGCCATTGAAAAGGTTTTTGTAAACACCAACCCCCACTCTACCCTGTTACTTGGGCAAGCGCGGGGGGCAGCTCTGTGTGCATTGGCCCTGGCGGACTTGCCAGTACACGAATACACGGCCTTACAAATTAAAAAAAACGTCACTGGCCACGGCCACGCCGCCAAAGAACAAATTCAAGTGATGGTCAGACATCTGTTGCAGCTAAATGGCACCCCTTCCCCGGATTCGGCCGACGCACTGGCCTGCGCTATCAGCCATGCACAGTATGCACCCGCTTTACAGCAACTGGAAAAACACGCACCGTTAACCGGCGCACGCCGCATCCGTGGCGGTCGCCTTATTCGTTAAGCGATTCAAGGAAAACTCATGATAGGACGTATACGTGGCAAGCTTATTGAAAAATTGCCACCCACTGTTTGCATCGACGTCAATGGCGTAGGCTATGAAATCGACGTCCCCATGAGCACACTGTACGACATGCCAGAGCTCGGGGCCGAAGTCGAACTTTATACTCATTTGGCCATACGAGAAGACGCACACGTGTTATTTGGTTTTAGTCGTGCTGCCGAACGTAGTTGCTTTCGTACCTTGATTAAAGTCACTGGCGTGGGCGCGCGCACTGCACTTTCTTTATTGTCGGGCATGACGGTTGAAGAGCTGGCCGACGCGGTAACTCGCCAAGAAAGCACGCACTTAATGAAAGTGCCAGGCATAGGAAAGAAAACCGCCGAGCGCTTATTGCTAGAACTCAAGGGCAAACTGGGAGCCGACCTGGGTATTAGCCCCCCGGAAGCCAAGGGTTCAAGTCGTCATGACATTTTGCATGCTCTGGAAGCCTTAGGCTATTCCAGCAAAGAAGCCAGTGCCGCCGTAAAAAACCTGCCTGAAGACCTGGACGTGTCCGAAGGTATCAGGCAAGCTTTAAAGTCCTTATCACGCCCCTGATTGAGCACTTAAGTACTTGGCCAGGGTGGATAGGTCTATATTGCCACCACTAATCAGCACACCAATGCGTTTACCCTTGCGCTCAGGCTGTGCTACGGCCGCGGCCGCCCCAAGGCAGCCAGTAGGCTCGACCAGCATTTTCATGCGCTCAAGAAAGAAATGCTGACGCTCCAGCAGTTGCTCATCACTGACCGTGAGAATAGCCTGCACATACGTGCGGATAATATCGAAGGTAATAGGAGCCAACGATACGGTGACTGCGCCATCGGCAATTGAAACCGGAGGCGGGATTTGTACTATGTGCCCCACTCGCAAGGATTGCTGGGCATCATTACCCGCTTGCGGTTCCACCCCATACACCTTGCAGTCTGGCTGCAGACCTTGTGCTGCTAACAAGCATCCTGATAACAAGCCCCCGCCGCCTAAAGGCACATACAGCTCGTCCAAGCCCGGCACTTCCTCGAACAGCTCTTTGGCCGCGGTACCCTGCCCGGCTAAGACATGTTTATGCCCGAACGGCGGAATCAAATACAAGCCTCGCTCGGACACCAGCTTATCGGCCAATTGCATACGATCTTGTGTCAAACGATCGTACTCAATGACTTCAGCGCCGTAGGACAAGGTGGCTTGTTTTTTTGCGTTTGGCGCGTCTGAATTCATAATAATAGTGGCCTGCACCCCTAGTAAACGCGCTGCCAAGGCTACCGCCTGAGCATGATTACCAGACGAGTACGTGACCACTCCAGCACGTCTTTGCTCCGGGGTCAGCCTAGCTAAAGCGTTATAAGCGCCTCTGAACTTGAATGCTCCACCACGCTGAAAATTCTCGCATTTAAAAAAGAACTGCGCTCCGTACTGCTCGTTAAGACTGCGTGAGCTTAACACCGGCGTGCGTAACACTACATTACGCAAGGTATGCGCCGCCAATAAAACATCTTCGTAGCTGGCCTTGTCTGTGCTTAACATAACTATCCTTAATGAAGCGAATGACGCTAAAAAACCAAGACTTATTATCGTGCTAGCTAGCATGACAGAGCCACGCACGCACGTCTATCCTCCAGGTCAAGAAAACCTGTATTTATACAAACAAAACTGCATGCCTGGCAGCAAACAGGATCAGCCCATCAGTAGCAAAAACAGCTAGGCATGGTGTACCATACTGTGTATTCAATCAGTCCTTATCCCATGGCCATACACTCAGACTCTTTATCCAGCACGCCCTTACCCGATACTCGTGTTGTCACACCAGCAAGCTTGTCCAGTGCCGAGGAATCCATTGAAAGAGCGTTACGCCCCAAAAGTCTGCACGACTATGTGGGACAACCGCGCGCGCGCGAGCAACTGGAAATTTTTATTGCTGCAGCTCGTAAACGCCAAGAAGCCCTCGATCATGTCTTGTTATTTGGCCCACCCGGTTTAGGAAAAACCACGCTTGCGCATATTATTGCTCACGAAATGGGAGTCAATATGCGCCAAACCTCTGGCCCCGTACTTGAGCGCCCCGGTGATCTAGCCGCTTTGCTCACCAACCTAGAGGCCAACGATGTTTTATTTATTGACGAAATACACCGACTCTCACCCGTTGTCGAAGAAATTTTGTATCCCGCTCTGGAAGACTTTCAGATCGACATACTAATCGGTGAAGGACCCGCTGCCCGCAGCGTTAAACTCGATTTACAGCCCTTCACACTTGTGGGCGCAACCACTCGCGCTGGCATGCTCACCAATCCCTTGCGCGATCGTTTTGGTATTGTATCTCGTCTGGAGTTTTACTCTGTCGATGACCTGAACCACATCGTGCACCGCAGTGCCCAATTGCTCAACGTAGAAAGCACGCCTGAAGGCAGCTACGAAATTGCCCGTCGCTCACGCGGTACGCCTCGGATTGCCAACCGCTTATTACGACGGGTACGCGACTACGCAGACGTTAAATCGGGCGGCATTATCAGCCCCGAATCCGCCAAGGCTGCGCTGTCTATGCTAGAGGTCGATCCACAAGGACTAGACCTCATGGATCGCAAGCTACTCGAGGCCATTGTGCATAAGTTTGACGGTGGCCCAGTCGGGGTAGACAGTCTGGCAGCCGCCATAGGCGAAGAACGCGACACCATTGAGGACGTCATTGAGCCTTATCTGATTCAGCACGGGTTTTTGCAACGTACCCCACGCGGTCGCTGCGCCACCTTAAACACGTGGCGTCACCTGGGTCTACAAGCACCAGGCTCCAGTACCAACACAGGCTTATTCGCCGATAGCTAAGCTTCTTGCGCCGTACGGCTGATCACACTGGCCACGCAATCTAATAAAGCCTGACCATAGGTGTCACGCTTACGCGCGCCCACTCCGCTAATCCCGTCCAGCTCCGCCATTGTGCTGGGTCGTCTTTGCGCCACTTCACGTAAGGTCGCATTATGAAATATGACATAAGCGGGCACACTCTGCTCACGAGCCACGCTAGCTCGCCAGTCACGTAAGGCTTCAAAACAACGTAAATCGTCGCCCTCTAAGACGGGCTCTTCGGCGCGTTGAGACTTCAGCTTGTGGGCTGCTGGGCCACTGGCGCTTTCACGACGTAACAACAAACGGCGCTCGCCCTTGAGCACAGCGCGGCTGGCCTCAGTAAGCACCAAAGTGCGATACCCTTCTGTATCCACTTCAATTAAGTTTTGTGCCAGCAACTGACGCAATACACTACGCCACATCTGGGCATTTAACTCAGTCCCCACCCCAAAAACACTCAGGCTCTCGTGCTGGTTACTAAGTACTCTTTCCGTGCGCTTGCCGTGTAAAATATCAATGAGGTGAGCGGCGCCAAAACGCTGCCCACGTTCACGCCACAAACGGAAAATAGCCGATAACAGCTTTTGTGCCGCCACCGTACCATCCCAGCTTTCCGGGGGCTCCAAACACGTATCGCAATGACCACAGGCCTCAATCTGCTGGCCAAAGTACGCCAGCAAACGCTGACGCCGGCAGGAAGTGGTTTCACACAACGCCAACATGGCGTCTATCTGTTGCGCAAGGTTACGCCTGTGTGCCTCGTCTCCCAGTGATTCGGCCACCATACGATGCAACTGCACCACGTCTTGTAAACCATACGCCAGCCATGCGGTAGCTGGCTCTCCATCGCGCCCCGCACGCCCTGTTTCTTGATAATAGCCTTCCACCGACTTGGGCAAGTCAATATGCGCAACAAAACGCACATCTGGCTTGTTCACCCCCATGCCAAAAGCGATGGTGGCCACCATCACCACCCCTTCTTCGCGTAGAAAACGGGCCTGATTACGCGCTCTGTGCTCGGCATCCAAGCCCGCATGATAGGGCAAAGCATGTATGCCCTGCTCGCATAAAAAAGCGGCCGTTTCATCCACCCGCTTGCGCGATAGGCAATAGACAATGCCGGCGTCATTCGGGTGTTCCTCTTGAATAAACGCCAGCAGTTGTCGACGCACCTCTTTTTTTTCTACGATGCGGTAAAAAATATTAGGCCTGTCAAAGCTAGACACATAATGCTGTGCTTGCTCCAGATTCAAACGCTGGGCAATCTCGGCTCGCGTTTGCGCGGTAGCCGTAGCGGTCAAAGCCACTCGAGGCACATCAGGCCAACGCTCGGCCAATAAGGACAGCCCCAAATACTCTGGCCGGAAGTCATGCCCCCACTGCGACACACAGTGCGCCTCATCAATCGCAAACAAAGACAAATTCGCACGAGCCAACATATCTAGGCAACGATCCGTTAGCAAGCGTTCTGGGGCCACATACAAAAGATCCAGTTGTCCTGTGGCGAACTCATACTCAACCTCGCGTATCGTCTGCCAATCCTGACTGGAGTTCAGGTACGCCGCTTTCACTCCCAGCTCGGTTAAGGCATCCACCTGATCCTGCATCAAAGCAATCAAGGGCGACACCACGATTCCCGTACCACCACGCAGCAAAGCCGGTATTTGATAACACAGCGACTTACCGCCGCCGGTTGGCATCAGCACTAAGGCATCCCCCCCTTGCAACAAAGTCTGAATTACGTCGTATTGCTTACCACGAAAGCTGTCGTAACCAAAAACGTCCTGTAATACATCAAGTGCAGTTTGAGACATGCCTATGCTTAAAAAACGGGTAAAGAGAAATACAGGGCAACATTGGAGTTCTGCCCATCAAGATGCTGGCGCGCCTGTAAACGCACTCGTAGGCTGGAACTGTACCAGAACTGTTGCGACACGCCTACATACCTATCTTTAATACCCAAATCATTTCGTGCTATTTCATAAGCCGTACTGATACTGCCCAAATACGGAAGAGTGGTATGTAACTCCCAAGCCTGAGAAGCGCCAGCCCGTTGAGACGCTAGATTTTGATAACGGCTCAAATCGGCGAATTCAGACTCATACTGCTCGCGTTTCCAGCGCAACTGCGTATCTTCGAACAGTTCCAAGCCATAGGACGCCTGATAACGCCAGCCCTGCCCGTAGCGATGATTTGAACGGGCGACGCTGGCCTGCAACTCCCCCAAATAGTCAGTACCATAACGCGCACCTAGCCCATATACCGCGAGGCCCGTGCTATTTTCCAGCAAGGTATCCACCCGTAAATTGGACAAAGGCTCGACACTGGTCGTCATACTGGCCGCGGTCGCTCCATAACGTAAATCGCCTTGCTGTGTTGCAGGGCTTAATACCAAGGCCCCTACCGAGACCGCATACGACCAGGCGGGCAAAGCCCCCTGCTCGGCGTACTGCTGCTCCACGCTTAAACCACTTAAGCGCACGTCTCTGGCCCAACTGGGCGCACTGGCCGCACGCCCTCCTACGACCAGACTGAAACCTTCCTCGTCGCGGTAACGCCAGTTATTTACACCTAGCTCCCAGTTGCTATAGGCCGGCACGTCAAGACTGCGCGTCTGCCATTGCACTTGCCTAGGTCGCTGAAGCCCAAGTTTTCCAGGCCCCAGACCCGTAGGCCGTAAGCGAGGCCCTGTATACGCTAAATAGGTTAATGTATGATCTTGTGGCTCCCAAGCCTCATCCCAGGTATCAAAAAAAGCGATGGGTTCTGGCAGGGGCTGAGCCGCCGGCGCCGCAGTATTCTCAACCTTGTAAAGCTGCACTGCGGACAAGTGCTCTAGCCGAGCAGCCCCTGCACTGTGCACGGTCAGCACTATAGCGCTGAGCAATACACCGACACTCGCTTGCGCGTAAGAGTTTATAAACATAACAATGCGCTGCCAGAAAATATTAACGGCCCGCCTTCAGATCAAACATCACTTCACCACTGCTATCCAAAGAGCGCTTGATAGCCGAGTACTTTTCCAGAACCGCCGATTTGTACACCACACCGAGCAAACGCCCCTGCTCATCCGCATTAATCACCGGCAAGCGTTCACCACTAAAGTGAATAAACAATTCCTGAGCTTCGTCTAGGCTCATACCTGGCTTAAGTGGCTGAACAAAATCCATACGCAAAATATCACCTACGCAGCGCTGCTGAGCCTCGGCATCGTCCATGAGTAGGCGGGTAATATCCTGCTGCGCAATCACGCCTTGATAGTGATGTTGATCATCCAGCACATAGAGGTATTTTACCGGATACTCCAAAAACATCTGTAACGCATCTTTGACTAAGGCATCCGTTTTAATCACTGTATCGGCCGGGCGGATAAGGTCATTCAATGAGGTGTGGCGCAATTTGTGACGTAGCAAGGCATCGCGCTCACGCACCAGCGTGACCTCGTACATAGTGACCTCAGCCACAGCATGTGAGACAAAATATGCCATGACGCACGCGAGCATCAAAGGTAATACCAGTTGGTAACTCAGCGTCATTTCAAACAGCATCAACAATGCCATAAAAGGCGCATTGGCTGCCGCTCCTAAAAACGCGCCCATACCCACCAGCGTGAAGAAGTACAGAGGGACCTGAAGATCTGGCAAAATCAGCATAACCAACTTGCCAAATAAGGTTCCAAAAGCTGCCCCCACAAAAATAGCGGGTGTAAACACACCCCCTACCGCACCCGAACCAACCGTTAAACCGGTAGCTAACAGCTTAAAAAATAAAATACTTAATACGGCCCACCACGTCCATGACTGATGCAGCATAGACGACACCACACTGTATCCATTACCTGCCGCATCCGGCACAAACACCAACACCAGTCCTACTAGCAACCCACCTGCGCTCAGGCGCAAAGGCAGGGGCAAACCCGTCTTTTTAAAGAGACGCCGAAAAAAATTCATCAACTTCAAAAAAGCCGGTGCAGCCAAACCTATACATATTCCCAACAGCACAAAGAGCAAAATGCTCCAGCCCCATACCTGCTCGGGTAATTGCATCTGATAGGGAGCCTGATAACTGCCTAACATGCGCATGGTTAAGTTCGCACTAGCCGCTGCCACAAACAGCGGACCCAAGACCGAAATACTCATTACACCGAGCACGATTTCCGCCACAAACACCGCGCCTGCAATAGGTGCTCCGTAGGCGGAAGCCACCCCCGCTGCTGCCCCGCAAGCCACTAGTAAGCGCAAACGCTCCTGGCTAAACAAGCTAAATCGTCCAATGGCCGAGGCCGCTAGCGACGACAAATGCACCATCGCCCCCTCG
>JAEXRL010000002.1 GCA_023440825.1 Pseudomonadota bacterium | reverse complement strand
TACCGCTGCCGCGATTGAAACACACGGGATCAGCTTTTTTCCCATAAACATTGCATTACCTCCGTTTTCTGATTGTTTCTTGTTGATAGTTAATGTCGGAAACGACAAATGGAAATACGGCATTCTTAGCGAGATCATAGTTGACCGAAAGATTCATGGACATCTCAAAACGCAGCACCTCAACCGGAGTATCGGCATCCCGGCGGCTGCGAATCAGTTGTCCCGATATTTTCAGAAAGGAAGTCCGGCTGTCGGCCTCCAGCACCTTGATCCCGAGGATCTCGACTTTCTGGTGGATATCCTGCCGATTGAAGATATCCCCTTCCTGCTTGATCAGGTCCAACGCCGTCTGCCGCGCCCGGCCCACATACATCTCGTCGAACAGTTCGGCGCGATCCAGCCCGTTCGGATTCCGCATCAGAAAGGCGTCGGTCGCCAGACGTGCGGTGTATTCGTACAGTTGTACCAATTGCTCCTGGGATGCATATTTCGTGATGTGATAGGTGTTCCGGCCGTCGATCACAATCAACCTGTTATTATCCCTGAACTGATACATCAGAATCGGCGTCAGGAACGACAGCAGCACGTAGACCAGCATTCCACGGAACATCCATTGGTTCATATGGCGATAACTGTGATCATTCATCCCGATGTTCCTCCTCATAAAGCTTCATCTCGGCGACCTTGAACGGCAGCTCGAAATCGTCTTTGGAGCGTTCCAACCGCATCAGCAGTGCGAAGTCCCGTTTCTGCGAATACGGATAACCGAAATAGATTCCCGTCAGTCTGGCAGTACCCTTCACCAGCGAGAAGTATTTTCCGTCATTCGCGGAGTATTCGACTGAACAGTTCTCGATTTCCTGAAACTGCATACGCTTTTCAAAAAGTTCCTGAGTATCGTTCAGATACGCCTTGGCCTGGCTCAAGCCTCGCGGTGTACAGACCATCTTCAGCTGCCGGTCATCCTGAATATCGTAGCGGCGGGAAAGCAGCGCATAGGCTGTCCGCAGCGAAATATCTTCCAGCACGACCTTCGATTCCACGGGAGCGGAATTGCCGACATAGAGATTCCGATCCCTTCCCAGAATCAATACCCGGTCCGGCATCACCATGTACTGAACCGCAAAAAATGCGCCGATGACGACTGCCGTACAGACGAGTGAATGGTAAATGATCCAGAATACGAATATGCGGCGTTCCCGACAGACCAGTTCATAAGCATTCATCTGTTTTTCCGTTTCAAAAAACATAAATGGCCTTTCCGGTCTGCCCGTTCAGATCAGTGAACGGGCAGACCCGTTTATAATCAAAATTCCTCAAAAGAAAGGAACTGCCATGAAGAAAGCCATGATTCTCTCCACCCTTGTCGCCGGAATCCTGCTGGGAGCAATCTGCAGCGGCTGCGGCGAATCCGATGAAACCAAAGCAAACATCAAGGCGATTGCGGAAACGCAGAAAGCTCAGGCTGCCGCCGCCGCAAGAGCCGAAGCCGAAAAGCGGCGCAAGATCGAAGAGGCTTACAAGTTCCATTTGAAACAGATGGAAATTCTGCGCCGGCACCGCTCCCGGCCGGGAATGAACCCGTTTGCTCCTGACAACACTCAGACACCTGCCGAAGAAAAACAGTAAAAGCTCCATCACTCCTCCCTGCCTCCTGCCGGTATGTTTTTCAGTTCCGGAGGAGCTGCGGGAGGAGTTCCACTGCCTCTTCCCGAAAGGACTTTGGAAATCGCACTTACTCCCCCAGTCGAGGCTTTTCCGGCCGCCTGACTGTTTTTTACCAATGCCATCACATTGGAAGCGGTATTGAGCGACATCGCCAGCGCATTGCCGATACCGGCGCCGCGGAACAAGCTGAGGCACGCCCACGGAATGCCGATATACATCACGATGCACAACAGCAGGAAGATGCAGGCAAAGGAAACCAATGCCCCGAGCGCTCCGGTGGCAATGACAATCGCCCCGGGCGGACTTGCCGCCAGAGAGGTTAAGGCGGCAGCTCCGGCTCCTCCTGTCACACTCGCCCCTGCGGCTCCTGCCGCCGCCAGCATTCCGGTCTGTTCCCACATCTGGGACGCAACCCAGATCATCGTCAGGTCTCCGAACAACATGCACAACGGCGCCATGATGAAACCGAAAACCAGCGTCAGAAAATTGATTCCGATGCTCTTCAGCTCCGGTACGGCCATCATTGCAATGAAAATCGGGGAGAGCGTTTTCAAAATAATGAAGAGGCCGCACAGGACGACGATCATGATTTCCCGAATCGCCTTTCCGAGCCATATTCCGCTTTTATAGACCATGCCGCCGATTCCGGCAATGAGGGAGTCGTACCAGGAACCGTCCACCTCCACGGCCAACAGGGTTTCCATGATGGCCTCGACCTTGCCGGTCGTCTGGCGTCCCCACTGAAGCATCCCCTTGAACAGATAATCGCTCACGGTCGGAAACAGGGCAAGCAGAACGATCGTCAACAGCATTGCAACCATATACTTCAAGCCGAAAAACTCTCCGAACTGGCTGTAATTCCGATAGATCGACAACAGAATGATCAGGAATGCGAAAACCATGCAGACCATATACATCCGGTCCAGGGTTTCCAGCATCACCTGCATGATGTTTCGTAATGTTGCTTCCGGTGTCATTTGAACCTACTTTCCGAGAACCGCATCGATAAAATTGCCGGATACGGAACCTTTGTTTTTCGTCGCTTCCGCGCCGGATTCCGAAACTTCCCGATTGTCATGGATGGCCTTGGCCCGCTTGTAATCCGTAAGATCCAAACGCGCGTTTTCCATGTAGAGCTGCTGCGCCACCATTGCGGAGTGGGCGGTCTGTGCCGCGAACATCTGCCCGAGCGTGTTGGACTGCCAGATCCCATTTCGGTAAGCAGCGTACTGCATTTCCGTCAGCGAGGATTCGCGAGGGTTGTATTTCTGATCCTCCCGGTTCAGGTCGGCCAATTGAATCAGCGCCTTCGGTCCCCATTCCGCCATGAACTTGTGAACCGCAATCGCCCCTTTCTGAGTTTCCGCCAGATTCTCCGACTGCTTCAATTGAACGTCGGCGACCGCGTAATCGACCTGATGCAACATCGATTCGATTTCGCCGGTATAGGCGACATCGCCGTCGGCCATTTCCATCGCGTCGCGGGTGATGTTCAGCGCAGCGGAGATCTCATTTTCGTGCCAGAAGCGCGAGTTCAGATAGGAAGTCAGTTTCATCGGGTCTCCGATGTAGCCGGAGATATCCATAGCAGTATCGTAGGTGTCCTTGCAGACGTCGAAAGTATCTTTGGTGACTTTCAGCGTGTCCACGCTGGTTTTCAGGATTTCGCCGGTCGTTCCGAGCTGGTCGGCGCCGATATCCAATGCCATCTGCTGATAGGCTTCGTCCTGAATCGCCTTGATCGTGTTGTGCACGTAGATCACGCTGTCATGCACTTCCTGCAGAAACGCCATCGCCGGCGGCGGGGCACAGAGAAGCGCGGCAAACAGGACTGCCGCGGTATATTTCGCCATTTTCATCGTTGCATCTCCTACTTGACGACCGGCAGATAGACCGTATCCGGGACATACTTCGCGCCATCGGCCGGGTACTGCACCGGCAGTTCATACATCTGCATCTGCGG